>JABFXY010000071.1 GCA_013361525.1 Polyangiaceae bacterium | reverse complement strand
CACGCTCCGGCCCGACGCGGCCACAACTCGAGCTTCGTCCGGCGGAACCGAGGTTATGGCGCTCCACGCCGCCACAACTCGAGCTCCGACGACCACAGCGCCACAACGCGAGCTCCGTCCGGCGGAACCTAAGTTATGGCGCTCGACGCCGCCACAACTTGAGCTCTGTCGGGCGGAACCGAGATTATGGCGCCCGACGCGGCCACAACTTGAGCTCCGCCCGGCGGAACCTAAGTTATGGCGCCCGACACGGCCACAACTCGAGCTCTGACGGTCGGAGCCGCGGTTACGTCCCCCGCGCCGCGTGTCCAAGCCCCACAGCCGTGCCCCCAACCCCACGAGCCGCGCGCCAGCCGCGCGCGCCGGTCGCGCGCGCCGCACCCCGCACTGCGGTCCCGCGCGATCCGAAGTCCCGGCGTCCAGACTGGACCCTGCCATTTTCGGATCGTGCCACCCGCAGAAACCGGGGCCGCCGACCTTCCTGTGCCGCCGTGAACCGCACTTTCCGCGGGTTCGTCGATCCGAAGTCGGTGGGTTGAGTCTGGACCCATCGACTTCGGATCGTAGAGGTGGCGAACCACGCCGCGAACCCGCGGGAACGGCCCGCCAACCACGCCGCGAACGCGCGGGAACGGCCCGCGAACCACGCCGCGAACGCGCGGGAACGGCCCGCCAACCACGCCGCGAACGCGCGAGAACGGCCCGCGAACCACGCCGCGAACGGCGCAATCCATGCTGCCCACTTGACGAACCGCACCGTCGAATATAAACAGTTGGTTATAGAACTGGACGGTTACTAATGATGCAACTCGACGCCACGTTCGCTGCGCTCGCCGATCCGACTCGACGCGCGATCCTCGCTCGGCTCGCCACGGGGGACGCCTCGGTGCTGGAGCTCGCCGAGCCCTTTGCGATGAGTCAGCCGGCGATCTCGAAGCACCTGAAGGTGCTGGAACGCGCCGGTCTCATCTCGCGCGGCCGCGATGCGCAGCGCCGGCCATGCCACCTCGAGGCGGCGCCGTTGCGCGAAGCGAGCGTGTGGATCGTCGGCTTCCGCGCCTTCTGGGAGGCGAGCTTCGACGCCCTCGACGGCGTGCTCGAGGAGCTGAAAGCCGAGGAGAGAGACGTCCCGAAGCGGCGAGCACAACCCACCAAACGGCGAGCCAAGAAACGAGAAGACCAATGAGCAAACTGACCGTGTCCACGGATGTCGCGAACGAGATCAAGATGACGCGCACGTTCGCCGCGCCGAAGCGCCTTGTCCACCGCGCCATGACGGAGCCCGAGCTCCTCAAACGCTGGCTCGGCGGCGACTGCAGCAAGGTATTGAGCGTGGAGATCGACCCGAGGGTCGGCGGCACATTCAAATACGTCTACGGCCAACCGGACGGGAGCTCGTTCTCCTTTTCCGGCACCTATCAAGAAATCAACGACAGTCGGTCCGTCCACACCGAGATGTTCAATGGCCAGCCGCCTCCGGCAATCGTCACCACGACGTTGGTCGAACAAGAGGGCAAGACCACGATGACGATGGTGATGAGCTTCGACTCACAGGAAATCCGCGATATGGTCCTTGGCACCGGCATGGCCGACGGGGCAGGTCAGAGCTACGACCACCTCGATCGAGTGCTCGCGACGCTCTGAGCGCGATACATTGCGATCACTTTCATCGCACCGAATCACCGCGCGACTTCAAATTGCGAGCGACGGCAAATAGGCAATCCAGCGAGAGAGCCTTTTTATGTGACACGCGTATACGACGCCCTTTGCTAGTTTTCGGTGATCGCAAGACGCGCAATGCATGAGAGCGTTGGTTCATGGAGCAGCGGCAGCGTGGCGCGTCTTCGGCGAGGTTCGTTCTCCCGGTTCTGTTTGCGACCGCATTGACGAGTTGCGGCGATTCGGGCGCGGGAGCCGGTGCAGCCGGCGGCGCCGGCCCCGACACCGGAGGAGCAGGCGCGACCGGCGCCGGCGCCAATGGAACGGGTGGAGCCGGCGCGTCGGGAATGACGGGCGGCTCGGGCGGATCGACGGGCGGCGCTGGCGGCTCGACGGAAGAGCCGACCACGACGACGGGAGGCGGCGGCGCGGGCACCGGCGGCGGCTCGATGGGATGTGGCATGCCGACGCCCGCCGGGACGACGACGAAATCGCTGACGGTCGACGGCGAGGAGCGCACCTATCTGCTCGTCGTCCCGACGGCGCTCGACGGCCTCACACCCGTCCCCGTGTTGATGGGCTTTCACGGCGGCAGCGGCACGTCCGAAGCCGCCGCTCAACAATATGGCCTCACGGGGCCGGAGCCGGCGCTTTACGTCTATCCGCAAGCGAACCTGCACCCGACCGCGGGCGGCGTCGCGTGGGAGCTCGAAGAGAACACCGACGACATCGCATTGGTCGACGCGATTCTGATCGATTTGGAACAGAGCCATTGCATCGACACGGAGCGCGTCTTCGCTGCCGGGCAAAGCAATGGTGCCTTCTTCACCAACCTGCTCGCCTGTTCGCGACCGGAGTCTTTTCGCGCCATCGCGTCCGCCGCCGGCGGCGGGCCGTGGACCAACTGCGGCGACGCCGTCGCGGCGATGATTGTCCACGGCGAGAACGACACGACGGTCCCGCTCGAACAAGGCATCGCGAGCCGCGACTACTGGCTCGCGGCGAACGGCTGCACGGGGGCTGCGAGCACACCCGTCGAGCCATCTCCATGTGTCGAATACCAGGGCTGCGAAAACCCGGTGCGGTGGTGCCAGCACGAAGGTGGCCACCCATGGCCGGCCTTCGCCGGCGACGGCATCCGCAACTTCTTTTTCGGCCTCTGACCAACACGCCGACGGCACGGCTCTTGATGGTCGCTCCACCATTCCTGCTTTTCCCGCAGCTTTATGTGCCCCAACGGGCCAGCGTATGGAGTGGCGATCATGGATCAAAAGAGCCCCAGTCCGCGCACGAAGAAGAACAAGAAGCGAGCGCTCCGCGCGGCTTTTGTGGTCACGGCGTCGATAGGTGCGGGCGGCATCGCGGGCTGCGACAGCGAGATCACGAATCCGCCCTTTACGGAGTGTCCGACGCAAGCACCGTCGTCCGGCGCCAGCTGCGACGAGGCCGGGCTCGAGTGCGTCTACGACGGCGAATGTGAGCTCGAAAGGACGGCGACGTGCGGCGACGATCTCACCTGGAGCGTGCAGACGGGTGGAACGTGCAACCCACCTCCCCCGCCCGAGTGTCCCGAGACGGCGCCCGGCGAGGGCGACAGCTGCGGCGAAGCGATCCAGTGCACCTACGAGTTCAACGAGTGCGGCGACGAGCTCATCGCGAACTGTGAAAATGGTGTTTGGAACGTCCACAACACCGAGATCGAGAGCTGCAATCCGCCCGTTCCTTGTCCCGAGGCCGCGCCGGAAGAGGGCTCGCCCTGCGACGCGTGGAGCGACTTCTGCAGCTACGAGCTCGAGACCGCATGCGGGCCGGCGCTGGTTCAAGTGACCTGCGAGTTCGACGACGAGACCTCGCATTGGACCTATGATGCCCCTCCCTGTACGCCCAAAACACCGGACTGCTCGAGCTACACGAGCTCGTCCCTCTGCAGCGCCGACACGAGCTGTCGTTGGCTCGTCCCCGGCTGCGGAGAAGGGCCCGCGGTGATGTTTGCCGAGGGTTGTTATCCCAGCGCCGATTGCACCGCCGACACCTGCGACGGCGACACGACGTGCACCCCCATCGTCTACAATCCGTGCTGGAATGCGCCGTGCGATGCTTGTGGCGGCGACGCTGCCATCTGCGTCGCCCCACCAGACGGTGTGTAAAGACGAATGGCAGGACGCACCAAAGCGAGCAGCGAGGTTCAGCGAGAGTGGGCGCGGCGGGTCGAGGCGGAGTATCGCTCCGCCGCGATAACGCACCATTTGACGCATTGGTTGATCCAGGTCGGCGCTTCACCCGATCTCATCCACGCCGGCCTTCGCATCGTGAAGGACGAGCTCGCGCACGCCAGCATGAGCCACCGAACACTGCTCGCGGCCGGCGGAAACGTCACCGCACCCATCCCACGCGAGTCCCTCCAGCTCCGTCGAAACGAGGGCGAGCCGCTCGAGCTCTCGATTGCGCGGACCGGCGTCGACGTGTTCTGCCTCGGTGAGACGGTCGCCGTGCCGCTCTTCAAGGTTCTACGCGAGGGCTGCACCGTACCCAGCGCTCGCAAAACGCTCGATCGCGTCCTACGCGACGAGGTGCGCCACCGCGATTTCGGTTGGGCGCTGCTCGATCATTTGCTCGAGATGCCCTGCGCGCCCGCCGTGCGAAAGCTCGTAACCAGCGAGCTGCCACGCATGTTCGCGCGCATCTACAAGGGATACGCGCCGAAGGGCGGCTCGAAACACAACGCGATACCCGACGAAGACCGAGCCTGGGGCCTGATGCCGATCGCGCGCTACCGCGAAATCCTCGAGCGAGCGGTCGAGCGCGATTATGCGCCGCGCTTCGCTGCACGCGGCTTCGATGCGCGAGCCGCATGGGCCGCGGCGATGGCTTCGAGCAGCAGCGAGGCGCAGCCCGTCACGCCGCCCTGACACGCAAATCCGGCGATTTCGTGCGGGCGAGCGAGGCCTGGGGCTCCTGCCGATATACTCGCGACGATGTCCGCAATCCGCGTTCCGACCGCGTGCACCGTTCCGTGGGAACGGATGCGCCCGACCGCGCGCGGGCGGCATTGCCCAACGTGCGACAAAGAAGTCCTGGACCTGCGCCGCCTCGGTGAAAAACGCGCGCACGCGTTGGCGCTCTTGTTCGGCGGCGATCATGCGCCGTGTGTTCGCATCCGCACCGACCAGGACGGCAATGCCGTCTTTCGTGAGCCCTCCAAAAAGCGCACGCGGCACCTGCCGGTCTTGGTCGCGACACTCGGCGTCGGCTGCAGCTCGGCCTCGGAGCCCGCGGAATCGCCGCCAGTGCCGAGCGCAACGGAGGTTGCATCGATTTCGGAGCCGGTACCGGCCCCGACCACAACAGCCTCCGCGGGCCCGGCGAGCGACGATTCGACGCGTGACAGCGACGGCGACGGCATTGCGGATCCGATTGACGCCTGTCCGCTGGAGGCTGGCGCTGTGGGCCCGCCCAAATCGAATGGCTGCCCGAAGGTGATCGTCAGCTCGACAAGTGGAATTCCCGTCATCCAAAAGATCGAGTTCGCTTCAGGCAGCGCCGACATCAACAAAGCGTCGCAGCCGGTGCTCGACGAAATCGCAAAGGTCATCTCGGAGCACCCCGAGCTCAAGCGCATCGCGGTCGAGGCCCATACCGATGCCACCGAGCCCAATCCGAAGACGCTGAGCCTTGCCCGCGCGCGCGCGGTCATGAGGTACCTCGTGAAGAAGGGCGTCTCTTCAGAGCGACTCGTCGCGAAAGGACTCGGAGCCAACGATCCCTTGGACTCGCGCAAGACGCCCGAAGCCTTCGAGAAGAACCGCCGCGTACAATTCCGCGTCCTCGAGCAGGGCGAGCCCACCAGCTTCTGAGGTGAGCTCGCCGAAGACGAAGCGGGCAATCACCCGATTTGTGCAAACGGCTCGGTTCGTTGCTTGAACAGCGTCCAGAACTTCTCGGCCACCTGCGCAGGGTCAATGGTCGCCTGTCCACTGTCCCACGGGGTGCCCTTCACGGTTCCGAGGACCATGACCTCACCGACGTAGATTCCGTCGGCCTTCAAGCGGTGCGAGAGCAACCCGACGAGCTTGTGCTTCGCTGCATTGGCGACCGCGAGCCCCATTGCGTTCCATTGCACCGCCATTGCATCGACATTGGGGTCGAACAACCCGAGCCCACCGTTCGTCACGAGGACGCCGGCCTCCTCGGCCTTTTGTAGATCGGGCATGGCGGCCTGGACGGCGGCGAGAAGCCCCGTCACCGCAATATCCAACGCAGCGCGGATCTCCTTTTCGTCGGCCTTCACGATGTCGCCGGCGGACGAGCCATAGGCCGTCCATTGCAACACCGACACCGGCCCGAGGCTGGTTCGCACCTTGTCGACCAATGCGCGAACGGCCGCTGCGTCGCTCAGATCGGCGGGGAATGCCGCCGCACGAATACCCTTCTTCGTGAGCTCCCGAACACCTGCGTCGAGCCGCTCCGCATTGCGCGCGGCGAGCGCAACCGCGTACCCCTCCGCGCCGAACTTCTCGGCCACCGCCGTGGAGATTCCCGGACCGAAACCACCTACGAGGATCGTCTTGCCCATCGCATCGGGCTACCGCCGAACCCGAGAGCTCGCAAGGCGCACCTGAGGCGCCGCCGATTGACCCCCTCCGGCGAGCGCTGATAGCGGTACGCAACACGCGTGTTTCGACAGCCTCCCCCACCGCCACGCCCGGCCAGCTTGCTTTCCGCAGCGAGCTGGAATGCGGGTTTCCTCGTGATATTCGGCGGGGCCTTCACGTTCCTCCCGCTGCTCATGCTGGCAATGATGCTCGCCATCCTGCGACCGCCGTGGGAGGACTGGGCGCTCGACGAACGCGGCGTGCGCACCGACGCACGAAGCGTCGAGGTGCGAGAGACGTCGACCGAGGTCAACGACGAGTCCCTGTACGAGATCGTCGTCGCGTTCGAGGACGCGCGCGGCCTAAAACACAAGGCGACCGTCACGACGACGAACGATGAAGTCATCGCGAGAGCACGCGAAAAGGCCACGCTCACCATCGAATACGATCGAGAGAAGCCATCTCGCGCCCGGCTCCCTGGGGAAGCGTCGACCTCGATCGGCGGAATGATCTTCCTGCCCCTCGGTTTCGTCGCATTCGGGCTGCCCCTGTTTCTCTTCGGGCTCGTATCCGCACTGAGGGCACAGCGGCTCTATCGTCGCGGCCATTGTGCGCTCGCCCGTGTCTACGAGGTCGTTCCCACGGCATCGAGCGTGAACGACGAGCCGGTGATGCGAATGCTCTACGCCTTCTCGACGGCCGACGGCGAAGCCAAAGGCGGGTGGAAGACGGTGGAGCCGCTCGCGATCGGCGAGACGTTGTGGGTCGTCTACGATCCGAACCAGCCGTCGAGGAACATGCCCTCTCAAGCGTGAGCACGCCCGTCCCAGCGCTCCGCTCGACGCGTGCACGGATGCACCAGCACCGTTGATTGGATTGCGGCTTCGACGTTGGTTGGTGGCGCGACCAGCCAACGCTTGGAACGGTGCCTACGCGTCGGTCGATGTGCGCGCAGACGTATGCGCGACAGGTATTGGCGCTCGACGCGCGACGCGATCGTCGCGCGCGGATCAGAGCGCACGCACGAGAGCGCACGCTCGTCTGCTAGACGCGTTGTTTACCGATCGTTTCGCCGCGTTGCATTGCTCGATGCGTGGCTGACAACGAGCGCACTCATCAACTATCGTCGTTCGGATCGAGCGAAGGCTCGGAGGTGGACGACGTCAACAGGGAGGGGGCTTGGAGAATCGCGCGTGGCGGAGAAGATCGGTTTAGAGGTTTTGACCTCGCTCTTGGACAAGGTGCCCGGCGTCTTCTGGGCGTCGCGGATGGACCCTGCGACGGGCAAGAGCGAATGGCTGCACATCGGTCAGCGCATGGCGGAGATGTACGGGGTGACGGTCGACGAGATCCGTGACGACCCCAACGCCATCATGAAGAACATCGCGCCGGACGATCGCGCCGTGCTCGAACGCAAGATCATGGCGACCGCCGAGCGGTTGACGCCGATGCAGTGGGCGGGTCGCGTCGAGCTCGGCAACGATCAAGTGCGTTGGGTCGAAACGCACACCTACGTCGAGCGCCAACCCGACGGGATGCTCCTCTGGTGGGGACAGATCCTCGACGTCACCGAGCGACGCCGAATGGAGGAGGCGCTCGCCGACTCCGAAGCAGCGCGCGCAGCGTCGGAGAACCTGTTCCGTCAGGTCATCAACGCACTGCCGGTCGGCGTCATGGTCTCGAACCAGAAGTTCGAGTTTCTGCTGATGAACCCGGTCCAGGAAAAGATGTCGGGCGGGATCGTCGATCACAAAGACCAAGACGTCACCAGCGCCTATGGCGTGTTCATGCCGGACGGCAAGACGCCGATCCAGATGGACAAGAGCGGCCTGGTGCGCAGCCTCCGCGGCGAGACACTCGAGGAGGAGGCGATCATTCGCAATCCGCGCCTCGAACACGACGTCCGTGTCCACGTCGCTTGGACTCCACTTCGCGACGACAAGGGGCAGGTGTTCGCGACCCTCGGCACGTCGCAGGACATCACCAAGCAGCGCGCGCTCGAAACCGAGCGCAACAAGATGATCCAGGACCTCGCGACCTCGGAAGCGTCGCGTGCGGCGTCCGAGGCATTGTACCGACAGGTCATCGATTCGCTGCCGGTGGGCGTCATGGTCGCGAGCTCCGAAAAGGAGTTCATGATCATGAATCCCAAGCATCGGAACATGCTCGGCGGCGTCGTCGACCACAGGGACGGCGACGTGACTGGCGCGTACGGGATCTTCATGGCGGACGGGAGAACGCCGCTTCCGATGGAGAACAGCGGCCTCGTTCGCGGCTTGCGCGGCGAGTCGCTCGAGGAAGAGGTCGTGGTTCGCAATCCACGCATCACGAACGACGTTCGGATGCACGTGGCGTGGACGCCGCTGCGCGACGACAAGGGCAAGCAGTTCGCGGCGCTCGGCACCACGGTCGACATCACGACGCAACGCCAGCTCGAGGCCGAGCTTCGCACGCGAAACGAGCAGCTCGCCGCGAGCGAAGAGGCGAAGACGGAGCTCATCGAGCGGCTGCGCCGCGCGGTCGACGAGCTGTCGAACCCGATCCTCGAGGTGTGGGACGGCGTGCTCGCGATGCCGATCATCGGTATCGTCGACTCGCGCCGAACCGCGGACATGGTCCAGCGCCTGCTCGCCGAGGTGCTTCGAATGCAGGCAAGCTTCGTTATCATCGACCTCACCGGCGTCGACATCGTCGACACCAAGACGGCCGATCACTTGATGAAGCTGATGAAGAAGGTCGAGGTCGTCGGCGCGCGCTGTGTGCTCACCGGCATCCGGCCGGCCGTGGCAGAGACGCTCGTCGATATCGGCGTCGACTTCGGTCGCCTCGCGACGTTGCGAAACCTCAAGCACGGGCTCGGCGAAGCGCTTCGGCTCGCCCGTCGCGACCGTGACGCGTGGCGCGACTACGAGCCCGACGACGAGGATCGCGAAGAGCGCCAAATGCGCAGGCGCGAGCGTGCCGGGGCGTCGCGATGAGCTACGGGGCGGCGATCGAGGAGGGCAGCGCCGGCTCGCTGATGGTGGTCGAGCGCACCCTCATCGTGCAGCTCAACCCTGCCCTCACGGACAGCGCCGTCCGGCGTCTGCGCGACGTCGTCGGTTCGACGCTCGAAGCGCAGCAGCTTCGAGCCCTCGTCATCAACATGGCGAGCGTCGACATGATGGACAGCTATCTCACGCGCTGCATTCGCGACCTCGCGGTGAGCGCGAGGTTGATGGGTGTACCGACGATCGTCTGCGGCGTGCAGCCGGCGGTCGCGGACACGCTCGTCGAGATGGGCATGGACCTCGGCGACGTTCGCACGACTCTCAACCTCGACAGCGCGCTGCGATTGGTCAAACAGTCGCGCCGCGCCCGTAGCTGATGCCGAGCGACGCACGGGCGAAGTCAGCCGCGTCGGGGGACCTCCTCGAGCAAGTCATGGACGTGCTGCGCCGCTACGTATCGTCGACGACGGCATCGTCGGCGGTCGTGATGGCGCGTCGCCGCACCTCGTCGGCCAGCGAGCGACTGGATCGGGCGCAGCTGCGCGAGATCCTGCCCTCGATCGATCGGAGCCTGCGCTTGTTCATGGCAGATCCGAAGCGGGTCGATGAGTGCATCAAGGCGCTCGAGGTCCTCTCGTGCTCGAAGGCCGAAGGCGGCCCGTCCTCGACGATCGTCGCGGTCAAGGTCGAGCAGGACGTCGTCCGGGTACGGAACGAGGCGCGCGAGCTCGCCGTGGCCCTCGGCTTTTCGCTCACCGGAAGAACGAGGCTCGCGACCGCGGTCTCGGAGCTCGCTCGCAACATCGTGCAATACGCTGGCGAAGGAGAGATCGAGCTCAAAGCCGTCATTCCTTCGGGGCTCGAGGTGACGGCGCGCGATCGCGGGCCCGGTATCCTGAACCTCGATGAAATCATGACTGGCAACTACCGCTCGAAGCTCGGGATGGGTCTCGGGCTTCGCGGTGTCAAACAGCTGGCCGACGCCTTCGAGGTGAACACGGGCGCTGGGAAGGGGACGACCGTGACATTCGTTTTGCGTGTGCAGTAATGCGCGTGGTCATCGGCAGCACGACGTTGGCGAAGCGCGGGGAAACGACGTGCGGAGATTTCTGCGCGACGTTTCCCACTTCGCTGGGGACGCTTCTCTGTCTCGCGGACGGCCTCGGTCACGGCGAAAAGGCGCGGGTGGCCGCCGAGCGCGCTTGCGCGTACGTCGGCGCCAACGCCGACACGCCGCTCGAGCCCCTGTTGCGTGGGCTCGACCGCGCGCTCGCAGGATCGCGCGGGGCGGCCGTTTCGCTGGTCGCCCTGCAACCGGAGGCGCGGCGGATGCAATTCGCAGGCATCGGCAATGTCGAGCTGCGTGCGCTCGCGACGACGCGCATCGCGCCGCCGACGATGCCGGGAATCGTCGGCCAGGGGTTCCGCACCGTGAAGGTCTGGGATTACACGATTGCGCCCGGTGATCTCCTGGTGCTCACCAGCGACGGCGTGTCGAGCCGGTTCGATCTGGAATCGCTGGGGCACCTCACACCGCAACAGGTCGCCGAGGCCATCGTCACCGATCATCACAAGTCTCACGACGACGCCTGTGCGCTCGTGGCCCGCCTCGAGGTGTGACGGAGCTTACCCCTCGGTGCGCATTCGCTCCCAGAACGCTCGGACGTCTTCGATCTCCTCGGTCCGTTGCGCGATAGGGAGGCGCTCGAGGATCGCGTATCCGTAGCCGCGGGTGACGATGCGATGATCGAACACCGCCGCGATGCCGCGATCGCTTCGCGTTCGCATGAGCCTGCCGACGCCTTGTTTGAGCGTGATTGCGGCCTCCGGCACCGTATACGAGGTAAACGGGTCGAGCCCCGCCTCCGCGAGCGCGCTGCAACGCGCGGCGACGAGCGCGTCGGACGGCACCGCGAACGGGAGCTTGTCGAACATCACGAGCCGGAGCGCGTCGCCCGGAACGTCGACGCCCTCCCAATAACTCAGCGTTGCAACCAGGACGGCATTGCCGTGCGCACGGAAACGTTCGAGCAAGATTGCCTTCGGCGCTTCACCTTGGACGAAGACCGGCAGCCCCGTGGTTCGCGCGAGGGAAGCGCCGAGGTGGCGCATCGCCCGCATGCTCGTCGTGAGCATGAACGCGCCGCCGCCGGTGATCGCGACGAGCTCGGCCGCCCGCTGCGCCGCGCGATCGAGGAAGGAGGCATGCGCGGTGTCGGGGAGGTCGCGCGGTACGTAAAGCAGCGCGCGCGAGTCGTAGTCGAAGGGTGAGCCGAGCTCGACCTCCTCGAGGCCGACTTGGAGGCCCTCGTCGAGCCCGAGCCGCCGTTTGAGAAAGGAAAACCCGCTCACCGGGGCCGGTGCAGAGGCCGGCGCACTGCGCTCCGAAAACGGAACCGTCGAGAGCGTCGCGCTCGTGAGGACGACGCCACCCGTACGACCGACGACCAGGTCGCGAAACACAGGGCCGACGTCGACGAGCGACGCCCCGAGCGAGACGTGGTCGCGACGCGTTTCCATCCAGGCGACGTGGTGGGTCGCGGGCTCGACCGCCGCGAACGCGTCGTCCCGCACGCCGCGCGCACGCCGGCGAACGACCTCGACCGCGTCGCTCACCGCGTGGGTCTCGGCAAAGGACTCGACGATATCGAGCGCATCGTCGAGGTCGCGATGGGCGCGACGCTGGTCGGCGTCGAGCGCGTCCGGCCCGAGCGCGATGCGCCCTTCCCCTCCACCACCGCGATCCGCGAGCTTGCGTAGCGAGCCGAAGAAGGCCGCGGACGCAGCACGCGCCACCTCGAGGACGCGCAGCGATTCGATCGCGTCGCGCTCGCCGAGCGACGTCCCGAACGCGCGCGCGGCGTCGCGCAGAAGCGCGGCGATCTTTGCCGTGGACACGCGCACACCGAAGAACATGCTCGCGACGTCCTCGATGCGGTGCGCCTCGTCGAACACGACCGCGTCGTAGGGCGGAAGGACGCCCGCCCGCGCTTCGGCCGCGGGCCCCGCCTTCGTGCGAAGGGCGAGATCCGCGAAGAACAGATGGTGATTCACGACGATGATCTGCGCTCGCTGCAGCTCCCTGCGCATCCTCGTGACGAAACACTCGTCGTGGTGGGCGCACGACGAGCCGACGCGGGTGTCGCTCGAGGACGTGACGTCGGCCCACACCGGATCGTCCTCGGCGATGCCGCCTACTTCCGCGATGTCGCCGGTGTTCGTCCGCTCGACCCACGCTTGGACAACGGGGAGAATCTTCCGCGCGGGTGATGCGTCCGTCGAGAGGCGCGCCTCCCGTAGCCGTCGCAAGCAGACGTAGTTGGACAGGCCCTTCGCGATCGCGACGTCCGGCATCCGTCCGAGCGCGGCGCCGATCGCTGGAACGTCCCGCGCCGTGATCTGGTCCTGGAGAGCGCGGGTGGCGGTCGAGATGACGACGCGGCGCCCGCTCAAGATCGCGGGAACCAGGTACGCGAGCGTCTTGCCGATGCCCGTGCCGGCCTCGCAGAGCAGGACCGAGTCGTTGTCGAGCGCGCGCGAGACGGCGTCCGCCATCGCGAGCTGCTCTTCACGATGTTCGTACCGGTCGTTCCTCGAAAAAGGGCCTTCTTTGCCGAGGATCGCGCGGGCCGTCCCGAGCTCAGCCACCGTCTGAATCAGCACCGGTCGGAGCAGCACCGCCCTGCCCGTCGCGCGGCGGCTCCGGAGGAACGGAGGCCCTTCCCTCGACGTCGAGGAACTCCACGCCGACGATCGCTCCGTCCGGCTCTTCCTGAATCCATACGATCCGCGAGGGACGACCGGGAGCGTCGCCGATGAACACCTCGAGCTCGGTGCCGAGGTCGATCGGCTCGTCGATGATCGCGCGCAAGCCTCCGCGGCTCTGGTTCAGCGCCCAGCCGTCGACTTCGCGCTCGCCGACCTTGAAACGGACGCGGTCGCTCGTCTCCCTGCGGGACCCGCCTAAACGCCGCGTGGGCGGCACCCCTGCTGTTGGCCCGGGGGAGCTCGTGAGGCTTCGCCTAGTCACGAGCCGGCAGCATAGCGCACAGGTCGTTCGTTGCGGGCGGTTTGGTCGCCGTCGTTACCGGTTGGTCCCGGAGTCCCACCTCGGGCAAAAGCGTGCTAGACGGACCGCCCAACCGTGAACCGCGCGACCACACTCCTAGGCGGACTGGCAGCCATCGCCATCGCCATCGTCTTCGTCGTGAGCTTTCAACCCGGCGGAGGGAGCAACCAGGCTCAGTCCGGCCCGGAGTGCGCCGCCGAGGTCCTCGGGCGTTGCATCAAGGGTCGCCAGTATTGGGCGACCTATCGGCTCATCGCCGGTGGCCGCGACGAGACGGAGACTCAGCGCGAGCGCGCCAAGAAACAGGTCCTCGACGGCCTGATCGAGCGCGAGCTCCTCCTCGCGGAGGCGAAGCGCCTCGGCATCTCCATCAGCGAAGACGAGCTGACGGGCGAGCTCCGATCGGGGCGCATGCGCTTCTCGCTTCCGGCGACGATGCTCGCGGCGCAGCAGCTGCCGTTCGCACGCAAGAACTTCAAAGACGCCTTCATCGACCGCAAGACGAAGGCGTTCTCTGCCGAGCAATACAAGAAGGCGCTCGGCCAGTTCGTCCAGCTTTCCGAGGACGAGTACCGCGAGTTCCAGCGAGCCGAGCTCATCGCCGAGCGTATGCGCTTCCTGATCATGGAGCGCGTGCGCGTGAGCGATGCCGAGGCTTTCGACTCGTTCGCCGAGAAAGAGACCACGGCGAAGGTCAAATACGTCAAGTTCGACCCGCAGTTCTACGCCTCGCGCGTCGACCTGTCGCAAGCTGCGATCGACGGCTGGGCCGACAAGAACGCCGCCGACATCGACAAGGATCTCGAGAAGCGCAAGGCCGGCCTCGCCGACGGATGCCGCGAGGTCAGCCAGATCCACGTGCGGATCCTCCCCGCCGCGACCGAGGAAGAGCGAAAGCAGGCGCACGCGAAGATCGACGCCGCGAAGGCTCGAATCGAGGCCGGCGAGTCGTTCCACGACGTCGCCCGCGAGATGAGCGACCACGGATTCACGGCCGCCGACGGCGGCCGCCTCGGGTGTTTGACGAAGACCGACGCCATGGCGCAGGTCAAAGCGTTCGACGCCGCGATCTTCGGCGCAAAAGAGCCGGGTTTCGTCAAAGAGCCGGTGGAGAGCCCCGAGGGTCTGCACCTGTTCCTCGTCGAGAAGATCCTGACGGGCGCCGACGCCGAGAAGGCCGTTCGCGCGACGATCGCGCGAAGCCGCTACGTCGCGAGCGAAGCGCGTCGCCTGGCGGGTGAGGCCGCCAAGGAAGTGCAAGCCGCCACGAAGGGCGGGAAAACCGTCGAGGAGGCGCTGAAGGCCCACCTCGCCGCGTTGCCCAAGGTCGAGCGGAAGCCGGCAGGCGAGACCCCCAAGCCCGAAGGCGACAAGAAGCCCGAAGGCGACAAGAAGCCCGAAGGCGACAAGAAGCCCGAAGGCGACAAGAAGCCCGAAGGCGACAAGCCGAAGAAGGACGAGCCCAAGAAGGGTGACGAGCCCAAAAAGGACGAGCCCAAGAAGGGTGACGAGCCTAAAAAGGACGAGCCCCCCGCCCCCGCTCCGGCCCCGACAGAGCCCGCGGTGGATCTCTTCGCGCCGACGGTCGACACGAGCTTCGCGTTCACGATCACCGAAGAGCCCTTCCCCGAGGCCGATCAGGCGGAGTCCCCGGCCGCCGTCGCCTTTGGCCTCGAAAAGCAGGGCGACGTCGCCGAGCGACTCATCCCGCTGCGCAATGGCGGTTTCCTCCTCATGGTGTTGGAGGAGAAGCAGGCGCCGAGCGACGAGGACTGGCAGAAGGAGCGCGCTCAATACGTCGACGAGCTCCGTCGCGACCGGCAGATCGAGGCGCTCATCGAATACATGAAGCGGCTGCGCGCGACGCACCAAGCCGAGATCAAGCTCAACGACGAGTTCTTCCCGAAGCCCGCCGCGGCATCCGCCAAGCCCGAAGGCTCCGGTGCTCCGCCGAAGTGAGCGGCCCGACTTCGCCGACGTGAGGAAGTCATGACGCGAGAGCCGCTCGTCGACGTCGCGCGGCTCTCGAACGGGCTGCGCGTCGTCCTCGCGCCCGGACCGCACCTTCACCGCACCGCCGTCGCCTGCCTCACGCAGGTCGGCGCCCGTTACGAGGATGCGTCGAACGCGGGGCTCTCGCATTTCCTCGAGCACATGCTGCACCGCGGGACGCCTTCGTACCCGTCGGCGCACGCCCTCGCTTCGCAGATCGAAGGGATGGGCGCGAGCCTCGACGCCGCGACCGGCGTCGATCGCGGCTCACTCGTCGTCACCACGCCACCCGAAAACACGCTCGACGCGATCGAGGTGCTCGGTGAGGTGCTCGAACATCCGCTCTTTTGCGATCTCGAGGTCGAGCGCGGCATCGTCCACGAAGAGCTGCTCGAAGATCGAGACGACCGCGGTCGTCTCATCGATCCCGACGGCATCGTTCGCTCGCTCGTGTTCGGCGAGCATCCGCTCGGATTTCCCATCGTCGGAACGCCCGCGACGCTGAAGCGGTTCAGCGTGCCGATGCTGCGCGCTCACCACGAGCGGCATTACACGACGGAGACGACCGTCGTCGCCGTCGCCGGAAAGCTTCCGTCGAGACCGCGCCTCCTGCGAACGCTCGAGCGCGCCTTCGCGCGGCGTCCCCGCGGTGGCCGTCTCGTGCCCGCGCCGTTCCGCGTGAATCCCCCTGCCGCGACCGCCGCGGCGCCGATTTCGATCACGCGCTCGCACTCGAGCCAGGCTTCGCTTCGGGTCGCGTGCGTCGCGCCGGGCCGAAAGGACAAATCCGCGCCCGCCGCTGAGCTGCTGATTCGGCTCGTCGACGACGGCAATGCGACCAGGCTCTACGAACGACTCTGCGATCGGCGTGGGCTCTGCTACGAGGTTTCGGCCGGGTACGAGGCGTACGACGAGACCGGACTGTTCGACGTCGCCGCCGAGTCGAACGAAGGCGCGATCACCGAGGTCCTCACCGAGGTCCTCGGCATGTTGGGTGACTTCGCCAAGGAGGGCCCGAGCCAGGCCGAGATCGACCGTGCGCTCGCGCGGGCGCGGTGGCAGGCGGAACGCTCCCTCGATCAGCCCGAGCACGCGGCGGAGAACGGCGCGCTCGGCGTCCTCGCCGACGAGCCCCTCACCGCATTCGGCCGCGCCGAACGCCTCGCCCGGTGTAGCCGGACCGCGCTTCGGTCGCTCGCCCGCCGCATGTTCCGGCCCGATCGGCTGCGCATCGCGGTGGTGGGCTCCGTCTCTCGAAGCACGGCGAAACAGCTCGAGTCGATCGCCGAACGTTACGCGAGCGCCTACCCCTCATGAGCGGCGTGCGCGAGCGAATCGTGCGGTGGCTACGCTCGCCGTGGCTCGGCGTTGCCATCACCGCCTTCGCGTTCGTGCTCGGCGTCCTCTGGCGCTGGGCCTACGTCCTCAAGGTCCACCGTCCGACGGACTTCGTCTACTCGGACATGAAGATGTACGTCGAGCTCGGCAAGCGCTTCGCCCGCGAGGGCTACGTGCTCAAGCCGCACGACGTCACGCACCCACCGGGGCTCAGTGAGCTCATCGCGTATTTCTACCGATCGGATCCGACGCTCGCGAACATGGTTCGCGTTCATTTCTGGCTGACGATCCTCGTCCCGCTCGCGGTCGGCGCGCTCGGCTGGATCGCGCTCGATCGACGCGCAGGCCTTTGGTCCCTCGCCGTCACGAGCCTCTATTTCCCATTCATCGACTACGGCGGCTACTTCCTCGCCGAGATCTACATCACGCTCCTCGCGACGCTGACCCTCGTTTGCTACTTCGGCGCGATACGCCTCTGGCCTACGCGACCTGCAAAAGCGGCCGACGAACCAGCCGAAACCGACGCCGCGCGCACCTACCGAGACGCCCCGGACGCGAAGCCCTCCGCCTCGCCGACCGCGCGTGAGCGGCTCTTCGCATTTCTGGGTGCCGTCCGCACGCGCATCGGCCTCGCCGTCGTCGTGTCGCTCCTCGGCGGGGTCCTCTTCTCGCTGGCGATGTTGATGAAGATGGTGGCCGCCCCGGCCATGTTGGGCTTTTTCGCCGTCCACATCCTTTTTACGCGCGCTCGCGCGTCGTGGAGGGCCAAGTCGCTCGTCGTCGCGCTCTTCATCGTGGCGGCACTGCCCCTTTGCAAATGGCAAGCAGACCGCTGCACGCGCGGCAACGACGGCAAGTTCTGCCCGGGATCGAACAAGGCCCCTGCCGACTTCCTGATGGGGCACATCGGCCGCGTCCAATCGGTGACCTGGCGGGAACGGGACCCCAAGAACCCCGAGCGGATCCGCGGCCAGGTGAACTTCGGCAGCCCGGCCGCGTACCAACACGGATATTCGAAGAAGGTCGAGTTCGACTTCAAAATTACGGACGGCGAAAAGAACAAAGAAGCGGCGTGGAAATGGATCGGTGAGAACCCGGGCCAAGCCGTCGTCCTCTCGTTCGAGCACGTCTGGGACAGCTTCGGCGGCAGCTTGCCTTGGCCGACGGTCGCGACGAAACACTGGGCCTGGAGCCAGACGTTCCACTACGTGTTTTTGATCTTCATCTTCATACCGTCCGTCTTGCTCTTGATCGACCGCGCGCGGATACGCGGGCTCGTCGGCCTGCTCCGCTCGACCGAGCTCGCCCTCTTCGCCCCGATCATCGGCGTCATCGTGTCGGTGATGATGGCCACGGGCGAAGTCCGGTATCGAATCCCGTGGGACATGTGCTTCATCCTGCTCGCGGTGCAGTTCTACCGGGAGCTGAAGATCCCCCTACGCGAGCAGCCTGCTTCTCCGGCGCGCGAATAAGACGAACCGCAAAGGCGCGAAGGGCAGAAAAAGGGCGCAAAGCAGAGGGAGGATTCAACTCCTTCTTCCTTCGTGCGCTCCTTCTGCCCTTCGCGTCTTTGCGGTTCGTCTTCTCGGGTTCAGAAGAAGCCGCCGGCCGCGGGCATGGTTCCTTGGCTGACGCGCAGGACGCTCTGGCTGACTTGCCGGAAGATGCGGCGCAGCTCCGACGCGCTCGCCGAGGTCGTAATGACGTGCGGGAAGCCGATCGCGTCCGCTTGTCCGGCCAAATCGGCATTGCCGAATCCGGCATAAGCGAGCGTATACGCCTCTTGTCGCGAGAGCGCGGTCGCGGCGGCCTTCACCTCGGCGGAGGTGGCTTTCGACGCGTTGTCGTCACCGTCGGACAAGACGAAGAGGATGCGTTTGGTCGGTACTCCTTCGTCGAAGAGGCGCTGGCCGTAGGCGACCAGGCCGGCCATCGCCGCCAGCGTCGTGTCGTAGAGCGCCGTCCCTCCGTCCGGCACGTACACCGACGGCCCGAGCTGCGCCTTTCGGTCGATGGGCTCATAGCTGGAGAGCAGGCGCGCCGAATCCGAAAAGGCCCAGAGGCTCACCAGAATGGCGCTCGCCGCTTTCGCCGACGTGAGCGCCGCGAGCATCGTATTGAATGCGTCGATGACGCCCTTCTTGTGTGGGGCCATCGAGCCGGACATATCGCAGACGACGCTGACGAGGGTCGCATCGGCGGCGTCGATCTGGTCGGCGCCCAGGCCGACGCAGCCGAGAAGAACGGTATCGTCGAGGTTCGAGACGAGCGCTTGCTGCGCGAGTTGGTCCAGCGTGGAAGCGCCGATGAGGTTTTTATAATCATCGGGAGAGGGTGCGCGGTGGGTGGGATTCGACATGGATGGCTCCTTCTATGTTTCGTCGATTCGCTCAGAACGCGGGCGCCACACTGGTGACGAAGCGCATTCCCTTTTTCGAGAACTCGGCGAGCTCCCGCTCCGCCATCGCGTCGAAGTCGATGCCCGGCGCGACGACGCTGCTCGTGCAATCGCGGAGGAAGTGGATGCGCCCGATGACGTCCGGCGCGTGCTCGAAATGGCGAACCATCGAGGCGCACGCTGCGAGCACGCAATGGCTCTTCGCCTCGCCGGCGACGTAGATCCGCTCGTGCGTCTCCAGCATCTTCAGGATCGTCGTATTGAGCGATCCGTTCGGGTGGGTGGGCACCTTCACCTCCGGCTCGAATGGTGAATAGTGCTCGGTGGTCGGGATCATCCCTTTTTGGAGGAACACCGGCTGCGATTTACGCGCGACCGCGTGATAGTGAATCGCCTCGAACAGAGCGGGATCCAACGCCTGGCCGACGCCGCCGATCATCGTGTGATAGGGCCAGATATAGAGCGCCTTTTTGGCCTTTTGCTCGAGCTCCTCCACGTAACGAAGCGACCAGGCGACCTCGCGAAGCGGCTTGTATTTGCCTGACCGCACGGCCGCGGAGTCGATGACGGTGTGAGGCGCGGGGTGGTCGCCGTTTTCGTCGATCCACCACGTCGGGTAGAAGATTTGATACGTGAGGTGGCTGTCGAGGCTGACCGCGATGGTCTTGAATCGCTCGCCTTGCGAATAAATGAGCTCGATCGTGCGGCGAAGGTCGTCGACCGCGCCGGGCACGGCGAGCGCTCCATCGGCGTGGCAAAAATCGATCTGAAAGTCGACGAGAAGCAGCGCAAACGGCCGTGTGTCTCGGTGCGCGGGCGAGAGCTTCGCCCTCTCGGCAGCGCGGGAGACGGCGACGAGGTCGGGCTTGTAGAGCGTGCCGACGCGCTTCGGGTCGTAGAAGTGGGGCAACATGGCTGAGCCTTTCGGTGGGATGGGTTTCAAGCGAGTGACAGCAATTGAAGCTTTGAGCCGAGCGCGACGAGGACCCCTCGCGGGCCGGCTGCTAGTGGGCATTCGGCGACGACGTGAGGCTCGGTGTCGGCGAACGGGACGGCGTCCGCCGTGCGGGGGTCGTGCCGGACCAGGCCGATGTCGGTCGCGACGAGGACACGTCCGCGCGAAAAGACGCCGCCTTGGAGCGCTGCACCGCCTCGACGCGCCGACGCGGCTTCGACCCGATCGCGGAGGCGGGTTCCGCGCCGATCCAACAGGGTCGTTCGCACGTGTTCGACTCCGCCGAGCAGCGTGTGGCGAAGCACGATCGCGAGATCGCCTTCGGCGGCGATCCATTCGGTGATCAGCGCCTCCCCGGGATCGAGACTTGGAACGTCGAGCTCCACATTTCCGCTTCGACCGAGCCATTGATACGACCGGCGACCGAGCACCGCCGTGACGGCGACGACACCGCGCCCGGCGCGGTGGAGGACCGTTTGCTCGGATACGACCGAGCCGATCGGGACCTCTTCGACGCGCCCGTGCACATCCGCGCGGAGCTCGATGACGGTCCCTTTGGCGATTCGATAGGCGCACCCGTCGCCGAGCTCGAACGCGGGAGCGCCCATCGCGACCTCGGTGGTGCTCTCCGACACGCGCACGCCCGAGGAGAGGTCCACGAGGACGAGCGTCGCGAAATCACCCGAGCGGGTGCATACCGCGGCCATCACAGGTGCGAGGCGGACCAAGGTGTCGGGTCCGGCCGCCGCGGCTACGACGCGCCGGACGGAATCGCCTCGGCCCCAAGAGCCGATGGTCGCGACGACATCGCGACCTTCGCGGGACAACGCCGACCAGCGCGTCGCATCAGCGGCGACGGCGAAGAAACCTCCGTCGGAGCTTGCGAGCGTTTCGGTGCTCACTCGCCCGGCGCGCACGGGCCCGGCCGCCGTGCAGCGCGGGCACGCGCGCCGACCGGCAGCGAGCTCGAGGCCACAGCTGCAGCGGCGGATGCCAACGGACGCGGAGCGGAGATCGTCCAGCGAAAACGGCCTTCGGTCGTGCGCTTCGAAGACCCGCGCGAAGCCATCGAGGAGCGAATCGGAGAGCGCCTCGATTCTGCTCCGCGTCTTCGGAGGCACGACGACGCCGCGCGAGAGCACGCTGCGACCGGCGCGCGCTCGCGATGCCAGCGTCGGATGAGCGGCATCCGTCCCGCCGTACGGATGTACGCCCGTCAGCGAGCGAAACGCGATGACGGCGAACGAATACCAATCGCTGCCGCGCCCGAACCAACGAGGCGCGCCGTCTGCCGTCGCGCACGGATGCGCGGCGTCGGGCCCATAAAGAAGCGGATCCAGAAACGCTTCCGTGCTGACTTCACACGGCAGGTTCGCGAGCTGGAACGAGTCGCAATCGATGAACGCGACCGCGCCGTCGCTCGGACGAACGAGCTCGTTCTGATCGTTGAAGTCGCCCACCACGATGCCGGCGTCGTGAAGGCGACGAACCGCGTATCCGAGGCGATGAACGGCGGCGAGCAAGCGCGCGAGATCGAGCCCCGCTGCCGCGCAGAACGACTCTCTCGACAAGAGCGCAAACGGCTCGAATCCCGGCTCGAGCGCCGGCATCGTGAACCCAATGGCTGCGCCGGTGGCTTCGTCGTGGACGATCGCTTGCGGCAAGACGGCGATGCCGTCGAGCGCCGGACCGACGGCGACGAGCGCGCTCAGCTTCGGCAAGCGCTGCGCAGCGTCGGCCTTGTAGAGCTTCACCGCGCGCCGAGCGCCGCGTTCCGCCCAGAGGAGCACCGTCGCTTCCCCACCCTCCCCGAGCACTTTGCGCGGGTCGAGGCGCACCCGTTTGCCGCCGATGACGACCCTCATGGCGCGACCTTTCGGGCCAGCGCGACGCTGCCGTCGTCGGAGAGGGCGCCGGCGCGTTGAAGCAGGAGCAAGGCGCGCGAGAGCCTCGACGCCTGCGCATCCACCGCGGCCGCTCGTCGGAGGACGCGCTCGTCGACGCCGTCGGTTGCGACGACGACGAGCGCCGCGCCTCGATACGTGCGCTCGACGACGCGAACCTTCGCGCCGGCGAGCGCATACGCGGGATACGAAGGGCGGTTGTCTTCGTCGAGGACCTCGATATCGCCGTCGACGAAGAACGCGCCGTCGCCGACCGCGAAGACGCACGCGACATCGTCGCGCACGACGAACCCGACGAGCGTCGCGAGAAGTTGATCGCGCACGAAGGCGTCTCGCAGCGCGCCGGCGGGCACGGCCTCCGCGACGAGACGCAGCCCGTCGATCACCGTCGCGAGCACGCGCTCCCCGAGGCCTTCGAGCGGCCCACCGTCACGCAGGCTCCGTTCGATCGCCGCGCTCGCGATCGCGACCGTTGCGTGCGCGCCCACCTCGCTCGCGCGGCCTTGCCCACAACCGTCGGAGACGACGCCGTACACCCCTTGCCCGGCGCATCCCGACGCCGACGCGTCCTGCCTGTTTCGCCGGAGCGCGGCGTGATCCCGACCGAGCACGGAGACGTTCGCGACCGACCAAAGTGTCATTTCAACACTCATTTGGTGTTCAAAGTACACTCTGTCAAGTCATGGTAGAAACGCGGGCAGATGAAGCTATTTGCTTTCTTCTGCATCTATGCAATTAAGGACAGGTCTGGCGCTGCCGCGCTCGAACCGGCCCCCCGACCCGTCGAATGGATCTCGACCACCTGCAGCCCGACCTGACCGCCCCGCTCGCACCGGCGCCCGCGCCCGTGCCTCGTTGGGAGCTCTATCGGCTGCTGTCGGATCCGGTTCGCATGCGCCTGCTCGCGCTGACCGACGTCGAAGAGCTCGCCGTCGGCGAGCTCGCGGAGCTGCTCGGCGAAGGGCAGCCCAAGATCTCGCGCCACGGTGCGGCGCTACGCGAGGCCGGGCTCGTCACCGCGCGGCGCAACGGCACGTGGGTCTTGTTGAAGGTGCCGCGCAACGCCGCCGCGGATCCTGTGGTCGCCGACGCGATCGCCGCCGGCCGAAAGATGATCGAGGACGAGGGCCTCTTGCCACGCGTCGACGCGATCGTTCGCGCCCGTGACGACAAGGCGCGCGAGTACTTCGCGCGCGGCGCCGCGCGGCAACAGACGGCATCGGCGCCGCGCGAGATCGGCGCTTACCTCACGGCGCTTCGTCCGCTGCTCTTCGCGCGCGGGCTCGCCGTCGACGCCGGCACCGGCGACGGTGCGCTGCTCGACGTGCTCGGGCCGATGTTCGATCGGGTCATCGCCGTCGATCGCTCCGAGGCGCAGCTGCGCGCCGCGCGCTCTCGCGCCAAAGGCGCAGGGCTCGCCAACGTGGATTTCGTGCTGTCCGAGCTCGACGGCAGCGAGGTCGAGCGCGCCGTCTTCGATCGATCGGCGAGCGGCGCCGACGTCGTCTTCGCGGCGCGTGTTCTGCACCACGCGCCGAAGCCCGGCGCGGCGGTCGCAGCGCTCTCGCGATTGCTGCGTGCCGGCTCCGCACATTCGCTCGGCGGCGCGCTGGTCATCCTCGACTACGCGACCCACGAAGATCTCGCTGTCAAAGACGCAATGGCCGACCTCTGGCTCGGCTTCTCCGACGACGAGCTCAAGAGCTTCGCGTCGCAAGCAGGCCTCGAATCCGTCGAGGTCTGCCGCATTCCAAGGATGTTTCGGGGCGACGGCCCCGACGCTCACCTCGACTGGCGGGTCCTCTGTGCCCGGCGCGGTCGAGTCACCTGACACGACAAGCAGAAGACCAACAAGGACCACGAACATGACCGACAAACCGCGCTACAAGGTCGCCGATATCTCGCTCGCCGAGTTCGGCCGCAAAGAGATCGCCATCGCCGAGAAGGAAATGCCCGGCCTCATGGCGCTCCGCGAAGAGTACGGCCCGAAGAAGCCGCTCAAGGGCGCGCGCGTCGCGGGCTGCCTCCACATGACCATCCAGACGGCCGTCCTCATCGAGACGCTGGTCGAGCTCGGCGCCGAGGTCACCTGGACCACCTGCAACATCTTCTCGACGCAGGACCACGCCGCCGCCGCGATCGCCGCGCGCGGGATCCCGGTCTTCGCCTGGAAGGGCCAGACGCTCGAAGAGTACGACTGGTGCCTCGAGCAACAGATCTACGCGTTCGAGGGCGGCAAAGGCCCGAACATGATCCTCGACGACGGCGGCGACCTCACCAACTGGATCCACGATCGCCACGCGAAGCTCTTCGAAGGTGCGGACAAGATCCGTGGCCTCAGCGAAGAGACCACCACCGGCGTGAAGAACCTCCGCAAGCGCTTCGCCGAGGGCAAGCTCAAGTGCCCCGCGATCAACGTCAACGACTCGGTCACCAAGAGCAAGTTCGACAACCTGTACGGCTGCCGCGAGTCGCTCGGTGACGGCATCAAGCGCGCGACGGACGTCATGTTCGCAGGCAAGGTCGCCGTCGTCTGTGGTTACGGCGACGTCGGCAAGGGCTGCGCGCAGTCGCTGCGCGGCCTCGGCGCGCGCGTCGTGATCACCGAGATCGACCCCATCTGCGCGCTCCAGGCCGCGATGGAAGGCTACGAGGTCAAGACGATGGAGCAGGTCGCCTCCAAGGCCGACATCTTCGTCACTGCGACCGGCAACAAGGACATCATCCGCGGCGAGCACATGCAGGCGATGAAGGACGAAGCGATCGTCTGCAACATCGGCCACTTCGACAGCGAGATTCAGATCGCGTGGCTCGACAACAACCCGGAGATCAAGCTGGAGAACATCAAGCCGCAGGTCGACCACTACGTCTTCCCCGACGGTAAGAAGATCATCGTCCTCGCCGCCGGTCGCCTCGTGAACCTCGGCTGCGCGACGGGTCATCCGTCCTTCGTGATGTCGAGCTCCTTCACGAACCAGGTCATCGCCCAGATGGCCCTCTGGAACGAGAAGTTCGAGCCGGGCGTGCACGTCCTTCCGAAGAAGCTCGACGAGCAGGTCGCGCGCCTCCACCTGAAGAAGCTCGGCGTCGAGCTGACCGTCCTCACCGACGATCAGGCCGACTACCTCGGCGTTCCGGTGCAGGGTCCGTTCAAGCCGGAAAACTACCGGTACTAGCTATCAGCTATCAGCTGTCAGCTATCAGCCAAGGCAGCAGCTCGACTCTGCCGAGCTGACCGCTGATAGCTGATAGCTCATTGTCCGAGACGGGCCTCGATTGCGGCTTCGGCCGCATCGAGGTCTTTGTCTTTTTCGTAACAGCAAGTGTTCCGGCGCCCGCAGGACGTCTTGCTGATGATTTGCAATTGGCCGAGCGCGCGACGGTCGCCGACCTCGCCGGCTTCTTTGAAGAAGTCTTTCTTCTTCGGACAAGACGCCTTGCGAAGCTTGTAGGCGACTTGCATCGCCTTGGTTCCGCGCTGCAGAATCTCCGGCTTCTCGAGCAGCTTTTCGGAAATGTCGGCGGCGAGCGAGCCACCTTTGTTCGTCACCAGATATAGAAGCACGTCGAGCCCGTACGGCGCCGTCTTCTTCGTCAGAAGGGTGAAGACGCGCTCGGCTTCTTTCCCGGGCATCTGACTCATCTGTTGGGTCAAACCGACGAGATCGGATTGGAGATCGTTGTCCTTGAATGCGTCCTTGTCGAGCTCGGCGAGGCGCTCGGCGGCGGCGATCGCCCCTTTGGTGTCGCGCGCGCGCCAGCGGTCTTTGAATTGGGCGAGCGCCGTCTCGGCATCCGAGGCGACCTCCGGCTCCGCCGTCGCGGCCGGCTCTCCGGTCGACGCCTCGGCGGCGGTCGTGGAGGACACACGGGCGCTCGACGAATGGCTCGCACTGGCGCTCGAGCTCGCCTTCGACCGGCCGTTGCCAGGGCGGTCGCCCTCGTCGTCGGCCCCCTGGGCGCTCGCAACGGCCTCCGCCGGGCCATAAGGGCCGCGAAGCACGGCGATTCCGATGATCGACGCGACACCGATGACGAACGCGAGGATGGCCACCGCCCCGGGTGATGCGCTCGACCGTTCGGAGGAACCGGGCATACCGGCAGAATCCACGCCCCTAACCGACCATGGTTCGCGGGGTCGCGCAAGGACAGGGCGGACGGTTTCCGGCTCCGGCTCCGGCGTCCCTCCCGCGGGAAGTGGGGTCCGGACTGTTGATAGTTTCCGCGACCTTCGATACGCATGGCGGCCGTATGCCCGACCAGACCTCGTCGTCGCGTAGTACCCCGCGCAAGAAGAACTACCTTCGCCCCTTCGTCGTCGCGGCCCTGGCGGCCATTGGAACGACCGGGTGTCTGAAGCAGCTCATCCTGGAAGGGCAAATCGCCTCCACGCGCACGGCGAGCGCGGCGGTCAACACGATTCAGGACTACGAGGTCGCCGAGAAGATCGCGATGGCCGGCCTCGGCCAGATGGAGGGCTTTCGTTACCTCGCGCCCGAGAACGAGGACGCGCTCTTCCTTTTGACCCGGTCGTGGGCCAGCGTCGCGCTCGGCTTCATGGAAGACGCGATGGAGCGCGCCGAGGACGAGGAGGGCACCGGCCCGAACTGGGACTACCACAAGCGTCGCGCCGAAGCGGCGTATGACCGGGCGGTCTGGTACGGGGTTCAACTTCTCGAGCAGAAGGCGCCGAACTTCAAGGATCACACGAAGAACGTGGCGACCATGAAGGCCTACCTTCAAGCCTTCGAGGATCCGGAGGACGCCGAGACGCTCTTTTGGGTCGGCAACGCTTGGCTGGGCCGCGCCAACGTCGGCAAAGAGAAACCGGATCTCGTCGGAGAGATCTTCATCGGCGTGACGATGATCGAGCGCAGCGTCGAGCTCGACCCGAACTACATGCGCGGCACCGGCTTCACGATCCTCGCCTCGTATCACGCGCGTACGCCGATGGCGGAGCTCGACGAGGCGAAGGCCCTCTTCGAGAAGTCGCTGTCGATGGCAGCCGACAAGATCTACCTGCCCAAGGTGCAGTACGCGACGCGCTACCTCTGCAACAAGGGCGACAAAGAGAACTACGTGAGGGTTCTCAAAGAGGTCATGGCGGCAGGCGACGGCGACCCGTATCAACGTCTCGCCAACACGATCGCGAAGCGCAAAGCCAGCCGCTGGCTCAACGAGAAGCGCATGCGCGAAAACTGCGGCTTCTAAATCGCGGAGCTCGATTCGGCTCGGGGCTTTGCGACGCGGGGCGGTTGGGGATCTCTTCAGCCCCAAAAAGCGTGAGGTAAATGCGACGTTTACCTCACGCTTTTTGCCCGCGACGACCCCCCGACCCCAAAGCCCGAGGCGCGTCAGTTCGAGTCGTCGGACTTGCGCGCCTTGCTCTTCCGCTTCCCCGACTTCTTTCGCCCTTCGGACTTCTTCTCCGCGCGCCGAGGCTTCTTCTTCTCGGCTTTGGGCGTGACGGCATCGGCGCTGGCTGGCTCCGTTTCGTGAGCGCGCGACGCGAGCGCGTCCTCCGGCGGCTGCAGCTCCGCGTTTGCCGACGCGAGATCGGTGGGCGACGGCGCCTCGCTGGACGGCAGAGCGGCAGCTTCGGCTGTCGCGGTGGGCGCCGGCGTCGCCTCGGGCTGCGCCTGCGTCGGTGCATCGGTCGCAGCTTGCGGCGCTCGCGGCGCCTCCGCGACCGCCGCGGGGGTCTCGCTTGCCCAAGGCAGCTCGAGCCCAGTCGTCCGCTTCACTTCGTCCGGGTACCGAGCAGCGAGCGCCGCCGTCAGGCCGAGCGCGCACGTCATCGCGGAAGCAATCGCGGCATAGCCGATTCGGCGACGCCTCGTTCGGCGCTTCGCCGGAGCCGTCATGGCAAGGGAGATCGCCGCACGCATCTCCTCGGCAGACGCGTATCGAAGCGCAGGATGGCGTGACAGCGCGCGAAGGCAGATCGCGTCGATGTCGGTCGGAATTTCCCTCGCCGGGGCGCGCTCGCTCGGGGCCTCGGGGTTGCCCTGCGATTTCGCTTCCAGAATCGCGACCGCGCTCGCTCCAACGAACGGCAGCCGTCCCGTCAGCATCTCGTAGAGGATCGCGCCGACGCCATAGATGTCCGCGCGCGCATCGACCTCGTGCGGGCGCGCGGCCTGCTCCGGCGCCATGTACTCGGGCGTGCCGAAGACCGTCACGGCGTTGCCCTTCGGCGCCGGGGTGTCGAGATCCGCGAGGCTGAGCAGCAGCTCGGACTTCGCGAGCGCGATGCCGAAATCGACGACGGTGATCGACCCGCCATCACCTAGCACGACGTTGGCCGGCTTGATGTCACGGTGCACGACCCCTCGTTCGTGCAGGCGCGAGAGCACCGTGAGCAGGCGCTCGGCGACCCCGAGCGCCTCGTGGACGCTCAGCCCATCGCTGCGACGGACGCGCGACTCCAGCGTTTCGCCTTCGCACAGCTCGAGCACCGCGAAGGGTCGCCCATCCGCGGTCTCGCCGACGTCGAGCACGCGCACGACACCGGGCACGTCGAGCGCCGACAAAATCCGCGCTTCACGCATCAGCCTCGCGTGGGTCTCCGCCGACGCCGACGGAGCCTCCGCGATCTTCACGGCGGCCTTTCTTCCGAGGTCCATGTGCTCGGCTTCGACGACGACCGTACCGCTGCCACGACCAATCTCGCGGACGATGCGGTAACGCGTCCCTGCGACGAGACCCTCCTGCTCCTGCTTCATCGCGAGCGCGGCGCGCGGCGTCGGCGCGTGCGGCGTCTTGCCGGCCTGGAAGATCTTTCGCGCCTCGCCCACCAGCCGCAGAAACTCTCGCCGGTTCTTCGCGCTCTCTCCCTCGAAGAGACGCTGCATGAGCGCCGAGACGCGCGGGCGAACACCACGGTCGCCGCCAGCCAGCGCAGGCGCAGAGCCGAGCAGCGAGGCGAGATCACGCGCAGCGACCTTGGTCTTTGCGTAGCGCGCGTCGCGATCGAACGCGGTGAGCCTCGCGATGGTGTCGTCGAGCGCCCTCGGCGCGCCGCAGAGCTCCGCGATCGCCGGTAGGTTGCGCTCGTTCTTGGAGACGGCGGCCATGTGATCGCTCGCCTCCCCTTGCAGAAAACGCCTCCCCGCGCAGAGCTCCCACAACATCACGCCGAGCGCATAGAGGTCGACGCGGTAGTCGCCCGGGTTGCCGTTTGCGACCTCCGGAGCCACGTACCCCGGCTTCGCGAACACGACGCCGCTCACCGTGTGGCATCGGCGGTTTTCCCCGCGCGCCGTGCCGAAATCGATGATCTTCACGTCCCCGCCGTAGCTCACCATCAGGTTCTGCGGCGACAGATCGCGGTGCACGATCGAAAGCGGGCGGTTCTGCGCGTCGTGGCGCTCGTGCACGTGCGAGAGAGCTTCCGCGGAGAGCTGCGCGATCGCGACGGCCTCATGCCACTCGATGCGCTGCCCCGTCGTAAGCGACCGAGCCCGAACGTCACCGAGGCTTCGCCCGTCGACGAATTCGACGACGACGTAGGGTTCCTGCGACTCCTCGTCGGTGGTCGCCTCGAGCACCTGCGCGACACCCGCATGCTCGAGCTGCGCTTGGACGCGCGCCTCGTCGAGGAAGCGAGCGTTGAAGCTCTTGTCGGTCTTGTGCTCGGTGCGGATGGTTTTGATGATGAGCGGCCGCTCGGCTCCCTCGAGCCCGAGCGTCGTCGCCAGCATCACCTCGCCCATCCCGCCCTTCGCGACGCGGCGCAGGAGCACGTAGCGGCCAAACTTTCGCGGCAAGTCGGAGAGCGAGAGCGTCGCGGACCGCATGGCGGGTCGGCTGGTACGCGGCGCAGGAGGGGAGCACGCCATGCCGTCCTCCCTACGGATGTGGCATAGCGTGGGCCAAGTTCATGGGTTATACGGCGCTACCCCGGAGGATGACTTGAAACCGACGTTGGCCGTGATGGGCTTCGTTCTTTGCTTCATCGCCGGCGCCCTCGCGATGTGGGGCACGGGGGGAAGCGGTTCGAGCGCGAAGATCGTCAACCCCGCGTTCTGGGACGACAGCGCATCGTCGGTCCCGACCACGTCGGACGACCCCATCTGGGGCTCGCGCAGCGCGCCGGTCACGATCGTCCTCTTCAGCGACTATCAGTGCCCGCACTGCAAGAACCTCGAGCCGACGATCGACGCGCTCAAGAAGACGTACGGGCCACAAAAGCTCCGCATCATCTTCAAGCACGCGCCCATCGTCCACGCGAAGGCCCGCGTCGGTCACGAGGCATCGGCACGCGTGTATTACGCTGCCGGCTCGGACGCATTTTGGTCCTTTCACCGCCGCGCCTTCGAGAACGGTCAGGCCCTCACGCCCGAGAACTTCGAGAGCTGGGCGCGTGACGCGGGCGTCGACCTCGCGAAGTTCAACGACCCCGCCATCGCGCAGCGCGCGAGCGAGAAGGTCACGGCGGACCTGGCCCTGGCTCGGTCGCTCGGTATCCGCGGCACGCCGAACGCGCTCGTCAACGGCGTCCCCGTCAAAGGCAACCAACCGATCGATGTGTTCCGCACCATCATCGATCAGGAGCTCGAAGCCGCGCAGGCGCTGATCAGCGCCGGCACGCCGGCGGATCAGGTCTACATCAAGCGCTCCCTCCACAACCGTCCGAAGGTGGAGACGGCCTCGACGGCTCCCGTCGCGACCACCACGGCGTCCGCGGAGCCGGCCAAGATCGAAGAGCCCGAAAAACCGAAGGACCGAGGCAAGGTCCAAGAGGACGACGCGACCGTGTACCAAGTCGGCCTCGGCAAAGCGCCGTCCAAAGGCCCGGCGGATGCGCTGGTCACCATCGTGCAGTTCGGCAACTTCGAGTGCCGCTACTCGAGTCAAGTCGAGCCGACGGTCGAAGACGTCCTCGCCCAATACAAAGACAAGGTTCGCCTCGTCTGGCGGCACCGGCCGCTTCCGTATCTGCGCCGGGGGATCCCCGCATCGCTCGTCGCGGAGATCGCGCGTGCCGAGAAGGGCGACGCCGGCTTCTGGGCTGCACACAAGGCCCTGTTCGACGCAGAAAAGACCGGCCACGCGGAGAAGAGCAAAGACGTCTTCTCGGAGGCAGGGCTTCTCTCGATCGCGAAGGGCCTCGGCCTCGACGAAGCGAAGGTCAAGCCGGTGATCACCGACGCCGACCCGAGCACGCCGCGCTTCGACCCGCCGCCCGCGGCGAAGCCGTACATGGCCGCGATCGAAGCGGACACCGACGCGGCCGACGATTTGGAAGCCGAAGCGACGCCACACTTCTACATCAACGGTCGCCGCCTCGTCGGCGCCCAGTCGATGGAGAAATTCCAGAAGATCATCGACGAGGAGCTCGCGAAGGCCGACGCCCTCGTCCAGGCAGGCACGGCGAAGGACGGCGTCTATCACGAGATCATGCGCACCGCGAAGGAGCCGGATCTCCCGCCGTCGCGCGCGATCGAGGCCGCCCCGCCAGGAGCACCCTGGCTCGGCGCGGAGAACGCGAAGGTCGAGTTTCATATCTTCAGCGACTTCGAGTGCCCGTTCTGCAAACAGGCCACCACGACCATCGGCGTCGTGAAGGACCTCTACAAAGACAACGTGAAGTTCGTCTGGCGTGATCGCCCGCTCGAGCAACACGCGACGGGAAAGCTCGCGGCCGTCGCCGCCCGTGAAGCGCTCGCGCAAAAGGGCAGCCCGGGCTTCTGGGCATTCCACGACGAGCTCTTCAAGGTCGCGAAGACGCCGGACTTCAGCCGCGACGGCTTCGAGGGCATCGCGCAGAAGCAGGGCCTCGACATGACCGCCTTCAAGGACGCGCTCGACAAGAGCAAATACGCCGCGGAGGTCGACAAAGATATCGCGGCCGCGAACGCGGCCGGGATCACCGTGACGCCGGGCTTCGTCGCGACCTACGCGAAGAAGGGTGACAAGCTCGAAGGTTTCTTCGTCTCGGGCGCGCTCACGCCGTCGAAGTACCGCCGGATCGTGAAGCTCGCGACCGCGGTGGCCGAGGGCAAAAAGCCGGCGCCGCCGCTCTCGGAGATCCCGGCACCCAAGGAAGCTCCGAAAGACGACGACGACTGATCAGCCGCCGCACGCGAGATAGGCTTCTCGCTCCGAGCTGCAAATCCCGTCGGCGGTCGGCATCACGACATCGTTTTCACACGTGGCGTCGCCGAAGAACGTCACGCAGTCGAGCAAGCTCGCCCACGCCTGCCCGCAGGTCGCATCCGCGAGGCGGCTCGCGCATTCCGCGTCGCAGCCCGGCATGCAGCCGATCTCTTCCGCGCCGAAGCAGTAAGCGGGACAGTCGTCGGTCGCGTCGGGGTTGACGCAGTCGCCGACGTTGAATGCGGAGTCGATGCAGAAGTCGTTCGGCCGCGGGGTACCTCCATCGCAGGTGATACCGGCGGAGGATCCGCAGCTCACGTAGCTGCTGTAGTAGATGCCGCACGTCGCGCTCGCGGCTTCGACCTCGGCGCGCTTCGACTCGCACCGCTCGAGGCACCCCTCACCACAACCAGCATCCTCGGCGGTGATACAGAAGCGCTTGCAGCCTGCCGTCGTCTCACAGGTCGCATAGGCCTGCTGCTCTTCGAGGCACGTCGCATTGGCGACCGGGGTGAAGGTGTCCTCCACTTCGTCGCCGTCGGTGTCGTATCCCGTGCAGGTGAATCCCGCTTCGGCGAGGCACTCGAACGCTGCGGCATTTTCGGTTTCGCAAATGCCCTTCAACTGTGTCGGTAGAAAACCGCATTGAGATTGGCACTGCTCGACGGTGAGTTGATTTTCGCCGCACGGCTGTGCGAGCGCCGCAGAGCAGTAATCTTCACACGCGGAGATGAGCCCGGACGACGAGCCCGCACCACTGCCCCCTTCGCCGTCGTCTCCCGAATCGCCGCAGGCACCCGCGGCCAACACGGCACAACATCCAACGAAGAGAGCAGCCAGGGAGCGGACTAAAGAAGGGCGCATGGCTTTCATGTCTATCAAGCTCGCTATCGGCACGTCGGGCGCCGGCACCTTTTCCGCTCGACAACTGAACACATGAGCCGTATCAATCGGGCATGCACTCCGCACCGAGCCCGATCGATCCCGCCGTCAGTGAGCTTCTCCAGCTGTTCGAGGGTCCTTTGAAAGAGGTCGAGTTCCCCGGCGCAATCGGAGCCAGCCAGCTTTCGGAGCTCGCAACAGGCCTCGAGCGTGCCGCGGATGAGGTCACCCGCTTGGAGGCGCTGCTCGAGGCGGCTCGCTCGACGGTCCTCGAGCAACGACAGGCGTTGGTCGCTCGTAGCCACCGCGCCCTCGCGTACGCGCGCGTCTACGCCGAGGACGTGCCCACCCTTCGCGAACAGCTGGACCACATCCAACTGCCGAAGGTGTCGAAGGCGCGCAATGCGGCCGACCTCCCGGACGGCCCCGTGAAGCCGATTCGTCGGCGCCGCAATCCGGTCACGTCGGCGCAGCTGCCTATCGAGAGCGACGTCGCCGCCGCAGAGTAGCGGGTCATACGATCATTCCGAGCGCGAGCGCGGCCGCCAGCGGCGCCGCGAGGAACGCGGTGACCAGCATCGCAGTCGGCACGACGGCGGCGGTCGCCGCGAGCGGCTCGCGGCCATAGTCGGCTGTCAAGCGACGGCGGCTCGCGCGCAGCCACACCAGCGCGCCGACGACGACGACGCTGGCGAGGAGCCCGAACACGAGCGTAAACGCCGACGGCTCGACCTGACCCGCCAGGTCGGCAATCTCCACACGGCCACGAACCTGGGGCTCGCCCTCGATGAAACACAGCGCGTAGTCCGACCGAGGATCAGCCTCGAACGCGATCATCCAAAACCCGCGCGACCGATCGCGCCGAACGACGAGCCGTTCTCGTTCTTGCCCGAACCACAGCTGCCGCGGACCTACGCCGTCGAACACGTCGGCGAACAACGCGACGCTCGGCGCATCCGCGAAGCCTTCGCGACGGATCGTGATGTCGTCGTTCTCCAAGAGCTTCAGGGAGACAGGCTCGTCGGCGGCCGAAGGCTGGGGCGCTTCGACCCGCTCGGGGAAAACGTCGAGCACCGCGACCTGCTCCAGCGAGCGCACGTAAGCCTGCGGAGACGGCCGCACGATCCGGGACACGAGCCCGAGCAGCGTGAACCCGACGACGAGCGCCGCCAGCATCCAGAGCCCACCTAGATACCAACCGAAGCCGACCTTACGGCGAGCCACGATGCCGTACCCAACGAGGCTCCCGAGGCCCGCGGAAACGGCGCTGACGCACGCAGCATTGAACGCGAGCATCAGGCGCCCGGTGCCGCACCCGTCGCCCTCCCCGACGACCATCTCGTTCACCGCGTCGAAGGCCGCGAGAAAGAACCACGGCAGTATGGTCACGAGGGCCGTCACCGTCGCGGTGATCGCTCGAGGCTCTCCAAACCGGCTCCCAAGGAAAGCGACGGTGCCCGCAAAGAGCGAAACGGCGAGGATGGCCTCGACGAGGCTGCCGTAGATCGCGACGTAGCTGCTTGCACCCCCGATCAGCGCGCAGCCGAGCACGTGGAGCGGGACGAGCCACGCTCGGCGGGGCGTCAGGGCGGACGACACGGCATCATCCTTACGCCCGGCGCGAACATCCCCTTCCCACTTCGTTGGCCCGAGCGGAAACCGCCCCCGGCCCTGCCCGTCACGGGACCACTAGCGAAAGCGGTACTGGCCCTCGTCCTTCCACCACTGAAGGTACCGAGCCTGCGCGCGCTCGCGCTCTTTCTGCGGCAAGTCGTCGTAGTAGCCGAAATACTCGCGCGTCAGGAGCTTCAGCTCGTCGCCCGCGGCCCGCCGAATGCTCGCCGTGTCGTGGGTCAATGCCTGGATGAGCCACTCGATCCGATGCTCGTATTGGTGCATCTCCCACCACGCGGTCCAGACCTGCGGGCTGCGGCCGAGGTCTTGGCGCGTGAGCACCATGAGCGCGGTGCGCACGGCCTCGCTGATGACCTCGCTGTCGTCGACGAGCGTCGGGATCAGCATCGGCACGACCGAAGGCACGCGCGTGTCGGCGAGGGCTTCGATGGCGAGGATGCGCCGCTGCGTCGGCTCCTCGGCGTTTCGCATCGTATGCGCGAGACTGTGTTTGAGCGGCTCGCCCGGGGCGCCGGCCGTCGCGAGCGCTTGCGCCGCGCGCCGCGCCACGCGTCGAACGGAGACGTCCTCGTCGAAGAGGCGCGGCAAGATCGCGTTCGACGCCTCCGGAAGAAGCAGCTCACCGAGCACGTGCGTCGCCCAGAAGCGCTGCTCGACATCGGGTGACGTGCTGCGAACGGTCATGAAAGGAAGCGCTGCCCTGCGCATCATGACAATCACCTTGAGAAGGGGCCCACACTCCGAAGCAGGCGGCAGATCGGCGCGCGCGCGCAATCGATCGACGACGAGAGGCCCCGGGAAACGATCCATCAGGGCGGGGAAATCGTGGTCGGCTCGGGCGAGCAGCTCGCTCAATGCCTCTTCGCCTTCGAGCCCACCGGCGCTCGCGTGGTCCAAGAGCAGGCCGAGGTCCTGCGAATCGCCGCGCTGACGCACCTCCGCCGGGCGCGGGACGAGCTGGTAGCTTCCGGCGCGGCCCATCGGAGCGCTCTCGTCTTCGTAGCGGCGCGGAGCCGACTCGAGGGGCGCCTCCTGAACGTGCTGCGCGACCAGCACGGACATGTCGTCCTCGTCGACGCGTGGAATCGGCGGCACGAAAGGTCGCGACGTGTGGCGCGGGTGGTCGGCCAGCGTGTCGTGGGAGGTGCCATTCTGCGGCGTCGTCAGCGGCGGTGGCGTCGCCAGGGGCGGCGTCATGAGCTGCGCCTCGCGCGCCCGCGTCACCTCCTCGATCGTCGGCTCGACCGGCCCATGCACCGAAGGCGCGACCGGCGCCGGCGTCGGCTCCGCGGGCAACTCCACGTCGGGCCCCGCGCTCTCCGCGAGCGCTGTCGCTTGGTGCACGAGCGCCACGACCGCTTCCGACGGCGGGGGCTCGGCGACGATGCGCTCGGCCGAAAGGAAAGGAGCGTAGAGCTGCACCGCCGCAAGCGAAGGGATCTCCGTTTCGGCGAGCGCAGCGTTCGCCGCTTCGAGCTGTTGCGGCGCGACCTCCTCGACGGGCGGCGCCGCGGCAGCAGCCGGGTGGCGCTTCGCGATGGTCACCTCTTCTTCTTCGATCTGCTCCCAGCTGCTCGTCACCGGCTTCGGCGGATGGACACTCGTCGCGCCCGGCGAGACACGCGCCTCGAGCGCACGAGGTGTCCCCTCGCTCGGCGTGAGCGCCCGCGTGAACGTCGAGCCGCTCGGCATCGGCAGCGAAAATGCCCGCGCCAGGGCCTCGACGCTCGACGGTTGCGCGCGCGGCGCGACGAGGCCTTGGAACGGACCCGTTTTGCCCTTCTTCGCGAGCGCGACGCGTTCGAGCTGTGCCGAGGCGAGCGCACTGAAGCCGAGGAGATCCCCGAGCGACGCGAGCGTCACGTCGGCGTCGCCGTCGTCGCCGAACAGCATCGCGACCGAGCGACCTCGCAGCGTGAGCGGCACCACCGCGCAAAGCGGGGGGCGCGCGCGGCTCCGCTCCAAATCGCGGAGCAGCTCGCGGTCCAGGTCGAGCTCGTCGAAGCGCGACAAGAGCACGTGCGCTTCCTTGCGCACGATCGCGAGCGAGCTCGGCAGCTCGAGCGGCACGCCGAGCCCCAGGACGCGAAGATGATCCGCGCCAGGACCCCACGCGTCGCGACCCTCGACGAGATCGCCGTGCACGACGAACAGCGCCGCATACTCGAAGAACTGCGAGCCGAAGGCGAAGAACGTGTCGCAAACCTGATCGGCCGAGCGCGCAGACTCGAGCTCGCGCTCCGCGTCGATGCGAGAAAACGGGCCCTTTTTGCGCGCTGACTTCGCCGCCGTGCGCCGGCGCGATCCGATCTCGCGCTTCAAGAGATTCGCGACCGCGCGTTTGTCGATGATCGTCGGCGGGCGCGGAGAGTCAGCCGGCGGCGGCGCGCTGATGAAGCTTCGCGGCTCGTCCGAAGGCGGCGAGGAGGGCTCCTGCTCGGCGAACGCAACCGAGCTGTCGTCGTCCGCCGTCACGCTCTCGATGACCATCGAGGGCCGCCTCGGCGCCGGCTGCTCGAGCTCTTCCGGTGAAACAGCCGCTGCCGACGCAGCGACCGCTTCCTCGACCGGCTCCAGCGGGCGCTCGGCAGCGGTGCTCGCGACGGGCGAAGGCTCCGGCGGCGCTTCGTTCGTCGAGGAGATGCGATCGATCGGCGTGTCCCGCGTCGGCTCTTCTTCGGCGAAGGCCGTCGGCGGAGGCTCGCTCAGGTGCATCGCTCCCGGCGATCCGATGGTGTCGGGCACGAGGTCGCCGACAGAGTCGAAGGGCGGAGGCAACGTGCCCTGCACGCGGGGGTGCGGCCTGACCTCTTCCATCTCGAGCGTGCTGCCTTTGCGCCGCGTGGGTGGCGTCTCCGACTCGAGGGCCGACGGAGGGCTCGAGACGCCGCTCGAAAGGTTGGAGGGCAAGATGCTCGGAGACGTCGGAAGCGCCGTCCCCGTGCCCGATCCGCGTGTGTGGAAGCCGTCGAGCGCATCGAGCTTCTGAACGAGCCTGAGCTGCCGCGGCTCGAGCGGTACCCCGTAATGCGCGGCAATACCCTCGCGGATGCGGATGAGCGGGGCCGCGACTTGCGAGATGTCGAGACCGAGCGCGTACGCCAAATCGTGGAGCGCCGTCGGCTTCAGCCGTTCGCTCGTCGCGATGACCAGCGTCTTGTTCGAAAGTCGAAGCGGAAAAATGCCGTATCGGAGCGCCGTCTCCACCGGGACGATGTCGAGCACGTCGTTGTCCGGCGCCGGCAGCCGGCCGGGCGGCACCGAGGGAATGCCCAAGCTCTCGGCGAGTACCCGCGTGAGGGAGTGCTCACACGGAGGTGACACCTCGAGAAGATTGGTGACGAGATCGCCGCCGTGGATCACCTGGCGCGCGATGGCCTGCTCCACTTCGGCGATGCTCGCGACCTGTCGCTGCACGATGAGGGAGCTCAGGCTCGGCATTCGAACGGGGGAGAGACTTTACTCTGCAGCTGGGTTTCGGGAAACCAAGGAAGAGAGCCATCTTGCCAGGATTTCCCGCCCGACAGAAAGCTTCGTGATGCTCGTGTACTCGTTTCGCTGATGGGCCTGTGCGTTGTCACCGGGGCCGAAGTTGACGGCCGGCACGCCGATCGAAGCGAAACGAGCGACGTCCGTCCAAGCCTGCTTCGGCTCCACGGCGACGACACCCGCGCGCTCGAGGGCGCGAACGAGCGGGTGGGCGGCGAACGGAGGCGCCGCCGGGCTCAAGTCCAGCCACTCGACCTTCGCGTGGCCGCCGACGAGCGCCAGAACATCGGCCTGGGCCTGCGCGATCGAACGATCGGGGGAGAAGCGGTGGTTCAGGTTCAGCTCGAACCGATCCGGGACGATGTTTCGCCCCCGCCCCCCGGTCGCCATCGTCACGGAAAAGACGGAGCGATAGACCAGGCCGTCGAGGGTCACCTCGCGCGGCTGTAGGCGCCCGAGCTCGCCGAGGAACGTCCCCGCCTTGTGGATGGCGTTCTCGCCTTGCCACGGCCGAGCCGAGTGAGCCGTCCGGCCCTCGAACACCACGCGCGCGTGAATCGATCCGCTCGCGCCGAGGCTCAGCTTGTTGTCGCTCGGCTCGAGACACACGGCGAGGTCCACGTGGCGAAGCTCGGGGTCTTTGTCGAGGACGGGGCCGAGCTCGTTGTCCGCGAACGGGCCCTCCTCTTTCGAATAGAAGACGAAGGTGAGATCGACGTTCCTCGCAAAGCGCTGATAGTGATGCTCGAAGAGATCGATCATCACCGCGAGCCCGCTCTTCATGTCGGCGGCGCCGGCACCATAGACGAGATCACCTTCGACGCGCGGCGGGCCGTCATGCTCGGTGCGCACGACGTCGAGGTGACCGACGAGCGCGATCTTGGGCCCGCCGGTCCCTCGCGTGACGGGCACCACGATCGAGTTTTCGTAGCGGCGAATCGGCCCCGCGAGAGGAAGACCCGCGAGCCGCGCAGAAACGGCGTCGCAAATCGGCCCTTCTTCGCCGATGAACGACGGGATGCCGAGAAGCCAGAGGAGCGTGTCGACGACGGGCGGGTGTGCCCCGATGCCGAAGCCGCGAACGGTACGCCGAAGGTCGGTCATCGACGTTCAGACCGGCACGGAGAAGTCGCGAAGGGCGGCGTTCAGAGACACCTTCTTGTCCGTCGACGCGCTTCGCTGGCCGATGATGAGCGCACAGGGAACGCCGAACTCGCCGGCAGGGAATTTCTTCGTGCGCGTGCCCGGAATGACCACGCTGCGCCCCGGAATACGGCCGCGATGCTCGACCGGCTCCGCGCCGGTCACGTCGAGGATCACGGTGGACGACGTCAACACCACACCCGCGCCGATCACCGCCTCGCGCTCGACGACGACCCCTTCGACGATCACCGCGCGTGAGCCGACGAACACTCCGTCCTCGATGATCACCGGCCGAGCCGAAGGCGGCTCGAGCACGCCGCCGATGCCCACACCACCCGCGAGATGGCAATCACGCCCGACCTGCGCGCAGCTACCGACCGTCGCCCAGGTATCGACCATCGTGCCGGCGCCGACGTACGCGCCGATGTTCACGTAGCCGGGCATCACGATCGCGCCCGGCTCGAGGTATGCCCCGTAGCGAACGGTCCCCGGCGGGACGACGCGCACGCCGTCGAGGTTCTTCTTCACCGGGATCTTGTCGCGAAACGCGAGCGGCCCCGCCTCCTCGAACGTGACGTTGGTGATCCCGAAGTAGAGGAGGATCGCCTCTTTGATCCACGCGTGTGTGGTCCACGTGCCGTCGTCCTCGCGAGACGCGACGCGAAGCTCGCCACGGTCGAGCTTTCGAATGACCTCTTCGACGGCGGCTTTGAACTCTTCCGAGGAGAGCAGCGCACGATCACGGTACGCGGCTTCGACGCGCTCACGCAGTTCGGTCGTCACGATCTGGCGGTACACGAGCGGGGGGCTCGGCTCAAGGAATCACGTCAGACAGACCGGCGCCAGGCGCGTCTACGCGCGCTCCCCTGCCCCGGTTGCATCGGTTCCTCCGTCGTCGCGCGCCCGCCGCGAATGTCGGCACGACGGGCTTCGCCGTGCATCCGGCCCCTCTCGCGGCGCGTACGGCTGACCAGTCCCGAAGGAGGACCGAATGACAATGACAGACACATGCAAGCGGCCGTGGGTCGCTGCCGCATGGGCGCTCTTCATCGTCCTCGCTGCGACCGGTTGCGACGGTTGCGACGACGACGACGACGACGCCGGTGGGGGCGGCAACGGCGGAGATGGGGGCGGTGGTGCAGAAGGGGGTGGCCAGCAGGCAGGCGGTGGAGGCGACCAAGGCGGGGGCGGCTCCACCGCGGTCGCGTCCTTCAACGAGGTGACGCAAACCACCACGACGCCCTTCGACGCAACCCCGAACCCTGCGGGTGATCGCATCTACTTCACGGCGAGCGGACCGGATCTCGCCGGCGTGTATGCCGTCTCGGCAACCGGTGGCGGCATCACCGCCGTCGCCGAAGGTTTCCCGTTCGCGACCCCGCTCGGGATCGCGACGAGCACCGACGGCGACACGCTCTACGTGGCGGATCCCGCGGCCGACGACGACGACCTCGACGGCGGCAAGATCTTCTCGCTGAACGCGGACGGCGGAGCCGCGCTCGTGGTCGAAGGAGCCGAACGGTACAAGCCGCTCGGTCTCGAGGTCTTCGACGACGACGGCAGCGACGAGATCTATTTCAGCGGGACCGACCCCGACACGAACGAACGCGGCATCTTCCACATCTCCGCGTCCGGTGGCGCCGTCGAGAGCGTCGTCACCAACACGACGATGGATCCGAGCGGAATCGCCGTCGCGAAGAACGGCGACATCTACTTCGTCGACACGGTCGGCTCCGCCGCGCGCCTCGGCCGTGTGATGAAGATCGCGGTCGGCACCACACAGCCGCTGGTGTTGCTCGACGACATCCACACCGGATATCCGGCCGGAATTGCGTTGTCCGCGGACGACGATCAGCTCTGGGTATCCGCGCTCGACCCGGCGACATTGACCGACGTCGTGCTCAACATCGACATCGCCGACATGGCCGTCTCGACGGTCACCGGCGACGACGACACATCCATCACCAGCTTCTTCGAGTCCGCGGGGATTCATCGCGCGAAGAACGCAAATGTCTTTTCGTTCGTGGACAGCTTGGCCAACGGCCAAGGCACCATCTTCGCGGCCAGTCCCTGACCGGCAGCCAGCCAATCGAAGGAGCAAATCATGAAACCGACTTGGATCAGCGCCGCGCTGGCGGCCGCCGCATTGACAGCTTTTGCACCCGGCGCCTTCGCGTCGAGCCACGCCGAAGCGCCCGGCACCGCGAGCGACCCCGACGTCGACAACACCGACGTTTGGGCGTGGCGACAAGGCAACAACCTCGTCGTCGTGGCCGGCTACAACGGGCTTCAGGTTCCGTATGCCGCCCCGAACTGGCGAAAGTTCTCGGACGAGGTGCTCTATGAAGTGCACGTCGCCCGTGGACCATCGAGCCTCGACGATGCCATCACCTATCAAATCAAGTTCACCACGACACCTTATCCGACCGTCGACCCGGCGGACCTCAATGCTCCGCTCGGCGGCGGCAAAGAGTTCTTCGCGCAGCTCTCGGGTGGCGGAGCCTTCAATCAGACCTACTCGGTCACCAAGATCGAAGCCGGCCAGGATCCCGTGGTCCTCATCAACAATGCGAAGGTCGCGCCGCCGAACGTCGGCCCTCGCACGAACCAAATCGCGCTCGGCATCCCGGCGGGGACGACCTACGAGCAATACTTCGTCGACAATGCAGCAACGAGCGTCATCGCCAGCCTCGGGGCTGGTGAAGGCCGCGTCTTTGCCGGGCCGCGCGACGATCCGTTCTACGTCGATCTCGGCGCGGTCTTCGACCTCGCGGGCCTCCGCCCGGTGCTCGGTAATGGCAATACCGCGCGCGACAGCGTCCGTTATACCAATATGCTCGCCATCGCCCTCGAGATCCCGCTCGATGTCGCGAACGGCGGCGCCATCACCGAAGGCGGCGGCAATGCCGACCAGACCGTCGGCGTGTGGGCGTCGGCCAGCCGGCGCAAGACCACCATCTTGCGCAAGGACGGCACGAACGACACCCACGGTCCCTGGCGGCAGGTGTCGCGCCTCGGACTGCCGCTCATCAACGAAGCTGTGATTGGCCTCCAGGACAAGGACTATTGGAATCGCCTCCAGCCGAAGGACGACCTCACGTACTTTGCCGGCTACATCCTCAACCCGGTCGTCGTGCGCGACGCCGAGGCCGTCGGCTTCTACGCGGCCGGTGCGCCCCTCAACGGGTGCGTCGGGTTGAACGGCGGCGATCTCAACAACCTGAAAACCAACCGCACCGACATCGTCCAAGTCATCAATCTCGGCAACGCGGACATCACCAGCATCGGCGACGTTCTACGTGTCGATCTCGGCGTGGCGAACGGTGCATTCCCCAATGGCCGCTCGCTCCCCGCGAACGGTTATGACACCGACGTCACCGACATCGAGCTCACGCTCCTTCTCTGCGGCGTGCAAGGCCTGCTGAACGGCGTCGACGTCCCCGACGGCGTCGACCAGGCGGGAGACATCACCAACCGCGCCTCGTTCCCGTACGCGAACCGCCCGCACGAGGGATTCGCGAGCGGCGTGATGGCTGGGCCGTCGCTCTGAGCGGTCCGGTGCGTCGGCGATTGTCGTGATTGGCATTGGCCTCCTCGATTGTGGTCGTGGAGGCCGACGCTTTCAGTCGAGTCCCCGCTTGCCGGGCGCCCAATAGGCCTTGTTCTTCTGTCCGGCATAGGCAACTGTCTTGGATTTTAGCGCCGCGCGCAGTGCCTGAATCGTGCCGGCGCGTCCCGTGAGCACGAGGTGCGCGCCGCCGAGACCGTCGAGCGCTGCGCGCAGACGCTCTTCGACCTGCAGGAGATGAGCGTCGCCTTCGCGCCGTTCGACGAGGCCATCGGTCGCGAGATCGAGCGCACGAAGGGCCTCGATCGATGACGCGCGCTGCGTGACCTCGAAGATGAGGTCGACCTGCGGATCTTTTCCGCGGTGATCGAGGAGCGAGCGCGCGACGCCGAACGAGGTCTCGTCGCCGACGAGCACGATGGGGCCGTTCATGGACGCGAGCGGTAACGAGCTATTCGGGCCGAAGCCGCGAACGACATCGCCCGGCTTTGCACCTGCGCCCCACGCGGCTCCGGGAGTCGTACCGTGCACGTACACCACGAACGACAACGCGCGTCGTGCTGCATCGAACGAGAACGGCGAGTAGGTACGCGTGCCGCCCGGAACCAGGAGCTGCACCTTGTCGCCCGTCCCGCACGACCGGAGCGTCGGGCTCGTCACGGTGATGTGGCGAAAGCGCTCGGCGATGTCGATCGCCGACTCGACGTGAAGCTCATGGAACCCGAGCTTCCCCATGACCCCGGACGCGACCTCGCGGAGCAGCGACATGTCGAGCACGGTGCGTTAGTTGAAAATGATTTGCAAGTTCAATTTACACACGGCGCGGTTTCCGTCGTGGATCCCGGCGTTCGACGACCTCGGCCGAACGAGTGACCGTGGTATGGCTCGAGGCCATGGAACACCGCCTCACGATCCTCGCAGGCTTGTTCTTCGCGGGCGGCTGCATCGGTGGCGCAAGCAGCGACGGCGAAGGTGGTGGCGGGTTGGGAGGCGACGCGGGATCCGGAGGCGACGCCACATCGACCGTCACGTCGACGGGCGCGGGCGCGGCGGGCGGAAGCGGAGGCGAAGGAGATGGAGGCGCGCCGGACGACGATTGCCCTCGCGCGCGCGTCATAGCCCCCGACGGCGAGCCGTTGAACGTGCGCGCCGATCCATCCACCCAAAACCCACCGATCGGGAGCCTCACCGAGGGAACGATCGTCGACGTCCTCGACCAAGTACACGGGGAAAGCGTCGAGGGCAACGACGTCTGGTTTTCAATCACGACCGCTGGCGGGCTCTCTGGATACATCTCGTCGGTCTTTGCCGTGTGCACGTCTGAAATGCCTCCGGAGCCGCCCGATGGCTATTACGCCCCTCTTCATTGCGGGGTCAGCGCGACGATCACCCAGGGCAACAACGGCACCGAGTCGCACAACGGCCCAACGAGCCAATACGCCTTCGACTTCGCCGTTGGCTTGAATACCGAGCTCGTCGCGATGGCCGAGGGAACGGTCGCGTTCATTTACGATCAAACCGGTCCGGGCGACCCTTGTTACAACGGCGGTGGGTCGGAGTGCGGGCCGTACGCGAATTATGTCGTTCTGCGCCACGCCGACAACTCGATGACCGCGTACAAACACCTCAATACAGTCCTCGTCCAAGTGGGCGACATCGTCGCGCAGGGGGACGTGATTGGCTTGAGTGGCTCCACCGGTTGGTCGACGGGGCGGCACGTGCACGTCGTGCGCGAGGAGGACTGCGGTGCTGCGAGCTGCACGTCGATCCCGCTTTCCTTCCTGGACTTCCCGGCGAACGGCGGCGTACCCGTGACGGGCGACGTCGTGACCTCCGGCAACTGCCCGGAGCCTTGATCTGCGGGTGGGCTATTTCGTCTGCAACTCCTTCAAATCGAGCCGGCAACGCTGTTTGCATCGACCGTTTTCGCAGCGACCATAACAATCGCCGTCGGCTTTACACGCGTCGCCCTCGAGCCCGGGCTTCTTGCAAGTACCTGAAGAGCACCGCAGTCCGGGCTCACATTCGTCGCCGGCGCAAGACGCACCCTCTTGCGGGAGCGGGGCGTCGGAGCAACGGCCTTCGACACACGCGCTGCCCGGGCCACACTCGATCGATGCTTTGCATGCCGCGCCTTTCGCGATTGGGTCCTGGCAACGGCGCTGCATGCAATACCCCGCACACTCGGGGTGACGGCTTTCGAACCGGTCTTGGCGCGTGAGCGGCGCGAGGGTGTCGGTGCCGACGCTGCAAATCCCGTCCTTCGGTCGCGGCTTTGCGCATCTGCCGGGTTGGGTCGCACCGAGCCCATAACAACGCAGGCCGTCCTCACACTCGAGGGACGAGCGGCACACCGCGTCGGCTGCGAGCTTCCCCGAAAAGACCTTGTGGCACGCGGGCGGCAACGGAGGCGCGGCCAGGCCGACCCAACCACATCCGTCGAGGAGCGTCTTTACCTCCTGCTCGCACGTCGAGAGCTGGGCGTCGTCGACGGTGATTGCCTTGGACCGAACGGCGGCTGACAGGGTGCGCACACATTCGGCCCTGGCGGGGGCGTTCGCCTTCTCCCCACAACAGGCGGCGCGCCGGTCCGCGAAGGTGGTGTGGACGGCGTCGCAATAGCGCTCCGCGATCGGCTCGGGCGGTAGCTTGTCAATCGGGTAGACGGGCCGAATCTCGTCGGAGCCCGGTGGCACGCGCTCGGCACCCCGTCCGCCGCTCGACGACGGCGCCCCCGAAGCGTCCGGCGCGGACGAAGCCGAACCCGACGGCGCGCCCGTGGCACCTTGGCCCGCCGGTTCTCCGGAACAGCCGATTGCGAGCGGAAACGAGGCGAGAAGCACAATCGATGAGCGCAAGGGCCGAGAACCTACCATGGGGTGGATCTACGCGCGGCACGCGCGCGTAGAGGCATCAGCCATGACACTTCGCCTCGCAGGCATCGCCGCCCTGCTCGCGCTCACCGCTTGCGACCCCGCCCCCTCCGCGAGCGCGGCGCCCATGTCGGCGAGCGCTGCCGTGGCGCCCCCCGCTTTCTCGGGTAATCAGACCGACGCCCTGGCGATGGCCGAACCCGGCGGCAACTCGACCGCCGACACGCTCATCAAGCGATACCAAGAGGCCGTTCGCAAGCTCGACAAGACCGATGATTGGGTCTTGCTCGGCCGCGCATGGATTCGCAAGGCGCGGGAAACGGCCGACCCCGGCTATTACCTCCACGCGAAGGCGTGCGCGGATCGCGTGCTCGAACGAACCCCGGGAGATGCGCTCGCGATGGGCCTGCTCGGCCAGGTCGAGCTCAACAACCACAAATTCAAAGACGCGCTCGCGACGGCCGACGACGTGCTCGCGCGCTTCGAGCAAGACCTGCCGTCGCTCACGAACAAGAGCGACGCGTTGCTCGAGCTCGGCCGCTACGACGAGGCAGTCGCCGTCACCGACAAGATGGTCGACCTCAAGCCCAGCTTGCCCTCGTACGCGCGAGCGTCCTATCTGTCCTTCCTCCACGGGGAGGCGGACAGCGCCCGCCAAAGCATTCGGTTGGCCATCGACGCCGGCAACGACCCCAGCGACCCGGAGCCGCGCTGTTATGCGCTGGTGCAAGCGGCCCACTTGTTCTTTCACCAGGGCGACTACGAGGGCGCTGCCGCGGGATACGACAAGGCGCTCGCTGAATGTCCCGAGTACCATTACGCGCTCACCGGCCGCGGGCGGGTCTTGCTCACGCGCGGCGACGCCAAAGGAGCAGTCGACGTGCTGGAGCGCGCCGCAAAGAAGTCGCCCGGACTCGAGGCGACCTGGCGCCTAGCGGACGCCAAGCTTGCCGCGGGCGATTCGGAAGGCGCCGAACAGGCTTATCGAACCCTCTTGGACCGCAAATCGGAAGATCCCCGGACCGTCGCCCAGTTTCTCGCCGTCAAGAATCGAGACATCGATCTAGCGGTCAAGCTCGCAAAAGACGAAATGGCGGTGCGCCCCTCCATCTATACGGAAGACACCCTCGCCTGGGCCCTCTATCGAAAAGGGGATTACCAAGAAGCCCAGAGGCTCAGTGAGCGCGCGCTCCGATTGAAGACTCCGGATGCCTCGCTCGAATACCACGCAGGCGCCATCCTCATCGCTGCGGGCAAGCCCGAGGACGGAACGAAGCTCGTCCAAGCGGCATTGGCCCGTAGCCCCCAATTCGATCCGACCGGCGCGCCGGAAGCGAAGACGCTCCTCAGCCGCTGACAGCGATTGCGACACCATCGCCGGCCGATGGTGCGAGCGTCCCGATCACTGCCGCGACACATCCCTCGTCCGCGAGCTGTTTGCACAACATCGCAACCGACTCGGCCGGAGTGCACAACAACAGGCCGCCCGACGTCTGCGCATCCGCGAGAAGAAGCCGCGTCGTCTCGTCGACTTCCGCGTCGAATCGGATCGCAGGCTCGACGTAACGAAGGTTTCGCTTCGTGCCTCCAGGCAGGAAGCCGCGTTTCGCAAGGTCGACCACGCCGGGCAACATCGGAACGTCCGAAGCCCGCAAATGCGCCTGCACGTTCGACGCCTCGCAGAGGTTCTTGAGATGGCCGAGGAGGCCGAACCCCGTCACGTCGGTCCCGCTCGTCACGCCGGCGGCGATCCCCGCCCTGCATGCGCGGTCGTTGAGGTCCCGCATGCTCGCAACGGCGGCGGCGACCACATCCGCGGGCGCTTCGTTCTTCTTCAGCGCTTGGACCACGACACCCGTGCCAATGGCCTTCGTGAGGACGAGCACCTGGCCTGCCCTGCCCGAGCGGTGAGACCACACGCGCCCACGGTCGACCGAGCCCGTCACGGCGAGGCCGGCTTTCGGCTCGGGATCGACGATCGTATGACCACCAACGATTGCGCAACCGGCGCGTTCGCATTGCACGCCCATCCCGCGGACGATGGCGCCCAGCACCTCGAGCGGCAGCACGTCCGACGGGAACCCGATGAACGAGAGTGCCACCTTCGGCTCGCCGCCCATTGCGTACACGTCGGAGAGCGCGTTCGCCGCCGCAATGGCGCCGAACGCCTCCGGGTCGTCGACCATCGGCGTCACGACGTCGATCGTCATGACGAGCCCATTGGCCGAGGCCGGATCGGGCCGTACGAGCGCCGCGTCGTCGAGCGGGCCCGGAGAATCGTCCACCCAAGGATGCAGCGGACTTTGCGGGAGGTGTTTCAGAGCCTGGACCAGGCTCTCAGCGGGGAGCTTACGGGCTCAACCGCCGCCCTGAACCAGGTCGAGAAGGCGTGTGCTCATGCCGCTTCTCGTAGCACAGTGCAGCGCAGACGCGCGAGACGGCGGCGACCACGATCCCGGATCGCGGAACACCTTACGCCTTGTCGCGAAAATCCTCGGCACGCAGATGGTATCGGCGCATGAGCCTGTGCAGGCTCTCGCGTTCGAGTCGCGCGCGCTGCGCCGCTCGTGTCACGTTGCCGCGCGCCGTGCGAAGGAGCTCCACGAGGTATTCACGCGTCGCTCGGTCGCGCGCGAGGTCCACGACCTCGCGGTAGCTGAGCGCCGCGAGCCGCGACCCCTCCTGCGCGTCGTCGTCGCGGCCGTCGCGATCTTCCTCCACGGAATCCGCGGCGGGCTCTTCGCGCATCCGCCGGCGCAAGATGGCCGCTTCGATGATTGCGAGCGCCTCGGCCGGATCGAAGGGCTTCGTCAAATACGAAAAGGCGCCGTCCTGCATCGCCCGGACAGCCTGTGGAATCGTGCCGTACGCGGTGACCAGAATGACCTCGATATCGAGCCCACGCCGCTTGAGCTCGTGAAGGAGCTCGACGCCGTCCATGTCGGGCATGCGGATATCGGTGACGACGACGTCCACGGTCTCGAGCTCGAGCACACCGAGCGCCTTTGCAGCGGTCGACGCGGTCCGCACATCCATTCGATCACCGGCGAGCTTTTCGAACAGCGAGAGGAACGTGGGTTTGTCGTCGACGACGAGGATCCGCGCGCGTGTCATGACGGTCCCTCCCCACCGGATCGTGGGAGCGTCACGACGACTCGCGCACCACCGAGCGGAGAATCGCCGAGCTCGACCGACCCGTGGTGGGCATCGATGATCGCTCGAACGATGGCGAGCCCGAGGCCGACGCCGTCCGCCTTCGTCGTGAAAAACGGCTCCATCACTTTACCCCGATCGCTCTCCGAGATTCCTTTTCCGGAGTCGTCGACGACGACGCGAACCCGCTCACCCTCGGCCTCGACGGCGAGTGCGACGCGACCGTCCGGCAAAGCCGCGTCGGCCGCATTGGACAGCAGATTGACGACGACCTGACGAAGCCGCGCTTCGTCGCCTCGTACGACGGGATCGCCGTCGATGCGCGCGTCCCCCCAGTGGATACCCGCGAGCTTCTCGCGCTGCCCGATGCGAGAGACGCACTCGCGTACCACGACGCCGAGGTCGACGTCGTCGACCCGCAGCGATTGAGGGCGCGTCAGGTCGAGGAGTGATTGCACGATATCCGACGCGAGGCGCGCCTCTTGCTCGATCACGGAGAGCGCTTCGGGATCACCTTGGTCGCGCATCCGAAGGAGCTTCGCGTAGCCGACGATCACGCCGAGTGGGTTGTTGAGCTCGTGCGCCAAGCCCGCTGCCACTTGGCCCATCGCTGCGAGCTTTTGATTCTTCATGAGCTCCCCCTGCGACCGCTCGAGCGCTGCCGCCATGGCGTCGAAGGCTCGCGCCAGATCGCCGATCTCGTCCGTTGCATCGAGCCCGATGCGCGCTCCGAGATCGCCTCGACCAATTCGACCTGCCCCGGCCTGAAGCCGCGCAATTCGGCTCACGACCGTCCTCGTCATGAACACGCCGAGCGCGATCGCCATGACGATCGCGAGCCCGAGGCAAGCGAGCGATGCCGTGCGCGCGCGGTCCCAAGCCGCCTCGGCGTCCGCACGCGCGCCCGCTGCGCGCGCGTCATTGCGGTCATGCAGCTGGCGGACTGTTTTCGAGAAGGAGGTCACGCTCGCCTCCATGTCTTCGTGCAGATGCACGGCTTCCGCGCGATCTCCGCGAAGAACGGCCGGCACCGTCCTCTCGACGAAGGTCCTATCGCTCTCCCGTACGTAGCGCTCGAGATCGTCGACGAGTGGAGCGTCGTCGTTCGTCGCGAGCTTGCCGCGCAAATCGGCAATCGATTGCGCCGCCAGCTCGGCTACTTCTCGATAATGGCCGAGGTGGGAGCCGTCGAAGGCGATCAACGTGTGCGCTTGATGAATGTATTGCTCGCGCATCAGGATCGAGGAGCGATCGGCGGCGTGGCGCGCTCGCTCGAAGTCCTCGACGGCTCGCTCGGCGCGGCTGATGCTCCAAAATCCGTGCAGGCATACCCCGAGCGCCAGCACGAACAGGACGAGCAGCGCCCCGAACGCCGACAAGAGGCGCCGTCCGAGTCGCGACCTCCACACACGCGTTGCGGGTGGGCGCGCCGAGCCTGGTCCCGCACCCGCCATCGCTCAGTCGTGTCCGCCGCGCGCGGCGCCTCCCGGCGCAGCCTCCGCGCTCGAAGGTGAAGCAGCCGGCATCGCAGGGGTGCGCCCTGCGAGCAACATCTCCGCGCCGGCGCGCGTTACCCAATAGTCGCGGAGGACTTCGACATAGGCTCGTGCCGCCTCGATTTGATCCCGCTTGGCCTGCAGGACCGCGAACGGCCCCTCATTCATTGCATTGTATTGCCGGAGCGTCTGGTCGACGATCTTCTCGCGGAGCGGCAAAAGCGTCTTCCTGTAAAACTCCGCGCTCTGCTCTGCGTTTCGCAGCTGCGAGGTGAGCGTGCGGGCGGTGGACCGGATACGCACCGCGGTGACGGTGTGGCCGCTCTTTGCCTGTTTCATGCGGGCATCGGCCGCCGCAACCTCCGCCTGACCTTGGTAGAAGAGCGGGACTTCGACCCCGATGTTCGGACCCACCTCCCAAATGCCTTCGTCTCGCTCGGCGCCGACACCTACCTCGATCTCGGGAAGGAACCCCTCGGCCCAGGCGACGTCGCTCTCGACGCTCGCGGCGCCGTACCGCTTCTTCAAGACGGCGAGGTCGATGCTCTTCGATATCGCTTTCGACTCGAGGTTCGTCGTGTCGAAGGCGACCGGGTCGCCGAGTCGCGCTTCGACCTTCCAACGAGCTCCGTCTTCGCCGTACAGGCCGAGCGTCGCATTGAGCCTTTCACGCGCCGCGGATTCCGCGACCTCTGCGCGTGCCAGCGCGAGCCGCGTCTCCTCGTAGAGTGCGCGCTCGTTCAAAGCCTCGAGCTCCGGCACGTTGCCCGCTTCCAGCAGGCGCGCAGCGATCTCGGCGGACTGCGCCGTCGCGAAGGTGATCGTCTTTCGCAGCTCGAGCACCTGCGCCGCCGCTTGGTATTCGTAGAAGGCGACCTTGGCGCCATACGCGATGTCGAGCAGCACGCCCGCCGCCTCCAGCGACGCAGCGTCGAGCCGCTCGGACGCCGCTGTTTCCCGCGCAGGAAGCAAAAGGAGCGTGACGATGTCGATGGTCGCGCCGATCTCGAGATCCGGCTCACCTTCGTGGAAGTGCACGCCGATCTCACCCTTGGGGTTCGGCAGGCGAATGGCGCGCATCAGCTCCGCGCGCCCAATTCCCACGCCCGCGAGCGCAGCCTCGACCGCGGCGTTGTTCGCGAGCGCGAGCTTCGCGGCAGATTCGGCCGTCAGCGGTTTCGAGAGCACCTCGGACCGGACGCGCGCGGCGTCCTCGTCCTCGACTTGGATGTTCGTCCGCTCGTGAACCGTCTGCCGCGTTAGATCGTATCCCGATCCGGCGGAGAGACACCCCGACCCCAGCGTCGCAACGACCGCGAGCAGGCCGGAGACCAAAGCACGCATCAGTGGCCTCCGTGCGTCGTCGCGTCGTGCGGCTTCTCTTCACCCTTCTTCGGGACGAGGTCCATTCCACATTTGGGGCATTTGCCGGGTTTGTCCGAGACGACATCCGGATGATGCGGACAGGTAAAGCTCGTCGCCTGATCCCCTGCCGGTGTTGCCCCGTCGTGGTGGTGCTCGTGCCCGGACGGTGCAACGACGCCCTCGGGCGCGACGCGATCCGGATCGAAATCGGCGAGCAACACGCCCGTACTCTGCTCCTGCGCCGGTACCTTCATGTCAGGGCTCGCCGCGTCGGTCGTCGCGACGGGCACGTCGCGAACACAGGACAACAGGGGCAAGAACAGCAAGGCTCGAAGGAGGGCTCTCATGTCGTAATCCCGTCTTTCTTCAGATCGTCGGCGGACGCGAGCGAGGCGACGGTCCCCGGAGGGTTCTTGTACCAACCCGGGTCTTTGTCGTAGCTCTCGAGCTGCTCGCGCACCTTGATGATGGTGAACATTCCCCCCATCGTGATCGTGCCGAACGGCCCTTGGGCTCCCATCATGGGAATGCTGTTTTTCGGAACGTCCATTTTCATGTCGGCCATGTCGCCCATGCCGTCTTGGCCCATGGTCATGTATCCGGGGACGAGCTTTCGGACCCTGTCGTCGACACCCGCTGCGTTCATCCCCGTCGTATTGGGGAATCCGTGGCCCATCTGGTTCATGGCGTGATGGGTCATATGGCAGTGCATCGACCAATCCCCCGGTGCATCGGCGACGAACTCGACGTCGCGCGTCGAGCCGACCGGCACCAGCACCGTCGCTTCCGGCCATTGCGCGCTCTGGGGGATTTGTCCGCCATCCGTCGCGACCAGCTTGAAGTAGTGGCCATGCATATGAATCGGGTGATGGTCCATCGACGAGAGATTGCCGAAGCGGATCCGCACACGCTCGCCCTTCTTGACGACGAGCGGCGCCGTCCCCGGGAATGCCTTGGCGTTGAACGTGAGGACGTTGAAGTCGGTCATCTCGTTCGGGTTCGGTCGCGCCGCGCCCGCGGGAATCGACCACTCACTGAGCAACATCGCAAAGTCGCGGTCGACCTTGTAATCGGCATTGGGCTTTCTCGGATGAATGATGAACATGCCCATCATGCCGAGCGCCATCTGCACCATTTCGTCGTGGTGCGAGTGATACATGTACGTTCCGTGCTGGCGCAGCGTGAACTCGTATTTGAAGGTCTCTTTCGGTTTGATGACCGGCTGGCTCAGACCCGCGACACCATCCATCCCGTTCGGTAGGAAGATCCCGTGCCAATGCACGCTCGTCGGCGCGCCGGGAAGCTTGTTGGTCACGTAGACGCGAATCCGGTCCCCTTCGACGGCCTCGATCGTAGGGCCGTGCACGCGACCGTTGTAACCCCAGCACTTCGCCTTCAGGCCGGGCGCGAACTCGTGGTCGACCTCCTCGGCGACGAGGTGGAAGACCTTCACGCCGTCGACGATCTTGAACGGGAGCGCGACGTTGTTCGGTGTGACGACGGGCGTGTAGTCCTTGCCCGGCTCGCCCGGCTTCTCGGGCTTCACGTCCTGTCGGCCGCCGCTGTACGTCGCCTCCCACGCGCGCCCATTCGAGCCGCCCTGGGCCGCAAATGCTTCTTTCGCCCTCAGCGCGACCGCTCCACCGACCGCGAGCGCCCCTCCGAGGAGCGCTTCTCGCCTGCTGACACTCATGATTTCCTGGTCCGTTCCTTGGGGTGCTGCCCTGCCGACGCGGGCCTGCCGAGGTCATTACACCGATGCCGCCGAAATCGTCCGTGACCGCCGCGGTCACACGCGCGCGCGTGCCGTGTATCCCTCCTCCTCGACGGCGGCGACGAGCTCCGCCGCAGAGAGCACGCCCTCGTGCGTGACCACGGCTTCACCCGCTTCCAGACGAACGTCCACGTTGCTCACGCCCTCGACTTTTCGCAGCGCGCCGCCGACATGTCGAACGCACGATCCACACGTCATTCCTTGAACCTCGATCACCGTTTCCTTCTGCATGACGACCTCCGACAAGGAAGACGCGAGGGGGGCGCGCCCATTACACGGAGCACCTCGCGACCGAACGCCGGCGGACCATGTCCCGCGCGCACGGGTGGGACAAGGAAGATTGTGCGGAGTGGCGTGTAACCGGGATGGCCACGTCTCGACAGGTCGAGCGGTGCCACGTTAAGGCGTCGGCATGATTCGACAGCTCCTTGGTTTGGGTTTCCTCGTCGCGCTCGTCGGCTGCAGCGGATCACAATCCGCAACCGAGGAAGAGCCGCCCGCCGCTTCGGCCGCCGTCGCCACGAGTGACCCGCATTCCGGCCATGAAGCAGGGACTGCCGATGCCGTTCCAACGTCGGGTCAACCCGAAACCACCGCGTCCGCCATGGCGCAGGGCGACCATGCGTCGGGATCACCGAAGTGCGACGAGCTCGCGAAGGCATGCCACGACGTCGGGCACGGCGACGACGAGCTCGGTAAATGCCACCAGCTCGGACACGCCGGAGACGCCGCGGTGTGCGAAAAAGAGCACGATCGCTGCGTGAAGCTCTGCAAAGCTGCTGCGGAGAAGGGCGCGCATTCACACGCGCATTGACGTGTGAATGGCCCTACGCTCGGTCGACGAGGCACCACACCTGCCTACCGCCGCTACGGCTGACTCTGCGCGTGCGCCCCGGTGGCGTCGAAGCCTTGAGTGTCGTCCTCGGCTGCGAGCGACCCGTTGGCTCCGCGAGTCGACGCGTTCGCTACGTACCTGCGGGCGCCCGCTTACGTTCGACCTTTCGTAGGTCTAATTGGGGCACGCCGTCGCCATGCGGCGGCATTCCGCGGCACCTCGACGAAACCGCGCACGTCCGACGCACGCTCGCGACAGTCGAATCACCTTCCGCGTCGTCCCACGCCGGCGTCTCGTTTCGAGCCAACATTTCGGCGCACCCGCGACACCCAGGCAGATCGCGAGCGGCGCCGAGCGGGCCGGCATCAGCTGAGAGGCGAGCCTGCCCCGGAGCGACATCCTCATCAGCCGGCATCGCTCTTCGTCAACGCAAGCGTTTCCTTCACCGCTTTGCCGAGCGCTTCTACCGGCCCGCGGCCCCAATAATGCAAAAACAGGATTCGCGGTTCTTCGTGGGTCATATGGTGATGAATCGCGATGATGTTGATCCCGGCCTTTCGCAGGCTGCGAAGCACGGGTTGAAGCTCGTCCTCGGTGACGGCGAAGTCGCCGTCGACGACGGCGTTCTCGTTGGAGCCCGCAAATCCCGCCCACGTGTTGACGCCCATGGCTTTGCCGGCGGAGCAGCCGCAATCGCGCATGGTCGCGGTGCGACCGACCACGATCTTCGCCATTCCGTCCTTCTCGGTCGGTTTGCGGCCGGTCGCGGCCTCGACCTTCGCGGCGTCGATGGTGTTCCTGTCCGGCAGCGGGCCCATGCCGAACGTCGTCCCCGGCTCTGGCCGGCCCTTTCGAATCGCGGACGCGGCATCCAGCGCGGCGCGCACTCCTTTGCCGAGCGACTCGACGGTGCCCTCGCCGCCTATGTGCATGAAGTACACACGCGGGTTGTCGTAGAAAAAGTGATTATGGAGCGCCGTCACCTCGAGCCCGGCATCGAGTGCGGCGCTCATCACTGCATTCACCTCGTCTTCGAACACGACGAGATCGCCCATCACCATAGCCTCGACGCCGTCTTTCACAGCCGGAGAAAACGCGGCCCACGACGTCAGCCCCATGAAGGGCTGCATGCCATAGCCGTCGATTGCGACCTTCACGTCGTCGCGCGGGAACGAGACTTTGACGACGTCTTGCGCGACTTCCGGCTTCCCCTTGGTGACGGCCTCGACCGCCTTCGGGTCGATGGTGCGCTGCGCGGTCTTCGCGCTCGCGGACGCGGACGCCTGTCCCGGCGCCGCGGTCGCCGACGCGACCGTCGCGGTCGTGGGTGTCGCCGACTCCGCGCTCGGCTCCGTGTCCGACGAGCAGGCCGCGATTGAAAGCGCGCAGCAGATGGCGATTGAGATGCTCTTCATGTCGGTCCCTCCGTTCTGACGTTCTTCTTGCGTTGAAGGTCGGCGAGGAGCGCATCGAAGACGCGGGCGCCGCGTTCGAGTCGTTCGTCGTCGGAAGCCGAGGACAAGCAAATGCCATTGATAATCGACGCGACGCCTTCGGTTTCGGGGCGCCGGTATCGAGCGTCTTTGATGTCGATGTCGTGGACGATCTCGCCGACGGCCGCGAGGCCGGCGGTGTCGAGCCCGAACCTGCGAATGACGGTCTCCAATGTGCAACCGCCGTCCTCGTGCCCGTATTCGGCCTCGAACATGTCGAAGCGAAGCTCCTCGTCCAATGGGACATAGCCCTTCGGCGCGACCAGCTTGATGGTCGCGCCCGCGTCGATGAACCGACGGATGAGCCATGCCGTCGCGATTCGGTCGACGTGGACGCCGCGCCGGGTTACCCAGACTCGCCCGCGAAAGGCTTCAATCGAATCGCGCGGCCGCGCCGCGACCGGGCGACCAGATTCGCGGAGCGATTGCAGCGCATCTGACGCTCGCGCGCGGCCAGGGGCGTCGAAGAAGTCGATTGCGGCGATTTCGGCGAGGCGCCGCTCGAGCCTGGCGACGTCCGCCAAAAAGGACCGGTCGGCGTCGTCGAGCTTCTTCTTCTTACGCGTCTTCGCGAGCTCTTTGATGTCTTCCGCCAGAGCGGCGTAGTCGGCGTCGCGCGCGGTCCGGAACAGCGCTTCGATGTCTGCGTCCTCGACGCCCGTGACGACGCGCGACGCGAGCACCATCGCATCCCCTCCGTCCTCCTCGATCTCTTTGCGGAGCCACTCGAAGTCCTCGAGCGATCCCGCCGACCGGGGCAGCACGTAAACCGTGCTCTTCAACGGGACCGCACCGATGCGCGCGAGGCGGCGTCCGACCTTCACGCGCAGGTACGCGGGCTCCGGCGGGAGGCGATGCACGAGCAGCAGCCACCGGTCGAGCGCCTGCCCATCGCCCTCTCGCTCCGGAACGTCCAGCGCCATGGGTGACCTGTCATACCACGCTGCCGACGGTCGCCGCTGATACATCTGTAGCATCAACGATGATCGATGCGATTCGCCACATAGATCCATGCTGATGCGCCGTTGACCAACTGGAGTTACAGCTGTATCGATCGCCTATGCTTCGAGCCCGAGCCGCCGCTCCGCTAGCGGTCTTCGCTACAGCCGCGTGCTCGAGCGAGCCTCGCGACGCGCGCCTTCCCCTCGAGGTGGTGAAGGACGTCTCCCTGCCCGGCAAGGCGACCCGTTTCGACTACCAGGCCGTTGACGCGGAGAAGGGGCACCTCATCATGGCGCACATGGGCGACAACGCCGTCGCGATCGTGAACCTCTCTGACGGCACGGTGGTCAAGGTGATCGACGGCATTTCAACGGCCCGTGGCGTAGCGACCGCTCCCGACGCCAAACGAATCTTCGTCACCAGCAAGCCGAACCAGCTGGTCATCATCGATAGCGAAACACTCGAAATCGTGTCGCGCGTCGAGACCGGTAGCAGCCCCGACGGTGTCGCCTGGGATTCGGTCCACCGAATCGTGGGCGTGTCGGATCAGGGCGACGGCGCCGTATCGCTGATTGCCGACGCGGGGAACGGTGGACGCACGCAAGTGGATGTCGGCGCGGAGACTGGGAACGTCATCTTCGATGATAGTCGCGAACAGTTCTGGGTAACCGTCGTGGCGGCAGAAGACGCCAATCTGCTGGTGGCGATCGATCCCGTGAAGGCGACCGTGGTCAAGAGCGTCGATCTACCCGATTGCGAGGGAGCCCACGGCTTGCGGCTCGATCCCGAACGCAAGACCGGCCTCGTCGCCTGTGAGGGTAACGCCAAGCTCATGCGCGTCCCGCTCGACGGAGGCGGCGGCATCGTCTCCGCGCCGACGAGCGACGGGCCCGACGTCATCGATGTCGACCCAGGTTTTGGCTGGCTCTACGTGGCGGCCGAGGGCGGCGATATGAGCATCTTCGACATTGGCAAACCAGGCCTCACCGAGTTGCACAAGCAGAACGTCGGCGACAACGCTCATACCGTGGCGGTCGACCCGGTGACCCATAGAGTCTTCTTCCCACTCCAAGACGGGCCCGTCCTTCGCATCATGAAACCGCAAGGGTTATAACGACCTCACGAATCAATGGTTGAACAGCAGCGCGGATCTCCGGATGCAGCACGGGGCGCTTTGTGCGGTCTCGCCGCGGCGTTTCTGTTCGGAGTCAGCACTCCTGCGGCGAAGTGGTTGCTCGGCGCCGTCGATCCTCAACTGCTGGCCGGCCTCTTCTATCTCGCCGCCGGCCTGGCGTTGTCTGCGTTTCGCGTCGTTCGTTCGACGAAGGTCGAGGCGCCGCTACGCAAGCGTGATGCCCCACTCCTCGGCGCAGTGCTCCTCTCCGGCGGCGTTGTCGGCCCGTTGCTGCTGCTCGTGGGACTCGGGCGGATCACCGCGACAGCCGGCGCGCTGCTCCTGAATTTGGAGGCGCCGTTCACGATGGCGATCGCGCTGCTCGTGTTTCGCGAGCACTTGAGCCTCCGGCAGCTCGTGGCGGCTACGCTGGTCCTCGTAGGAGCCGGCCTGTTGAAAGTGCGACCCGGAGAGATTGGCGGAGATGCGCTCGGAATGCTCTCGATCGCCGCTGCCTGTTTCGCCTGGGCCATCGACAACAACCTGACCCAGCGCCTCGCGTTCAAAGACC
>JABFXY010000055.1 GCA_013361525.1 Polyangiaceae bacterium | reverse complement strand
TGGTCTGCGCCGCCGGCCTGACGGCAGCGGCACCTGCAGCCTTCGCAGCGGCGGCCGCCGTCGGCCCGGGGCTCGCCGCCCTCGCGATGTTCGGCGTGCCCCAGCCGAAACAAACACCCGCGGAAAAGCCGGCGCCGGCGAAGCCGTCGAAGAAGGCAGCGAAGAAATCCGCGCCGGTCGACAAGCGCAAAACAGCGGAAGAGCCTGCGCCCGAGCCACAGCCGGTGAGCGCCGCGGCGGGCTCCGATCTGGCGGTGACCCTCGCAGTCGCGCCGGCGCCGTTTCCGTTCGCCGGCCCGTTCATCGCCATGGCGAGCGTGATCGTTCCACCGCTGTTTTCCGGCTTGAAAGGCGTCGTCCTCGCGGTCGCGCTGCTGGTCGTGTGGGCCAGCGTCGCGTGGGCGCTCGGACGCGACGCCGCGTCTCGAAGCGGCGCGGTTCCCTCGACGGGCGCGACCTTCTTCGGCGCGCTCGGCTGTCTCGCAGGTCCCGCCGTTGCGCTCGCGCTCACTCCGTGGGCGGCGACGACGGATCGAGGCTGGGCAGTCATCGTGTTTGGCGGGCTCATCCCGTGGGGCGCCCTCTTCGTCGCGTTCGCCAAGGCGAAGTCTTCCCCGGTCGCCGTGCCGGCCGAAGCCACCGCCGCCCCTGCGACGAGCACCTTCTTCGAGCGGGGTGCACGAGCAGCGGCGGTCGTCGATACGATTCTTTCGTTGCCGCTCGGTTGGATCGACGCGCTCGTCGCCCGTCAAGCACCCGCGGCGACACCCGCACGTCCCGTCGATCCCGATGCCGACGAGGAGGCCTCGTGAGCCGCGCGTTGCGAATCTTCCTGTCGGCGCTCGTCGCCCTGGTCTTTGCTGCGAGCTGGCTCTCGCCGCTCGTTGCGTTCGCCCACATGGGCGAGGAAAAGCCGAAAATCGAAGGGCGCAAACGCCCCGAGCGCCCGCGCGAAGGTCCGCGCGGCCGGGCGGAGGTGACGCTCGAAGGCGCGCCGGGCTCGGTGCTGCGACTCGCTCCCGGCGAGCGCGAGATGTCCGGCTCCTTCGTGCTCAAGAACGTCGGCGAAGGGCCGCTCGAGGTGTACCGCGTCGGTTTCGAGCAGGAGGAAGGCCCTTCGAGGACACCTGCGGGCATCGGTATCTCCTCGGCGTCCCGCGAGACGATGCCGCTCAAGCCGGGCGAGACGCGTTCGTACACCATTCGCTTTCGCTGGGAAGAGACCCGCGCACAGCAGATCTTCGGAAACCTCGTCGTCGAGACCGATGGCGCAGCGCCCGGCGCAGACAAGTACGACCCGCCCGCGCGCCTCAGCGTCGTCGCGGATCGCCGCCCGGCGCCGCTGCGTCACATCCTCACGATCGTCGCGCTGCTGCCCCTCGCGGTCAGCCTCTTCGCCGCCATCGCCCGCAAGCACTTGCACGAGCGTCGCCTCGCTCAAGCCGGCTCCGCGCTCGCGATCGCGAGCGCGCTCGGTGCGTGCATCGTCCTGTCGCGCTTCTCGCGCTTGTTGACCCGCGCCGACGGTAACTGGGGGCTGCAGCACATCGAGCGCTTCGTGATGTTCGGCGACGTCGAGTACTACGTCGGCTTGGACGGGCTCAACGCGCCGCTGTTGCCGCTCGCCGGCATCGTCTTGTTCGCCGCGGCGCTGGCCGCGCGCCCGGGCCGCGCGACCGTGGCTGCCGTCCTCGGCTGGGGCGGCGTCATGGCTTCCGCCGCCACGTTCTTCTGCATCAGCCAGAGCCTCGCGCTGAGCGCCGCGTCGCTCGTGGTCGTCGCGATCTGCGCCTCGATGCTCGCGTGGCAATCGTTCGATCGCACCGAGGCCGCGGCACGCTCGGCCGCCCTCAAGACGGCGCTCGCATTCGCGATCTCGGCGGTGTCGTTTGCGGTCTTCGCCTACCTCGTATCGAAGAACGCCTTCCCCTCGCGACTCGTGGACGGCACCGCCGTCACGCGCACCTTTGCGTTGCCCGAGATCGCCCGCGAGGCGGCGCACGGACACGCCGCCGTCGAGGGCGCGGGGAAGCTCTTCGGGATGCGCTTCGATCGCGGCGCGATGGTGCTCGTGGTCGCGGCGTTCTTGCCGCTCGCGATGTGTGTTCCGCTCCACGGTTGGGCCGCCGACTTCGCCGCGAAGGCCGAAGGATCCGTCGGTGCGCTCGTGCTCTCCTTTGCGTCCCTGGTGAGCGGCATCGGGCTCGCGCGCTTCACCGCTCCGCTCTATCCGGACGCCGGGGTGTCGGTCGCGGGCTTTTTCTTCGCGGTGGGCATCGTGACCGTCGTCGCGGCGGGGTTGCGCGGGCTCTTCGACGACGATGTGAAGAGCCTCGTCGGCCGCCTCGGCGTCGCGAGCGGAGGTCTCACCTTGCTCGCGCTCGGCACGGCCACGCCTGAAGGTCTCCAGGGCCACCTCGCGTTCGTCGTCGCGCGCACCCTCGCGTTGCCCCTCTGTTTCCTCGTCGCCGACGCGGTCGTCGCTCGAACCGGTGACGCATCGATGTCCAAGCTCGGCGGTCTCGCCAGCGCGTCGCCGCGGCTCGCGGTCGCGTGGCTCGTCGGGCTCCTCGCCGCGTGTGCGCTACCGGGCAGTGGCAGCTTCTGGGCGTTGTTCCTCGGCATCGTCGCCAGCATCGGTCGTGCGCCGTGGGTGGCGGTCGCGCTGGTCCTCGGCTTGGTTCTCTGCGCGCTCGCCGCGTCCCGCGGTCTCGGCTCACTCGCAGGTGCCGTGCCCACATCGTGGCGCACGAGCCCCGAGCTCGAGCCTTACGGCGGTACGCTGCCCGATCTTCGACGTGACGAGCTGCCCTGGGCCGTCGTCCTCACGCTTCTCCTCGTCGCGCTCGCGGTGGCTCCGTCTTTGTGGCTCGGCCTGTCGGACTCCTCCGTCCTCGACGCGATTCGAGCGATCGAACCACCGGGTCCCACCCAGGTTTTCTGAATCTCCAGCGCCGGAGTCTCCAATCCACCGTGAGCCTCCGAGTCGTCCTTCGTTCGGTCCGAGTCGGCGCCCTCGTCGTGTGCGCGTCCGGATGCGGCGGACCTGCTCCATGCGAGACCGCTTCGCCGTGGCGATCCGCCAGCGACGTGGCGGTGAGTGGTCACCCGATCGACGTCGCGATCGGTGACGTCGATGCGGACGGCGACCTCGATCTGGTCACGTGCGACGCGCGCGAACCCTCGATTCGCACGTTTCTCGGGCGAGGCGACGGAACGTTCGATGCGGCGCCCGCTCGCCCTCTCTCCGTCCGCGCGCACATGCTGGCGCTCGCCGACGTCGACCGCGACGGCGATTTGGATCTCGTCACGACCGATCACGACAGCGCCGGCGTGTCGGTCGCGCTCGGCGACGGGGCGGGAGCCTTCGTGCCGGCACCGGGCTCGCCGTTCGAAGCGCACGCCGGCAAGCCCCACAACCACGGGCTCGCGGTCGGAGACGTGTCGGGCGACGGAGCTGCGGACATCGTGACCGCGAATCAAGAGGACCACTCCGTCTCGGTGCTCCTCGGCGACGGTGCGGCACGGTTCGCGCCCGCCGCCGGATCGCCGATTCGGCTCGGCGCCGAGCCCTACGTGCTCAGGCTCGCGGACGTCGACGGAGACGGCCGTCTCGACATCGTCGCCCCGCTCATAGGCGGCTCCGCGGTGGCGGTGCTTCGAGGTGACGGGCACGGCGGCTTCGCGCACGTGCCGGGCTCGCCGTTCCACACGCCGGAGCGCCCCTACGCAATCACGCTCGCGCACGCCGACGACGACGGCCGCATCGACATTCTCGCGGCGCACGACGACGCGGACACGATCAGCGTCCTGCTCGGCGCGCCCGGCGGCACGTTCGCGCCCGCCGAGGACTCGCCGATCTCACTCGGACAACGCGTCTTCGTCGCAGCGGCCGCGCGCGTCGACCCCGACGGAGTCGAGCAGATCGTCGCCGGAGCGGGCGATCGCGTCCTCGTGCTCAGACGACGCGCAGGCCGGCCGCTCTCGGAAGCGTGCCGCGTCGATCTCGAGCCGTCGACGCCTGCCTGGGTCGTCGCGGTAGGCGATCTCGACGGCGACGGACGTCCCGACGTCGTCGCGCCCAACGGTGACGCCGGGACCCTCGCGATCTGGCTCAGCCAGGCTCGCAAACGCTAGGACTCCGGCCGGGTTTGGCGAACGGCCCTGTGCTACGTTCCGCGCGTGGCGCTCCTCAAGATCGCGCAAATTGGTCACCCGGTTCTGCGCGAGCGCTCGCGCGAAATCACCCCGGAAGAGCTCGCCTCCGAGCGCATTCAGCGCTTCATCGACGACCTCGTCGAGACGATGCGCGACGCGAACGGAGCGGGGCTCGCGGCGCCTCAGGTCTACGAGCCGGTTCGCATCTGCGCGATCGAGGTGAAGGACAACCCGCGCTACCCGTACAAGCCGAACATCCCACTCACGATCCTCGTCAATCCGGTCATCAAGCCGATCTCCGAGGAGACCTTCGAGAACTACGAGGGGTGCCTGAGCGTCCCGAACCTGCGCGGCGTCGTTCGGCGTTTCGCGGACATCGAGGTCACCTATTGGGACCGCACGGGCGAGACGCAGACGCGCGTCGTGCACGGCCTCACCGCGGGCACGTTCCAGCACGAGTGTGATCACCTCGACGGCAAGGTCTTTCTCGACCGCGTCGAGGACACGTCGACGCTCTCCACCTGGGCGGAGTTCGATCGCTTCCACAAACAAGCCTTCGTCGACCGCATCGTTCCGTTCATCCAGCGCAAAGGCGGGTAGCGCTTCTCGCGCCAAAGGGCGTGTGTATCGGCCGGAGGACCATTGTGGGATCCTTCGATCGTGAGCTTCATCCACGCCTTCGAGTCTCGCCCCCAGGAGGATTACGCCAAGCTGGGAGCGTTCGTCGCCGTGGGCATCGTCGCGCACGCCGCGATCGCATTCGCCGGAATGGTGGTGCCGCTCCTGACCCTCGAAGAGGAGAAGCAGACCAAACGCGAAGAAGATCTCGAGCTGCTTCTGCCCGCCGTCGAGGAGAAGGACATCGTCGAGATCGCCGTCGTCGAATCGGATGTCGCGCTGATCGGTGGGGAGGGTGAGCTCGGAGCGCGCGGTACCGAGTCGAAGGCGGAGGCTCGCTACGGGGTGAAAGGCCCCGCGGACAACCCCGACCCGCACATCGCGCGGCAGGCCGCGCTCCGCGACGCAGCCGAGTTCGGCATGATCGGTCTGCTCAACAGCGGCGCAGGCGGCGATCCCGACGCGCCGACCGCGCCCTGGGGGCGCGATGACTCGCTCGGCAACGATCCTCTGAGCGCGCGCGGCAACATGTGGGGCGACGCCATCGGCGACTCATTCGGTGCGGGCGGCCTCGGTCTCACCGGCATCGGTGAAGGCGGCGGAGGGCGCGGCGAGGGCATCGGCCTCGGCAGCATCGGCACGCTCGGTCACGGCGCCGGTACGGGCTCGGGTTACGGAATCGGCTCCGGAAAGGGTCGCCTCCACGGCAGCCATTCGAAGCCGCCCAGCGTTCGAATGGGCGCCGTCAGCGTGAGCGGTCGCCTCCCTCCCGAGGTGATTCAGCGCATCGTTCGCCAGAACTTCGGACGGTTTCGCCTCTGCTACGAAAACGGCCTCCGAAAAGACCCGACGCTCTCGGGCAAGGTCGTCGTCGACTTCACGATCGCGGCGGACGGCAGCGTGAGCGCCGCGTCCGCGACCACGACGATGAGCGACGCGAGCGTCGGATCGTGCGTCTCGAAGGCGTTCTTCGGGCTGTCGTTCCCTCAGCCCGAGGGCGGCGCATCCGTGAAGGTCATCTACCCGGTGGTCTTCGAGCCAGGCGACGCCGCCAACGCGTCCTTGGGTTCAGGCAGCGCCGGCGACGCTTCCGCGAGCGCAGGACCGACCGTGGGCGGCGCTGTGCTCGCGCAAGCAACCTCGGCCGACGTCTCACGCGCATTGAAAGACGCGGGCTGCACCGACGTCTCGAGCCGGGCGAGCGGCGCGGCGACCATTCTCACCGCATCCCTCGGCAGCACGAGCTACACGATTACGTTCGTTCCTGCGAGCGCAGGCGCCGACGCGCTCCCCGCCGAAGAGATCGCCCGCCTCGGCAAAGAAGCCAGCGTCCGGCGCAGCGGCGCATTCCTCCTTGCCGTCGAATCGACCGACAAGGAAGCCGCGCGCACGCTGCTCGCGTCATTGGTCAAGGCGCATTAGGAGCAACCGCAAAGGCGCAAAGGAAAGAAGAAGAGCGCAAAGGAAGAGGATTTTTAGTTCCTCTTCCCTTCGTGCACTCTCTCTTCTCTTCGTGTCTTGGCGGTTCTCTCCGTTTTCGCTGGGTGCGCCCCCTCAAACCGGCGGCGGCCCGATGATTCCGCAATCGAAGTCGCCGGTCACCGTGTGATTGCCTTCTTGAATGGCTTCACACGCCTCACCGAGGAGCTCGATCTCCGTCGGTGAATTGAGCTGCCAACCATTCGGGTCGCCGTAGAAGACCTCGTTGCCGTCGACATAGATGTGGCCCTCGGCCGCCTTTTCGGGATCGACCGTGCCGTCGAGTGTGAGCACGCACGAGCGGACACCATTGATGATCTCGAGGAACGCGTCGTAGAGCGCGGATTGATCGTTCGCGGGGTAATACGGCGAATTGCCCTGGCTCCCATCGAGCGGTTTGCCGGTCCCCGCGTTCGCCATGTCTTGCTGGTGGCCTTCACTGACGTCGCCGCCGACCGCGATGATGTACAGCGTGACGCCCGCCGTGTACGCGGCCTGGGCGGCTTGAATCGCCTCCATCTGACCATTCTGGGGATTCGGTTCCTCGCAGGTGTCGGGCTCACCGTCCGTCGCGAGGACGATCGCCTTCGGTCCGGGCTCGCCGAATGCGAGTAGACCCGGCAAAAGCGCATTGATGCTGTCGCCCGTCGGCGTCTCACCATCCGGACCTGCGGGACCGTACACGGCGTCGATCGCGTCGTAGTTGCCGAGCGCGATGCTCACCTGTCCGAGCTGCGGGCATTGGTCGCCTCCGTCGCCGGTATAAAGCGAGAAGCCGAACCGAACCTGATCTTGGAGGTCTGCGACGATGCCGTCGTTCGGATCCATCAGCGTGTCGTAGAGGACGTCCCAGCGCGATCCGCCGCCGAAGTCTTCCGTCATGCTGCCGGATTGGTCGACCATGAGCAGGACGGTGGGCGTCGTCGGCTCGAACGTGATCTGCACGCTCGGGCAATTCCCGCCTTCACCCGACCCGCCGCTGCCGCCGTCGGTATTGAACTGGCCGGTCGATCCGCCGCTGTTACCGCTCCCGCCGCTGCCTTCCGGGCAACGACCGGTCGGGCCGCATGCGATCCCCTCACCGCATTCGTTGCCGTTGGGCGTGCACTCCGCGTTGCAGGTCTTGTCCTCGTCGCAAAATAAGCCCTCGGCGCAGGTGAAGTCGTCGATGCAGGACTTGCCGCATTCGACGCCGTATTGCTCGCAAGCATCGTTGGAGCTGCAACCATCGCAAGCCGTGGCCGCGAGAAGCAGCAGGGGCGAAAGGAACCGGAGGGATCGAGTAAGCATAGGGCCTCCTCGCTGAGCCTAGCGGTTTCGCCGAGAATGCCAATGAGAGCGTCGGGCATCACCTGAATGCCCTACATCGGCGCCGCCGTTCGCGACGCCGATGGTGACGAGGTGGTGTCGTTATCGCTTCTGCGGCTGGAACAGCTTCACGAGCGCGCTCGCGTCGTCGAGCACGGGCTTGCCGAGATCGATGTCCACGGAGGCGACGTTGTTTTGCACGCTGGTGCGCACGAACATCGGCGCGAGTCCTTTTCGTGGCAGCGACGCAAATACTTCGTCCGTCGCTCGGAGCGCTTCGCTCGCGACGTCGTCCGGCTTCGCGTTCTTATCGTACGCTGCGCGCATGAGCATCATCGCGTAGACCGACGAGCGGAACGATTGCAGCGTCGCGAAGGCGCCGCCGTTCGTTCCCGCCTGGTTGAGCAACGCGAGCTCCGTGCGCTCTTTCAGCGACCCTTTGCCCTCTTTCGCGCGGAGCAGTCGCTCGACCAGCTCCGCTCGATCGAAGCCCATTGCGATCCACGACGAATCACCGTCGGGCATGAGCAACACGAGCAGCGTCCCCGCCGCCGTTTCCTTTTCGACCTTGCTGGTGAACGCGACGTTCAGCTGAACCGCACCTTTGCCGAGCTCTTTGGGTGCGGCGGACGTCGAGAGGCTCACCGAATCGTCCTTGCCGAGCTCCTTCTTCAACGCCTTCTGGACGCCCGCCTGGTTGAATGCAGCGGCTGCATCTTTCATCCATTTCGCCCACGCGTCGGCCTTCTGATTGGTGCCGATGAGGTACCAGCCCATCAGGCGATCGAAATGGCGCTGCTGCTTGTCTTTCGCCGATTTCGCGTCGGTCGGCTTGGTGACGCGCCCGAAGCCGCCCATTGCGACGAAGCTCGTGCCCTTCGCAATGGGGAGGTCGACGAGATCGGCGACCTTCTTGCGCTCGGCGTCGCTCCCGACCTTCGCGGACTCGAGGCCGCCCAGCAGCATCCCTTTGACCGCCTTGGTCACGTCGCCGAACGACGCCGGATCCACCACCGTGCCGAAGACCGCGCCGCTCGCGTCCGAGGGCCCCTTCCAGAGTTGATCGGGCACGCGGCTCGAAGCCCCGCTGAGCGCGGTCCGTGCGAACCACGACTTCGACCCTCCGCTGAGATCCGCGCGGAGCTTGAAGCTGATGCCTTTGGCTTGATCGATCGTCCCCTCGAGGCGCACCGACTTCATGTCCTCGAGCAGCAGGCCGGCGTCGTTCGCGAAGAACCGCACGATCTCCTCGAGGGCCTTGTCGTAGGTCGGGTTGCCCGTGCCCCATTGCCGCGCCGCGATCATCGGCGCGCTGGGGATGAGCTTCCGCGCGATCGAGCCGAAGCGCGCGTTGAGCGCGACGACGTCGATGTCCGCCACGAGGTCTTGTGCCGGCGGCGCCTCGACGCTCAGCGTGCGAACGAGGTAGGGGCCGAGGGCCGTGACGTCCGCTTCGCGCGGACCGCAGACGAGGCGCGCCGGCGCGGCGCCGGCGGCCTGCATGATCGCGCACGAGGCCTTCGCCTTTTCCCCTCCGAGGGCCCAGACGCCCGGACCCACCTCGGCGAGGTTCGGGCCGGCAGCGGCCTTCGCCTGATCCAGCGAAGCGAGGCCGACCGAAAACGCAATGTTCACGTCGGTGCCTTCGGCGGCGGCGACCGCGAAGTCGATCGGCGCGTCGATCGCGAGCTGCTGCCCGAACGATGGATCGATCTCGAGCCTGAGCCCGCGCGCGAGCAGCTGCGTGATCGCGCCACGGCCAGCGCCCTCGACGGTACCGGCCGGGGCACCGACGAGGGACTCGACGACGCGAAGCGATGCGCCGAGGCTCTTCGCGCGGCCCTTGGCGACGAGCCCGGCGGGCGCAGGGACGGGCGCGAGATCGCCGCCGGCGTTCGCGTCCGACGTGCCTGCGGTCTCCGGCACGTCCGTGCGTGGAGGTGGCGGCGCGGAGCAAGCGGCGAGGGCGGTCAGAACGACGAGCAGACAAGCCGTAGCGCGGTGCGCGTGCATGACAGGGGTATCGCAGCCCGAAGCCGTCGAATCAAGCGCGCCCGCCCTGCCGACCCGTGCTTACAGCGCGAATCGTTTGCCGTGGTTGTTCGCCGCGAAAGCAGCTCCCAGCCAGTGAGGAGCTGTTTCCGCGGCGAACATGGCCAAACTCTGCACCCGGCGCTCCTTCATGATTGGCGAAGACCAGTTCGGAGCAACTGGTCTTCGCTTGTGGCCGTTGAGCCACGACGGTCTCGCCGTGCGTCCAATCTGGGGTACGCTCGCGCCGCATTCGGAATGAATGCGAGCCTACTCTCCCGAGCGTCGCTCGCTCCGACGGAGGTTCTGACCCATGACGCAGTCGATGCTGGCCTCTTCCGATTCCAACGAAGTGAACCGACCGCGCCGCACGCGCGCGATCGGCGCATGTGCCCTTTTGGCTGTGGCGTTATGGGCATGTTCGTCGAGCACGCCCCAACAAACGGAGCCCGAGGTCACGGCCGAGCCGACGTCCGCCCCGCCCGAGGTGACGGCAGAGCCCACCTCCGCGCCGACGGCGGAGCCGACCTCGGCGCCGACCGCCGAGCCGACGGCCACCGGTCCGAAGTCGAGTGGTCGCCCGCCGATGACCGCCGAAGGCAAGGACAAGGTCACCGGCACCTTCGGCCAGACGCCGGCCGCGAAGCTGACGATCACGGCCGACCAGTCGGTGTTCCGCATCCCGGAGTTCGCGTTGAACGACGGCATTCTCGTCACCTTCATGATCGACAAGAAGCCGCCGAAGAAGGCGAAGGGCGGCATCGGTACGGTCTACCGCGTGATGGCGCAGCGCCCGCCCGCCGAAGAGACGAGCACCGTCTCGTCCGCCGGGCCGAAGTTCACGATCAAGGTCCCGACGGGAAAGAACGCGTCGGCGAACCTCGCGGTCGGTGAGATCGGCAAGGACGACAAGGGCAAAGAGACGGTCACCTGGAAGGTCGTCGCCCCCGCGCAGAAGGAAGAGGGCTTCGCGACGTTCGAGCTCGCCGACTTCGGCAACACGATGCTCCAGGTCACCAGCGAAGCGCCGGCCCCCTGAGGATTGCGCGCGTCACGCGCCCCAGCGGAAGCGTGCTCGCGCGAGATGTGAGCCGGCTCGAAGCAGATCGAGCCGGCTCACGCGTCTTCCGGCGAAATAGTCGAGACCGGCGCGAGCGAAAGCGTGCGATCGCGCGACGGTCCGCTCCAGCGTCTCGCGCGTCTCGCCGTAGACGTGGTCGAGCGCTCGCGCTCGGATCGACAGGTCCAGTGCAAGGCGGCGCTCCGGCTCGGAGCGTGGGGAGTGCCGTGATCGAGGCGCGAGCGGCTCATAGTCCTCGAAGCCCAGGCGACCGGCGCCGAGTGCCCGCGCGAGGTAATGAGCCGCGGACGCGCCGTAGTAAATCGCCTGCGCGATCCCTTCGCCGAGCACCGGATCGATCCCCGCTGCCTCGCCGACGAGCAGGACGCCGTGTCGCGACAACACCTCGCCGACAACGGCCCCGCGCTCCGAGAAACGTCGTTTCGCGCCGACCTTGCGTTCGCCCTCAGTCCTGCGATCGAGCGCCGCGCCCGGGTCTTCGACGCGCGGTCCGAGGTCGTACACGCCGCGGGACATCCGCACCTGCCCGTCGAGCGGCGTCGGAAAGTCCCACGCGTACCCGCGCGTCGAGTTCGACGTCAGGTCGAAATGCATGACGTCCGGTGGGAGATCCGACGCGCTTCGTTCAGTGTCGATCTCGACGGCTTGCGCCACGACCTTCCCGCGGGTCCAGCCGAGCGACCTTCGCACGATGCTACCCACGCCGTCGGCGCCGACGACGACCCGTGCGCGATGCGTCGCGCCCGTTTCCATCTCGATGCGAAAGCCGTCGGCCTCGCGATGGATGGCGCGAACGCTCGCGCCCTCTTCGATGACGACGTCGCGCGCGCGGGCGACGGCGGCCAGACCGGCATCGAACTCGCGTCTGCGCACGATCCATCCGCAGGTTTCGTCGCACCGCTCGACGAGCCTGCCGTGACGGGTCGTCACGGCGATGCCGCGCACGGCCACGTGCGGGACGTCGGGGCGCGCGCCGATCGACGCGAGCAGATCGAGCGCACGCCCTCCGATCGCCCCTGCGCAGATTTTCTCGCGCGGGTATCGACCCTTCTCCAGGACGACGGCGCGTCGCGCGAGCTCGGGCGCAACGTGATGAAGAAAGAGCGCCGTCGATAGCCCGGCAGGCCCACCGCCGACGATCGCGATCACGGAGGGTCGAGTTCGGCCGGCTCGGGGCAGGGAAGCATCAGCGGCGCGAATCGATCCCCGCGGAACAGGCGGCCCTCTTCGTCGTCGGCGTGATACCGCTCTTGCGCGTCGATCTGCGCGAGGAGCACCGTCTCGAGCGCGACCACCACCTCCGGCCTGCGCTTGGCGATGTCGTTGTTCTCGTGTGGGTCGGCGACGAGATCGTAAAGCGCAGACTCGTCCGTGTCGGGATCGAAGACGAGCTTGTACGGCATGCAAACGATGCCGTCGTAGTGCTTCCAACCCTGGATGTTCATGAACACGGCCGCGCTTCGTTCTGCCCCGGGGAGCCCGAGCCAGGCGACGCTCTCCCCTTGGAGGCCCGGGTGTGGGTCGAGGCCCAACAGATCGACGATCGTCGGAAGGACGTCGAGCGTCGACACGGGCTCCTCGACGTGCCGCGCGTCGAGCCACGCAGGGTAGTGCACGATGAACGGCACACGCGCCTCTTCCTCGAAGAGGCTCCGGCCATGCGTGACCATATCGTGATCGAAGAAGTTCTCCCCGTGATCGGCCGTCACGATCAGGATCGTGTCGTGCAGCAGATCTCGCTCCGCGAGCGCGTCGTACAGCCGGCCGACCTGCGCATCGACGTAGCGGAGCGCGTTGTCGTATCGGTTGATGATCGTCGGCAAATCGTCACGTTCCCACACCACATAGTTGAACGTGCCCTTCGGCGTGTACGGCTCGTACGGGTGCGGCGCCTCCGACGGGATCGGATACGGGAAGTGCGTCGATTGCAGATTCACGTAGAGCGAAAATGGCTCGCGCGCCTCCGACCCGCCGCCCGCGGCGCGGTCGATCCACTGAATGGCGTGTTTGATCGTCTCTTCGTCGGGCGCGATCTCCTCCGTCACCATGTCGAGGCGCTCGCCCTCGTGGTCGGGCGCGTGGCGGAAATACGTCGGCGTGGCGGTGGTCTGGAAGCGCTGCATCCCTTGCCACGACTCGTCCTGACTCGAGACGGTCGCCGTCTGATACCCGAGCGGCGACATCAGATCGTGCAGGAGCACACGCGGGTAATCGAGGCGCTGATACATGTCGAGCGCGCTGCCTCGGCGCGGAAACAGCGACGAGATGACCGACATTTGCGCGTAGTTCGAATGCGTCGCCGTCGAATACGCACGCTCGAAGACGAGGCTGTCGGCTGCGATGCGGTCGAGGTTCGGTGTCGCGTCCCGCTTGTAGCCGAGGAAGCCCACGTGGTTCGCGCCCACCGTCTCGAGCGTGACGATGATCACGTTGGGCCGCCGCTCGATCTCCGTCGCATTCGCGCTCCATTCGGCGCGTGCAGTGATCTTGGGGCTGTCGAGCGCGGCGCCGGTCAGCACGCCGAAGGTCTCCCCCGTGAACCGCTCACTGCGGCGCGACGCTCCGACGGAGGCGATCAGCGCGACCTCGGGCGAGGTCTTCGCGGCGCCGCGCGTGATCGACGAGGGGAGCGGTGCCGCGATGGCGACGACCGCGAGCGTCGTCATCCCGAAGCTCGAATAGACCTCGACCCGGCGAACGGTGATCGGCGCGCGCGAGACGCGACGCACCGTCATCGCGACGAGACCGGAAAGGACGATCGCCCCCGCCAGCAACATCAGCACGTAGCCGATGTATTGGCTCGAGATCGCGCTCATCATGTGGCCGGCGCTGTTCAGAAAGAACTGCACGCCGCTCACCGTCAGGCTCGACCCGAGCATCAGGCGCAGTGCGAGGGCGAACGCATGGAACAACGCGACGATCGAAATGGCGGCCGTCGCGCAGACGACCTTCACCTTCGTGGCCCGCTCGACCCCGCGGCCAAAGGCGACCAAGAAGCCGAGCGAGCCCGCGATCCAAGCCGCCATCCCGAAGAACGAAGCCCCGAGCGCCGCGCCGCCGATGCGCTCGGTGATCGACGGGTGGATGCGGCCGGCGGCCCAGATCTGAACGACCGCCTGTTCGAAGATCGAAACGACCAGCCCCATGACGGCCGCGACGGAGCCTGCGCGCGCCCCCGCCTTCAGGGCGATGCGAAGGCGACTCTTACGGGCGACGGGCTCGACGGAGAGCGACTCCCCGGTGCGCGCCGCGCTTACACCCTGGCCACGCGACGGGGTGGAGCCCCAATCACCGGATGGCGAGCGGTCGGGATCGGCCGGGGTCATCGGACGCTGAGAGACAAGGACGCCGGACGAGCGTACCCCGTTCCCGACGAAGCCGTCTTCTTCTCACGTGACGGGACCGAGTCAAGCTCCCGGCGGGGCTGCGTCCCCGCTATGGCGGAATCGTGACTCGAACGGATGGGCTGAATCCGAGCCAACGAGATGCGGTCGAGCACGACCTGGGGCCGCTGCTCGTCCTTGCAGGTGCCGGCTCGGGCAAGACCCGCGTCGTCACCACGCGAATCGCGCGCCTGATGGACCGCGGCGTCTCCGCCCGGAACATCCTCGCGATGACCTTCACCAACAAGGCCGCCGCCGAGATGCACGAGCGCGTCGCGAAGCTCGTCGGTCACAAGGCGGCGAAGGACCTGACGATCGGGACCTTCCACCGATTCGGCCTGACCGTGCTCCGCGCCGAGGCCCGCGCCCTCGGCTTTCGCGGTGCGAAGTTCGTCATCTTCGATCAGGCCGATTGTTACGGCGTCATTCGCGAGGCGCTGCGCAACGTGAAGACGGGGCGCAGCTACGACGTCGGTGCGATTCTCAACCGCATCTCCACCGCGAAGAACGCGTTCATCGAGCCCGACGCCTACGAGCGCGGCATCGCGAAGAACGGGATCGAGCCGTCCGAGTACGACGCCATTACGGCGATCGTGTACCCGCAATACGTCACGATGATGCGCGGCTTCCAGGCGCTCGATTTCGACGATCTCATCTGCGAGGTCGTGCGGCTCTGGCGAGCGCGGCCCGAGATCCTCGAGAAGTATCGAATGCGTTTTCGGTACGTGATCGTCGACGAATACCAAGACACGAACCAAGCGCAGCTCGAGCTTTTGCGCCTCATCGGAGGCGGTCACAAGAACGTCTGCGTCGTCGGCGACGACGACCAATCCATCTACGCGTGGCGCGGCGCCGACGTCCGCAACATCCTCGACTTCGAACGCCACTTCGAGGGCGCGAAGGTCGTCAAGCTGATGGAGAATTACCGCTCCAGCGCGAACGTCCTGCGTGTCGCGTCGAGCGTCCTCAAGTCGAGCACCGCGCGCCGCCACGAAAAGACGATCATCTCGACGCGACCCGATTCGGAGCCGGTCGAGCACGTCGTCTGCTCCGACGGCGAGACCGAGGCCAAATTCATCGCGCGGACCATCGACGACGCGATTCGAAGCGGCGGGCTTCGTCCGAGCGACGTCGCGGTGCTCTACCGGTCGAACCTGCAGGGCCCCGAGATCGAGGCCGCGCTGAAAGAGCGGCAGGTCCCCTACACGATGCTCGGCGGCGTGCAGTTCTTCGAGCGCAAAGAGGTGAAAGACCTCCTCGCGTATTTGCGCGTCTCGTTCGATCCGATGGACGAGATTTCGCTCCGCCGAATCATCAACTATCCGGCGCGCTCGATCGGTGAGGTCGCGCTCGAGAAGCTCTCCTCGTATGCGACGGCGAAAGGCACCTCGCTCTACACCGCCGTCACGCGCGCTCACGCCGTCGAGGGGCTCGCGCCCGCTGCCGTCGCCGGCGCGCGCGACCTCTGCACCATCATCGACGCCGTCCGCGGGCGCTTCTCCAAGAACGAGCCTTCGGCCGCCGTCGCTCGCGCGCTCTGCGAGGACATGAAGCTCAAGGAAGACTTGCAGGCAGCGTCGGCCTCCAACGCCGCTGCGACGCGCCGGTTGAACAACATCGAAGGGATCATTCGCCTCTTCGAGCGGCGCGACGAACGAGGCCTCGGCGGCCGCGATTCGTTCGAAGAGTTCCTTCGGCTGCTCGCGCTCCGTGAGGACGGCGGCGACAAGGAGAAGGGCGACGCGGTGACGCTCACCACGATGCACGGCGCAAAGGGGCTCGAGTTTCCCCTCGTGCTCATCGCCGGTATCGAAGAGGGCCTGTTGCCCCACGCGCGCACCCAGACCGAGCGCGCGACCGACGTCCCGGCGAGCGAGCACGCCTCCAGCGTCGACGAAGAGCGCCGGCTCTTCTATGTCTCGGTGACGCGCGCGAAGGACAAGCTGTACCTGTGTCGTGCCGAACGCCGCGTCGTTCGAGGCAAGCCCGTGCAACGCGTACCCAGCCGCTTTCTCGTCGAGATACCGCACGACCTCTTGGTCATGCGCGAAGAGAAGGGGCAGCCGATCGAGGTCACGCAAACCGTCAAGGGCGCGGCAAACCTGCTCGCGGCGCTTTCGGGATTGAGCAAGTAGCGTGATGGGGAGGCCGGGGCGACGGTGGGTTGGACGAGCGGCGACGCTCGCGGCCGCCGGCGCCCTGGCTGCCGGCGTTCTGGCTGCCAGCGTTCTGGCTGCCTGCACCACGATGGAAGTTGCCTCGGTTCAAGAGCCTTCGGGCGGAGGGCTTCGAGCGTCCAACACGATCATTCAAGTGCGACGCCCGTACGCAGGAGGATGCGGCCTGGGCGATGCCCACGTCGCTTTCGCGATGACCGATGCGCGCGGCGAAGCCTGGCTCGAGGTGCGCCGCCTCGACGACGGCGCGGTCGTTTGGAAGAAGCCCGCGCCGCCTGGGTTGTCGGACCTCGTCACGACGGCGAAGATCGTCGTCGCTGCCGGTAAAGCTTACGAGCTGGACACCGGCACGGAGGTGCCGACCCCGTCGGAAATCGAGCTCTTCGGTCACGGGCATGCCGTCACCGACCTGGTCGACGACGCGACCATCGCAGCATTCGCGAAACAGTTCGACGTGCCTCCGCAGGAGGTGCTCGAAAACCGGAACCTGCTCGTCGTCGAAGACGAAAACGGGATCCACGTTCACCGCGCGGACCGCCAACGCACCTTCACCGTCCCCAGCCTCGCAGACGAGACGAACGCGACGATCCAATTCGCCCCGCGCGACGATCGCCTCGCCGTCCAGCGCATGAGCGACTTCGACAAAGTCGCGTGGTTCCGCCTCCACCTCTACGATACCGACACCGGAGAGGTTCTCTTCTCGACCACCGAGTCGCGTCCCCTCACGGCGCGCTTCGATCCAAACGGGGAGCTCGTCGCCGTGGAGAGCCCCGCGTCGGCGAGCACGGTGCTCGACCGCCTCGACGACGGAACGGTCGTCCGCGGGCTTCACGGGGGCGATGGCATGTGGTCGCCGAACGGCTCGTATTACCGATACCAGCGCGACGACACGTGTGTCGTACGGCACGTCGCGAGCGGCGAGCTTCGATTCCGTTCTCCCGCGCCACCGCGAACGATCGCGCTTCGGTTCGGCCGGGATCCGGGCGTCGTCTTCGACGTCACGACGGCCGGTATCTTCGAGCTCGACGCTCGGACAGCTTCACGCCGCGCCGTCATCGAAGCGAACATCCTCGCCTTCGAGCTCGACGCTCTGCAAAAGCGTGGAGCGTTCATGACCGAGACCGGCGCGCTCTCGATCGTCGACTTCGACAGCCGGCGAGTCATTTCGACGCTGAACGCGCGTGTCGACGATGCGTTCGCCTTTTCACCCGAGGGCGACCGAATCGCGATCGCCTCCTCCGACGAGCTTCGCATCGAGTCCATCGACGGCAAACGCCCCGCGCGCGTCGTCGGCAGACCGGGCGGCGCGCCGGTTTTGTCGCTCGAATGGTCTTCGACAGGAAAACACCTCGGGGTGCGCTCGTGGCTGCAAGGCGTGACGACGTTCGACCTCGCCCACGACAACGAGCGAACCGTGATCGAGCCCGACGGCGAAATCGAGGACGACTTCGAGCCGGCGATGGCATTTCGTCCTGGGACGAGCGAGCTCGCTTATCGCACCACGACGCGCGGTCACTCGACCGTCACCGTCGTCGACCTCGACGACCCGACCAAGCGCGCGAGCGCACCGGTGGATCTCGGCGTCGGCGTCGCGTTCACCACGGACGGTCGCGCCCTCCTCGTCGCGCCGAACGACGGCTCGCGCAACCTGGGGCTCGGACCGCTCGTCGGGATCGACGTCGTCCCGGTCGCACGAGCCGAGCTGGAGATTGCCCGACGGTTGCCGGCCCCCGAGGTCGTCGCGATGGTCGACCACACGGAGCCACACTTTCGGGGCATCGACACGCTCGCCGTCAGCGCCGACGGCGCATGGCTGGCGAACGCGGTGCCCGACGGTGTTCGCCTAGCCCACCGTCCCTCGGGCGACGCGCTATTGTTCGTCGAGGCGAGCACCGGCGCGAGCCGTGGCGTTGTCGTCCTCACACCCGACCGGCGCACCTTCGATGCCCCGGAGACCCTCTGGCCAGCGCTCTTGCTCGTGGACCCTCCGCCCACCGGGGGGCCGGCCGCGGAGCTTCGCACGTATCGACGCGCCGGCTTGCTGGAGGCGTTCTTCGCCCGACACGCGCCCACGAAATAACGCTTCGTTCTTTTTCAGACGACGTCTCCTTGGATATCGTCGACCGGATGACTCACGACGGCGGTGCAGCGAACGACGGGCACGGACGCTATGCGCTCGAGCTGCGAGCGATGATTGGACGCCCTCTTCGCGCGCAAGGAGCCGAGCGACAGGTCCTCACGGCGACCCTCGTCCAGCGCGACGGCTGGTCGGACCGGGCCGCGCAGTTCGTTCCTCGCGACGGCATCGCCAAGGATCGACAGGCAGCAGCCGAAGCGTGGAAGCGCGACGCGCTTCTAGAGCACGCCTCCGCGGCGGAGTTCTCTCGTCTCTCGCTTTCGTTGCTCGCCCTCGGCGCGCCGGCGGAGCTGGTTCGTCGCGCACACGAGGCCGCGCTCGACGAGATCCGTCACGCCCACGTGGCGTTCTCCATCGCGAGCGCCCTCGGAGGGCAATCCTTCGGCCCCGGCCCGTTGCCCGTCGCGCAAGCAAAGGTCGACGTGGACTTCGTCGCGCTCGCCGAAGCGAGCCTTTTCGATGGCTGTGTCGGGGAGACCATCGCGAGCCTGCACGCCCATACTGCGGCCGACCATTGCGACATCCCGGCGATTCGCGATGCGCTCCGCGCCATTGCGGCGGACGAAGCGAGCCACGCGAGCCTCGCCTATGCAATCGTGCAATGGGCCTTCGATACGGCGCCGCCGGATCAGCGCGCCACCATTGCGACGTTGGTCACCGAGCTGCGGGAGCGTCTCGTCGTCGAGCTCGAAGCCCGCGCCAACCAGGCAGAAGAGCCGGCAGAGACGAAGGCCGCGTGGGGCCAGCTCACGGATCGACACGCGTCCATCGTGTGGCAAGCGGGCGTCGAGGACGTCGTTTTGCCGCTTCTCGACGCCGTCGTCGACGCGCAATCCGTCAATCCGTGACGCGCCTGTCACGATAGGCGGCTCCGTGAGCGCCGGTATCCCATATTCCGGCATCGTGATAGACCTTACCCATGAAGCGGCCGTGGCGCGTAAACGGGTTTCTCCGGATGGCGATTGCCGTCGCGCCGAGCTGGCTCTTCTCGATTTCGGCGTGCGCTGACGACGACGGCACCGCCGCGGGCCCGTCGGCGGGCGGTGGGACGACGTCGCTCGGTGGCAACGGCGACGGCGCCGGATCCAACTCCGGGGGTAGCGGAGGAACCGGCGGAGCTCCCGTCGGAGAAGGCGGCGCTGGCGCGGGTGGCATTTCCGAAGGCGGCGGCGGTGGATCGGTGCGGGCGTGCGGCTCGAGCGCGACCTCCCCCAACGCGTGGATCGAGGCCGAATTCGCAGACGTGCCGGTCCTCTCCGGTGACTTCACGACGAGGCAATTCGTCGAGCTACCCCGCTTCATTCGCGACGCGAGCGGCACCACCGCGAAATACGCGTTCGACCTGCGCGAGGAAGAGGCGCCGAACGACCCGCGCGCAGCCCTCGTCGACGTCACGGTCACGGATCTGATGAGCACCGACGAATATGGCGCCGCCATCAGCACGGGTTACGCGCCCGGGGCGACGCTCTTCCTGTCGAACGTGACGCTCGAGCCCAACTGGCCTGTTTGGGAGAGCTACGAGACGACCAACTACGACGGCATGGTGCTCGACGGCTCCGTCGCAATCTATGCCGAGGACCTCACGATCCGGAATTGGAACGCCGACTCCGCCATCGACGTCAAGGCCGACACGGCGCAGCTCGTCTGCCTCACGACCGAAGGAGACGGGAACCGCACGCTTCGTGTGTGGCGGCCTGGTCCGCATTACATCGTCGCGTCCTCGATCGAAAACGAAGCCGGAGTGATTCTCTGGTTCAGCGATTGTGACATAACGACCCTGTACGTCTACGACTCGACGTTCAATGGGAGCCCCACGGTCCCTGCCGACAAGATCGCGTGCGACAACGGGTCGAATCCCGACATCGTGTACCTGTCCACGGATCCGAGGACGACGGGGGAGATGCACCCGATGTTCTCTCCCCGGTAGGGGCTGGTCCCAAGTTTCGGCTCGGCGTTCGGCCCGGCCCGCGCTGACGCGCGCAAGTGAAGGCCGGGCCGAACGCCGAGCCGAACGCCGAAGTCTGGACAGCCCCTTCATTGTCACTTGGCCGCCCTTCGTGCGGACGAGCGTGCTCGTATTACCGCGATCTTACTTGAGCTGGCGCGACGGCCTCGCCGGAAGGCTACTGCTACGCTCGTAGCATGATGAGCTTTCTTACGCGTGTATCCATGTTTCGTGGTGCGTTTGTGCTTGTTGCCGTTTCGGTTGCTGGAATGGGCTGCTCGAGCGATCCGGTGTTTCCCAATGCCACGCCCGGCCGGGAGGGCATCTTGGGATTCGCATTCGGCGGCAATCAGACCGAGGAATGTTTCGGCGCGTGCAAGGCCGACAGGCCCATTGCGGCCGGCGCGACGTCGCAAGTCAACATCACCGAAGGCGACCCGACACGCCGCTTCCGCGGGCGTGTTCCCGATAGCGTGGGTCTCGAGTTCCGTGAGTTGTTCTTTTGCGAACGGGGTGACGGCACGTTTCGCGAGGTCGAATTCGGCCAGACCTGTGCAGAGGCAGAGGAGCTGACTTCCCTCCGAATCGCAGAGGTGCTGCCCACGCAGCCAGGCACGTTCGCGCTCGAGGTGCTCGACGACGGCGAGTTGGTGGACTCGATCGAGCTCGACGCTCGCCCGGTCGTGGGGGCCCGCTTCATGACGGCACGTGGTCCCGAGATCATCGATGAGCTGACGATCGGACACGGAGGCTCGGACGACATCCAACCGCTCTTGAGGGGGGAGGGCGACACGTCGCTTTATGGTGACGACTTCGAGTTCGAATGGTCGAGCGACGACCCGGCTGTGGCGGAGATCGGAACCGAACCGACCGGTATGGGAATTGGAAGTGTGCCCGTCCATTCGGTCGGCCCCGGGCAGACCAATCTCCGACTCCACGCGTTCGGGATCGAAATCGTTCTGCCGGTCTTCGTCGAGTGAACGGCGGAACACGCCGCTCAGCTCGTGAGCACCTCGACGTGAGCGAGCGTGCGGGCGATGGTTTTCATGCAGAGGAAGTTGACCCGCTGCCAGTCGATCAAAGGGTCGTAGACGAGCACGGTGGACGCGGCATTGCGGTCCAGCCTCCGCACGAACCGAATGATCGGTGAAACCGTTGCCGAGTTCATGTACTCGAAGCGACGAAAATCGATGGTCACCTTGCGGTTCTTGAGGCGTTCAGCCAGCTGATCCAGGAACGGAATGAGCTTGTTGTCCGGCTCGCGGATGTCGCTCTTGCCACGCCACGTGACCCTCACGCCGGCCCCCGTATCGCAAACCTCGATGGATAAGGCCTGCTCGCTGAAAAGTTCGACCCCACTCATGAGATGACTCGCTTTGCTGTCATGGTTAATACGGGTTCGCTGTAGGCGCAGCGGATGTCGAATCGACCCTCGAACGCAATCCGCAAAAGCCCGAGCTGCCCCGATGCCTCGGAGTCCTCGCCAAACTCCTGGAGGCGTGCGAGGTAGAGCTCCTCGGGAGCCTTTGCCGCATGGATGCGCTCGATGGATCGTTCGAGCGTTGCGATCCTCTCGCCGGCGGCAGCGGCGTTCTCGACCGTGATGGTGATCGTCGAATCGTCTGCCGAGACGGTCAGCCGCCCACCGTCTCTTTGAGGCAGCGGCTCACCGTACTTCATCGCGTTCTCGACCAGCTCGGACGCGGTCATCGCCGCGGCGTTCTGCAGCTCGGCCGGATGCGCGCACAACGTGTCACGCACCAAGCGACGAATCTCGTCGAGGCGTTGCCAGTCGTCGGAACAGCCAACGGGGAAGTCCATGGTCCAGTTCACGTCCGTCGCAGGGTGATGGCCGTCGCGTCGTCGTGGAACGCCTCGGCAGGAAACTTCTTCATGAGCCCATCGAGGATCGCTTTCGCGTTCGGGGCCTCCTTGGCCAACTCGAGAAATATGTTCGCCAGTCCGTCGGTGCCCAGCAGCCCATCCCCGCTGTCGGCTTCGGTGAAGCCGTCGGTGTACAGCAAGACCGTGTCGCCTTGCGCCAGCTCGAAGCTCTGATCCTCGAGCAAGCCGCTGATGTCGTCCAGCAGACCGAGCCAAACGCCCTGGGTCTCGATGCGCTCCACCGATTGCGTGGCGGCGCGATAAATCAAAATGTCCTGATGGAGCCCCGCGTACGCGATGCGCGGCCCCTGGAGCTTCAGCGCCGTGATGGTCATGTATTGGTGTTTGCCGATCATCGCCAGATTGTTGATGATCGCCGCGTTCACCATCGACAACACGTATGACGGCGAAACATTTGCGCCGTTACCTTTCAAAGTCTGCACGGTGGCCCGCACCGCCGCCTGCACCATCATCATGACGAGGCCGGAGGTGACTCCATGGCCCGAGACGTCGCCGATCAGTGCCCAGTCGTGGTCGCCGACTCGGAACACGTCATAGTAGTCGCCGCCGACGATTGCGGCGGGACGCATGACGGCCGCCAGATCGTAGCCAGCGATGGCGGGGGCCGCGGGCAGCAGCACGGTCTGAATCTTCCGCGCCAGATCCATCTCGCCCCACAAGTTGGCCACGGTGCGGCGAAGCTCGAGTTGGCCCATCACCTGCCGGGCGAGGGCCGACAAACCCTCCAATTGCTCCGGCGTAAGCTCGCGCCGCTTTTGGTCGAGGATGCAGAGCGTGCCGAGCTTGTGCCCGTCGGGCGAGACCAAACATACGCCGGCGTAGAAGCGGAACTGTGCCGGCCCGGTCACCACCGGATGATTGCAAAAGCGTTCGTCTTCGCGCGCGTCCGGGACGATCAGCTTTTCACCGGCCACCGCGTGGGCGCAAAACGAGTTCTCGCGCGGCATCTCGGTTCCGTCGACGCCCACCCTGGCCTTGAACCAAAGACGATCGCGATCGACGAGGCTGATCAGCGCGATGGGAACCTCGCAGATCTGTGCAGCCAGTCGCACCAGATCGTCGAAGTCTTCTTCGGGTGGGGTGTCGAGGATGTCGTAGCGGTGCAAGGCCGCGAGCCTCGCCTCCTCGCGCGTCGTCGCGATGGGCGCGTTGCTCGGCGGGATCTTCTTCGAGTCGGTCACCACACTACTATAGGGTCGCGCTCGCGACGTACGGGTCACAAACGACGGCTACCACCGCGCCTTCCTCAGGCAGGACCTGGCGTTCAGCGCGTCACGATGGAACAGATCGCGGCTCGAATTTTAGTGAATGCACTATACGTTCGACCGTGGCGCGCCGTCGTCGTGTTGGCGAGCTCTTCGAATGATGCCTCTCGCCTAATTACAAGGCGGCGACATCCCGTCGCAATTGTCGTCCGTGGGCGTGTTGCAGTTCTCCGCCTGGGGCAGCACCTGACCAATGCACGGGCCGAGCGCCGTCCCCTGTGCATTACACGTCGCCGTGCCTGCTTTGCAGATCCCGACGTTTACCGTGCCGGCTGGCCCGGTGTAGCAAAGCGTTTGTGTATTGGGTGAACAGACGCAGCCGGCGCCTCCCTCGTTGATCTGGCCATCGCAGTCGTCGTCCTGCGGCGTATTGCACGTCTCGAGCACGGGGAGGACTTCTCCGCTGCAATCGCCATAGGACAGGCCCTCCGAGTCGCAAACATGGACGCCCGCCATACATTGACCAACACCGAGTGTCGCGGGAGGGCCGGAGTAGCAAGGGTCCGCGGAGTTCGGGAAGCAGACGCAGTCTGCTCCTTCTTCGTTCGTCGCGCCGTCGCAGTCTTCGTCACCCGGGATTCCGCACGATTCCGGAGCCGGAATGACCTCTCCCTCGCAGGGGCCGTAGCCCAGGCCGTCGGCGTTGCAGGTATGAGTGCCGGCGGTGCACAAACCGACGCCGTCGGTACCCGCAGGGCCGGAGTAGCAGCCGGCGACGGTGCCGGGAGCGCAGATGCAACCAGCGTCCGCTTCATTGGAGACTCCGTCACAGTCCTCGTCATTGGGTGTCTCGCACGACTCGCTCGTCGGTATGACTTCGCCTTCGCAGGGTCCGTACCCGGAGCCGTCGTCTAGACAGGTCTTGATGCCTCCGAGACAGACCCCGATTCCCAGCGTGCCGCGGGGCCCCGTGTAGCAATCGTACTTCTCGCCCGGAATACACTCCATGACGGCTCCGCCACCGCCGCCTTCATCGGCGATGCCGCCTGTGCCGCCGCCGCCGCCCGCGCCTCCCTCGTCCGTGTTGCCGGCGCCACCGCTACCACCGATGTCGGGCCCCCCCGCTCCGCCGCTGCCACCGGCGCCGCCCGTGCCGCCGGTGCCGCCGGTGCCGCCCGAGCCGGAGCCGTCGTCACCACAACCACAGAGAACGATCAGGGCCGAGAACGACGCAACTGCGAATCCAGACAAAACTCGAGGCATCCCAGTAGGATACATCGGAGCCCAGCCCTCGCGAAAGGGCGGTGCCGTTCATGGTGAGCACCGGCCGTGTGCTCGCCGCCGAGCTCGAGCCGAAGTGGGGCGGGTTCAGGCTCGACGCCCCCAGTTCGGATCGCCGGGCCGCTGCTGCCAATGAAACAAGCCGTCGCATTCGACTGGGATGGCGCCACCCGATCTCGACCGAGCGCAACGAAGCGTTTCACCCGCGGCCCGCCGCGACGTCGACGACCCACGTAATGCCGAAGCGATCCTCGAGCATCCCGTAAAGGGGTGTCCATCCGGACGGAGCCAGGGGCTGCTTGATGGTCGCGCCGGCAGAGAGCTTGTCCCACAGCGAGGTAATCTCCTCGGCCGAGTCGCCGCGAACCGAGACGAAAAAGGCGTTGTCGCCGCGGTCCCACGACATGTTCGAAGGCACGTCGTAAGCCATCACGCGAAAGCCGTTTTTTGCCGCGACTTGGCCCCACATCACCTGATCGGCCTCCGAAGGGTGCTGTACCTTTTGGGCATCTTTGTAGGTGACGATGGTGATCTCGCCGCCGAATACGGACTGATAAAACGCCAGCGCGGCGCGTGCATCGCCGCGAAAATTGAGATGATTGGTAACGCCTACGGTCATGACTTCCTCCTATTCAGGTTGAAATGCGGCCCGCCCGCCTCGACAGAGGCAGGTAGCAAAAAGAAACTTGTGGTGGGCGCTTCGCCTTTACGGTTTTGGACGTCTCTTCGCGCCGCCGGCGCCCCTGCGCGTCGGCGTCACGGACGGTACGTCGAAGCGATGAATGCCGAGCGCGGGCAGCACGACGCCGTCAATCATCGATAGGAGGAACGCGAGCTCCATCGGCTTGCGCTGGACCAAGGAGCGATACGCGGCCATGGACGGCACAATTTGCGACAACGTCTGGATGTCTGCGGACGCCGAGATCTCGCCGCGAAGGACGGCTCGCTGCATCAGCGCGAAATGGGCATCGGCCCAGGGTTTGACGACGGCGCCGTTTGCCGCGTCGGCAAGCTCCCGATCCTGAGAGAGGAGTGAAGCGAGCCCCGTCATGATCTTGAGTCTGCGTTCACTCTCTTCCATCGATTGTGGCTTGAACAATCCGAGCAGGTCCCCCCGTAACGTGCCCGTATCGGGGAGATGCTCGAGGTCGACCTGATTGCGCTTCATGTGCGCGACGGCGTCGATGACCAGCTGCGTTTTCGACGTCCAGCGGCGATAAATGGTCGCCTTCCCAGCGCCGGCGCGGGCGGCCACCAAGTCCATCGTCAAGCTCGCCGCCCCGACCTCGGCCAGGACCTCGAGCGTGGCCTCGAGGATCGACGCGTCACGCGAAGGGTCTCGCTTTCGCCCCGGCTGTGTGGGCTCGACCACGGAGTCGTCGTCGATAGGCGTCATGCAGTCATCCTCGACGCGTATCGATACGACCGAGTTTCGAAACTGTCAAGTTTCGAAACTGTTAGGTCTCGTTTTGTCGGGCGCCGCGGAACGCGAGTCGAGACCTGGCATCAATCGCCGTGATGTCGGATGGACTAGCCTTCGAGCGTGCCCCGCGTCCTTCTCATCGACGACGATCCGTCGCTCTTGGATTTGGTGGCGCTCGCCTTCGAAGAGGCGGGCTACGAGGTTTCGACGGAGGGGGACGGGCTGCGTGGCTACGAGGCGCTGCGCGTGGTGCCGCCGGATCTCGTCGTATCGGACGTGAACATGCCCGGCCTCGACGGCTTCTCGCTTTGTAGGCGTTTGCGCGCGGAGGAAAACCCCGTACCGCTGCTTCTTCTGACGTCGCGCAGCGACGAGATCGACCAAGCGCTCGGGCTCGAGCTGGGCGCGGACGACTACCTCTCGAAACCTTTCAGCACGCGCATCCTCCTCGCGCGGGCGCATGCGCTGCTGCGGCGCGACGAACGACGTCGAAGCCAGCAGCCGGAGCGCTCGATGCGCGTCGGCGACCTCGAGGTCTTTTCGGAGCGGATCGAGGTGCGCTTCAAAGCGACGCCCATCGCGATGACCCTCACCGAGTTCCGACTGCTCGAAGCGCTCGTGCGCCGCCCCGGGATCGTGCTTTCTCGTGATCGATTGCTCGAAGTTACGCGCGGGGACGACTCGGTCGTAGCGTCGCGAATCGTCGATACCTACGTTCGGCGCCTGCGGCGCAAGCTCGAGCACGTGGATCCGAGCTTCGATCGAATCGAGACGATCGTCGGGGCAGGTTATCGATGGCGCGAGGGGTCCTGAGCCTGCGCGTCCGCGTCATCGTCGTCGCGCTCGTCGTGGCGATCGCCCCGGTGCTCGTCGTCGCCGGGTCGGGCCTCCTCGAACGGAATATCGGCGCCGACATGCGCGCTCGCCTCGAGGCGAACGCCGTCGAGGCCGCGATGCTGCTCGACGACGGCGGTGCGATCGAGTCGGAGGTCGCCGACTCGCAGGCACGGACGCATTCGATTCGCCTGCGGATCGTCGCGAGCGGCACGGTCGTCGGCGATGCGGACTTCGATCGCGGCGCCGACTCGCTTCACCAGGTCGGCCAGCTCTTCTTCGGGCCCGACGGTGCGCCGACGCTCGCGGAGTTCGATGCGACGCTCGGCCCGCTCGAAGAACGCCCCGAGGTGCTGGATGCGAGCGCGGGTCGCCCCGTGAGCGGCTGTCGGACGAGCCCCGGCGGCAAGCTCCTCGTCTGTCACGCCGTCGTCCAACGCCCCGAGGGAACCGTCATCTACGCTCAAGAGAGCTCGCGCCGCGCCGTCCGAGCGCTCTACGATCTGCGTTACCAGCTATTGCGGCTAACGGTCGCGATGACCCCAATCGCAATCGCGCTCGCGCTCCTGCTCGGGCGAGGAATCGTGAAACCCATCCGCGCCCTCGCCGGACAGGCTCGCGCACGTGCGGAGGATCCTCGGCCTATGGCCAGGCTCGACGAGGTCGGTGACGCCGAGATCCGCGAGCTCGCGCGCTCCTTCAACGAGCTGCTCGAGCGGCTCGATGAACGCCAGCGCCAGAACGAGACGTTCACGGCGGATCTGGTGCACGAAATCAAGAACCCCCTCGCGACCGTCCGCGCTGCAGCGGATGCCATCGAGGGGGGGAAGCTCGACGGCGCGCGCGCCGCGCGCCTCGCGCGATCGCTTCGCGCCGCCGGCAGCCGCCTCGACGCGATCGTCACGCAGTTCCTCGAGCTCGCTCGCGCCGAAGGAGGGCTATCGGCCGAGGAGCGGACCGACGTGGATGTCGCCGCGCTGGCGCGGACGATCGCAGAGGCGTCCAGCGCCGCACGGGAGGACGTCGTCCTCGACATCGCGAGCGCGCCCGAGCCGGTCGTCGTTCGCGGCGTCGTGCACAGCCTCGACGCCGCGATTCGCAACCTCGTCGAGAACGCCTTCTCCTTCGCGGGCCCGCGCGACGGTCGTGCTCCGTTCGTCGCCGTCGCCGTCGTCGCCGACGAAGGGTGGGCGACGATCCGTGTCGAAGACTCCGGCCCGGGCATCCCCGAGGCCGAGCTTTCCCGCGTGTTCGAGCGTTTCTTCACGTCGCGAGGACGGGGGCGCGGCACCGGCCTCGGTCTCGCGCTCGTGAAGGCAACCGTCGAAGCGCACGGCGGCACCGTGACCGCAACGAGCGATCCGCGACGTGGCGCTACTTTCGTGGTGCGGATCCCGCTGATGGCCGCTTCCACGTAGCGCTCCCGTTCACACGGTTTTCACACCGCACGCGATATCTTTTCACACGGCTTCGACGCGCGGTTCTCCCCGGGGTCTCAGGCTCCGTCGCATGGACAGACCTGCTACCGCGCCCGTGAAGCTCTTCGATCTCATCCGCGCGAGCCGGACCTTCGACGAGCTGCCGAAGTCGAGGAAGCTCCAGCTCGCAGCCGTCTCGACGCTCGGCGCGCTGCTCTGCGCAGCCGCGTGGGGCGCTGCAGCGGGCAGCTGCGTGCCCTGGTTGGCGGTGGCCAACCTCGTCAAACTTCCAATCATCGTGCTTCTGTCAGCCGTTGCGGCCGCGCCCATCGGGCTCGTCGCGTGGAAGCTCCTCGGCGACGAGACACGCCTCACCGACTTGCTCTTTGCGCACGCACGAAGTCTGCTCGCGGGGTCCCTGGTGCTCGGGACCTTCGTGCCGCTGGTCGCGCTCTACTACCACTCCAGCCGGTTCGCGGGACCGCTGCTTGCCGACGGCACCGCCCTGGTGTCACTGGCGCTCGGCGGATATGTGTTCGTGCGGCTCGCTCTCCGCGCGCGATGCACCTCGCACATCGCCGTCAGGCTCGGTGTGCCGGCCGCGATCCTTTTGGTCCAGCTCGCGGCGATGCTGCAGCTCGTCGCAATGGCTTCTCCAATCCTCCCCGACCCGACCATGTTCCGGCGCGGTGTCGACGGACTCGTCGAGGTGCGTTCCGCGGAGCGCGCGCCGTGACGCTCATGGCATTCGAGTCACAGGAGGGCCGACACCCGGTCGACGACTCCACGCTCGACGATCGAATGAAGGTCGGGTGGATCGGGACAGTCATCGCATTCGCGGTGATCGTCGCCGGCCTGGTGTACAGCGCGAGACGCCTCGCACGGCTCGCCAAGAAGGCAGAAGACGAAGAGCGACTCGCCACCGCATTTCGCGAGATCGATGAAGCACTCACGAACCAGAACGACGAGGTTTCACGCCAAGCTCCGCCACCGCGCCCGGCACGCCCCGCCGCGCCCGCTCGACCTGGGCACGTTCGTCGGCGCGGGTGACGTTCGTGGAAAAAGACCGACGAACGTCGGCTCGACATATCGCCGATATGGAAAGTCCAATGAGGGATCGATCTCGATCGGTACTCTTCAAACGTGGCCGGTCGATTCGAGCCGCATCTTGTGACGGGCCAGCAGCTTTTGGAGGTAGCTCCGATGCATTCCCGCGTCCCGCGCGGCGCGCGAGACGTTGCCGTGCGCGTTGCGCATCAATCGCTTCAAGAAGTCGCGCTCGGCAGACGCAACGGCCTCCGCTCTGGCGACCTCGAGGGAGGCGCTCGTCGGCAAGGCGTCGGCCGCTTCGGCCGCGCTCGGCGCGGACGTCAGAAGCTCCGCGGGCAGCGTGTCGATATCCATCGTTGGCCCTTTGGCGAGGATTCGTGCGCGCTCGACGACGTGAACCAGCTCCCGCACGTTTCCTGGGTAGTCGTACCCCCGCAATATCGCCTCTGCGCGGGGGGAGAACCGCCGAGGCTCACCGCCGTTCTGGTTGCGTGTGAGGACATGATCGATGATGAGTGGGATGTCGGCACGGCGGGCGCGCAAAGGGGGTACGTTCATCGTAACCGTGTTGATCCGGTAGTAGAGGTCTTCACGAAACCGCCCATCGTGGGCAAGCTCCCGCAGGTTGCGGTGCGTCGCCGATACGATTCGCACGTCCACGCGGTCCACCCGGTCGCTGCCGACACGCTGGATCTCGCCGAACTGCAGAAAACGCAGGAGCTTTGCCTGGAACTCGGGCGGGATCTCGCCGATTTCGTCGAAGAACAGCGTCCCGCCGTGAGCGGTCGCGATTCGGCCGGGCCGGTCGCGATGCGCTCCGGTGAACGCGCCCGCGACGTGCCCGAAGAGCTCCGCCTCCAAGAGGGCGCTCGGGATCGCCGAACAGTGCACCGTGACGAACGGCCCATTTCGTCGCTCGCTCTTGCGATGAACCGCCTTCGCGAGGAGCTCCTTTCCGGTCCCCGTCGGGCCGAAGATCAACACCGGAGCCGGGCTGTGGGCGACGCGCTCGACGAGCTCGAGCAGCGCGCGCATTTCGGGGTGACCGGTGACGATACCCTCGACGTTGATGCTCTCGGGATAACTGACGAGCGTGTCATGGTTGGCCGGCGGCGGGCTGGAGGTTTGCTCGGCGCCGCGATGGCAAGCAGCTGCAGCGTGACGTATCGACGGCAGGGCGAGGTCCATCGCTTCGCTCAGGAATGTTGCAGTGCCAGCGGCGAACGGGGCCGTTCCCTCGAGGTACACGACACCGAACGTCGAGAGCCCTTCGAGGAAGGGCTGCGCCAATACCACCGGGTCACCGTCCAGGGAGGCATCGAGGTTCGTCGGCGGGAGACTCGTCGAGTCCACCGTTCGGCGCTGCTGTATGGCTAGACGCACGATTCGTCGCGCGACGCTGTCTGCCGATGAAAAGTCGAGCTCGTCGCCGGCCCTCGCGAGCTCTCTGCAGTCCGCGCCCTCGCACACGACGAGGAGCGCCTTCGTGGCCCCCGTCGCCTCTACCAAAGAGGCCAGCATCGTCTCGACGGCTCGTCGTTCGTCCTTCCCTTCGACCTTCTCGTCGACCCCCTGACCAAGAAGGGCGCGCGCGACTCGAAGCAGATTCACATTTATGTCCATGAGGCTCACCGTCCGCGCGTCATTCGTAAACATCGCGCCCATCGGGACCTATGAACCGGGTCACACCCGGCGTCGCTTTTTGACGCAGTCGTGGCTGTACTTCTCTACGAGACAAAGGTCTCCTGACAGACTGCCGCCTCGAGTAAGCGGTGCGCGGTTTACGCCGGAACGACCCCGTCGACTCTCTCGGATGGAGACTCGTGTGATACCGAACGACCTCAGCAGACTGCTCGCGCGAAGCTGGTTCTTCTCGGAGCTCACGGCGAAAGAGATCGAGGGGCTTGCTGCGCTGGCGCGGACGCGCACCGTTCGGCCGAAGCAATGCATCGTGAAGAAGGGGGAGCCGGCCGCGCAGATCTTCGCGGTGCTGCGTGGACGGCTCAAGGTGATGACACCAGGCATCGCTCACGACGCGGCGTTCCGTATCATCGGCCCCGGTGATCTGATCGGTGAAATATCCGCTGTCGACGGGCAGGCGCGTTCGGCGACGGTCAAGGCTATCGAACATTGCGAGCTCGCCGTGATCGACCACCGCGACTTCACGAGCTTCCTCGACGCGCACCCCGTCGTCAGCAGGAAGCTCCTCGCTGTCCTCGCCAGGCGCGTACGGCAATTGAGCGAGCGCGTCGAAGACCGCTCCTTCTTGGGCGTTCACGCGCGACTCGCGAAGTGCCTATTGAGCATCGTCGAGCAGTACGGGCAGCCGAGTCGCGACGGGCTCGTGTCCGACCTTCGGCTCTCGCAACAAGAGCTCGGGGAGCTGATGGACGCGACGCGTGAGAGCGTGAACAAGCTACTACGCAGCTGGCGGGAGCAGGGTATCGTGACCCACGAGGCCGACCGCATCGTCGTTCACGATTTGGAAGCGCTGCGAGCGCTCGCGCGAGCCGACACCCATGATCGACGGCACGAGCGCGCGGAGCCCGATGTTTCGCTCAACCTGGTTGGAGCACTGCCTGGTCGTGGTGCCGGTGCCGAGCGGGGTGGTCCTCACCCCTTGGGATGAGACCGGCGGCACGAAGTAGTGGATTGATCTTCGCTGCAGTGAACACCGGCGAAAGGGCGACATCCGGGTCTTGTAGCCGATGGCTCTGGACCCCGTTCGCGTACCACTTGTTCTCGACCTGTACGCACCAAGGTCCGCCGCTACTGCCTTGTGTCATGTTGTTGTATGCCGACACGCACCCTTGGCCGGTCGCGATGGAGTCGCCGACGCTCTGCCACATGTGCTTGCCGTCGAAGTTGTAGCCTGTGATCGGCCGGGCAGGATATCCCACAGCGCGGTAGCTCGCAGGCGTGTCGATATCCATGAGGTAAGCGAGCGCAGGCGTGCTCTCCGCAAGCGCACTCGACGGACCGACCACGGCGAGATCGTAAGCGTGATCCTCACCCTCGTGCCACGCGTCCGCGACGTAAAGCTGTTTCCCCGCCACTTCGAGGGAGGAGTGACCGTCGTCGTATTGCATGTCGAACAGCACCATATCCGACCACTTGCCGTCTTCGAACAGGTTGTGGCCGGCGGTGAAGATACCGAGGGTCGGTGTCTTGATCACCCAAGCCGTGCCGACATAGGGGTCACCCTTCCACCGGAAGAACAGCTTTCCGACTGCGGCGTAGGGCGCAACGCCGAGGGACGCCGAAGGCACCAGCGACGTGACCGGCGCGCCCGCCGAAGGAATGCGCGCGTCCCTCGCTTTGCGTTCGCGAATCTTCTCGAGGAGCTCCGGCGGGATGTCGGCGCGCTTCATTTTCGGGGTCGCGCTGTTCTTTCGCGCCACGGTCCAGTAGTCGAGAATCTCCTCCTCGCTGGCCCGCTCGCTCGAGGACACCGCGCCGCCGCGCCGCCCCGGCCCATGACCGTGCCCGCCGCTGTCGCCTTCCTCGGGTTTGCAGGGTTCATCCGCATCCTCTTCGGGCGGCGCCGAGCCGGCGACCAACACCAGCGCTCCGCTGACGAGGCTCAACGTGACCACGGCGCGCCGGTCGTCGACCAATATGGAGTTGGTGGTCTGTCCGGCGACGGCCGCGTAGACCTTCCAAGGGCCGTCTTTCCCCTCTGTCGGTAGGGTCGTCGTCCCGCCGCCGGGGGCGACGCTCAGCTTGTGGACCTCGTTGTTTCCGCGCTGGATGTTGAACTCGGCGGGGGCGCCGTGGGTTTTTGCAGAAAGCCGGTTGATGAACTTCATCGATATGGTCGCCATGGATGCCTCTCTTTCATGGACCGCACGCGCTACGCGCGGGCGTCCGTCGTTCCACGCTCCAGCAGGCCAATCAGCGCTTGGTGTCGCGCGGCGCCGGTGGAGGCCAGGTGTCCTGCGTATCGCTTCCGGCCCATTCACCGACGGGACCCGGGTCGCGAACACGGGATCTAGACTTGATGATGAAATTGATGGCCGCGTTGACGGGCCGCGTCTCCACGATGTCAGGCTGGGATTCCGAGCTCTTCGAAACGACCGTCTCGGACGTGTTGGTCACGCCGGTCACGAGCGTGAGCGACGGCGGAGGTGGGGGCGGTTGTGGCGGCGGGATCGAATAAATCATTCCCATCGGGGAAGGTCCGCTGACCGGCGTGGGCGGGCTCGTGGACAGGTACGCGGCTGCGTATTCGTGCTCGTGCTCCTGGATCGCCTCCGTCTGTCGCGAACCCACTTGGTTTCCCTGATTGCCCGTTCCATTGAGGTTGGCGTACGTCCTGGCCTCGGCCTCGGGATCCACGGCGGGGGAGGCATCGCGGTTGAGCCCGCGAAGGAAGACGCCGCGGTAGTCGGGGACACAGAAGATTCCTGCGTTGGAGCTCTTGTCGGGCGGGTAACCATAGAGTCGCCGAATGACCGAATAGAGCTCCGGGTATTCGGCGCGGCTCACGGGCGTCCCGTCGCAGACGAGCCACCCGCGGTTTTCGAGGCGCGTCCGCGTGGCCGTATTGATCGGCCCCGCATACGGCAAGACGGCTCCCACGGGGACCTCGACGTCCACGTCGCTGAAAACGGGCATCACGCTCTCGTCCCGTTCCCCCGCTCGAAGGTCGGCAGGGCCGGGCCGTCTTGCAGGATGAGATGAGCAGTTGGAACTTCCAGGCTCCAATGTTCTTCCGGCGGGCGCTCGGCGCCGAAGTCGGGCGAGAGCACCTCGGCGACCGCGGTCAATTGTGCCTCCGCGATTGGCACTTCCCCTGCGCGCCAGGGCGGCAGGCTGCCGTAAACGAGGTAGAACAAAACATCGAGCTCGCTCGAGGGCGTCACCGGTACGAGAGCGCGCGCTGACCCCGCCGCGAGGAAGCTCTCGAACAGGACATCCGACCCGGGGTGCACGAGCCTCTCTCCGGGCCAATCGCGGCCCGGTGTTTGGGGGGCGCCCGATGGCCACGGAAAGAACTCGTAGGCCATCTCTTTCCATTCGAAGGCTCGGTTGAAGAAGCGCAGATAGGCAGGCTCGTCCGTCGCGGAGCCACCCGTTTGAAGCGCCCAGAGGATCTGCAGGCCGGCTGACTTGAGCGCTCCCGTCTCGATGGTCCGGCGCCGATCGCGGCTCGTGTCTTCGACGCGCCGCCGGCGCGTCTCGCGGAATGCAATCAGCTGGCTGTCGTAGGCGGCCATGAGGGCCGCATAGACCTCCATCTGCCAAGCTGTATACCGATCGGCGTAGTCGACGAGTTGGCACGAGACTGCGATGCTGGCCGAATAGAACGGCGCCCCGCACAGCAACGCGACCGGTAGACTGCCGGTGCTCGGACCGCCCTGGTTGACCGGCAGCGACTGCGACGGCAAAGACTTGGCGCCCGGCTGAGGCGGTGTCACCGGCGCGAACGGGTCCGGCGGCGCCGGGCAGTCTTTCGGCGGGTCGGTCTCCGGCGCCGAGCGGGTCGCCGCGACCGCGGGTGTACCGGGCAGTGTAAACAGCCAATCGCCGAGCACCCCAATGAGCGTGTACGCCTGATTGGAGACCAGGACCGTCATCCACGCTTCCGTCGCCTGGTACCCATTCGGGATGGTGACGGCGTCGAGCACGGGCGGCCCGGGGCTCTGGTAGGTCTGCGTCACGACCCGCACCTGCTCGGGCGGCGGGTCGACCTCGGACACCTGGTACCTCGTCAGCAAGGACAAGTAGTTGGTGGCCGTGATGTCCGCAGGACCCTGGATGGGGGGCGTCAAACTCGAAGGCGCGACGGGTGGGGAGATGGGGACGCCCGCGTCGTTGTCGACCAGGTCGAGATAAGCCGCGGCCGGTGTCGGGACCAGCAGCTCGACAATCAGTCTGCCGCCGCGATCGATGAGCGACATCCCATAGAGCTTGCGTAGCCAGCGATAGATACCCACCTCGCGCATCGGGCCCGTGCGATTGTCGATCTCGACGCGCGAGACGTGCTCTCGCTCTTCGAGGAGGCGGCGCCGGCGCTCCCGCGTCGCGCGCCTGTCGATTCGATTGGCCGCGACGCGCGTAAGCCGCTGCGCCAGCGTCCCGCCGGCGAAGGCCGATCGAGAGGCGTCGCCGAGCGTCCCGGTGTTCGTGCCGAGCAGCGAATAGGAGAGGGCGTCCGTGGCGTACGTTTTTGCGTCGTCGCAATGTTTGCAGCTCGTCTGCGCCGCCACGATGTCCGCGAGCTCGTTCTCCAGCTCCGAGCGCCCTTCGGTCTCCTCTTTCGCGACCTCGTGGATCGTATCCACATCGGCCTCGCGCGCTCGTTCGTCGCTTCGGCTGAGGGCCCGATCCGTGAGCACGCGGCTCTCGTGGGGCATGAGATTGACCGTGAAGGCGATCTCGCCGGCGTCATAACCATTGAGACGCTGGCGAATGGTCTTCAGCCTGCCGGCCCCAAGAAGCTCGACCCAGCCGCCTGGAGCATTTCCGGTGGGCGCGGGCGGCGTCACGTCGTTTGCGAGCACCGGGATGGCGGCGAGCGCCTCGCGTCGGGGACGTTCGTCGCTCAGCCAGGAGGTGCGCCTCGAAAGCTCGTCCAGGAATCCGAACATGCGGACCCCGAGGATCAAGGAGCCCGCATCGAGCTTCGGAATGGATAGGGTATCGGCCACCGGCGCCGTCAGCGCCAGGGCGGCAATGCTCTGCCAAAGGTCTCCGCGCACGGCAATCGCCGCGCTCTCTCCAAGGAAGTCGGCGGCGCTCACGCCGAGCACGTCAGTGACGACGGTATCCAGCGCCTCGAGCCCTACGACACCGGATAGCTCGAGAAGCCGAGCCCACAGGTCCGCGAAATCGCAATAGGGGCTGCCCAAGCTCGCCAAATAGGCGACGAATGGAGGTGTCGTCCCGATGAAGCTCTTGGCCGCCGCGAGCATGGCTGCCGCCGCGCCCGCTTCCCCTTTGAGCCCCGCGAGCAAGACGTAGAGAGGAAGCGTGCCCGCGTCGGGACAGCGGACCAGCCGGCGCTCGGCGATGCAATCGCGCGGAGCGAAGCGCTTATTCTCCACGAGAAATGGGAAGATGTCGCGCCACTCGACGGGGTTTTCGACGACCACGCCGTGGTTCGGATCTCGACGAGTCGGCACGGGAGGTGAAGCGAAGGGCCAGTCTGCGATGCGCCCCTCGAACACCTCCGACACCGATAGCTGTATGTCGCCGTGGAGGCTGGCTCCCTGCCGCGAGAGCACGAGCCACAAGCGACCCCGGACGTTCGCGCCGAAATCGAAACGACAGATGGCGCGCCTCGCGTCGAGCTCGTAAGTGGCCTCGGGGCCTTCGGGACGCAGCCAGAGTCGGACGCGTGCCGCCTCGCCTTCATCGTGGCATTGCCATGCAATCGACAGGACCGAACGGACGAAGTCGACGGTACCGCAGCACCCGTGTACCGGCTCGATCTGCATCTTTTCGCGCGGTCCTTCGGACTTCGCGACGAGGGGAGGCTCCGCCGATACCCCCGCCTGGCGACGGGGGCGTTCTTGGCTCTTCGGCATCGACATCTTGGTCCACTCCTTTCGGCGTTATGCCCAAGCGCCGAGCGACCGAGCAGCCTTCGGCTCGGCAGCTCCTCCCCCGTCGCGCTGATGAACGGCGAAGCGCGGTCGGTTCAGCTGACGACGATCATGAATCCGAGATCGTTGTTGTCGGCCACCACGGTGAACGTGGCATTGGGGTTCGTCGTCGACACGGTCCCCGTCGTGATCCCGTTGACGATCGCGTAGCACTGCCACTGCTGTGCCGTACTGATTGGCGTATTGTTGTGCTCGTCGACGACCGTCACGATCTGCACCGGCGTCCCGGGCTGCGCCAGCGTGAACTGGACCGGCTCGCGCCAGGTATTCTCGCAGAGGATGGTCGACGGCTGCGTTCCGGACATTTGCGTCAGCTGAAAATCGTAATATCCATTTTCAGTGACGACCTGCGCGAGCAGGTTCGTCGAATTGTCGCTGAACGTGAGCGTGTTCGAGGTGAGGGTGAAGTCGCCCATGCTGGTGGTCGCACGCGCCGTGTAGCTGGCGGTCGTGGGAACACCGGCCTTGGCGCCGGGGTGGACGCCGATGCGAGCAATTTGATTATTCCCCTGAAAGAGCCGAAATTCGGCGCTGGTATCGTCGGACCGCGTGGTGGCGTTGGCGAGGACAATGGTGCTCATGAGGGTCTCCTTTGACGTTCTGATCGTCGCAGCATGCGAAAAGTGGGGCTCAGCCTCCCGTGAGGATGAAGCCGTCGTCGTTGGTATCGGCGGTGAGCGTGACGACGGCGGACGGGCTGTTGATCGTCACCGTCGCCGTGGTGATGCCGTTGACGATCGCGTAGCACTGCCACTGTTCTGCAGTGCTGAGCGAGATCGTATTGTGTTCGTCGACGACCGTGAGGACCTGGACGGGGGAGCCGGGCTGGCTGAGCTTGAATTGAACCGGCAGTCGCCAGGTATTCTCGCAAACGATCGCCGAGGGCTGTCGCCCGGGCTTTTTCGAGAGTTGAAAGTCGTAATAGCCGTCCTGATTGAGGACGTGTGCGACCAGCGTCGTCGCGGCCTCGTCGAATTCGACGATGTTGGACGTCAACGTGAAGTCGCGCATGACCGTGGTGGCCTGAACGGTATAGAGGTTCGATGTGGGGATCTCGGCGGAGGCCCCCGCGTGCACGCCGACACGGGCAATCTCATTGTCCCCCTGTGAAAGCCGAAACTCTGCGGTTCGGCTCCGGCCAGCGCCGACCTTGTTGACGAGACGGATGGCAGCCATGAAGTGCTCCTTCGAAGCCGACTGGGTGGTGAAGATGCCCGTCGTGACGTCGGAGCCCAGAGCAACCGAAGTGCCAGTGTCTATCGGCTCGCCGTGGGCCGTTTCACGCGGGGATCAACCGCCTGCGAGCAGGCTCAGGTCGACCGCGCGCCATCGCGCGATGGCACCGGCACCCGCGCGCGCCCGCCTCGAAATCAGGACCAGCAGGGAGGCAGGGGCTGCCTTCGGGTCATGGCAGGGTGTCATCGCCCGAAGGCGGCCCCGCGGCGCAGCTCATTGGGCCGCGGTCACCGCTGGGTGGCCTGTCGCCGGGCCGCGCTGGGGGTCGTGCCCGTCCACCGACGAAACGCACGCGTAAAGTTCGCGACATCGGAATAGCCGACACGCTCGGCGACGGCTTCGATGGGTAAATCCGTCGTGCGCAGGAGCAACAGTGCCTTGTCGCGACGGGCCTCCGCGAGGAGCGTCGAATAGTCCTTTCCCTCGGTCGCAAGGCGGCGCTTCAGGGTTCGTGCGGACACGTGAAGCCGAGCGGCCACGTCGTCGATCGAAGCCGCAGCGATGCCGTCGTCGCGCGCGACGAGCCGCAACACGCGATCCGCATAGGGTGAGGATGCCGCACGCTCGAGGCTCGAAAGCGCGGTCTCGCATTGATCGAGCGCGAGGCGCCTCGCCGCCGGGTCAGCCGGTGCGAGCTCCAGATCGAGGAGCGAGGGCTCGAAGACCAATCGATTGCATGGTTGGCCGAACCGTACGTTTTGCCTCATGTCGGTGGAAAATGACCAATTCGGCGGCTCCGCGAATGCGAAATCGAGGCGTCCGCCGAGCTCTCGCTCGGTCAGCGCGCACGCCATCTGCCAAAGTCCGATCGCAATGGCCGAGATCACGACGTCGCGCGCGGTCCCGAAGTCGGCTCGCTCGTCGATGACGAGCGCGGCGGTGCTCCCTTCGTCGACGAGCCGCAGCTGAATCGCGGTGGTACGTGTGGGGGCGAAGCGAACCGCGAGGTCCAGCGCCTCCCGAACGGTCGCCGACGTCATCGCCGCGAAGCCGACGTATCCGTGACCGGACGCCCGCATCTGCATACCCAGATACAGGCCGAGGGGTGCCCCGCCCGTGAGCTCGCGCGCCCGAGCCACGAGGCGTTCGACGACATCCAGCGACATGCGCGCAGCCGGATCCGCGAGGGCCTCGCGATCGAGCCCGAGGCCGTGGAAGAGCGCCTCCTGGGGGAGGTTCCAGCGCTTCAGCAGCTCCGCCAGGTGCAGAGCGTGGACGGCGGGGAGATCGTGAACGAGAGCGCGTTCCACTTTGGGACCCGTTCGAGCCGTCCGCCCGGGATAGCCGCTGGCCCCGGGTGACAAAACTCTGGCACCGCCAAACCTAGCGCGGGTGCAGCCGGCGCGCGACGGTTCGAGGAGGAGCAAGTCATGATGCCCGAACCGATCGAGGTCCGCGACCTCTCCTTCGATCTCGATGCCGTCCCCCGCCATTGGCACAAGCTCGGGAGGTCGGTGACGACCTTCTTCGACACGCTGAGCGTGTTCTTTCCGGCGGGTGAACGTTTCTTCGTTTCGGCCGTCCGCGCCAGGTCGAAGCACCTCACCGACCCGAAGCTCCTCGACGAGGTGCGTCGCTTCTGCAGCCAGGAAGGAATCCACGCTCGCGAGCACGTCGCGTACAACGAGATGCTCGAGCGACAGGGATACCCGGTGAAGGAGCTCGAGCGCGGCGTGGACGTGATCTTGACCGTCGCGAGACGCCTTCCGAAGAGCTCGCAGCTCGCCATTACTTGTGCGCTGGAGCACTTCACGGCGCTGATGGGGCACGCCCTCCTCGGTGACCCGCGCGTGCTCGAGGGCGCGGACGAGGAGATGGCCTCGCTATGGCGATGGCACGCAGCGGAGGAGAGCGAGCACAAGAGCGTCGCCTACGACGTGTACCTCGCGTCCGGCGGGAAGTACCCGGAGCGCGTCGCGATGATGGTCGTCGCGAGCCTGATCTTCTGGGCGTACGTCTTTGCCTATCAAGGGCGAATGATGGCGACCGACCGAACGGCGCGCTCCGCGCGTGAATGGTCGTCGCTCTTCGGCGCTCTATTCGTGAGCCCGGGAGGGCTGCGTCCGCTCGTCCGTCATTACTTCTCGTATTACCGCCCGAGCTTCCACCCGAACGACATCCCATCGCGTCACCTGATCGACGCGTGGAGAGCTCGCTATGCAGCGTGACGGGCTGCGCAATTCGCATCGTGCGCGGTTCGCTGCGCCTCAGTTGAGGTGGTGGGCCACGCCGCCTCGTACGTTTGCTCGAGGTTTCTAGGCGGCAGGTTCCTTGCTCGCTCCCATTCGGAGCGGGGAGGGGGACCCATGACCATCACTGCGGAGGTCGAACCGGGAACGATCTCGCGAACCGATTTCGCGACGGCGCTCGTCGCGGGGACCGTTCAGGCCATCAACGTCCTCGAGCGGCCGGCGTCGGGTGTGATTGCTTTGATCCGAGGCTCCGTGCATATCCCGTTGTCGGAGCTCGGTATGCGATTGAACGCGATCGACCGTGCGAGGGACGTCGTCGTCTATTGCAGTGACGATTCGTCGGCGCTGTCGAAGCTCGCCGTCGCGCATCTCGCTCGCGCTGGATTTCGCGTACGACGTTATGCAGGCGGGCTGGAAGAGTGGGACGAAGCGGGATTGCCGGTCGAGCGATTCGAGGCCCAGACGCCGCTGTATTCGTAGCGCTGGCGTTCAGTGCGTCGGCTGCAGGTGCAACCTCGCCCGGGCGGCACGTGTCCGTGCCGTGAGCGCGCCGAGCGCGAGTCCGCAGAGCGTCGAGTTGATGGCCGCATCCAGCGGGTATCCGAACAGGAGCGGCGCGGCCAAGAGGAAGAGAGCGACCGCGCCGAGCACGGCGTTCAGCCTCGGCGCCTCCTCGTACACGGCGACCTGCGCGCCGATCCCGATCATCACCGCCGCCACATGACCGACGATGCGAGGCGTACCGCCATAGTCGAGGGCATAAGGAGACAACGCCAACCAGAGCGCAATCAATACGCGTCCGAGGGCGGACCACGAAAGCTCGTGTCCCGTGTTTCTGGCGTGCACGCTGACGAGCTATCAGACGCAATGGTTACGCCTGTTTTGACACGCCGGGCCCGCGGCCCGCCCGTTGCTACGACGACTTCCGACCTCGCGCGTCCCGAGCCACGGGACCGCGGGCCGGGAGCGAAAGGTTCTTCGTATGGCGCGTGCGCATCGGTATGCCACCGTGACGGTCCTCCGCAAAGGACAGCCCGCCACGCTGCGCACCACCGAGCAGCTGCTGTACCTCGTCATCGTCGTCGGCGCCCTGCTCGTCGCCTGGCCTCTGTTGCCCTGGCTGCTCCTCGCGCTTTGGGTCGCGAACCTCACGCGCCCGATCCACGTTCGATTGCGACGCTCGGCGCGCGGCACCGGTCGCGGCGCGGCGATCGTCGTCATCGGCATCACGATCGTCGTCATCGCTCCGATCGTCGCCAGCATCGTCTCCTTGTCCCACGAGGCGATCGATCTCGGAAAGAAGATCGCGTCGTCGGAAGGCGGGCGCTCCGCGCTTGCCAGCCTCGTGTCGGACGAAGGCGGCGATGCCTCGGGGGTCAGCCCACGCCGTGTCGTTTCCATCGTGCAGCAGCACGGCGACCGCGCCTGGAAGGTGCTGTCCACGGTGGTCGCCGCAGCGACGACCGCGGTCATTGGACTGCTGATGTTCCTCTATGGGACGTATGTCGCGCTCGTCGACGGCCACCGGGCCTACGAATGGTTCGTCGCGCACTTGCCTCTGTCGCGCAACGTCATCGATCGCTTCGCGACCGCATTCACACAGACGGGGCGAGGGCTCTTCATCGGCGTGGGCGTGACGGGGTTCGTCCAGGCCGCCATTGCCACCATTACGTATGTCGCGCTCGACGTGCCGCGCGCATTGGTGCTCGGGCTCCTCACGTTCATTGCGTCGATTCTTCCATCGCTCGGGACGGCGCTCGTCTGGATCCCCATTGCGGCGGGGCTCGCCATTACGGGTCGAACCGGAGCGGCCATTGCGTTGACCGTCGTCGGCGTGCTCGTCGTCGGCACGGTCGACAACCTCATGCGGCCGATGATCGCGCACAAAGCGGACGCGCATCTGCCGACGTTCCTCCTCATGCTCGGTATGTTCGGGGGCCTCGCCGCATTCGGTGGATGGGGGGTTTTGCTCGGTCCCCTTCTCCTTCGGCTGGGCATGGAGGCCCTCTCGCTGCAGCGGGAGAGCGCGCAGGTGGCCGTGCAGGATGGCCACAGCTGAGCGCTGGCGCACCTCAGCTGTGGAGAGCTTGCGGTGCGGACGTTTCGGCGGGCGAACGTCCGGTCAGCACGCCCAACGGGCTACCATGTTCACGATGTTGACGATGGCGGCGCCGTCCTGGCCGTGACGCGCGACGATGTCGGGGCGTGGCAATCGATCTTCGTGATCGAAGCCGGGTAGTCGCAGATTGAGCGCGCCGTTGGGTGCATCGCCGGCGTCGACGCGCACTTCGAGGAACCGCGTCGCGATGTCTCGCGCCGCCTTGCGGTACGCGAAATCATTGTCGGTTGCGGCCACGATCACGACCTGTCCCTGGTCGCACAACATTGCGGCGAGCCGCGCGAGCGTCTCGTGGAACGCGCGCCGTCCTTCGGGCGCGTCACCGTGCGGGGGCACGATCGCGTGTTCGACCACGGCGCCGTCGAGCGCCGCACAGAGATAACCTTTCCGAATGAACTCGCGGCGAAGCGTCTCCGCCAGCGATGACTTCATCGCGCCCGATGGACCGCCCAGCCAGACCACGACGCCGCCCGCGTCGACCGTGCGGTCGCGAGAAAGCTCATCCAACGCTGCTTGTCCCATTGATGCTCCTCCTCCCCCGAGGAGCGCCGCCAAGCAGGTACCGTGCCCGCCCCGGAGTCAGGCCGCCGCGGAGCGAACGGGGAAGCGAAGCCGCACGGTGGTTCCCTTGTCGACTTCGGACTGGATATCGAGGTCCCCCTCGTGCCTCGCCATCACGTTCGACGCGATTGCGAGCCCGAGGCCGGTCCCGTGCGTTTTGGTGGTGAACAGCGGCTCCCGCACGCGAGCAAGCAATGCGTCGGGAATGCCCGCGCCGTCGTCGGCAATGACCAGAAGGATATGGTCGGGGGCTTTCGAGCCCTCGATTCGAACCGCGCCTCCACGAATGGTCGAAATGGCTTCGATGCCGTTGTGGACCACGTTCATGATGCAGCGCTTGACGAGGTTCGCGTCGCATTCGAGGACGATGTCGTCCGGCACCTCGTTGGCCAGCGTGACGTGCGCGGGTACCTGCACCAACGCAATGGTCGCCTCGACGAGCTCGCGAAGGGGGACGCCGGCGAGCTCGAGGGGCCGCTCGCGGACGCGGTCGAGCACGTCGTGAAGAATGCGGTGACAGGCGGCGAGCTGCGCCTTCATGAGCTCGTGTTGCTTGGCCACCTTCGCGTCTTCGAGGACGCCGGCGGCGAGCATTCGACGTCCCAGGAACTCGAGCGCATTGCGCGCGGCGCCGAGGGGATTGCGCAAATCGTGGCAAACGCTCGCCGCGACCTCGCCCGCGACGGCCAGCCGCTCCGCGCGCGAGAGCGACGCCTGTGTCTCTTGCAATCGCGCGAGCGTCTCCTCGAGCTTTCGATTCTGCTCGAAGATCTCCTGCATCAAGCGCGTGCGTTCGGTCGCGTCGCGGATCGACATGGCGATCCACGGCGGTCGATCGGACGTGGCGTCGACGCGTTTCATCACCAATTCGATCTGTAGAACCGATCCGCTTCGATCGACGGCGCGGCCTTCGTAGGTCGCGTATCCCGTCCCCGCCGCCTCCTCGACGAGTGACGTCGCGATCGCTCGGTGTTCCGCCAAAAAGAGGAGCTCTGCGATGCTCTTGTCGATTGCATGTTCGGCACGATGGCCGAACATCCGCATTGCGCCCCAATTCCAGGAGACGATTGCTCCCTCGGTGGACAAGGCCACGAGCGCATCCATCGTCGATTCGACGAGCGCTTCGCAGTATGCCGTCGAATCCACGTGGTCGCGCGAAGCGCTCACGATGCTCTCCGGTCGCGTGTGGGGGCATCGACGCGCACCGAGATGTCACACGACGCTCCGCCCCTCAGCATGCACGACGTCTCGCTGATCGTGACGGTTTCACCGTAATGGTCGGCGAGGCCCTGGACCAGGCCTCTCGCGAGGGCGCATAGCTTTCGCTGCGACCCGTACCGAATGCGCACCTCGTCGGGCGCGATGCGCTCGATCGTGAGCTCGGGGGGTGATGCGCCGGGAGCCTTCATTCGAACCATTCGATGCATGGTCGACTCCGTCTGCATGAGGAGGTCGATCGTCCTCCACGATGGGCTCACCCACGCGATGTATTTCGTAAGAAGCACCGGCGCGAGCGCAACGCCGAAGGCGTGTACGAGCTCGGCGGCGGGTTTGCCGGACAATTGGCTCGCGGCTTCGATGAGCCGGACGAGCTCCTCGTCGGGGTAGGTCTCCGAAGGCAGCAGCAGCCTGCTCCCGACGCCGGCGCGAGCCGCGATTTGATTCCACGCGGGGCTACCGAGGGTGGCGACGACGAAACGCTTGAGCTCGACGAAGATCATTCCATGCATGAAATGTGCTCCGTACCGTTATGGGCTCGTGGCTCGTGATTGCGATTAATTCGATCCTGAAGGAACCGGATTCGGAAACCCGCTCGGCAGCGGGAACGTCGACGGAAGCTGGGACGGAATCTTCGGCAGCGTCGAAGGAAGTCCGGAGGGGAGCCACGACGGAACCGGGAACGGCGATGACCCCGTCGACGTCGCAGTCCCGGTCGACGTGGACGTGCCGGTCGGTGTCGTCGGTGTGGTCGGCGACGTAGGCGAGGTGGTCGTCGTCGTATTCGTCGGCGGGGGCGCCTCGGTCGTCGGCGCCGGCGTGCCGCCGGTCGCCGTCGAGGTGGCCGATGCGGTCGCGGTCGTGGAGCTGTGCGCGACCGGCTTTGCTTCGTCTTTTTCGTTCTTGTTCGAGCGAGCGACCTGCCAAACACCGAGCGCGACGAGCCCGCCGAAGACGAGCAGCGCGCCGACGATGAGTCCTGTGTTTCCGCCCGTTTTTGTCTTCCTCGCGATCGGAATCGGCGACGGCGTGTGGACCGGTTGCGCCAGCGGCGGCTGGTACGGCATCGTCGGCTTCTCCGGCTCTTCGTCGGAGACGAGCGTCGGTGAAACGCCGCTGCCCGCGGGCGGCGCGACCGGCGGACCGACCTGGGTCGCCTGCGCTCCGATCGACTCGTCGGGCGGCGGTGCGGCGGCGGCGCCGGCAAGGACGACCTTGCCAGCCGGCTTGTACGGCGTCGAAGGCTCAGGCTCCTCGGAAGGGACCGGGACGGTCCCGCGCGACGACGACGAACGGGGACCTTCACCCGACCCGTCGTCCGGAGCGTTCTGCATCGGCGGCATCTCGTCGGTGCCGTGCGGGCCCTTACGCTTGTCGTCGCTCATGAGAGGGTTGTCGCATACTAGCCAAAAGCCCCGTTTGGAGCGGCGGAACCTTTTTCGACGAACGGGCTGATGGGCACGTGCGGATCGCACCACGCACCCGGGATGATCCGAACGCAAGGCCGGTATCGAGCACCTTGGATGTGCACACGCGCGGTCTTCGGCGCCGCATTGCTGAGCATCCTCATCCCTGCATGTGGCGCGAACGTCGCGTTCGACGACGCGGACGAGTCGGGCGGCGGGGGCTCGACCGACACCCCCGAGTGTTTCATCGGGTCCTGCGGCGACGACTGCACCAAGTGCATCGATGACGAGTGTTTCCCCGGGTATTGCAGCGCCGACCGAAAGTGCGAGCCGGCGGGCGTCGTCTGTCCGGCCGACTGAGGAGGCCGCGACGCCGAGATCGCTCTATGCTGCCTCGCGCGTCTTGGCCGTCCTCGTCCACCTCGTGCGCCACGGAGAAGTCGAAAATCCGCGGGCCCTCTCGTACGGGAGGCTGCCCGGTTTTCGTTTGAGCGAAGCGGGGCGCGCGCAAGCCCTCGGCGCCGCGCAGTACCTTCGAAGCTACGGAGGTGACGTCGTCCACATGTCGACCAGCCCGCTCGAGCGGGCGATCGAGACGGCGGAGATCATCGCGACGACGTTGGGCCTCCCGCCGCCGATGACGGACGAGCGCCTCATCGAGGCGAGCTCCTGGCGCGACGGCTTGCCGCGCGCCCTCGCACCGCTCACCTACGTTCGCCGCTATTTCAACGCGACGGACCGCCAGAAGATCGAGTCGCCCGTGCTCGTCGCAGAGCGAATGTTTGCCACCATTCGCGACGCGCTCGGCTACCTGCGAAACGACGGCGCCGCTGCCGTGCTCGTCTCGCACCAAGCACCGATTTCTTGGGCGAAGGTCGCGGTCGAACGCGGCGTCGAAGCGATCGGCCACGCGTTCGTGGCCAACATCACGCCTTGGGTCTACGTCCGCGGCCCGTGCGAGCTCGCCTCGGTCACGACGCTCGTCTACGAGACGCCGACCTCCAAGCCGCACATTCGATACTTCTCCCCGTGACCAACCGAGGGTGCGTCGTCGTGGAGGAACGCGAAGGCACCCCCCTCACGCAGTGAGGGGGGTCGGGGGGGAGAAATAGCAGCCACAGGCCTTCCGCAATGGGAGACGGCCGCTGCTGTTCACCGAACGACTACGAGGACTTCTTCACGACGTCGACGATGCCCTGAACGCTCGCGGCGCTCTTCGCCAGCATCGCCTTTTCGTCGGCCGTGAGCTCGAGCTCCACGATCTTCTCGACGCCCTTGCCGCCGATGACGACGGGGACGCCGATGTAGATATCGCGGTAGCCGTACTGGCCGTCGAGGAACGCCGCGCACGGGAGGAGGCGCTTCTGGTCACCGAGGTACGCCTCGGCCATCTGGACCGCAGCGGCCGCCGGCGCGTAGTACGCGCTCGTGCCCATGAGCTTGACGATCTCGCCGCCGCCGACGCGGGTGCGCGCGATGATCGAGTCGAGCTTGTCCTTTGCGATGAACGAGCTCAGCGCGACGCCGTTGACCGTGGTCGCCGAGAGGATCGGCACCATGTCGTCGCCGTGGCCGCCGAGCACCATCGCGCGGATGTCCTTGATGTTGAGGCCCGTCTCGCGCGCGAGGAAGAGCGAGAAGCGCGCGCTGTCGAGGACGCCCGCCATGCCGACGACCTTCTCCTTCGGGAAGCCCGTGCGGCGCTGGAACTCGTAGACCATCGCGTCGAGCGGGTTCGAGATGACGACGACGAACGCGTTCGGACAGTGAGCCTTCGCGCCGTCGGCGACGCTGCGGATGATCGGGAGGTTCGTCGCCACGAGGTCGTCGCGGCTCTGCCCCGGCTTACGAGGAACGCCCGCGGTGATGATGATGACGTCCGCGCCCGCGCAGTCAGCCCAGTCGCTGGTGCCGGTGATCTTGACGTCGTAGCCGAGGACGGCGCCGTTCTGCTCGAGGTCGAGCGCCTTGCCCTTCGCGTATTCCGCCTTGGCCGGGATGTCGAAGAGGACGACGTCGCCGAGCTCTTTCTGGGCGCAAAGGTTGGCGAGCTCGCCACCGATGTTGCCGGCTCCGATGATTGCGATCTTCTTGCGGGTGCTCATGGTCGCGCGCTCTACCATGAAGCGCCACCGGGTGGCACCGCGTCAGCCGTGCAGCGCCGAAAGGTTTCGCTGAAGGCGGACGAGCGGAGCGTCCAAATCGGGGACGAATGCCTCACCGACGATCGCCTCGTAGGCGGCGGCGTAGCGGCGCGAGGCTTCGACCCGCACGTCGTCCGGGAGGGCGGGGATGGGACCGTCGCCTTTGAAGCCCACGCTCGTGAGCCACCTTCGCACGTACTCCTTGTCGAAGCTCTCCGGCTCTTCGCTGCGGGCTTGCCGCTCGGCGTAGGTGCCTGCGAACCAAAACCGCGACGAGTCGGGCGTGTGCACTTCGTCGATGACGATGACCTCGCCCGACGGGTCGACGCCGAATTCGTATTTGGTGTCGACGAGGATCCAGCCGCGCTTTTCGCAAATCTCTGCGCCGCGGCGGAAGAGCGCGTGTGCGAGCTCCGCGGCCCGATCGAAATGCGCCTCGCTGACGACGCCGCTCGCGAGGATCTCCGCGCGGCTCGCGGATTGATCGTGCCCGCCGTGCTCCGCCTTGGTGCTCGGCGTGAGGATCGGCTCGGGCAAGCGGTCGTTCTTCTTGAGGCCGTCGGGGAGGCGATGACCGCAAAAGACGCGCTCGCCCGTCGAATACGCGGTCCAGATGCTCGTCGACGTCACGCCGGTGATGTACGCGCGCACGACCATTTCGACCGGCAATGGCTTGCACTCCTTTGCGAGGAGGGCCTGCGGGTCTGGCACGGAGATCACGTGGTTCGGCGCAACGTCACGCGTCTGCTCGAACCACCACGCCGAAAGGCGATTCAGGATCTGACCCTTCAATGGCAACGTGCCGAGCACGCGATCGAATGCGCTGATCCGATCGGTCGTGACGATGAGCCGTCGCCCATCGGGCAGCGAGTAGTTGTCCCGCACCTTGCCTTCGTAGAGTGGCCACCCTCGAGGCAGCCCCAGCGTCGCATGATCCGTCGTGTCGAGCGTCTTCGGAAGCGCGGCGGCGATCTCGGAGGCTGCGATCATGGCGCTCTCGTTACTCGACGTCGCACGCGTACGAAAGCCGTCTCAACGTCCGATCGTCGCGAGGTTCCGTTCGATGCGTGCGAGCTCCCCTGACAAGGCCTGCTCCTCCGCGTGGATGGAGGCGGCGAGCGCGGCGTCCCTCGAACGTTCCATCTCGGTCGCACCCGTAGACCCTGCGAGCCTTGCCTCGAGCTGCTCGCGGCGCTTCCGGACCGCGGCGATGTCTTGTGCGAGCTCGCCGCGGCGAAGTTCGTAGAACGTCCGCGCTTCGGCGCGCGTCGGATCCAAAAGGGCACGCACCTCTCGCTCGAGCCGCTCGATCTTCGCGTCACTTTCGGCTCGTTCGCGCGCGACTTCTGCTTCCTGTGTTCGTCGTTCGACCGTGTCGAGACCGGCTCGAAGATCCGCGGCACGCCGGCTTTGCAGCGCTCTGGACGTTCGGCCGATCCCTTGCTTCAGCTCCTTCGCCTGCTCGATTACGTCGGATGGCAACGACGACTGGAGGGCGGTGAGCCCGTCGACGAGCCTCTCTGCTTGGTGCTCCAGCTTCGCGAAGGGGTCGTCGAACGTCATTGACCTGTTGTAGCACCAGGCTTCGCACACATGCCGCTTTCGCCGCTCGGACGATGGGGGCCACCCTGTCCCCCGGAGCAGGCATTGCGCGCCCGCGAGGAGAGTGCGAAAGGGTGGGGCGTGAAAGCCACGGTTGTCGTCCGTCTCAAGCCGGAGGTCCTCGATCCTCAGGGTGATGCTGTCCGCCGAGCGCTCGGAACGATGGGGTTCCAAGGGGTTCGGGACGTTCGGATCGGCCGCATCATCGAAATCGAGATCGATGACGCCTTGCTCGCCGGGGCTTCACCGGAAGAGGCGCGGGCGCGCCTCACGAAGATGGCGGACGAGCTCTTCGCGAACCCCGTCATCGAAGACTACGAAGTGCGCGCGGGCTGACTGTCTCACCAAGCCGCGCTCCGTCGACAGCGGGCCGCTTTGGTCGCTAGCCTCTCGACGGACGCGATGAGCGACGACGACAGGTTCAAGCTGGCAGCTGATCGGTTCGGCCTCGCGCACCGCGAGGATCCGAAGGGCGAGGCGGCGACGTACCACGAGACGCTCGCGAGCTGGGTCGATCGCCTCGACCCGAATGCGAGCGAGCCGCTCCGGCTCGCTGCCAGGTGCCAACATTTGCGGCGTCATGAAACGCCACGCTCGGCCTTTCCCGAAGGGCCCGTCGGCTACAAACGGTGGCGCAGCGAGGCAGCTCGGAAACACGCCGCCGATGCGGCGACCGTCCTGCGGGAGGTGGGGTACGGCGACGACGTGATCGGACGTGTCGGAGACCTCCTCGTCAAGAAAGGGTTCCGCTCCGATCCGGAGGGCCAGCTGCTCGAGGACGCCGTGTGCCTCACGTTCCTCGAGCTCGAGCTCGAGCGCTTCGCCGACAAGTACTCGGACGACAAGGTCGTCGACATCTTGAAGAAGACGTGGGTGAAGATGTCGGCGCGCGGGCACGAGGCGGCCGTGAAGCTCTCGCGCGGATTGCCGCTTCGCCTCACGTCCCTCATCGCCAAAGCGACAGGCTCGTAACACCCCAGAGCTCGCCTGGTCGACCTCGCGACGCGGCCCGCCCTAACGGGCGAGCGGGCCGGTCGCTCGGCCCTCTGGCGCAAGTTCTGAGCTCTGGGTTCTTTGTTTCGGGTAAACCCAGCTCGGCGCTGGGTTTACGGAGGGCCTCGCGGCGACGATCAATTGTCCGCGAGCTTCTTCGACCAGACGATCGCGTCGCGTCGTTTGCCGCCGACGATCAAATGGGAAGCGAGCACCGCCGACTTACGGAAACCATTCGCGAGGAAACACGACCCGAGCAGGATGTCGTCCGCCGGCGCGACCGAGAAGCCGCTGATGGCGCCGTTTTCGTTCAAGACGCCGACAATCGAGCGTAGGGCGCTGACCGTCAACATACGCTCCGACTCGTCGCGGGGCGCGGTCAACAGCTCGATCATCGAGCTCGCGAAGGACGGTTGAACCTCGTAGGAGGCGTGGAGCTCGAAGCCGCTCTTGCCGGACAGGACGAGGTGGTGGCGCTCCGCATCGCGGCTGAAGCTCTCGAATCCGGTAAGCGCACGACCCGCCTTCTGCGCGACGGCGACCGCCTTGAATGCGGCGTCGCGTTTCTCGATTGCGACCTTCGTCGGCGGGACGGCTTTGTCCGCGGTGTCCTTGAAGAGCTTGCGCGCTTTGTCGATCGCTTTGTCCGCCAGATCGAGCGCGGGTGAGGCTTCATCCGCGCCGTCGTCATCGTCGTCGTCGTCGTCGTAGGCGCGCTCGGGACGCATCGGGCCGATCGCCGAGACGACGGCGCCCATGATCCACGCGTCGCTGCGACGATAGAAGCTCGGGATGTTGCCTTCGCGGCGGAAGCCGAGGCGGGCCCACGTGTTCACTTCGTCGCGCTCGACGAGGACGAAGACCTTCTCGATACCCTCGCGGCGCGCGGTGTTGACGACGAAGTTTCTCTTCGCGAGCGTCGCGCCCGCACGAAAGTCGATGACCCGGACCGTCGCGTGCCGTCGGTTGACGAGCAAACACATCGAGACCGCATCGTTGTTGAAGGAAAGCTCGTCGATCGTCGCCGTGCTTGCTCGTTGCGCTGTCGCTGCCATATCCACCCGCCGAGAAAACGCGCGAGAGCCGACCCCACGCGCGCGCAGTCCTCGGAGACGCCGTCCGTCGATTCGATCGAGCGGGCGCCCCCCTGTTAACAGCGGGCGAGTTAGACAGTTTTCAACAGAGCGTCAACGACCGTGGCAATCGCCCTCAGTCGATCGAATACGCGCTCAACCCCAGGGCTTTGAGCACGTCTGGAAGCCTTTTTTTCGGCACACTCACGCGCGTCGGCATTCCCCCTGACAGTCCGAGCAGCTCAAGGAAGTTCAGCCCACTATCGAATGCGGCAGCGAGCGATAGGCTGTCTCCGTCCAGGACTGCTGCAATCTTCGCGCGCTCCTGACCAATCAATAGGAGCAGGGTTTTGTCGTACGGCCCGGGCCGCTCGGTCACGTCGGCGAACACCAGATCGGTGCCGATACGACGGTAGCGAAGCGCGAGCTGTCGCGTGTTCTGCTCGACCGGTCCGAGCTCCGCGGCGGCTCGATCGATCGGCTCCCAGAGCGACGTCTCTTCCAGCCCTGCGACGAGATGCCGGACGACGATGCCGAAGAGGCCGAGATCGCGCGGTCGAGCCCGGAGCGCTCGATCGAAGCGGACGCCGATCGGGGACGGCTGCCCGATGCGCGTGTCGACGGCGCGCGCGTCTGCGTCAGCACCCGGGTAAGGCTCGCGCCCTTCGCGGATCCATTTCGCGGCGCTGACGAGCCCGTCGAAATCGTTGTGGCAGACGATCGTGTCGACCGTGCCTGCCCGCGCCACGACCTCGGGCGTCACCATCTCGGGGCAGGCGCCGTGCTCGGCCTTCGTCGACAGCACGAACCGAGGGTCGTCTTTGAAACGCGCGTGATGGCTGCTGTCGTGATGGTCCACCCACGCCGCGAGCCTGGGCCCGAGGTTCTGGATGAACGGCAGCGTCATCGTTTCGAACGATGCACCACCGGCCTCGGACGCGAACGCGATGTCGAGGACGACCACACGCCCGCGAAGGTCTTTCGCCTTGGGGAGCTTACGTGGCGTGGCGAAACAGAGCTCGGGTTGCATGGGCCTTTCGGACAGTGGCGGCCTAGACGCAAACGGCTTAGCACGTACCTCGTCGGACACCTCGATGACAAAGACGTTTTCTCTCGCCGCCTCGATCGCTGTGATCTCGGTCGCCTCCACGACGTTTGCAGAAGGTGCTGCCGCCCAAACGTCGGCGCCTTCGTCCAAGCCGCCGACGGTCGTCACCGCGGGGCCGGGCCAACGAGCGCTCGTCGTCGCTCCACAAGGCGACGCCGTCTACGTGCGAGCTTGCGTGGATCCTGCGAAGGCGTGCGATCCGTCTGGTGGCACCGGGCTTCGCCCGCCGGAGAGTGTTCGCGGCGCGGTTGGTTCGGCGACGGTCGAGCCGATCGAGCTCGAGGGTGGCAAACGCGCTGCGGTGGTTCGACTGACCCCCGCCGCGGGTCGCTCGTACGCGATCCTCGTCGCTTCGCCTGATCGAACCTCGGACGTGCCTGCAGTCCTCTTCTCCGGTTTCGTCGGCAAAGACGGCGCTTCGTCGACACGCCTCGAGGTCGAGCAGAAGAACGGCAAAGCGCAGGTGAAGGTGGTGACGCGCGACGCGCTCTGTGGCGTCGACGTGCTCACCTCGCTGAAGAAGCTCGATCCGAACAAGCTCGTCTTGAGGGACGAGCCGACACCCGATCCCGCGGGTGCTGCGCGCGCATCGGCGAGCGCCCTTCCTGCGACGGCGCTCGACGCGCCGGCGCCGCACCACGCGATCCTCCACGCGAGAGGAAGCTCGAGCGGGCGCGCTTGGCTCGCGGTCGACGGCGATCCTTCGACCGCGTGGGTCGATTCGGGCAATACCGCGCGCCCGCGTCCGTTCGTGTCGCTCTCGGCTCCGCACGACGTGCCGCTCGTGGGGCTCGACTTCGATTGGTCACTTCCCAAAGACCAAGCTGCAGTCGTCGCGCCGAAGCGGCTTCTCGTGATGACCGACGGCGGCGCGTTCGATGTTTCGGTGCCCGCGGACGCTGTCGCAGCGGGCGGCAAGACCTTCCGCATCACGTTGCCGAAGCCCATCCAGACCAAATGCGTCGGCGTGATCGTCGACGAGTCGTACCCCGCGAGGAAGGCGGATCCCAAGGCCGGGAAGGCCGCGGCTCCGCGCGTCTACATCGGTGAGGTCGGCGCGCGCACGACCCTCGACGGCGAGACGCTCACCCAGCTCGCCGAGAGCCTCGGCACGGCCTCGCCGGAAGCGAAGCTCCGCGAAGCGATCCTGTTCGCCTACGGGGCACGCGGCATCGATGCGATCGTCGCCGCGTATCCGAAGCTCGACGGCCCGTCTCGCGATCGAGCCCGGCGCGTCGTCGATGCCACCGGTTGCGAGGACAAGCTCGCGCTCTACGTCCCGCTCCTGCTCGACAAAGATCGCAGCGAGTCGGATCGCGCGCGCGATTGGATTCGTCGGTGCGGCAAAGAGTCGGGCCCGCAGTTGGTCGCAGCCTTCGAGAAGGCGACCCTCGACGACGTTCGCGGTCTCTACGCGGAAGAGGCGGCGCTCGTCGCGCCGGACCTCATCACCAAGACGCTGGTGCAGCGCCTCTCGGCGGCGCAGACACCGGAAGAGCGGCGCGCGTACAGGAAGGCGCTCACCAAAGGCACGCTGCGCGCGGCAGGCGTTCGCGCCCTCGACGCGAGCGTCGGCGACGCGAGCTTCGGCACGATGGGCACCACCGCGAAGATCGACGTACTGCGCGCGTTCGGACCGTCGATCGGGACGTCGAAACACGCGTCCAAGGTATTCGCGGACCTCGCACCGAGCGCGACCGAGTTCCGCGACAAGTACCTCCTCCTCACGCCCGCTTCGGAGCTCGCGCGCGCGGGTGACGCCGGCGCGACGACCGTTTTGCAAGAGGTGCTCGGAAAGAGCGACGACGCGCGCCTGCGTGCCCACGCGGCGGAGCTCGGGGGCGGCATCGCCGCGCTCAGGCCGCTGCTCATCGGCGCCGTCTCCGACGACAAGGTTCGCGTGCGCGAGGCCGCGCTGCTTTCGCTCACCTCCGGCGGCGCGGACATCGACGAGACGGTTCGGAAGAAGGTCGTCGAGCGTCTCGAGGTCGACCCGTGGACCTTCGTGCGGCGAGCCGCCGCCACGGCGCTCGCCGGTGCACCCAAAGACCCGGCGATCGACGCACGCATCGCGCGCGCCGTCGACAACGAGGCGCAGCCGATGGTCCGCGCCGAGATGTTGCGTGCCCTCGGCGCACGCGGCGCCTCGAAAGAGCGAAAGGTGATCTTCGACCGGGCCTTCGACGGGAAAGAGGCGCTTTCCGTCCGGCTGCGCGCCGTCGAGGCGCTCGGAGCCGTGTGTGATCGCGAAGGCGTCGCGGAGCTCACCGAGCTCGCGCAGACGGGCGCGGCCCCGTTGTTCGAGCAGGATCGCAAGCTCGCGGCCGCCGCGGTCAACGCGCTCGTTCGGATTCAACCGCCCGATTTGAAGCAACGCCTCGCGCCGATGCTCGGCGAGCGCGCGGCCCCCGACATGCGCGAGGTCGCGAAGCGCGCGCTCTCGGCGCCGCCGGCCAACGCCTGCAAGTAGGCGGGAAAACGCGCGCGCGCCGCGCGCCGACGAGCGCTTCCTAAAACAATGGAAGCGCTCGGCTTCCCCGCCCGCAACCGAGGTGGTATCGCCACGCGCCGATGTCGGACGTGCGCAGCGAACCCGCACTTTATCCCGACGGAGCGAGCTCCGCGACGCGGCCTTCGCCCGCGTCGGAGCCGCCGTCTCCCCCCGCTCGCGAGAGCGAGCCGGCGCATCTTCGCCATCCGAGCATCCCGCCGGCGCCGAGTCTCCGGGAGACGATCGGTGAGGCCTGCGGCCTCGCGCTCGCGTCTTGCGTCCTCGCGTCGATTCCCGCCGCGCTGCGCGTCTCGCGTGCCGGGGGCTCGTTCGTCGGCGGATTGGTCGCTGCCGCCGCCGTCGTGCTTCCCCTCGTTGCGATCGGCATCTCGCTGAGCCGCGCCGCCGGAAGAGGTTTCCGCATGGTCACCGGCCTTCGCGCAGGCCGCTCGACCGCCGCAGTGATCGCGCTCTGGATCGGCCTCATGGCGCCCGTCCTGCTCGTGCTCGGCGCGGTGCTGAAAGACAAGACGAACCACCGCGGACTCGGTGGGACGACGTTCGGCGTCCTCGCGCTCGGCGTCGCGATCGGATCCGCCGCGGTCGCGTATCGCATCGTGCAGACCGGTCGCTGGCTCGTCGATCGCGGGATGAGCGCGCGCGGCATCGCTGTCGGCCTCGCAGTTCTCGCGATCGGCCCGACGCTCCTCGTCTCGTTTCCGCTGTTGCGTGGGCACGACGACTCGCCCCACGCCGCGATTGTCGCAGCCGCGTTGATCGACGGTGTGCTCTTCGCGGTCGCTGCGGCCGTCGCGGTCACCTACGACATCGGCGATCGCGCACGCGAGCTCGCGCGTCGGTATGGCGTCGCGGCGGCGGGCGCTCTGCTCGTCCTCGGCGCGCTCTGGCTCTCCCTCTCCGCGCCGCTCGGCGCCGCGCTTCGATCCGGTGGTGGGCTCGCGGCGGCGATGGTCGGCGGCCTCGAGCGCTGGACGGATCGCGACGGTGACGGGCACGGTGCGCACTTCGGCGGACGCGACTGCGACGAAGGTGATCCGCGTATTCACCCCGGTGCAGTCGACCTCCCCGGCGACGGCGTCGATCAGGACTGCGACGGCACCGACGGGCCCGCGGCCGCCGCCAGCGCGCGCGCAGCCGAGCCTGCCGGGAACGCTGCGGATCCCGCCTCGGGAGAGGCGACGACGACACCCGCACCCACGGCTGCTCCCGTGCTCACGCCGGGCAACCATCCGTCGATCGTTCTCGTCACGCTCGACACCGTGCGCGCGGATCACACGAGCGCGTACGGTTATCCGGACAAGACGACGCCGCGCCTCGAGCAGCTCGCCCAAAAGGGAACGCTCTTCGAGAGCGCGTACGCGCCGGCGAGCGACACGCAGCGCGCGCTCCTCCCGCTCTTCAGCGCGACTTCGTACCGCGACACCGCGAAGTCGAACCGCCAATGGCCGACGCTCCGCGACGAAGCGAACACCCTCGCCGAGCGGCTGCGCGGGGCCGGTTACAAGACGGGGTTCGTCAGCTCGTTTCAATGGTTGAGCGAGGAACGCGGCTTCAACCAGGGCTTCGACCATTTCACCGAGGTTCACCGCGACGAGCACCCGGAGCGCGGCGTCACCGGTCCGCTCGCCGTTCGCGCGGCACGCGCGATCGTCGAGAAGGAGCAGGCGAGCGGCGCACCGCTGTTCCTCTGGGTCCACCTCTTCGACGCGCACGAAGAGTACCGCCGCCACGACGGCTTCTCGTTCGGACGCGGCGACAAGGGCGCGTACGACTCGGAGATCGGCTTCGTCGACAAGCAGCTCGGCGACCTCTACGACGCGATCGAGGCCTCACCGTTGAAGGGCAACGTGGTGTTCATCGTCCACGGAAGCCAAGGTGAGGGCTTCGGCGAGCACGACGTGAAGGGCCACGGTCGCGAGCTCTACGAAGAGATGGTTCGCGTGCCGCTGGTGATTTCGCTGCCCGGCGCATCCTCGGCTCAGCGCGTCACCGGTCGCGCGGTGTCCACCCTCGACATCGTCCCGACCGTGCTCGAGCTCGCGGGGGTGTCGGGCGAGTCGATCGGCGTCTCCCTCGTCTCGGCCGCAGGCGGGGCTCCCCTCTCGCGCCCGCCGGTGGTGCTGCGGAATGGAAAGCGCGGCGCGATCATCGACTACCCGCTCAAGCTGGTCGTCATCGACCGCGAAAAGCGCGACCGCGTCCTGTTGTTCGACCTGGCGAACGACCCCAAAGAGCAGCACGACATCTCGTCGGATCGAGCCGACGACGTCAAACGCCTCCGGGCGCTCTTGGACGCCGACCGCTCAGGCGACAAGGCCTCCAAGAAGTCTGCGGAGAAGACGGACTGAAAAGGCTTCAGGCTTCGGGCTTCAGGAAAAGAAAGAGGTCCCGCCGTAGCCCGCAGTCCGAAGCCGTAGCCTCTCTTCTCTCCACGTAGCCTGTAGTCCGAAGCGCGTAGCCTTCTCTCCGCCTGTTCAGGCCCTCGACGAGGGAAGACAACCGCCGGCGCCGACGGACTACGCACTGGCTGTGGAGGGGCTCCCGGTTCGTCCACGGCGCCGTCGTGCGCCGGCGGTGAAACCAGATACTCTGTCACCAGGCCTCTCCTTTTTTGCCTTCAGGAAAGACGAAGCGTCACCATGACACGAAGCGTGTCGTTCCGCGTTCTGCTTGCAGCTTCCTTCGTATTGGGTGTCACCGCCGTCGGGGCTTTTGTCGTGCGTCTCCAGGCGTCGGAGCTCCCGCTCGACATGTTGTCGGGCGCCGCGGGTGAGAAGGTCGAGCGCAAGCCGCAGCGCGAGTGGCACCTCGTGAACGGCAAACACTGGCAGATCGTCGGCCCCGAGGGTGAAGACCCGAACGTCACCGACCGAGCCGAAGGCAACCGCGGAAGCTGCGGGGCCGGCATGGTCGAGGTGGCGGGGCAGATGAAGGCGGACCCCGCGCGCAAAGTCCTCTTCGATCCGAACAGCATCGAAGAGATGCAGAAGCGCACCTGCACGAAGTGGATCCAGAAGGAGTACCCGGAGCGTTGCGCCGAGTTCGATCGCGACAAATGGCTCGCGATGAGCAAGTCGCTCCCGACCAAGCCCATGCACTTCTGCATGGACCGCTTCGAGTATCCCAATCGAAAAGGCGCTTACCCGGTCATCTTCATCAACTTCGGCGAGGCGAAGCAGGCCTGCACCGATCAAGGCAAACGCCTCTGCAACGAAGACGAATGGACGTTCGCGTGTGAAGGGGAGGAAGCGACGCCCTATCCCTACGGGTACGTGCGCTCTCCGGACAAGTGTCCCATCGACGGTAAATGGCGCGCGTTCAACGAAAAAGCCCTTCAGCCTCGCGACAGCTTCGAGGCGATGTTCGAGCTCGATCGCCTCTGGCAAGGCACCGCCAACGGTGGCAGCCCCGGTTGCAAGAGCCCGTTCGGCGTGTATGACATGACGGGCAACGTTGACGAGTGGACGCAGAACGTGCGCGAAGGCGAAAAGAACCAGAGCATCTTGAAGGGCGGGTATTGGGGGCCGGTGCGCACGCGCTGCCGGCCGTCGACGCGCTCTCACGACGAGAATCACATCTTCTATCAGCAGGGCTTTCGCTGCTGCTCGGACGTCCCCGCGGGCGGGCAAGCCGCTCCGGGCCTCCAGCTCGAGACCGCTCCTCCGACGAGCCTCGATCCTTCTCGCTCGACGAGCGCACCGCGGTGACGATCGAAAACAAATCTCAGCCGCCTCCGAGCCCGCAAGCTCAGGAGGTCGAACGGCGCGATCGCGGCGAAGAGCCTCGTGGGGCAGGCTACGTCGAGCGAAGCGAGACAGGCCGGGGCGGCTCCCACGTGGCTCGGTTCGCCGGAGGCGAACGCGGGGCAGAAGAGCCCGAGCGTCGCGGGCCGATCCCGACGACTGCTTTGTTCACGTTCGGTGCGTGGGGCCTTTCGATCATGGCGATCGGCCTCGTCGGCACGAGCGTGGCGCCCGCCGTCCTTCGTGAGATGGGCCTCACCGAAATTCACGTCGTCCGCCGTGATTTCCAGCGTACGACCCCGGTCGGTCAGCTCGGCGTCGATGCCGTCCGCGACTTCGAGCGCGACATCGGCAACTCCCTCGATCGCATGGAGCGGGGCGCGGACGACGCCGACGAGATCGAAGATCTGTTCGTCATCTTCACGCGCAAAGCCGTGAAGCTGAAGAAGAGCCCCAGCGCGGGTAGTCCCGTCGAGTCGACGGTTCCCGCGGGCTCACGCATCGTCGTCCTGCGGCCCGAAGGACCCTGGTTGCAGGTGAAGTTCGAAGCTGCGGATCGCTCGGTCCACTCCGGATGGGTCGAGCTCAAGGAGCTCGATCAACCCTAAACAAGGTGACGAAAAAGTCGGCGGTGCCACGTTCGGCGCCGTCGGTTCTGCAATTTCTCCCCCCCAACCCCCCTCGCAAGCGAGGGGGGAGCTTCCACCTTTCCCACGATGACGTCC
>JABFXY010000020.1 GCA_013361525.1 Polyangiaceae bacterium | reverse complement strand
GGGATGCTCGGGAACGCGCCCCGCTCACCCGCGTCGAAGCGGTTCGTTCGACGCTTCTCCTCGGCCATTTTCGCCTGGACGCCGCTTCACTTGTAGAGCTGCTCGATCTTCGGGCCGTACTTCTCCATCACGACCCGGCGCTTGACCTTCATGCTCGGCGTCATCATCCCGTTTTCGGTCGTGAAGTCCTCGGGGATGAGGGCGATCTTCTTGATCTCCTCGAAGCCCTTGAACTCGGCCGCGAACTTGTCGACCTCGGCCTGCATCTGCTCTTTGACCTTCGGGTTCTCGATCAGCCGGTCCTCGGCGGCCTCGCCGATGCCCTGCTCCTGTGCCCACGGCTTCAGCGTCGAAAAGTCGGGGACGATGAGCGCGATGTTGAAGAGGCGGTTGTCGCCGTAGACCATGCAGTTGGCGATGAAGGGCGAGAGCTTCACGCGCTCCTCGAGCGGGGCGGGCGCGACGTATTTGCCGTTCTGCAGCTTGTAGAGCTCCTTCAAACGGCCGGTGATGTAGAGGAAACCCTCTCCGTCCAGGTAGCCGAGATCACCGGTGCGGAAGCCGCCGTCGTCGGTGAAGACCGCTTTGTTCTCGTCCGGGCGGTTGAAGTAGCCCTGCATGATGTTCGGGCCGTAGACGACGATCTCGCCGTCCTTCGCGTCGGCGCTGGTCTGCGTCTTGTCGATGATGATCTTCACGTCGGAGATGGGCTTTCCGACGCTGCCGATCTTGTGCGCGTTGGGGCGGTTCGCGGTAGCGATCGGGCTCGTCTCGGTGAGGCCGTAGCCCTCGTAGACGGTGATGCCGAGACCGTCGATGAACTCCGCGACCTCTTTGGAAAGCGCCGCGCCGCCGCTGAACGCGTACTTCAGCCGGCCGCCGAGGAGCGCGACGATCTTCGAGAAGACGAGCTTCTTCGCGAGGGGGTGCGCCAGCGTTTCACCGAATGTCGGCGACTCGCCCTTTCGGCGTTTGGTCGCGCAGCGCATGCCCGCGTGGAACAGCGCCTGGATGATCGCCGGGCGTCCGGCGATGCGCTTGTTCACCGTGTCGTAGACGCGGTTGAAGATGCGCGGAACGCTGAAGAGCAGCGTCGGCTGAACCTCCGCGAGGTTGGCGATGATTTTGTCGACCGCCTCGGCGAGGGCGATGCTCGCCCCCTTCGAGAGCATCACGTGCAGCTCGCAGGTGTGGCCGAACGAGTGCGCCCACGGCAAAAACGAGAGGCTTCGATCGTCGGAGCCGATCGGCAACATGTCCTGCACGGCGTTGACGTTGGAGATGATGTTGCCGTGCGAGAGGATGACGCCCTTCGGGTTGCCCGTCGTGCCCGAGGTGTAGATGAGGCACGCGACCTCGTTCGGCTCGGGGTCGAGCGGCGTCGACGGCTTCTCCGCGCCCTTCTTCATGAGGGCGGCGAAGCTGAGCGGATCGCTCTCGGGGAGCTCCATCCCGATGACGTGTTTGATGTACGGGACCTTCTCCGCGACCTTCTTACAGCCCTCGAAAACCTTCGCGGAGCCGGCCACGAGCGCGACCGCCTTGCAGTCGTCCGTGATGAACTCCCACTCCTTCGGGTTCTGCGCTTCGTACATCGGCACGAGCGCGGCACCGAGGCCGTAGCAGGCGTACGCGAGGATCGCCCACTCTTCGCGGTTGTTCGAGACGACGGCGACGTTGTCGCCCGCCTTGATGCCGAGCGACGCGAGCCCGCCGCGGAGATCGTCGACCTGCTTGCCGATCTCGGCAAAGGTGGACCATTGCCACTGTCCGTCTCGTTTGGTCCCGAACAGCTGCTGGGGACCGTACTTCTTCACGGACTGCTGGAACATGTCGACGAGGTTCTTGAACTTGTCCGCCATGGCCCTCTCTAACGCCTCCTGCAAAAACCCGCTTGGACGCTAAAGAATGGGGTACGTCCCGTCAACCGCGCCAGCGTGTTTTCCCCTCGAATCACCTTGCTGCGGAAGCAGGCCTGGCGAATACCTTGGCAGCTCGCCCCGCCATGACGCTTTATTCAGTCACCACCTTCGGCTGCCAGATGAACGTGCACGACTCCGATCGGATGCACGAGGTGCTGCGTGGCGCCGGCTGGGCGGAGACGCCGGACCTCAAGGCCGCCGACGTCATCGTCCTCAACACCTGCAGCGTCCGGGAGAAGGCGGAGCAGAAGCTCCTCAGCGAGCTCGGCCGCCTCGCGAAGCTGAAGGTCGACCGGCCCGATCTGTTGGTCGTGGTCGCGGGGTGCGTCGCGCAGCAAGAGGGGCAGAAGCTGCTCGCCGCCGACCGCGGGGTCGATCTGGTGCTCGGACCGGACAACATCCCCGAGCTTCCGCGCCTGCTCGGTGAGCTCTCGCAGGGCGCGCCGCCGATCGTTCGAACGGTGTTCGACCTCGAATCGCCGCAGTTTTTGCTCGCGACGAGCGTCGCCGCCGGCAAGGTGACGTCGTTCGTCACCACGATGAAGGGCTGCAACGAGCGCTGCTCGTTCTGCATCGTCCCTTACACGCGCGGGCCCGAGCGCTACCGCCCGAGCGAAGAGATCGTGCGGGAGATCGAAGCCCTCGTGGAGCAGGGCGTTCGCGAGATCACGCTGCTCGGTCAGACGGTGAACAGCTACCGAGATCCGCTCGAGAAGCTGGAGCCTGCGGACGCGACGAACCCCGACGACAGCGAGTTCGGCGGCCTCTTGCAGCTCATCGCCGCGCGCGTGCCGGGCCTGCTCCGGCTCCGCTACACGAGCCCGCACCCGCGGCATCTCGTCCCCTCGCTCGAGCGAGCGCACGCCGAGCTGCCGATGCTTCCGCGGCACGTTCACCTGCCGGTGCAGTCGGGCAGCGACCGCATCCTGAAGCGAATGATTCGTCGCTATACGCGTGAAGAGTACGTGCGCCGGGTGAGCTCGCTGCGCCGCGCGGTGCCGGGCCTCACGTTGTCGACCGACGTCATCGTCGGCTTCCCCGGCGAGACGGACGAGGACTTCGACGCGACGCTGAGCCTCGTCGAAGAGGTCGGCTTCATCGGCGTCTTCGGCTTCAAGTACTCGCGCCGGCCCTTCACGCCCGCGCTGAAGCTCGGCGACGACGTCCCGGAGTCGAAGAAGAGCGAGCGCCTCACGCGCCTTTTCGAGCTCTCGGAGCGGCTGATTCGCGATCATAACGCGACCCTCGTCGGAAGCCGCCAGCGCGTGCTGCTCGAGGGCCCCGCAAAACGCGCCGTCGCGACCGACGGCCCAGCCCGCGTGCAAACGGACGGCGCGGCGCGGACCTACTCCGGAAGGACGGATCGCAACGAGATCGTCCACGTCGAAGATGTGGCCGCGCAAGGCCTCGTCGGCGAGGTCATCGAGGTTTCGATCACCCGCGCGCTGAAACACTCGCTGGTCGGCGCCCTCGACGAGAGCGATCGCGAGCGAGGGCTCGCGGCCGCTCGCGATGCGGCGACGACGCCGAAGCGAACGCGGCTGCCCGTCGTCTCCGGAGCGCAGCCATGAGCGGGATCATCACCCTCGAGACCAAAACGCCGATCATCGCGCCGAACGTGTTCGTCGCGCCGAACGCCGTCGTCATCGGCGACGTCACCATCGGCGAAGACTCGAGCGTGTGGTTCGGTTGCGTTCTGCGCGCCGACGTCGGGTCGATCGTGATCGGACGCCGCACGAACATCCAAGATCTCACGTGCCTCCACATGACCCACGGCGTCTCGAACACGGTCATCGGCGACGACGTGACGGTCGGCCATCGCGTCGTGCTCCACGGCTGCACGGTGGAAGACGGCGCGCTCATCGGGATGGGCGCGATCCTCCTCGACGGGTGTGTCATCGGCGCGGACAGCGTCATCGCCGCCGGCGCGCTCGTTCCACCGCGTATGGTGATCCCGCCGGGAGCGATGGTGAAGGGTTCACCCGCGAAGGTCGTGCGCGAGGCCACCGCGGAAGAGCGGGCGATGGGCCGCCTCGGTGCCGCGCACTACGTCGAAAACGCAAAGCGCTACATCCCGCTCGTTCGGCAGGAGCGTTGAACATGAAGCTCGTCGTCAACGGTGATGGTCTCGAGGTGGACGAGGGCACGACGGTCCGGGCCCTGCTCGATCGGCTCGCGCTCGGCCCCGGCCCGGTCGCCGTCGAGCGCAACGGCGAGGTCGTCCCGCGCAAGACGCACGCCGACACGGTTCTCAGCGACGGCGATCAGATCGAGGTCGTGCATTTCGTCGGCGGGGGCTGAGAGCACCCCCGCGCCGCGAAGTGTCGCCGCAAATGTCGCCGCGCGCAGGCGCGACGCGACCTCACTGCTCCAGGCAATACACGCCGGTGTAAGCGTTGTCGCAGGGGCGCAGCTCGGCCCCGAACTGCTTGTCGAGATCGGTGGAGAAGCCGAGCCAGCCGGTGCTTCCGGGCGTCGCGGTGCTCCATCCAGCGCAATCGTCGATGTCTCCTTCGGCGACCAGGTTCGGAGCCTCCGCGCCCGTCCAAATCCAACCGGAATCGACGTCGATGTCGCCGTTCGCGTGGAGGTCGTTCGTCGCGAGCAGACCTTCGCCGGCGAGCAGCTCCGCCGCGGTGCTCGCGAGCATCACACCGTCGGGACGAACCCACGGATCACCGTCCATGAAGCGACTGCTCGCGGACTCTGACTGCGTCGAGACCAGTGCGCGAAAGGGCCCGTCGAAGCCGGCTTCATCGGCCGCCGTCGCGCACGCCGCATCGAACGCCGCGAGACCGACGGCGCCCGATGCGACGGGCGCCGTGCGAAACGCTCGCCGACCTTTTGCGGGTGTGAAGTTGAGCGCGGTGGTGTTGTCGATCTGAAAGCAGTAGAGGCGCCCCGAAGACGAACCACTGCACTCGAGGCCGGCATCGCTGGTCCAACGCCAGCCACCGCTCTGCGCGAAACCTCCGTCGACCATGCCGTCCGATGACGAGAAGTCGTCGCAGTTGAACGGCGCAGACGTGCCGTCGGGCTCGGTTCCCGTGATGACGAAACCGTTTTGCTCCGCGCCCGTCGCGTCGAGGTTCGGCGCGTAGAAGAGCGGGATGATCGGTTGATCGCCGGGCTCGAGACGATCGACGACGGGAAGGTCGTCGCTTCGTACCCAACCGCGCGCGCCCATCATCCGGCTCGGCGCGGGCGTGCTGCTGGTCGAGACGTATGCACGCCACGTGGCGTCGCTGATCCCGGCGGCGATCGCCTCGTCGTCACACAATTTGTCCGCGCCCGAGAGGAACCGCTCCGCATCGCTCGAACCGGTCCCTGCTGCTTTGATCGCGGGCACCGAATACTCGCCCGACGTCACGAACATTCGATTCGCCGGTGAGAACGTAGCAGTTACATCGATCGGCCCGTCGACGACGACCGTGCAAATGAGCTCGTCGCCTCGACAGGCACCGCCCCAGCCCTGGAAGAAGTACCCCTCCTCTTCGCTGGCGGTCAGCACGACCTCGGTTCCGGGTTCGACATCCGCGCTGCACGCCGTTCCGCAGTCGATCGGTCCGCCGCGCACCAACCCCGGCGACGCCGTCTTCGTCACGCTCAGCGTGTATCGAACCTCGGGGGCACCGCCGTTGCCTCCGTCAACGCCATGGCCTCCCTCACCGCCGTTGCCTCCGTCACCGCCGTTGCCTCCGTCACCGCCGACAGGCGGATTTTCGCCCCCTGCGCCGCCGCCACCGTCCTGGGGCGCGCTCGACTCCCCACAACCCGTCGCGACCACGGCCGCCGCTAGAAGAAGGCGGCCAACCATCGTCGGCCGCGTGAATCGTTCGTGTCCCGTGCCCTGCCTGTTCGATCTCATGGGAATGCTCGCCTCCGCTCTGTCGCTGTGAACGGAGCTCAATTCCCCGCGGGGAAGCCGGCATGGACAGGGCAACTACCTCCCCCGAACGAACGCTCAGGCGCGTCATCGTGATTTGCTTGGAAGTTCGCGACGCCAGCGACCGTAGGTACGATGCGCAAAAGTGTCCGTCGCTCGCTGGATAGGTTTCATCGCAGTTGGTATCGGCGTTGGCGTCGGTGGCGGGTTCGGCGTGCACGAGCTGATGCCGCGATCGCCGTACGTCGCGGGTCTTTGGGTCGGCGGCGAGCGGTTGCCCCCGGCACGCGAAGTCGGAGACTTCATCGATCGACGTCGCGCGGAGGTCCTCGCGCGGCCGGTGTTCCTGCATCACGGTGGGTCGTTCACCGAGCTGACCTACGCGGACATCGGCGTCGACCTCGACATCCGTGCGACGCTCGAACGTGCTGAAGCCGTCGGTCACACGGGCTCCATCGTCGACCGCGTGAAGGACGCGCAAGCCGCGAAGCGCGGCGAGGTCGATCTTCCGCTCGTGTATCGAATCGACGAGGTGAAGGCACGCATCGCGCTCGAGAAGATCGCCGAGAAGGTTGCGACGACGCCGGTCGACGCGCGAATGGATCTAAAGAACCGGAAAAAGTTCCCCGACGTGCCCGGCCGTGCGCTCGACGTCGATGCTTCGCACGCCGCGCTCGTGGAGACCGGCTTCGACGGAATCAACGGCGCCCACGTCGTGCTCAAGATGACGTCGACGCGCGCCAAGGTCACCATGGCGGACCTCATCGACGTCGACGTGAGCAAGGTCATCGCCTCGCACGAGACGACCTTCGTGACGTTCGGGGTGGGCGTCGGTCGCAGCGTGAACATCGCCCGCGCGGCCGAGAGCATCGACGGCGCGATCATCGCGCCCCACCAGACCTTCAGCTTCAACGAGCTGGTCGGCGCGCGCACCCTCGAGCGGGGCTTCACCTGGGCGCCGGAGATCCAGGGCGACGAGATGACGACCGGCGTCGGGGGCGGGACGTGCCAGGTGTCGACGACACTCTTCAACGCCGCCGTCTTCGGCGCGTTCGACGTGCTCGAGCGCCAATCGCACTCGCGGCCGTCGTCGTACGCAAAGTTCGGCCTCGACGCGACGGTCGTCTACAACTCCGTCGATCTGAAGATCCGAAACCCGTTCGACTTCCCCGTGATGGTCCACGCGTTCATCCCCAAGCCGGGCGTCGTGCGGGTGGAGCTGCTCGGCGGCGATCCGATGGCGGAGGTCAGCTACTCGTACGGCATCGGCCGCACCGAGAACTTCGTGCGCCGGATCACGGTGAAGAGCCACTTGAAGCCCGGCACGCGTATCCGACGCCAAAAGGGCTCACGCGGCTACGACGTCTCCAGCGTGGTCACGATCCGCTGGAAGGACGGGCGCACCGAGCAGCGCACGTACTTCAGCGGCTATCGTCCCGCGCCCGAGGTTTATTGGATCGCGCCCGGCTACGACGAGGGCGAGCTCCCGCCCTTGCCGGATCATGCGACCGGCGTCGAAGGCCGCATTTACGAAGAGCCGCTTTCATCGCTCTGAAAGCCGGGCGTTCCTCCGAGCGCCGGTGTCGCTCAAGCCATGAGGGCTTCGATTTCCTCGGCGCGCTTCGGGCACGAGGCGGTCATCACTTCCGGATCGCCGTTGGTGCAGAGGACGTCGTCTTCGATGCGGATGCCGCGGACGTCGGCGTATTTCGCGAGGATGCCGCGATCCAGATCCGCGCCGAGCGGGCCCACCAGCGCTTCGTCCGCGAGGATGCCGGGCACCTGGTAGAAGCCGGGCTCGATCGTCACGGCCATGCCGGGGACGAGGTCGCGATCCAGCCTGAGGTACCGATCGCCGAAGCGCGCGCTCCGCGTGCGTCCCGGCGCGTAGCCAGCGCGATCGCCGAGGTCTTCCATGTCGTGCACGTCGAGGCCCAAGAGATGCCCGACGCCGTGCGGGAAGAACACGTTCGCAGCGCCGCGCTCGAGGAGCCCGTCTACGTCGCCGCGAAGGATCCCGAGCGAGACGAGGCCTTCCACGATCGCGCGCTTCGCCGTCTCGTGCGCATCTCGATAGCTCACGCCCGGGCGAACCTTGTCGATCGCGCGGCGATTCGCGTCGAGAACGACGTCGTAGATGGCCCGCTGGGTCGCGGAGAATCGCCCGGTCACCGGCCACGTCCGCGTGATGTCGCTCGCCCAACCTTCGTGCGATTCACCACCGACGTCGCAAAGGAGCAGATCGCCGGGCGTGAGCGCGCCCTCGTGCCCGTGCGCGTGCAGGATCTCGCCGTGCACCGTGACGATCGGACCGTATGCATCGTCCATCCCGCGGCGTCGGAGCTCCGCGGTGATCGCCGCGCAAACCTCGGCTTCTCCCTTCGCATGTTTCGTGGCGCGCATGCCGGCGACGTGCGCGACCGCGCTCGCCTGCGCAGCGGCCCTGAGCTGCGCCTTCGCAGCTTCGTCGTGCGCGAGACGGATCGCGATCATCGCTTCGGCGAGAGCGACGTCGCGCTCGTCGGTGAGCTTTGCGCCGCTGCCTGCGAGCACCGTCCTGCCGCAGAGTTCAGCGAGCGTTCGGGCTGTGTGGTGATCCTGGGGCGGAAGCGTCGCTAGATCCGCGCGTCCGCGGAGGCGAGCCTCGAGATCCGCGAGCGGCTCGACGCGCTCGATCCCGAGCTGCGCGCGAAGCTCGTCGAGCGACGGTCGCGGCCCGTGCCAAATCGCGTCGTCCCGATCCGGCGGCTCGGCGAAGAGCGTGCTGCCGCCGGCCTCGACGAGGACGAACGCCCCCGGAATCGCTCGACCGACGAGATAGAGAAAGTGGCTCGACGCTCGAAAGGGATACGCGTTCGCGGGGTAGTTCCGCGGTGAGGGGGCACCCGCCGCGAGGAGCGCGGCACGACCCTCGAGGAGCGCGGCGAGCGCTTTGCGCCGGTTCGCGAACGATTCCGATTCGGTACGAGGAAACCCGTCGGCCATGGTGGCGGGAGCTTACACCGGCCGAAGCGGCGGTCGACACGGGCGTGCTCCGCGCCTATATCCTGTCGGATCGTGGCGGCAGCTCCGGACCTCGACATCGTCTCGGCGAAGAACAGCGACAGCGGGGATTTCGCTGCGCACATCGCTCGGCACCTGGCCGAATCGGGGGCCTACGGGTCCTCCCATTTCGCGCCCGTCTCGGTGGTGAGCCGCGACGAGGTCGCGCACGAATCCGAGCGCCGCTGGAGCACCCCCCTCACCCAGCCCGGCTGGGGCCGCGTGTGGATGTTGACGCGTCGCGATCGACCGTCCGCCTGGCCGCTCGAGGCCGGCGCGCGCGTGACGGGTCACGTCGAGCTCCGCGGCGCACTGCTGCATTCGGGTCTGCACCGCGCGGACCTGTCCATCGGCATCGAGCAAGGCTTTCGCAGCGCAGGCTTCGGCATCCGCCTCGCGCACACGGCGCTTTCGTTCGCGTACGAAACGGGCCGCATCGAATACATCGATCTGCGGGTCTTCTCGCACAACGAGCCGGCTCGGAAGCTCTATCGTCGGCTCGGTTTCGCCGAGGTCGGCCGCGTCGACGACGCGTTCCGGATGACCGACGGAACGAAGATCGACGACGTGATGATGGTGCTTCGGCTGCGCTGACGCCGCCTTCCGGGCGTCTCAAGGCAGATCGCCGCGAACGAACGGGGTCACCGCGTTTGCGATCGCGTCGGCCTCGCGATCGGGCCGCGGCGGGTTGAACCACGCAAACGGATCGAAGAGCCGCGAGGGACGAAGGCTGCGTCCGCCGCGCGAGCACTCGATGAGAAACGAAACCGCGCCATGACGTTCGTGGAACCAATCGAGCTCGAGGCCGCCGGCGGTGATGCCCTTCGCCCAGCGCGCGCAGGATGCGGCTTTGTAGGGCTTGCGCGGGTCGCAAGCGCGCGCCATTCGCGTCGCCCACGCGCGGTGTTCCATCACGTCGTGAACGGGCCGCGTAGACGAAGCGAGCGGATAGAGCACGGCGCCGCCGAAGCTGTGGAGCGAGAGCGCGCGATCGACGCGGCACACCGACAGATGGTGCGCGATCGACTCGACCTCGGGCTCGCTGGCGGGCGCGGAGCCGGGATGAAACAGGTTGCCGAGCAACCGCTGGACGAGGCCGAGCCGTCCCCAGCGGCTGTCGAAGTTGCGGTTGAGATCGACCCCGCGCGCATTGTGGCGGATGAAGCGTCGTCGCCCTGCGCGCAGGCTCTTGTCCACGCGGCGAAAACCGTCCGGATTGACGAGCGGAATCGCGATGACCGCCCGATCCCGCAGGTCCGTCTCAGCGAGCCGCTGCAAGACGCGGAGGTTCGTCTCGACGCCGATCCATTCCATCGGGTGCACACCGGAGAGGATCACCGTCGCTCGCGCGAGCGTGCCGCGTGGCTCTTGCCCGAGGTGAAGCGCGATGATGGGCTCACCTTCGACGCTGCGGCCGATCGGGTGCGCGCGGTACCCTTGCGCGACAAGATGCTCGATCTCCCCGAGAACCTCGTTGTATCCGCGGTACGGTCCGACGCCGCGCGCGGCGAGCACGGGCGCGAGCGCGGGCGCTTCGTTGCGAAGGCGCGCTTGCGCGAGGAACGCGTGCGCGCGTTCTTCGTGCGGCAGATCGTGGTCGGTGAGGGCAGCCAACGTGACCAATGAAATGGGTAGCAGATTCGACGAGGCCGGGTGGGCCGTGGATCCGGTCCACCCGCTCGCAGCCGAGGCTGCCTACTCGCTCTTCACCTCGGACGCGAGCGCCCGGTTCGACGTGCGGATGATGACGCCGAAGGCGGCTAGCTTGCTTGGCCTCGCGATCTCCGTCGAGCCTGCGAAGCGCTTCGTTCACGGCGCATACCCCAACGCCGACCGCGCGCAGATCGTGCTCGAAAGCAGCGATTTTCCGCGGTCGGTGGTGCTCGCCCGCGTCTTTCCGATCGAGCGGGCGACCGAGCTGAAGGCGCGCGCCGTATCCGTCGGATCCATGGGAATGGAGACGCTCGTCACGCGCGCGCGGCGTGTGATTCAGCTCGAAGCCGCACCGGCGTCGGGGGATCCGCGGGCGCCGCTCGCATGCGCCGCGATCTTCGCGGCGACGTTTCTCGCGGCCGTCCTGCCACCCGACGAGCCGATCTTGTTCGGCACGAAGGGCGCGCGCGAGCGCCTCGAGAACCTCGGAATCGGCTCGTAGGTGCTCATCGGGCGGCTGGTTCGTCCGATAGGAGCTGCGAACTTCCCGCCGCCTGTACTAGCGTCCGCGCGCTTTGCGAGCCCGCCTGCTCCTCGTCTCGTCGATGTTCCTCGTGTCGGGCGCCACCGGCTTGCTCTACGAGGTCGCGTTCTCGAAGGTCCTCGCGACGATCTTCGGCGCGACCGCCTACGCGATCAGCACCGTCTTGAGCGCGTTCATGGCGGGGCTCGCGCTCGGCGCGTACCTCGGTGGGCGCGTCGCACATCGCCTGCGCGCGCCGCTCGCCGGATACGGCTACGCGGAGATCTTCGTCGGCCTCGTGTGCGGTGTCACGCCGTGGGTCTTCGACGGCATCACCGCCGCCTACCTGGCGCTCGCAGGCGGGACGCAGAACCTGTTTGCGCTCACTGCCACGCGAGGCTTGCTCACGTTCATCGTGATCGTCATCCCGACGACGTGTATGGGCGCGACGCTCCCGTTCTTGTCGCGCGTCGTCGCCGCACAGGACGGTGAGTCGAGGCTCCCGAAGCTCTACGCGCTCAACACGCTCGGCGGCGCTGCAGGCTCGCTGCTCTCCGCATACGCGATCCTTCCGCTCCTCGGCATCCGTGGGACCATGCGTGCGGCGGCGATCATCAACCTCGCGATCGGCATCGGTGCGGTGCTCTATGCGCAGCGATCCGGCGACGCGAGCCACGTGTCGCAGCCGGTTTCGGAGCGTGCGGCGCCCAAAGCAGCTGCCGCTTCGCCCGGGCGCGAGCTGTACCTCTATGCGTTCGGCTCGGGCTTCCTCGTGTTCGCGACCGAGGTCGTCGGCACGCACCTGCTCACACTGCTCATCGGCAACAGCGCTTACGCGTTCGGCTTGATGCTGGCAGTGTTCCTGGTGTGCCTCGGCGCCGGCGCCACGCGGGCCAACAAGTTCGCCGAACGTCACGGCGCGAAACAAGGACTCGCGCGCGGCCTCGGGTGGAGCGCGCTCGCGCTCGCCGTCACCATTCCGCTCTGGGACCAGCTCCCGCGCTTCTTCGCGGCAGCCGGCAAGGTCGTCGAATCCTGGGCCGGCCGCGAGATCTGCCGCGCGATCGCGGCGTTCGGCATCCTCGTCGTACCGACCATCTTCATGGGAACGACGTTTCCGCTGCTCCTCGCGCGGATCTCGAAGACCGCCGACGTCGCGCGCAACGTCGGGCGTCTGACGGTCGCGAACACCGCAGGAACGATCGCGGGCTCGATCATCACCGGTTACGTCGTCCTGCCCGCGCTCGGCTCGCAACGAAGCATGATCGCGGTCGCGATCTTGTTCGCTTTCCTCGGCGCATTCGCGGCGCGCGGCCCGGCACGAGACGAGATGCGGACCGCACGGACGACGATCCTTCTTTCGGGTATCGCGATCCTCGCGGGGTTGTTCATGCCTCGCTGGGATCTCGCGCGCCTGACGAATGGAGCCAACGTGTACTTCACGCATGGTCCGCCGCCGGACGACATCGTCTTCGTACGCGAGGACGTGCACGGCGGCGTGACGACCGTCGCGCGCCGCGGGGATCTGCTCACGCTCTACACCAACGGGAAGTTCCAAGGCGACGACGGCCCGGAGATGGCCGCGCAGCGGCGCTTCGCGCACTACCCGTCGCTGTTTCTACCCGAGGAAAAGCGCGCGCTCGTCATCGGCCTCGGCACGGGCACGACGCTCGGCACGGTGACCGCGTACCCCTTCGAGACGATCGACGTCGCCGAGATCTCGCCGGCGATCGTCGAAGCCGCGAAGACCCATTTCCAAGGGCCGAGCCGCAACAGCCTGACGGACCCTCGCGTCTCGATGCACCTCAATGACGGCCGCAACGTGATGCTCGTCGCGAGGGAGCCCTACGACCTCATCACCATCGAGCTCACCAGCGTGTGGTTCGCGGGCGCGAGCAACCTCTACTCGACGGAGTTCTACTCGCTCGCCAAACGTCGCCTGGTCAAAGGCGGGATCTTGCAGCAGTGGGTGCAGCTCCACCACATTCGACCACGCGAGCTCGCGGCGATCATCCGCACGCTGCACGACTCGTTTGCGCACGTCGCACTCTTCGAAGGTGGTGCGCAGGGCATCCTCGTCGCCAGCGACGAGCCGCTCCTCGCCTCGTCGGCTCGCCTCGCCGCGCTGGATCGGCGGCCCGACATTCGAGAGACGCTCGAAGGCCAGCCGCTCGAATCGCTCCTCGAAGAGCTCATCGCCTCGGACGAAGACCTGCAACGCCTCTGCGACGACATCGAACGCGAGACGGGCGAACGGATCGTCTCGACCGACGACAACCTCTTTCTCGAATACGCGACGCCGAAGGGCAACGTGATGGAGTACCGCTCGTCGCTGGCCGCGTCGCGCGCGCTCCTCGAGCGGTACCGCACCGCGAACGTGCGCGAGCGTCACCTCCGGCCTTAGTCCGCGGACGCTGCCGGTGCTTGCCGGGAGCTGGGCTGGGCGCGCTACGGGATGCGCTTCGTTGCATGCAACGAGGGCTGAACCGCCCGAGCGCAGAAACCTACGCGGGCCGCGAGCATCAACTTCCGGCGTCCGCTGGCGCGTCGATTGCTCGGTCCCCGGCCGATGGAGCCGGACGAGCGCCCCCCGATCTCTTCAACGCGCAAGCTGGATTGGCCGCTTTCGATTAAAGTCCACCCCCCGGTGGACAAGACCGTCACGCAACCGACCGGGCGCACGTCGGAGCCCGAGGCCGAGCGGGAACCGACCCAGGTCCTGACCCTGCTCGTCGAGTGCGATCGTCCCGCGGGGGGAAGCGAGCTCATCGTCCTCACGGGCGTGGAAGCCGTCACCATCGGGCGCGGCGAGCATCGAGGCCTGGCGGAGACGGAGAAACGCAGCGGCCGAACGCTGGCGCTCACGGTCCCCGATCGACGCATCTCCTCCAGCCACGCCGTCCTCGAACGGACGGCGCAGGGCTTTCGCATCCGCGACCTCGGCTCGGCGAACGGAACGCGCATCGGCGGCGAGAGGGTCGAGCAAGCGAACCTCCACCACGGCGACATCATCCAGATCGGCCACACGCTGTTCGCCTTCGAGGACAAGCAGCTGCCCGCGCGGGTTCCGGTTTCGGTCGGCCAAAAGACCAAGATCAGCACGTTATCGCCCAGTTACGCGCAGCGGCTCGCGCAGCTGTCGCGCATCGCGATGACGCCCATCCCGGTGCTCTTCCTCGGCGAGAGCGGTACCGGCAAAGAGGTGCTCGCGCGCGTCACGCACGAGCTCTCCGGGAGACCGGGCGCGTTCGTCCCGGTGAACTGCGGCGCCATTCCGCCCAACCTGGTCGAGTCGCACCTGTTCGGTCACCAGAAGGGCTCGTTCTCCGGCGCGGTTCGCGACGAAATCGGCTTCGTTCGCGCGGCCGACGGCGGCACGCTCTTCCTCGACGAGATCGGCGATCTTCCGCCTGCGTCGCAGGCAGCGCTCCTCCGCGTGCTTCAGGAAGGCGAGGTCCACCCCGTCGGCGCCGCGCGCGCCGTGAAGGTCGACGTGCGCATCGTCGCCGCGACCCATCGCCCGCTCGACCGCATGCAGGACGAGGGCAGCTTCCGCCGCGATCTCTACGCTCGGCTGAGCGGCTTCGTCGTTCAGCTGCCCTCGCTCCGCGAGCGGATGGAGGACATCGGCCAGCTCATCGGCGAGCTCCTTTCACGCTCGAACAGCACGGTGCGCATCAGGCCCGAAGCGGCGACGCAGATGCTCCGCTACGACTGGCCCCTCAACGTGCGCGAGCTCGCGCAATGCCTGTCGACGGCGTCCGCCCTGGCGACCGACGGCGTTATCCGGGGCGAGCACCTTCCCCCGGCGCTCACCGCCCTCACCGGCCCCCCGACCCTCGCGCCCCGGTCCGCGCCCGGCAGCCAAGAGCCCGCCCCGCCCTCGAAAACGGCGCCGCTCTCCCCCGAAGACCAGGCTCTCCGCGACGACCTCGTCCGCCGCCTCGAAGAGAGCGGGTTCAACATCAGCGCCGTCGCCCGCGACATGGGCAAGGCCCGCCAGCAAGTCCAACGCTGGGTCCGCCGCTTCGGACTCAAAGGCTCCTGAACCGAGACGAGAGGGGACGCCAAGCGCGCCAAGAGAAGAGGAGGACGGAGAGGATCTTCTTCGTCCTGTACAACCCCTCTTCTTCCTCTTTCTGCCCTTGGCGACCCCTCTTCGGTCTCTGAAATGCGCCCGGGCCGCGGCGAGCTAGTCCACGTGGTGGACGCGGAAGCCGCTGACGATGTGGCTGGCTTCGAGGACTTTTTGGATCCAGCCGCCGTCGCGCTTGGCTACCGCGATGAGGCGCACGTTCGGGCCGAGGTCCGGAAGGCCGCCGAACCCGACCTTTTTCGCTTCGGCGACGGTCATGACCTGGGCATTCGTCTCCTTCTTCACCTCGGCGGAGAGGAGTTCATCGGCGATCGAGCCCGGATTCAGGTGCACTTCGAACACGGTGAGGGACATGTGGCCCATGGTCGCCCCCGATTCGGCGCCCGGCAAGCCCTTCGGCGAAGCAGGAACTTGCGGGAGAGGCCCGCATTCAGTCACGATCTACGACCGCGATGGACCAGAGCAAGAAGTCCGGATCCGCTACCCCGCTCGTGGCGACGCTGGCGATGACCCTCGGTGCCACGGCTGCGTCCGCTGGATGCGCCGATCACCGCCTCCCGCCGAACCCGGTGCCGACGCTCGCGTTCCGGCAGCCACCGCCCGAATGGTTCGATCCGAACGCGGTGTGGGATCCGAACAAGCCCGGTGACACCCGCGTGTACATCAAGGGCAAGATCGTCTTCGACACCGACAAAGCGACGATCAAAAAAGGCGAGAGCGAGCAGGTCCTCAAAGACCTCCACAAGTTCCTCGTCGACAACCCTTGGGTGACGCGCCTCCGTGTCGAAGGCCACACCGACAGCCGCGCGAGCGACGAGCACAACGAAGAGCTGTCGGCCGAGCGCTCCCTCGCCGTCTGCCATTGGCTCGTCGAAAACGGGATCGATCACATCCGTCTCGTCGCAGTCGGCTACGGCGAGAAGAAGCCCATCGGCCCCAACGAAACGGAAGCCGGCCGACAAGAGAACCGGCGCACCGAGTTTCACGTCATGGAGGTGGAGGGCAAACCTTACGGCCCGAAGAACGCGCTCGCCGGAGGGCGCGTGCTCACGGTCCTCTCCGCCGAAGAGCTCTACCTCAAGAAACACCCGCCGAAGCCCGTCTTCCCGAAGCCGAAGCCGTTCAACCCGACCGGCAACGACTTCGATCGGTACAAGCCCGCGCCTGCGAAGCCCATCGACCCGGATGCCGTGATCAAGGCGCCGGGCAGCGGCGACTCGCCGGGCGACGCAGGACCGATCAAGAAGGACGACAAGAAAGACGAAAAGAAAGAAGGCGGGGGCGGCGCAGCAGGTGGCGGTGCCGGCGGCGCAGCGCCGCCGCAATAGTGTCGCGCGACATCGATCGAGGAATCTGCCGGCGGCGCCGAGCGTCCCTGACCGCATGAAGACGATCGGGACCCTCGCGGCCGCCGCCCTTGCTTTCACGCTTGCCGTCTCTTCCGATGCCTCGGCCGAAGGCCTTCGGGGCGAGCCGTTCGGCGGCGGCATCGGGTGCGGGAGCGCATACGCGGACATCGAGCGCTGGACGCCCGCCGAAGGTCCCGCCGCTGCGTACATCGCCGACGCGTTCATGCAGCACGGCGGCAGCCTCTGGATGGCGCTCGGCTACGACGACACGGGGTTCTGGTCCGCAGAGGGATACGCGGCCGACGCCTGCGACGACTGCGACCAGCTCGACCTGGTGCACACGACCTTCTCCGGAACGCGGACGAGTTTCTCCGTCCTCACGAGCGAGCTCCGCGACAAGAGCCGCTCCGCGGACGACCCGGCCGCGACGCTTCGTGCGGGCATCAAGCAGCGCCTCTTCTCGCTCGCGGCGAAGACCTGGCCCGTGACGAAGCTCTCGCACGACTACAAGCTCGAGCTTCCGAAACACGACGCCGACGGCAAGATCGAGAAGTTCACCGGATGGATGGCCGAGGTGAAGAAGAAGGACGGCTTCCTCCTTCGCTTCGGTCCCGTCGGCCATCCACACATGTGCTGGTGCGACCAGAGCTTCACCGGCTACACGCTGGCGAAGCCCAAAGCGTCGAAATAGCCCGCTGATACCCTGTGTTTTCGCGGGCGCTCGCGCCCCGGCGGCGGCGTGGTAGGAAGACCGCCGTGAGCGCCATCGACGACAAGCTCGCCCGGCTCGACGAGCTCCTCCAAGAGCTCGGCAGCGTGCTCGTCTGCTACTCGGGCGGCGTCGACAGCGCCTTCATTCTCGCAGCCGCGCACAGGGTGCTCGGGCCACGCGCGGTCGGCATGACAGCCGTCTCGCCGAGCCTCGCCCCTTCCGAGCTCGACGATGCACGCCGGGTCGCGACGACGATCGGCGCGGACCATCGCGTCGTCGAGTCGCAAGAGATCCACGATCCCAATTACCAAGCGAACGCGCCGGATCGCTGTTTTCACTGCAAGAGCGAGCTCTATCGCATCGCCGAAGATCGCCGCCGCGCGTGGTCGCTCGCAGCCGTGGTGAACGGCACGAACGTGGACGATCTCGGCGACTACCGCCCGGGCCTCGCGGCTGCGAAGAACGCGAGCGTGCGCAGTCCCTTCGTCGAGCTCGGCTTCACGAAGGAGGACGTCCGCGAGGGCGCGCGTCGCCTCGGGTTGGAGGTCTGGGACAAGCCCGCCGCGGCCTGTCTGTCGAGCCGCATCCCGTTCGGCACCCGCGTCACGCCCGAGCGGCTCGCGCAGATCGGCTCATTCGAAGCCGCGCTGCGGGGGCTCGGCTTCCGACGCGTGCGCGTGCGCTTCCACCCGGCCGGGTCCAACGGTGACCAAGCGTTCGCACGCATCGAGCTCGATCCCTCCGACATCGCGCGCGCGTCTTCCGATGAGCTCCGTGAGGCGATCGTCGAGGCAGGTGTGAAATCCGGCTTCCTTTACGTAACGATCGACCTCCGCGGCTATCGAATGGGCAGCCACAACGAGACGTTGCCGTCGAAGGGTCGCGGGCCGTCGCTGCCGGTCGTTCGCTGACGTCGAACAAATCCATTTGACGTCCAACGATCTGCCGCGTTCGTCCGACACGCGAGCACACGCGGTATGTGCGTCGAGCTGCCGAATTCGAATGATGCGCTGAGGCATCACGGGCACTCTCCCGAGCGATGCGCGGTACATTATCGAGGCACACGAGGAGGTACGCTTTTCGATGACGTCGAGATCGAAGCGCTCCACTGGCTTCACGGAGTACTCATTCGTCTCGCGCGAACGACAACGTCCCGCGGCGCGCGGCGACGGTGATCGTCCATCGCACGACACGCCCGTGCCCTCGATGCGTCGCTTCCCTCAGGCCGAAGCGGTGCTCGCGCACGAGGCGAAGCTCGAGCGCGCGAAGCCGCCGTCCCGTTTCGCTGCCGGTCAGATCATCGCGACGCGCTACCAGCTCGAAGAGAGCATCGGCCGCGGCGGCATGGGCGAGGTCTGGGCCGTCTACGATCGCAGGATTGGTCGCCGCCTCGCGCTGAAGCTCGTCGATCTGACCGCCGGTGACGCGACCACCGCGCCCGGTCGCTTCGCGCGCGAGGCGGGCCTCCTCCGACAGCTGCGAGGTCGCGCGTTCGTCGAGGTCTTCGACCACGGCTTCGCGTCGAACCGCGCATACATCGCGATGGAGCTCCTCGACGGCGAGAGCTTGCTCGATCGCATGCGACGGCTCGGCCAGCTCACACCTTCGGAAGCTTTGTTCCTCCTTCGCGGCATCGCCGAGGGTTTGCGCGTCGCGCACGCGCTGCAGATCGTCCATCGCGATCTGAAACCCAGCAACGTGTTCTTCGCGCGCCCCGCGCCGACCGCGTCGGGCGTTCTGCCGATCGAGGGCACCCAAGAGGTCGTCAAGCTGCTCGACTTCGGCATCGCAAAGGACACGTGGGACGCGGCGCGGTTGACCCGCCCGGACACGCTGCTCGGGTCCGCGTCGTACATGAGCCCTGAGCAGATTCAGTGCGGTCGCGACGTCGACACGCGGTCGGATCTGTGGTCGCTCGCGGTGATCTTGTACCGAGCGATCACCGGACAGCGCCCGTTCGCCGGCTCCGGCGGTGAGGTGCTCGCGCAGATCCTCAATCAGGACGTACCGCCCGCTTCCAAGGTGAACCCTCGCCTTCCCGGTACGGTCGACGCGTTCTTCGAGAAGGCGCTCGCGAAGGACGCGGCGGAGCGCTTTTCGACGGTGGACGAGCTGCTGGCGGCGTTCGCGAAGATCTTCGAGGGCTCGAAGTCGACGGATCGCGACGACGACGCGCGGCGATCCTTCTCTTCGCTGGAAACGGTCGAGGTCGACGTGTCGGAGCTCCAGGTCGACGGCGGCCCCGACGACGACGTCTTCGATCGAGAGACGCTCGTGCAGCACATCGACGTGGCGCGCGCGTTTGCGCAGCCTCCGCCGCGACCCGCGCGAGCGGTCCGACCCCAGCGAGCCGAGCGAGCCGAGCGACCTTCGGATCGCCCCACGCAGCCGCCGCCGCGACCGGGCGCTCCCGTTGCGCCTCCCCTCGACTCGAAAGCCGCCGCGGCGGCGCTCGCTCCGCCGAAGCCGCTGCGGTCGTTCGACGGTGTCTTCACACAGATGCCGCCGGAGATCGCACGGCGGGCAGCCGCGGCCGCGGAAGCTCGGGCAGCTGCGACGCCGGAGCCGGCACCGAGGTCGAGCGACGAGCTCGTGCAACCGGTGCGGCAGCGCCACAGCGCGGGCGTTCTGTTCGCGGTCGCGGTGCTCGTCGGCCTGACCATCGGCGTGACGATGTTGTCGACGCGCTGGTTCGGCGTGCTCGTCGAAGCGCTCAAGTCGCTCTTCGGCTGAGGCGACGCGCGCGATCGTGCGCCACGCACGCTCGCGGATCTGCCTCAGCTGAGGCGCGCGCGAGCCCGCATCGCGGCGCTTCGATCGCCGACACCACGGCTCGGCCCGACGGGCACGACCGGTGCACCTCGTTCGAAGCTCATGACCACGGTGACGATGGAGGTGCCGACCGCGCGCAGCGCGGCCGTCGCGGCAGCGAGAGAGTTAGCCGTTCCCGGCGTCGCAGGCGTGGCGACCGGGTTGCCCGAGCACCACTACCGCCAACGCGACCTCGCGGAGCTCGCGCATCGATTCATCGGAGCGCGCAAGACCATCGGATCCGTCGAGCGGTTCTTCGATCGCGTGGGCGTGACGGAGCGATACCTCGCGCTTCCGGCGCACGAATACGCGGCGCTGAGCGGTCTCGAACAACGCAACGACGCGTGGATCCGAGCTTCGACGTCGCTCGGCCAGCGCGTGATCGCGAAGGCCCTCGCGGGCGTCGGCCTGCGCGCCGCGGACATCGGCCTCTTCGTCACCACGAGCGTCACCGGCATCGCCGTTCCTTCCATCGACGCGCGGCTGATGAACCTGTTGCCCTTCGCCCCCTCGACGAAGCGCATGCCGCTCTTCGGGCTCGGCTGTCTCGGCGGCGCAGCGGGACTCGCGCGAACGGCCGAGTATCTTCGCGCGTTTCCGGATCAGGCCGCGCTGTTCCTGTCGGTCGAGCTGTGCTCGCTCACGTTCCAGCCCGACGACGGATCCGTCGCCAATCTGATCTCGACGGGGCTCTTCGGTGACGGCGCGGCGGCCGTCGTCCTCGTGGGACCGCGCCATCCCCTCCACCGCGAGGTGGGTCGCCCTCGCGTGGTCGCGAGCCGCTCCGTCTTCTTCCCGAACACCGAGCGCGTCATGGGATGGGACGTCGTCGACAGCGGCTTCAAGATCGTCCTCAGCGCCGACGTCCCGAAGATCGTCTCGACACACGTCCCCGGTGCCGTCGACGACTTCCTCGCCGAGCACGGCCTCGGCCGCCGCGACATCACGTCGTGGATCATGCACCCCGGCGGACCGAAGGTGATCGATGCCATGCAGGAGAGCCTCGGCCTCTCGCCGGCGGATCTGCAGCCGACGCGCGACAGCCTCTCCAAGGTCGGCAATCTCTCGTCGGCTTCCGTCCTCTTCCTCCTCGACGAGCATTCGAGGCGAGCGCACGAGCGCGGCAGCTACGCCGTTCTGATGGCGATGGGACCTGCATTCTGCGCCGAGATCGTTCTGCTTCAATGGTAGCAGCGCGACCCGCTACCCTGGTCGCGTGCACTGGACGCGCATCGCCATCGCAGGGTGCTCTTTCATCTCGCTGATCGCGTCGTGTTGCCCGTGGCTCGTGCATGTCCCCCGAGGCGTATCGCCCTACGGTGAAGGAACGATCTACGGCTTCCAGACGCCGCACGGCATCGCGGTCGCGGTCGGTGCAGTGCTGACGGCGGTCCTCTGCTACGTCGGAACGCGCGAGTTCCGCCCTCACCGAGGCGTGCTCGTCGGCTGCATCTTCATCACCCTGGCGATGCTCTTCACGGCGGCCTTCGTGCTCGGCGACGACGGCAGCGGGATGGAGATCGACGGCCTCACCCTCGGTGTCGGGGCCGTCGTGCTCCTGATGTCGCTCATCCCGATGGGGTTCGTCGCCTGCATCGCGTTGATCTTGCCGGGCGCTCCGCCGGCATTCCACGCGCCGCACGCGAACGCTTGGCAGGTCGATCCCGCGAACCCCTACGCGCCGCCACGGTGGGATCAGGGCCCGCCGCGCTACTAAGAGGCTACGGGCAGGGCTCTTCCCAATTGGAGGTGGGCTCGACGACCGTCGCTGAGCCGTCCCGCAAGAACGTGTCGATGAAACACGCGTACTGCCGCTTCACGTCGTCGCGGTGGCTGTAGATCGCGTGGGGATCGTAGTCCCCGTCGGCCTCGTATTGGACGACGACGCCGGTGTAGGGCGCCTCTGCTTCGCTCGTGATGTTGTCCGTTACGGGGAACGTGAGGAGCCCGTCGCGGCCTTCCAGCGCGAGCGCCTCCTGCATCTCCGGCCACACCTGGTCGCCGGCTTGTTGGTGCCCGTAGGCGAGCGCGACTGCGTCGTAGATCGTCGTCGGGAAGTAGGAGTCGCCCCTCCCGACGGGCTCGTAGATAGGTCTCGTCGGGTGGCCTTCGAGCGGACGCCGCGCGAGGTGCGGCATGTAAATGATCGGATCCGCCGGCTCGAGCGCCGCCGCGCCGATCGAGAGCACCGGATGCAGATGCGTGAGCTCTGTCGTCGTGCCTAGAAGCAGCGTCAAAAACGCTGGGATTTGCCCTTCGCGAAGCGACGTCTCGAGGATGAAGTACGTCCAATGCCCGCCCGCGCCGGTCGGCACCGCCGCGCGAAGAAGCGGCTCGGTCGCGCCGATGAGGTTCGTGTACATCCCGCCCATCGACTGGCCGGTGATGACGAGCTGGTTTGCGTCGAAGAAGAAGCTCGTCGCGCCTTCGGGAAGCGAGGTACCGATGCAACCTTCGAGGAGCGCCGGCTGGATCTGCAGCTTCGTGAGCGCTTCGACGAAGAGCCGCGCCTCCAAGATCCCTTGGCGGAACGTGTCGCGCATCGCGACGAGGTTGTTCACGTTGAGGTAGGCCGTCTCTTCAGCGCCGGAGAAGCGCTCGGGGTTGAGCGGCATCGCGAAGCCGGCCATCGCGAGCCGCTTCGTTGCGTAGGGAAATGCGGGGCCGATCGGATCGCCGGGCACACCGTCGTCACCGACCGGACGAACCATCGCGATGCTGTACCCACCCGAGCCGTGGACGTTGAGCACGAGCGGGTACCCCGCGTCGGGCATCGGCGTGCGGGGGATGACGATCGCCACCGGCGCTTCTTCCATCGCGCGCTCGACCGGCAAGCCGTCGTCACCCATCTGGAACAGACCGTTCTCGTCGTACGGCGGCGTGCCTTGCTGGAACTGCGGGAGCTTCACCGTGCCGCGCAGAACGCAGAGCTCGGGGTAGAGCTCGTCGGCGTCGAACGCGAGGTTTTCGATGGTGACGTCGTACTTGTCGAGGACGGCGTCGCCGAGCGCAGCCGTCTCCTCCACCACACGACCCGTCGTGAAAACGGTCGCGGCCGCGACGTCCTCCGCGGAGATGCCGAGAACGTCCAGCGTGGGCCAGAGCGGCGCGTACAGCTCTGCGGCGGCTTCTTCCCCCGCACCGGGCGCGTTGGTGCGAAGTCGTTCGAGGATGGCGCTCTTGCCGAGCGGTTTGTTCTCCGCGTCGTTCGCGCTCTTCATCACGACGACCGCGTAGGTCGTCCCTGGTCGAAGGATGAAGCCTGGCCTCGCGGCGACGGCGAGCACGTTCTCCGACGTGTATGGGTCGGCCTCGAGCGTCTTCGCGACGACCGGCACGAGCGCGCCCTTGTCGTTGGAGTCTGCGTCGATATCGACGAGCAGGATCGGCGAGCCCACGTCCGCCGCGATCACGTCCGTCTCGACGCGCGCAGCGAGCGGCGCGTCGAAGCGCAGATACGCGACGGGCAAAACGGGGAAGCCCGTTCGCTCCTTCGCGCCGGTGACGAGGCCGGTGACGTTGCCGACCGCCTGCGGATTCGGAAACCCTGCGAGATCCGGATGGCCGCCGGCGTCGAGGCGTAGATCGCTCGGGTACGGCACGTCGAAGAACTTCGCGGGGTCGTGCAGATCCGCCGCGAGGTCGAAGAGGAACGTCGTGCCTTCCTCTTCGGTGGGTGGCGGCTGCGAGTCGTCGCCGCAAGATGCGGCGGCGAAGGCTGCGAGAGCCGCCAAGACCGCAAACGCGGCGGTGGTCCTCCTCTGTTTTCCCGCGTTCGCCTCCGGCGAACCGAGCCTCGCGGGAGCCGCCCCGGCCTGTCTCGCTCCGCTCGACGTCGCCTGCCCCACTCGGCTCGTCACGCCGAGACCGTCGCGATCTTGGCGATGCTGTCGGGCAGACGCTCTCGGAGCGTCTCGAGCACGATCACCGCCGTCTCCTCGACGGCGCGGCCGGTGACGTCGACGACCGGCCAACCGCGCTCGCGGAACAACGACTCCGCGTACTCCAGCTCTTCGCGGACGTGCTCGCGCATGCCGTAGTTCGTCTCGCCCGGCATGCCGAGCTGGCGCAGGCGCGCCTGACGAATCTCGCAGAGCTGCTCGATCCCGATGGTGAGGCCTACGATGCGATCTTGGGCTGCATCGCGCAGCTCGTGTGGCATCGCCGCGCCGAGGACCAGCGGGAGGTTCGCGACCTTGAGGCCGCGCTGCGCGAGCAGTAACGACAGCGGCGTCTTCGACGTGCGCGACACGCCGACGAGCACGATGTCGGCCTTGCGGAAGTTGCGCGGGTCTTTGCCGTCGTCGCTCTTCACGGCGAACTCGACCGACTCGATCCGTCGGAAATACTCCTCCGAAAGGGGCAACATCGCGCTCGGCATCCCGATCGGCGCCCGATCGAGGAACGTCCCGAGCTTGCCGATGAGCGAGCCGATCACGTCGATCGCCTCGATCGTCAGCTCCACCGTCATCTGGTGAATGAACTCGCGTAGCTCGGGGGAGACGACGGTGAAGACCAAAAGCGCCCGCTCCCGCGCGGCACGCTCGAGGATCGGACGCGCGACGTCCTTGGATCGAACGCGCGTATGCAGTCGGATTTGCGCTCCGCTCATGGGAAACTGGAGGAGCGCGGCGCGGACCACCTTCTCGGCAGTCTCACCCGTCGAATCGCTCAAGACGTCGATGTACCTGGCTTCGTCCACGGTCGGCACGCTCGGAGCTTACCACCAGACCGGAGACTCGCGCGGACAACGCAAAAACTATGCGCCGCCTCTAAGCACCGGAGCCGAAAAGGTTCTTCAACCGAGACATGAACGTCGCTTCGGGCTCGGACACGGGACGAATCTTGTTACCGAGCGCCTCGGCGAGCTCGCCGATCAGCCTTCGCTGGTGCTCGTCGAGGTTCTTCGGCACCTCGATGGTGATCTCGACGAGCTGGTCCCCTCGCCCGCTCATCATGCGGCGCGGCACACCTTTGCCGCGAACGCGCAAGATGGTGCCCGGCTGCGTGCCTGCCGGAACGCGGAGCCTGCCCTTGCCGTCGAGCGTCGGGATTTCGATCTCGCCGCCGAGGGCCGCCTGCGGAAACGAAATGGGAAGCGAGCAAACGATGTCGTCGCCGACCCGACGAAAGAACTCGTGCGGCGTGACGCGCACGATGAGCTCGAGATCGCCTGCGGGACGCTCGGGGCGGCTGTAGTTGCCGCCGCGCTCGACGAGGCGGGTCGCGCCGTTCTCCACGCCGGCGGGAATGGTGACCTCGATGGTCCGTTCCTTCGCGATGAGACCCGCGCCGCGGCAAGTCTTGCACGGGTCTTTCACGATGCGGCCGGTGCCACGGCAGTGCGAGCAAGGCCGCTCGAGGGCGATCGGCAAGACGCCCTGTTGGACGCGAACGCGACCGCGACCGCGGCATGGTCCGCACGTCTCGGGCGTGCTGCCCGGCGCCGAGCCGTTGCCCGAGCAGTCGACACACGGCTCGACCCGCTCGTACGTGAGCTCCTTCGTGCAGCCGAACGCCGCCTCCTCGAAGGTGATCTTCACCTCTTTCTGGAGGGGAGCGGCTTGGCCGGTCTTGATGCCGAGCGCGCCGAGGAGATCACCGAAGATCCCGTCGATGTTGATCTCGCTGAAGTCGAAGCCCGCAAACGGCGTTTGACCGCCGGGCGCGCGCGCGCCGTCGCCGATGCCGAACCGATCGAACATCTCGCGCTTCTTCGGATCGCTGAGGATCTGATACGCGGCGTTGATCTCCTTGAAGCGCTGCGACGCGCCCGGATCATCCGGGTTTCGATCCGGGTGGTGCTTCGCGGCAAGCTTTCGGAACGCGCCCTTGACGTCGTCCTGCGTCGCAGATCGGTCGATCCCGAGAACCTCGTAGGGATCCTTCATCGGTTGGTCAGAGGCCTAGCACTGGTCGGCGCCGCCGTCAGCGCACGGAGGCTGGGTTTCCTCGAAGAAACGAGTCCGCATGCCAAAAGGTCTTCGCCTCGTCCCGGGCCAGTCCGATGACCAGATCCGCCATCTTCTCGACGACCCACCGAAACTTCTCTTCGCCGAGGCTGGAGATGTCGAAATCAGGCGCAGAGTTCATGAAATCGATCGCGTAAGGGACGCCGTCGCGCACCGCGAACTCGACCGTGTTCATGTCGTAGCCGAGGGCTTCGCAGAGCTTCCTCGCGTCGCGTACGACGCGCGCCTCCAGCTCGGGCGAGAGCGGCGGCATCGTCTCGGCCGCACGAACGTAACGCTCGAAGTGACCGAGGCTGGGGTTCCACAGCGCGGGCAAAACCTCGGTTTTTCCGACGACGATGCAGCGAACGTATTGCGTCCACTCGATCGCCTCCTGGACGATCATCGTGAGCGTGTTGCTCTTGTCGTACGCGGCCCAGAGCTCGTCGAGGCTGTCGACTTTGTACACGTCGCGAAACCCGCCGCCCCAATGCGGCTTCATGAACATCGGGAACCCGAAGTCGCGAACGAGCCCCTCCCAGTCGAGCGGGTACGCGAGGTTCGAGAGCGACGCGGCCGTGATGTCCGAGCCGTAGCTCTTCGACGGAAGGACCGCGGTGCGCGGGACTGCGACCCCGAGGCGCTGCGCCAGCGCCGTATTGAAGAGCTTGTCGTCGGCGATGCGCCAAAACGGGTTGTTGACGACGCGCGTGCCCGCGAGGGCCGCGAGCTTCAACATCGGCTGGTAACACTGGATGTCGTGGCTGATCCGGTCGACGAGCACGTCGTAGACCGGGGGCCGGTCGATGTGCAGGATGTCGAGCCGCGCATACGACGCCTCGACGTCGTCGCTCCGCCGGGCGACCTCGGCGATCAGCGCGTCGGGAAATGACCGCTCGCGGCCGACGAGAATTCCGACCCGTTTGCGACTCGAACTTGATCCAGCGTGCATGGTCCCTCGAATGGCAGGAACCTTAGACCATGAGGCCGAGTCGGTGTACCTTCGCTGCGTGTCTGACCGCCGAAGGGACGACAGAAGCGCCATCGAGCTGAACGTCGAATACAAGCGGATCAACACGTTCTTCTCGGACTACACGCGCAACATCTCGAAGGGCGGGACGTTCATCCGCACCGCGCGTCCGCTCGATGCAGGGACGGAGTTCGTGTTCGCGCTGAGGATCCCGAACCTCGACGAGCCGCTCAGGCTCCGAGGGATCGTGAAGTGGGTCGTCACCCAGGAAGAGTCCTCGCCGGAGAAGCCCGCCGGCATGGGGATTCAATTCCAATACGTGGACGCCGAGGAGCGGCGAGGCACCGAAGAGATCGTCGAGCGCTTGATGGCGCGTGAGCTCGGCGACACGCTGAGCTCGCGTCTGTTGAAGAAGAAGTAGCGCCGAGCGCGGGCTCCGAGCGCTGGGTCCGATCGCGGCAAAAACAGTGGAACAATCCCGGCGCGCACCGTCGCGCGGGGGTACACTGCCGACTCGAATGGCCCGTCCGCTCGCGCGTTTCGTGCTCGTGTTGGGGTTGGCCCTCGCAGCGCCCGCGTGTGCTGCGGGGTCTGCGAACGGCCCTGCGCAGATGCCGTTCGTGCAACCGGCGCCGGTGTCGGACGAGGCGTTCGCGGGCTCGCTCCTCAAAATCCTCGGCGACGGCTCGCGCAGCGAAGAGCGTCAGAAGCTCCTACTCGGGGTCGTTCGACGCCAACTGCTCCATGCAAAGGCGAGGTTTTCGCGCGGCGCGGAAGATCGCGCGACGCAGAGCGTCTTCGGCGCGATGTTCCTCATGCGCGCCGGTGAGCACAGCCCGGTCGTCGTCGACGCCGAGACGTCGGGCGCGATCGACGGAGCGATCACGCGGCTGTCCGCCCGAGGCGACATCGGCCGCGCGAAGGTCCTCTACACATTGCGCACGAAACACGCGACGCCGGCCGAGCGCAAAGAGATCGAGGCGCACCTCGCTGCCCTCGAGCAATTCAAAAACGAGACGCTGACCGGCAAGCCGATCGAACGAGCCGGCGACGCAGAGCGCACGAGCCTCGGGATGGCGCTTCTCGCACCGGAGCACATCGACGCCGCGGTCCGCGATATCGACGCGTGGATCGCGCTCGGCATCCAAGGCAACGTCAACTACCAGGAGACGGGCAAACGCCCCTCCCCGGAAGAGGCGATCGAGATCGCGCGCTCCCTCGGCTCGGGGGCAGCGACCATCGTCGCGCTGATGTTGCGTTACGGCGATGTGCAAGGCGCCATCGATCACGTGCTCTCGACGAACGCGAGACGCGTCACGGACCCCGCATTTTTCGCGTCGGTCAAAGCCGTCGAGCAGCGTGACGACGCGTCGAGCTGGCGCGATCTCTACGACGCCCTCGCGACCGAGACGTCGGACCGGGTCGGCGGCGAGATCGGCATCGACCCGGAGCTCTATGCGGCAGCGCGGTTCGCGTCGCTCGTCGAGGCCTATCGGCGAGATCCGAAACACGCGCGAACGGCGCTCGAGCTTTCGCGCGAGCTCACCGATCTCGGCATGGCAGAGGTCGCGCCGCTCCTGGTCGACGGCGCGATCTCGGACGAAGCCTCCACGCAAGACGTCGTCCAAGGCGTCCGCATCGTCGCACGCGCCATCATCGCCGACTCGTCGGCGGGGGACGTCGCCGGCGCCAGCCGAACCATCGCCGCTTCCACGCGCTTTCTGGACCGGGCAAAGACGCTGCTCTCGCACCGTGGCGGCGCTTCGGCGATCGCGGAGCTGCGCTACAGCATGGCTTCGATCGTCCTTCAGGGCGGCTACGTCGAACAAGCGGAGTCGCTCCTCACCGCCGCGCTCGACGCCTCGCCGAAAGCCAGCGGGTACCTCGTGCGAGCGCAGATTTACCGCCAGACGAACGCGTTCGACCTCGCCCTCGCGGACATCGCCTCGATCATTTCGACCAAAGGCGCAGACCCGGTCGACGTCGCCGACGCGCGTCTACTCGAGTTCGACATTCGACGGGAGCAAGGCCAAGCAGACGCCGCGAAAAAGGCACTCGCGTCCGCGCTCTCCACGTCGACGGCCGCTGTCGAGCAGCGCAAGTCGGGCGGCCCGCGGGCACGGGCGCTCGCTGCGCTCGGTCGCGTTCTGCAGGCGTACGGCGATCGCGACGGCGCTCGCAAGGCGTTCGAGCGTGCGCTCGAAGCCGCGGCGGGGGATCGCGAGCTGCTCGGCTCGCTGATGCTCCAGGCCGCATCGTCGAGCCTCGCGCTCGGCGACCGCACGGGCGTGAAGATGGCTCTTCAGAAAGGCGTCGATGCCGGCGCCCGCCAGGAGGATCTCGTCTACGGCGCGATTTGGGTCACGCTCGCCGACAAGCAAACAGGGGCGAGCCCGGACGAGGCGGCGTTCGAGATCCTCGAAGGCGCCGCCAAACAACCCACTTGGGTCGGCCGCCTCGCCGCGTGGGCGCGCGGCAAGCTCTCCGACGAAGCCCTCGCACTGAAGGCGTCGAACGAAGAGTCACGCGTGGAGGCGACCTTCTATGTCGCCATGGCGAAGCGGGCGCGCGGCACGCCGTCGGAGGACGCGCTGCGCCTGGTCGCGTCGAGCCCGCTCGTACACAGCCCAGAGGTGAAGATCGCGCGCGAGCTGCTCGCGCCCCGATCCGCGCTCGAGATCCCGAAAGACGTCAAGATCCCCTAGCGCCCGCGCCGTCGCCCGGACGCGGGTAAACAAAAACTGACGTTCTTATCAGGGTGAGATGAGCGACACGAGCGCGTGAGTCTCGCGGGCGCCCATCAAACCGAATTGCACGCCCATGCCGTCCTGCTTCGTCCAGCGCACGGTGCTCTTCACGGCGATCTCTCGGTCGAACCCGGGCAGCTTGAGAAACACGGTCACCGTCGCGTTGAACGGCGCGGGGCGATCGGTCTCGACGAAGGCACCGCCCAACGAAATGTCTCTGCACACCGCCTCGACGCGCTCGCCGTTGGCAGCCAAAAATGCGATGTCCGGATGCACGACTTTTCGCGGGTGCTTGCGCTTCTCTTCCACGGCGTCGATAGTTGCATGACGTGAGCGCGCGGTCACGCCTTGCTAAGCATCTCGAAGGGTGGCAAGTCGGTGCGATCGTCGTGTTCATCGTGACCGTCTACGTCTCGGTGAACACGCCGCGCACCGCCATCCCGGATGAGTTGCCGCCGCCTCACGTCGGCCAAGACGAAGTGCAGCGGACGCGTTCTCGCAACGACGAGCTCGCGACCAAAGCGACGACGGATCCCCTTCCCCACTCGGTGCAAATGGTCGGCGCGCGCTTCCGCGCGTTGGGTCGAGCACAGTGGAACGGCGATGAAGCAGCGCTCGCGCGGATGGGGGACCAGCTCGGCCAGGCGATCGACGTCGCCCTCCGGGAAAACGTCGACGCCCTGTTGCTCCTTCGGGCATACCAGGCAGGTCGCTTCGTGGATGCGTATTGCGCATATCTCCGCACAGGCCACGTATCGGACGACCTAATCGAGCTTGGTGGGAACACTCTCCTCGAGCTCTCCGACAACGGGTGGCTGAGAACGGCGGCGGACGCCCCTGATCGGGTCGACCTCGTCCTGTCTGCCTTCTTCAAGCGACGCTTCACGAACACCATTGCACCGGGACACCCCGCGTTTGCGGCGGACCCCGTCGAAGAGCGCCTGCTCCTCGGCTACATGCTCGCGCACCCACCGCCGACGCGGGCCGATGGCGAAGGCCCGGCCGGGAAATTCCTCATCGACCACATCGAGGATCTCGCGAAGCTCGATCCGGATTACCCCGCTTCTTTCGCGAGAGGCATCGTCCTCTTCCGAATGCGCGAGTTCGAGGTCGCCGGCCGCATGTTCGACGACTATCTGGAAAACACGAAAAACGGGCCCCATCGCCTGCGGGCAGCGAATTACCTAAAAGCGTCGATCGAGTACTCCGAAGGGGCACCGTAGTCCGCTTCATTCGACCCGGTCATAGCGGACGGTGCTTCCGTAAGCCTCGACTTCGTAGCGAATGGGCCATCCGCGCTCGTCGAGCCATAGCCGGCTCTTTCGTCCCACTCGCGGGGCAATCTCGAAGGCGCGCGCCGGCGTCGCGCGGTTGGGGAGCAATTCGTCGGCGAGACGCGTGACATGAACGGGGGTGTCTTCGATTTCGGCGGCCGAGCCGAATCGGAGAATGCCCATCTCCAGCGATGTTTCGGCGCCGACGGCGAGCGCCGCGAGCCGCGGAGAAATGGCGACCCAGCTCGCCAGCATGCGATCGGGCCCCAGGATGGCAGACGTGCTCCATCGATGTTTCACCGTCGCCTCGTCGCCGGAGAGGAGCGAGCCTCGTACGAGGACGTCCTCACCATCGCGTTCGACGACGATCCTCGCGCGTCCGGTCGTCCCGTCGCTGTCCGCCTGAGCGCGGAGGAGGCTCGACCCCTCCGCCTCCAATTTCCACCGAGTGCGCTGAGAAGATCGGTAGTCGAACGAGCGCACCTGGAACATGAATGATGGTCCCGATTCCTCGACCAACACCTCTTCGGCGCCGAACGGCGCACCCTTCCATTCTTGCTCGAATCGACCGCGGAACCTGACAATCGCGCCGAGTGTCGGCTCGATGGGGAGCGCCAAACCCGCGGTCGGCTCTCGATTCTCCCGCGCAGAAGCCTCCGCGTCCTTCAGCAATGCTCGAAGCGCGGACGTGTCGAGAAAGCGACCGGCGAATACGACGCCCGCGACGCCCCGGAGACATGATCGATCTTCTTCGACATCGACGCGCGATCGAACCTCCCGCGCAGGTCGGAGCCCTCCTTCTGGAGCGCGTCGACAAACCCGCCGAAGTGTTCGACCACGTCTTGTTTTGCGGCGAAGACGCCATCCAATCCCACCGAGCGCGGCACGTGCCCCGCGACGCGCAAACCGCTTTCGTGCGCGGATTCCACGATATGGGCATGAGCCGCAGGCGAAAGCCGCGAGTAGACTTTGACGAAATCGTAGCCGAGCGCCTTTTGCACGGCGATCGCCCGCGCGGCATCGGCGGGGCTTCGCACGACGAAGCTGCCGTCGTGAACGACGTCTTCCCCATCGAGAATCGGCCCGGCCGTCACGACATGCGGCCCCACGAGCGTTCCGTCTTCGACCCGTGCGCGCCAGTCGAGGTGAATGGGCGTACCCCACATATTCCTGACGAGCGTGACGCCGCGAGCGAGATACACGGCGAGGTCCTCCTCGCGCTGCAAATGCGCGTGCATGTCGGCGAGCCCCGGCATCAACACCTTGCCCCGCGCATTGACGATTTGCAGGCTTTCGAGATTGGGCATTTCCGACGCCGGTCCGATGAACGAGATACGGTCGCCGCGAACGACGACGACCTGGTCGGTGAGGAGCATCGGGCTCGACATCGTGACGACGTCGACATGCAAGAACGCGAAGCCGGTCGGTGCCTGCGGTGCGCTCGGGGGATGTGCGGATCCCGGCCGCGAGCACGACGCACCAGCGACAAACGCCCATAGACCGACGACGACCAACAGGAGACGGCGCGCTAGGCTCATCGCGCGGCGTCGAGCACGTCGAATGCCACGCGACTCTGGTCTACCCTTTCGGGGTCGTCTGTCCGACCGAGCGGACGAACCCTTGGATCGGTGACCGGCGGAGAGGACATATCTTTAGAGCCGGCGCTCGACGGCGTAAGGATGAGCCTATGAAACGAGCCATCGCCTTGATCACCGTGGTCGTCCGCGACTACGGCGAGGCCATTGATTTCTATACACGCGCGCTCGCCTTCGACCTCGTCGAAGACACCGATCTGGGCGAAGGCAAGCGCTGGGTGTGCGTCGCGCCCCCGGGCGGCAACGGCGCCGCCTTGCTCTTGGCAAAAGCGGCGACCGAGGCGCAGCGTGCCCGCGTCGGAGATCAGACCGGCGGGCGCGTGGGCTTCTTCCTGCATACCGACGACTTCGAGCGCGACCATGCACGAATGGTCCAGTGCGGCGTGCAATTCGTCGAAGCTCCTCGCCGCGAGCGCTACGGGACGGTCGCGGTATTCGAGGATCTATATGGCAATCGGTGGGACCTGTTGGAGCACGTTCTCCGCGACTGATCCGGGCGCAAGGAACGTGGGGTCGGGGAGCGGGCAGCGGGGGAGCGGACGGCGGACGGCGGGCGAGCGGGCCGTCGAGCCGTCGGGTCGGCGCGGCGCGGCGCGGCGCGGCACCCGTGATAATGAAAACCACTTTCAATTTCGCACCAACCTGCGCTAGAAGGCCGCATGTTTTGGGTTCGCGCGCTGATCGGGACTTCGCTGACGTTCACCTTGGCCGGCTTGGTTGCCTGCTCGAGCCCGGAGTCTGAGCCCGGGACCGGCGGCGGCGGTGCTGCGACCGGGGGCGCGAGCGCAGGCGGAACGGGCGGCGACGGCGGCGACGGCGGAGCGGCACCGAGCTGTGAAGCGGCGCTCGACGGTGAATGCGGCACATGCATGAAAGACGCGTGTTGTGATGCACTACAGGCCTGCGAGGCGGACGCTGCATGCCTCGCGTGCGTGCAGGGGGAAGACGGCGAAGCTTGCGAATCCACCGAGGAGACGCACGAGCGCGTCGATGCGTTCCTCACGTGCCGGGGCGGCTCCTGTGCAGAAGCTTGCATCGGCGGGACGGAGGGAGAGTGCACGCATCTCTTGGACGGCGTCGTCGCCGCCGAGTGCGGCACCTGCCTCGAATCGAATTGCTGCGAAGAAGTCGCTGCTTGCCATTCCAATGACACGTGTTGGGTCGGCTGTTTGACCGAGTTCGACGAGGCGACCTGTCACGGCGACCCTGACGGGCACGCGCTCTTTCACGCGCTGAGCCAGTGCGTCGCTGCGAGCTGCGAAGTATGCGCGGGCCCGACGATCGAGCCCGCTTGCGACGCCCCAGTGGAGGCTCCGTCCGCCGGCGCTTGCGTGACGGTCGCCGGAAATATCGCGTGCAACCCAGTGACCAACGACGGGTGTACGGACAAGGGCGCCGCCTGCGACGTCGCGCAAGGTGGTTACGCGTGTTATCCGCCGCCGAACGACAATGCGTTGTGCGAGCCGTGCGGCGAAGCCGACGGGTACTGCGCGGCTGGGACGACGTGCGTCGCAGGCGTGTGCGCGCGGTACTGCTGCGACGACGGCGATTGCGGCGCCGGTCATTGCGACCAAGAGAGCGTCACGCTCGAGGGCGGTGTCGGCATCTGCGTCGCCGCGGGCGGGTGACGAGAAATTCACGAACAGAGCAACATCGCAAACACGGAGATATTGAAATGATCGCTGTCGGCAGTCGGTTCCCCGAATTCAAGGTTCCCGCGTGCGTCGGTATCGAGCCCGGCAAAGAGTTCAAGGACGTCAGCTCCAAAGACTTCCCCGGCAAATGGCTGGTCTTCTACACCTACCCGAAGGACTTCACCTTCGTGTGCCCGACCGAGATCCTGGAGTTCGACCGGCACCGCCATGATTTCGAGGAGCGTCAAGCTGTCCTGCTCGGCGGCTCGACAGACAACGAGTATTCGCACCTCGCGTGGCGCAAAGACCATCCCGGCCTGGCGCAGATCGGGCACGCCCTTTTGTTCGTGACGCCGGCGCTCGCAGAGACGCTCGGCATCCTCCACCCCGTCGCGGGCGCCGCCGTCCGCGCGACGATCATCGTCGACCCCGAAGGCATCGTTCGCTTCGTGAGCGCGAACGACCTCAGCGTCGGCCGAAGCGTCACCGAGGTCCTCCGCGTCCTCGATGCATTGAAGACCGGCGAGCTCACCGCGTGCGAGTGGCGCCGCGGCGAAGCAACGCTGGGCTAGCGCACCGGCGCTGAACGAGCCGCCGCAGCTCGGTCGGCGGCGTGACGTCGACGCGTACGCCTGGAGGGGCACGTGGGGGCGGTGGCATAGTGTCAGCTGCGGCGATGACGATGGCGGCGTGGCCGCAGCGGCGATGCGGCCACGCCGCCATGCCATGGCCACGCGTGGTGGGTGGCGGCGCCGGCGGCTGCGGCGATGCGGCCGCGGCGAAAGAACGAGGCACCCTTCTCGCTAGCGTGGCCCGTTCTTTCGCTACCTCGAGATGCTGTATCGGGAATTGGCTGGGCAATGCGAAAGAACCGCCTCCCCTTCTCGGTATCGTGCCTCGTTCTTTCGCTGGGCCGCGGCGGCGAGGTCCGAAATGCGCTCGGCATCGCGAAAGAACCGCCTCCCCTTCTCGGTATCCTGCCTCGTTCTTTCGCAAGGCCGCGGCGGCGCCGGCACGCGCTTGATTCGTGAATAGTCCATGTCACGCCAGCTCGTGCGGCCCCTCCCCCATCGGGAGCCGAGTGCGTGCCACCAACGTGAATGACTGGCCTGTACATAAACCGTCTCCCGCCATTTCGTGCGGCCTGCCGCTTCCGCACCACCCGCACACCTCCCGATCGACCCGCCGCCCTTCGCACCGGCTCGCGTCCGCCTCAGCCCGGACCGCTGAATCCCGCGGGGTTGACTCCATATATCGATGGACGATATACAGTTACCCATCGATGCAAGAGCCCACGTACCTCGTCCTGGTCGCGCTCGGTGAAAAGCCGTTGCACGGCTACGGCATCATGAAAGCGGTCGAGACGCTTTCGGATGGCCGCGTGAAGATCGGCGCGGGCACGCTCTACGCCGCGCTCGATCGCCTCGCGGAGCTGGATCAAGTCGAGCTCGATCGCGAAGAGACCGAGGGTGGGCGTGTTCGCCGTTATTACCGTTTGACGCGCACCGGCCGTCAGGTGCTCGCAGAGGAAACAGCCGTGAGGAGCCGCTATGTAGCGCGCGCTCTCGCGATTTTGGAGGGCAAGGGATGAGCTCCGACGATCGCCGACTCGAGGTTTGGTATCGCGTCCTGCTTCGCCTCTATCCGCGCGAATACCGGCAGCGTCGGGGGGAAGAGCTGGTGACGACGTTGCTCGACGCTTCGCCGCCGAATGCGACACGTCCCTCGGCGCGGAGCGTATTCGATCTGCTCCGCGCGGCGTGCCTCGCACGGTTGAAGCTGGCGACGGGCGGGAACGTCGGCCGAATGGTCGCAGACGGCGCGCGCTGGGCGGGCCTCTTCTTTTGCGCGTATGCGGTATTGAGAAATCTTTATGAGGTTTGGTGGCTCGCGCGTTGTCTCGCCGCCGGCTTTCCCGTCGACGGGCTCCTTACGCTGTCGACGGGTCTCGAGCCGGCCGCCTTCTGCCTTGCGTTCATCGCGCTGTGGCAGCGGTGGCGTGTCGGCGCGCTCGCGTCCGCGACCCTGCTCGTCGCCCTCGGAGCGCTCCGCGCTCTTTCGTATCCCGGCCCCGACAATTGGGGATTCGTCCTTCGAATGGCGTTGCCACAGACATTGCCACTGTTCGCAGCGGCATTGCTGGAGACGCGTTCCGCACCCCGGGCAAAACCGGAGCGGATTGCCCATTTGGTCGCCGTCGTCGGCCTGCTGGCGGTCGTCAAAACATTCGCCGGTCACGACACCCACGGGGTCGCGCTCGTCGCGGGGTCGGTCGCGCTCGTCGCATTGGGGCTCTTCGATCCGCGCTTTTTGGCGGCGCTCATCGTCCTCCGATCGAACACGGATGGTCGGATGTTGATCGGCGCGTTGGAACGTCCGTGGGACGTACGGGATCTTCTCGCGGCGATGATTCCGCCGCTCTTCTTCGTCGCGCTCACATCCATTCAATGCGCGCGAGCGCGCGAGCGAATGTTGCGAACGTGACCGCGCGTTATCCGTGAAAAACGTGCGACGAGCGAATGAGGCCACCTTCGCAGACGAGGACCTCCGCGACGACGTAAGGCGCATCGGGCGGACAGATACGCTCGTATTCCATGAAGACGCGGCCGTTGCTCGCCGTCAGATGGATCGGCTCGTAGCGGAGCTGAGGCAATCGATCCATCGCGCCGCGCCACCACGCGCGTAGCGCCTCTTTGCCGCGGATCTCGCCGCGTGTTTCGGGCTTCTGGTCGCGGAGCTTCGGGCTCGTGTGGACGGCGTCGTCGGCGTAGAGCGCGAGGAGGCCTTCGAGGTCGCGACCATTGAAGGCGGCGAGCCATGCCGTCGCCATGGCCTCGAGGGGCGAAGGCCCGGCGTGAAGCGCGAGGAGCACCAGCTCGCGAACATTGGTCGGGCAAGCGATCCCGTCGGTCGAGGTGACCCAACGATGCTGGACGATTTCGTCGTTCGCGACGATTTGGTCCGTCGCGACGTCCGCGACGAAAACGAAGTTCATGTGCAGGCCTTTGCTGCCGGCTTGGTGCTCTTCGTATCCGATGAGCCCGAGCGGCGCGCCGTCGACCGCGCCGTCGACCGGGTGGAACACGCCGGTGAGCCCCGTCTCCTCGAAGAGCTCGCGGCGGGCCGCCTCGAGCGGCGTCTCGCCCGGCTCGATCTCGCCGCCGACGGGAAGCCACGTGCGAAGCCGCCGGTGCTCGATCAAGAGGACACGACCGTTGCAGCGAGCAAAGACCGAGGCCGAAAAGGCGCGCCTGTCATTCGATTCCACGCGCGCTTCATACCACCGCGCGCGCTCAGTCGGCGGCGGTCGCGACGTGATGCTGAGGCGCGGCTTCGAGGACGAGGTGGTTCGGGTCGAGAAGGAAGCCGTCGTCACGGCTCTGAAGAATGTCGGCGAGGCCGAGCCTCCGGAGCTTCGTGAGCGTGACGTAGAGACGATTGGCGGCCGCCTTCGGATGGATTCGTTCGCCCGGCCAGCCTTCGACGATGAGCTGCTGCGTCGAGAGCGCGGCTCCCGGCCGGTGGATGCGATTGCGCGCGAGCGCGAACAGCACGAGCCTCAACGCGCGCGACCGCGGCAGATGCACGACCGTCGAGTCTCGCAGACCGAACCACCGAGCCTCGGGCCCGACGACGAGCGCAGGGATCGGAGGCGGTGAGGAGGAACACGAGGACGTCGTCGAGGCCCGCGCGAGCAACGACTCGAGGAGTCGCGTCGCGAAGCGTACGTCCTCCGACCGCTGGGACGGGCCCGGCCCGCCGTCGGCGGCTTGCGACCGCGCGCGCGCGATCGCGGCCGATGCAGCGACGTGGAGCGAATCATCGGCTGCGATCGCGCCCGCGCCGGATCGTTGGTGAGCACCGAGCGCGGCTGTCGCGCGGTGCAGATCGACGATGATTTGCTCGTTGGGACGGCCCATGCGCGTCACCGTCTCGACGGAGCCGGGGGGCGGGACGCTCCAGCCACCTCGCTCGCACCAAGCCTCGGCGGCGACGAGCGCAGCCGCGAAGACAGCAGAGTAGTAGCCGTCGCCTGCACCCTCGAGCTTCGTGACGGCCGCTCGGTAGTGCACGCGCGCGTCCTCGGCGCGATCGTCCTCGAAGGCGACGTCGCCGCGGTAGCCGAGTGCAAGCCCTTCGCACCAGCGATCACCGATCCCTCGGTGGATGGCGAGCGCCTCCTCGAGCTTGTCGCTCGCCTCGACGAAGCGCCCGCGGATCTGGTTGGCGCGCCCGAGCGACGACAACGCATAGGCGCGCGCCCGGTAGTCTTCCGTCTCCTCCAGCAAAGCGAGTGCGGTGAGCGCAGCGTGCTCGGCTTCGTCCGCGCGGCCGAGGCTGACGAGCGCGAGCGCTGCCTGGGCATTGGCACACGCGCGCCCGCGTACGTCCCCGATTGCCTCGAAGATCGACAGCGCCTGCACCGTACAGCCGAGCGTGTCGTTCGGCCGCGCCTGGGCGAGAAACGCCGTTCCACGGCAGATCAACCAGTCCGCGCGCACCGAAGGATCTTTCGCTTCGAAGGCGATCGTGCGCGCCTCTTCGAAGCATGCGAGGGCTCGTTCGGGCATCACCGCGTGCTCGAGCATCAGACCGAGCTTGGTCAGCGCGCGCGATGCTTCGGCCGTCGCGCCGGAAGCACGCGCGACCTCGAGCGCACGCTGGAAACGGCCGAACGCGTCCATCATGCGTCCGCGCGCGAGATCGGTGAGCGCCCGCGTGTAGTGCCCGCGCGCGAACAGTGCCCCTGCCGAGGGAGGCGGCTCGACGGAGAGCGCGCGATCCAACATCGACGTGTACGGCTCGAGCCTGCACGCCATCGAGAGGAGCAGCACGGGCTCGAGGATCAACAGCGCGGCGAGCAGGCCCGAGGCATCCATCGAGGTGAACGGCTCACGTGCGGCGAAGCGCGCGCAGACCGACAGGAGATTGTCGGCGTCGAGCGCGAGCCCAGCGATCGGCAAACGACCTGCGGCGCTCCGTTCCAGCGATGTGTCATCGAGAAAAAACGCGGCGAGCCGATCGAGCGCGGCATCCTCTTCGTGGGCAGCGCGCAGCCGCTCCGCCGCATATTCGCGGACGCTCTCGAGCAGGCGGTAGCGCCGCTCGGGAAGCGCCGGCGAAGCGTCGAACACGCTGACGAGGGACTTTTCGTGGAGGGACTGCAAAACATCGAGTGCGCACGGCACGTCGTCGGGCAGGGCAAGGACGGCCTCGGCGGCAGCGACGGAGAAGCTGCCTCGAAAGACGGAGCATTGCGCCAACGCGCGCCGCTCGGTCTCGTCCAAGAGCTCCCACGACCAATCGAGCGCACCGCGCAACGTCGCGTGACGAGACGGCGCACCACGCGTCCCACGCCCGAGAAGCTCGAACCGTCGCGAGAGGCGGGTCAACATCTGCTCGGCGGACAAGACCGACGCACGCGCCGCGCAGAGCTCGATCGCGAGCGGGATGCCTTCGAGCTTCGTGACGATCGCCCGTAGCGTCGCGTCGTTCGGAGCGCCGCCTTCGTCCGCGCGCGCTCGCCGTGCGCGCTCCGCGAAGAGCCGCATCGAGTCGTCGACATCGAGCGGATCGAGCGCGAGGGCGACCTCGTGTTCGAGGCGAAGCCGCTCGCGCGAGGTCGCGACGAATTGCACGTCTCCGGCGGCCTCCATCCAAGGAACGAGCAGCTCGTGGCTGACGGGCGCGAGCTGCTCGACGTTGTCGAGGACGAGCACCGAGCCGTCCAGCTTCGCCAGGGCGCGACCAATCTGCTCGACACCGTCGCGCGTCGATGCCCCAGCGGCGATGGGCGCGCGAATGACGCGCGCGACGACTGCACACGCATCGTCGACGGTCTTCGCCTCGGTGAGGTCGCACACGTAGAAACGACAGGCCTCGGAGCTCGCGGCGAGCTGCCGAACCAGGCGGGTCTTGCCGATGCCGGGCGAGCCGGTGACGGTGACCAGGCGCCGGCCGTCTCGCAGCACGCGACCGAGCGCGAGGAGCTCGGCGCTCCGCCCGATGAAGGTTCCGTGGGGCGAAGCAGTCGCCGAGCTCGGGATGCGGCGCGTCACACCGGCAATCTACGACGCGGCGTTCATCCCCTCTCGATCGACCGCACGCTTTTGGCGGGGAGGAACCTGCTCGGCGGATTTTTCCCTAAGGCAGGCTCACCGGGATCGACAGCACCCGGGCGCCAGGCTGGAGCTTCGTGCGAAGCAGGAAGACAGCGCACCCTTGAAGCTCGGGCTCGAGCGGCGGGTTGAAGACGGCCGACTTCACCGAGCCGTCGTCCCCGACGCTCGCGCGCAGCGTCGAGCTCACGATGATGCGCACGCCTTCTGCAGCCTTCGCCTGGCGATCGTTGCGGACGCGAGCGATGCACGACACGAGCTTCGAGCTCGCTGCCGAATCGCTGACCGTCGCGGCCGGATCGGCGTCGGGAGCTTTCGGTTCCTCCACGGGCGGGGAGGCCGAAGCAGCGGCGACCGACGCGGCGGCAACCGAAGCGACGGCGGGAGGTGCGGAAGCGACGGTCGCGGGCCGCGGAGCGACCGGCGACGCAGGGACGTCGTCCTTCGCCGAAACGGGAGGCTCGACGGCTTCTTCCGCCACGGGCTCGGGGCCGCGCTGCGCGACGACCGCGGGCACGGAGGGCGGCGCGTCGAGCGAGGCCGTCGTTGGAAGAACCTCGTATGTGTTGCCGCCATCGAGGGAAAACGCGGCGGCGAACGGCGCGGAGAACGCCCGACGATCGGCGAGGTTGTCCTGAACGCTGAGCATGTCGAACCCGCGGGTGCGACGACCGACCGACGCGGCGCCGTGCTCGAGGTGCATGACGAGGCGTCGCGACGAGCGCGTGACACTGAAGACCGAGCCCGGACCGAGGCTCACCACCTGCGTCTCACCCGCCATCACGACCAACGTTGCCGATGTCGACGGCGCGAGCGACCCGCGCATCGATCCGCTCTCGAGCTCCACGACGTGGGTGCTCCCCGCCTTGTCGGATGCAGGAACACCATCGCGAACGACGAGACGCCCGCCTGCCGACAGCGTCCACTCGAGCTTGCCCGCCTCGCCGAAGGCGACGGGACCAACCGCCGCCTCGACGACGTCGCCTGACTTGAGAGCTGAAAGATCCCGCGCGCCCGGAACGCCCGGCGCCATCGGCAGCTCCGTGACGTCGATCGGCTCGGCCACGGCGACCGGATCGCCGGACGAATCCGACCCGCGGTTGTGCGATGCCCACACCAGCGCGAAACACGCAGCGACCGCGAGCACACCGACCCAACGCGCGCTCGCCCAGCGGCTCGGGCGTTCGCCGCGCGCCGACGCGACGCGTTTCGGCAGCGGGGCCGGAAGAATCGAAGGCTCCCGCTCGGTGGGGAGGGCGTGGCTCTCCGTTGCCGCGACGTCCGCTTGGCCGATCGCGACGTCGATGGGCGTCTCCACCGCGCGCTCGTAGGGGGGCGTGGATCGGTGGGCCGCGCCGTAGCTCGGGGGAGCCGCCGGCTCGTTCTCGTCGAGGTGTGCGAACAGCCGCGCCTCGATGCGGTCCCACGGCAGATCCGGCCCCGCGTCCAGCTGGGCTTCGCGGATCAGCTCGCGCAGAACGCGCGGCTGATTGCCGGCTCCCGTCGAACGAGGGTCGTCGTCGTTCGTCACGGGACCCCTCCCTCCTCTTTTGCACCGTCGTCTTTCGCCGAGCGATCGGTGCGCCCGATTTCGTCGCACAGGTGGATGAGGCTCGGCTCCTCCCGCATCAGCTCGCAGATCTCGCGTCGTGCGTAGAACAGGCGCGTGCGGACCGTGAGGACCGGAGCGTCGACGATGGTCGAGATCTCCGCAGGCGCGAGCCCCTCGATCTCGTGGAGCACGAACACCGTGCGCTTCTTCTCGGGCAGCCGATCAAGGACGCGCCGGAAGGCGTCGAGGCGGCGGCGGCGGGCCGCTTCGTCATCCGGGCGAACGCCGGCGTCCGGCTCGTTTTCGGACAGTGCCTCGGCCGCGAACACGGGCCGCGAGCGAGCGGCGCGCCGGTTCATCAGCACGACGTTGACGGTCACGCGGTGGAGCCAGGTGCTGAACTTCGACTGACCGCGGAAGTCGCCGAGGCTCTTGTGGACCTGGAGGAACACCTCTTGGACGACGTCTTCGAGCTCGGTGGCGGAGCCGAGCATGCGGTACGCGAGGCGCGCGACGTCAGCCCGGTGACGGCGAAAGAGCTCGCGAAAGGCCTCTTTGTCGCCCTTCTTCGCTCGCTCGACGATCTCGTCGACTTCGGCCGAACGCACGTTGCTTACCCTCGCCAGCGCCGCACTCGAACCACTCGCCGTGAGCCTCGTGCCGCCGATGGCGCGCAGGGGCCCCGAAGCGGAGAGCGTAACCTGAGGGCCGGCCGAGGGGGAGCCTGCCGGGCGGGGGAGTAGCTCCATGAGGCGATTCGGTGCATCCGCCGCGGTGTCTATTCACCGGGCACGATACGTCCGAGTCGTTGCGACCTCAGCGGATCGACGTGCGAGCTCTCCGAAGCGAAGCCCCGAAAATTGCTCGGATTGCTTCAACATCGAGGCGGGGGCCTACGCCACAGGGGCAGCGCGGCGTCCGAGCCCGACACGCACATCCTCCCCCCAAAACGCGGCAGGATTGTTGGCCCGCGTTCGAGGAAGGAGCGACACGCGAAACCATGCTGCTCGCGATCGCCATCGCTCTCACCGTCGTCCTGATCGGCGCGGACCTGCAGGCGCTGCCGAAAGCTCTGCGGACCTTGACCAAGGTGCGCTGAGCGGCGCGGGGTCATCACCCCGCGCCCAAGAAACGATCAGGGGGAATCGATCAGAAGAGGGCCGTCAGCTCGACGGCGCCCTGCTTCTTCGTCTCGAGGAGCGCGTTGACCGCGCGGAGGATGCGCGTCTTCTGCGGACCGGTGAGCTCCTTGCCTGCGATAGCGGCCTCGATCGCGCGGTTCGTGACCGGGCGACCGCTGCGCGGCTTCGACGCGGGAGCTGCGCTCTTCGCCTCTTCACCGCCAGCGGCGGCCTTCGCCTTCGCGTTGCGCTTCGAGAGCTTGACCGCACGGTCCTCGGGGCGCAGCCGCTCGAGCTTCTCGGATGCTGCGATGATCCGGCGGCGATCGAGCTTCTTCTCGGTGATGAAGTCAGCAAACTTCGTGCTCATGTGGGCTTCCTTGAAAGGGCGCGGAGGCTAGTACAGGCCGGCCCAGCTCGCATCTGGAATCGTCCACCGTGGAGGGTTGGAGGCCGAGTCGCGAGCTCAAACCCGCAAGCTCTGGGCTAGGATGCCGCGCCTCGCATGGAAACCCTCGACCTTCTGCGCGCGCTTGACCAAGCGCGTGATTTCATCGTCAAGCAGCCGGGATTCGTCGCGCCGAAGGTAGGCGTCGTGCTCGGCTCCGGCCTCGGAGCGTGGGCGGATTCGCTGAAGAACGCGAAGCCGTTCCCGTACGCGGACATCCCCAACATGCCCCGCTCCGCGGTGGTCGGACACGCGGGCAACCTGGTCCTCGGTGAAGGCCCTGGCGGCGTCGCGGTCGCGTGCCTTCAAGGCCGCGTCCACGCGTACGAAGGCCACGAGCCGTCGAAGGTCGTCTTCGGTGCGCGATTGCTCGCTCGCCTGGGCTGCCACGCCGTGCTCCTCACCAACGCCGCCGGTGGGCTTCGTCGCTCCTTCAGCCCGGGCGATTTGATGCTCATCAGCGACCACCTCAACCTGATGGGAAGAAACCCGCTCGTCGGGCCGAACATCGACGAGCTCGGACCGCGTTTCCCCGACATGACCGAAGCCTATTCGCACGCGGTACGCCAGCTCGCCAAAGCGGCCGCGCGCGCGGCCAACGTCGAGCTCACCGAAGGCATCTACGCCGGGCTGCTCGGACCGACGTACGAAACGCCGGCCGAGATCGAGATGTGCCGTCGCCTCGGTGCCGACGCCGTCGGCATGAGCACCGTGCCCGAGGTGATCGCGCTCCGCCACATGGGTGTCCCCGTGGGCGCGGTGTCGTGCATCACCAACCTCGCAGCCGGCATGACCGGCCACAAGCTCGACCACTCCGAGGTGGAGCACACCGCCCGCGCCGCGCGGGATCGCTTCGTCGCGTTGCTTTCGGGCTGGGTCGAAGGTGTCGGCCGAGCTGGGGAGAGCCTCGTGGGGCAGAAGGGCCTCGGCGGATGAGCACCGAGCCGGTCATCGATTGGCCTCTGCTCGAGTCGCGCGCGCTTGCGGTGCGACTCAACGCGCACGCGCCGTATTCGGGTTACCAAGTGGGTGCGGCGCTCGTCACGCGTTCGGGCGCCATCTTCGCGGGATGCAACGTCGAGAACGCGTCGTTCGGGCTGTGTCTTTGTGCGGAGCGGTCGGCGATCGCGCAAATGGTCGCGGCGGGGCAATCGGATCCGGTCGCCATCGTCGTCGCAACGCGCGGCCCCGCCGCCGGCTCGCCGTGCGGCGCGTGCAGGCAGGTGCTCGCCGAGTTCGCGATGGACATGCCCGTGCGGCTGATCGTCGACGGCATCCCGGGCGCGACGAAGGACACGACCCTCTCCGCGCTCCTGCCGGACGCGTTCCGCAAAGACTCGCTCTGACGAGCCGCGCGGGCTCGCTGCCCTCGAACACGAGGGCAGCGCCGGCGGGTCGGTCGACTACTCCTCCAGCGGTCGCGACTCGGCCTCGGCGATGCGCTCGAGCGCCGTCGTGAGGGAAGCGCGTGCACGCTCGAGCGAGGCGCGATCCTCGCCCCATTTGACGCGCGCCTTTTCGAGGCGCGTTCGCTCGATCCCGAGCGTCGACTGGAGGCCGTCGATCTCTTCGCGAGCTTGTGCCAGCGCCTCGTCGCGGGCGCGAAGGGTAGCGGTCAGACCGCGGCCCTTTTCCTCCGCGTTTTCGAGCTGCTCGCGCGTGTTGGTGAGCTGCTCGTTCGTCTTCGCGAGCTCGCCGGTGCGCTTGCCGAGCTCGGCCTGCAGCGCGTCGCGCTCTTGCTGAAGCTCGTCCCGCTCGGCGGTTCGGATTTCGAGCGCGCCGTCGAGCTCACGTCCCCTCGCCTCCGCCTCGGAGAGGCGACGCTTCGTCGCGTCGAGATCCTCCGAGAGGCGCTGGCCGTTCGCGCTGAGATCCGCGGCTTGCTTCGACAGATCCGCGATTTGCTTCGACAGATCCGCGGCGTGCGCCTCGGATGCCGCGAGGCGCTTCTGCGTGTCGGAGAGCGCGCTGGAGACGTCCGCGTTTCTTCGATCGAGGTCGTCCTTTGCGGTCGCCCACGCGGCTTCCCGCTCCTCGACGTCGGCGGCGTGCTTCTCGCGCTCGTTCGAGAGCGCCGTCGCGTGCTCGGCCTGCTCGTTCGCGAGCGCCGTCGCGTGCTCGGAGCGCTGTTTCGCGAGCACGGCTTCGTGCTCTTCGCGCTGCTTGGCGAGCGAATCCTGGCGCTGACCTTCGAGCTCGCGCTCGCGCTCGGCGAGGCGTTGATCGAGGCGCTGCTGTAGGTCCTGCAGGGCGCGCTCGCGCTTGTTGTCGAGCTCCGTCGTGAGATCCGCGAGCGCCTGATCGCGCTCGGCCTCGAGGCGGCGCACGTTCCCGGCGTGGTCGTTGTTCAGCCGCTCGACCGTCGCGTCGCGCTCCGTGCGGGCTTGCTCGAGGGCATTCGCGTGGTCGGCGCGCGCCCCCTCCATCTCGTGCTTGTGGAGCTCTTTTGCGGCGCCGAGCTCGCGTTCGTAATCGGCACGGGTGGTCGCGAGCGCTTGCTCGTGATCCGCACGCGCGGTGTTCATCGCGCGCTCGTGGTCCGCGCGAGCATCGGCCATGTCGCGCGCATGCCCCTCGTCGGCGGCGAGCGCGGCTTGCTTGGTCTGCGCGAGCTCGCCGTCGCGCGCATTGAGCGTCGACTGCGTCTTCTCGAGCCGGTTCTTCAGATCCTCGGAGCGCTTGTTCGCGAGATCTTTGTCGGCGCGGAGCGCTTCGACGGCACCATCGAGGTCCGCGCACTTGCGCTCGATCTCGAGGATCTTGTCGACCTGATCGGCCTTCTCGCGCTGCAGGGAGAGCGTCTGATCGCGAAGATCGATCGTCTCCTTGTCCTTCTTGGAGAGATCGTGACGGAGCCCGATGAGCTCCTTGTCTTTCTTGTTCAGCGCCTCGCGCAGATCGAGAAACTCTTTGCTCGAGACGCCGCCGCGCGACCCGCCCGCGGCGATGCGCTGGCGCAGATCGTCGACCTCGCGCTTGAGGATGTCGACCTCGTCGGCGGACACCTTCGACGCGGCCTCGGACTCGAGGCGCTGCGCCGTCGCGTTCGCGGAGGCGACCTCCTTGGAGAGCCGGACGACCTCGTCCTTCGCGCGGTTGAGCTCGCCACGGAGCCTGTCGATCTCTTCGTTGGCGGCGGCGACGGCGGCACCGGACGCTGCAGGCGGTGGCTCCGACACGCGAAGCGACGCGGGCGGAGGAACCGACGCGACCTTCGGCGGCGCGGCGGGCGGGATCGAAGGAGCCTTCGGTGCGGGCGGCACCGACTCGACCGGCGGAGGCTCGGGCGTGGGCTCGCGGCGTGCCTGAGCCGCGGGAGCCGGCGCGGGCGGAGCCGGCGCCGGAGGAGCCGCTGCCTGCGCCTTCGGCTCGTCGTCGTCGCCCATCAAGCGCTCGAACGCGTCGCCGATGAACTCGTCGATCTCTTCGTCGGCCTTGAGCGGCCCAGCCTTGATGGGCGGAGGCGGAGGAGGCGGCGGTGCGACGGTGGCAGGACGAGCCGGCGGCGGCATCGTCGGCTGCTTCGGCGGCGGCGCAGGGGGGCGCGCGCGGATGTCGGTCTCGTCCTCTTCGTCGAGGAGCTCGATCGCATCGTCGATCACGATGGCGTCGTCCGAGACCTCGACGTCCTCGCCGAGCTGCACGAACCGCCGAATGTGCTCCAAGAGCTCACCGAGCGCGATCGGCTTGTGGACGTAGTCCTCGGCGCGCGTTCGCAGCTTCTTGTGCTGCTCGAACGTGTCGTCGCTCGACTCGCTCGACATGATGATGAGCGGCACCTCCTTCAGCTGAGGATCCTTCTTCAGCTTGTTGCAAACGGAGAAGCCGTTCATCCGAGGCAACTCGATGGACAGCAGGATCAGGTTGGGCGGATCGGATTGCGCCGCCGACAAGCCGACGTTTCCGTCGTCGACGACCTGCACCACACATCCCAGGCGCGAAAGCTCGGTGCGGAGCTCACCCGCGAACGCTGCGTCACTCTCGAAGACGAGGACCTTGGTCATGTCGTATGTGACCGGAACCGACGGGGGTCGTCCGGATATGGGCGCCACGATATCGATGTATCGCGCCCCGTCGCAAGTATTGCCTCGGTCAACTTGCGGAGAAGTGCGTCTCCGGCTCGTCACCGAAGCAGATGCCGAGCTCGCGTGCGCTACGGACGATACCGCGATCCGTGGGCACGTTGCGGGTCTTGCCTGCTGCTTCTTCGAACGGAACGAGGCGCACGTCGCCGGCGCGCATCGACACCATTCCGCTCGGGCTGCCTGCTGCGATCTCCCCGACCGCCGCCGCCCCGAAACGTAAGGCGAGCACGCGATCGGCGCTCGACGGGTGCCCACCGCGCTGCAGATGCCCTAGCACGATGCTCCGCGTCTCTTTGCCGGTGAGCCTCGCCAGCTCCGACGCGGTGCGCTCCGCGATGCCGCCGAGGATCGGCGCGCGTCGAAACTCGTCGGCCTCGACCTTGACCGCGACCTCGCCGCCCGCCGGGTTTGCCCCCTCGGCGGCGACGACGATCGAAAAACGGCGGCCTCGCCGCTCACGCTGGAGCACCTTCTCCGCGACGCGCTCGATGCGGAACGGAATCTCCGGGAGGAGAATCGCGTCCGCGCCGCCCGCGAGACCTGCCGTCACGGCGATCCATCCGGCGTGACGGCCCATCACCTCGACCACCATGACGCGCTCGTGCGCCTCCGTCGTCGTGTGAAGCCGATCGATCGCTTCGGTCGCGATCGATACGGCCGTGTCGAACCCGAACGTGATGTCGGTGCCGGCGACGTCGTTGTCGATCGTCTTCGGGACACCGATCACCAGCGGAAGGCCTTTGTCGATGAGCTTTTTCGCGATCGTGAGCGAGCCGTCGCCGCCGATCGCGACGAGCGCGTCGAAGCCCTCGGCCTTGAAGCGCTCGATGATCTCGTCCGAGCGATCCACCGCCACGGGTTTGTCCTGGCCCGGCAAGATCGTCGGATAGTGGAACGGGTCGCCGCGGTTTGCCGTCCCGAGGATCGTCCCGCCGAGGTGCGCGATCCCACGCACCGCGTCGCGATCGAGCGGCATGAGCCCGTTCGGCTCGAGCAGACCGCGATACCCGTGCTTGATCCCCCACACCTCCCAACCGCGTTGGAGCGCGGCGAGCGTCGCGGATCGAATGACGGCGTTCAGGCCCGGCGCGTCACCGCCGCCGGTGTTGAGGACGATCTTCTTCTTTTCGGCCACGCGCTACCTGCGGCACAGCATCGCCGCGCGCCGGCCGTCATGGCAAGCCCATCGAGAATCGTGATTCTCGAGCAGGAGCAAAAGAATCAGGTCGAGCAGAGAGCGGGATTCCCGCGAAACGCCGCGCACCTTCACCCGTCAGGGGTGAGCAGCGTGTAGCGAAATCGCGCTCGCTGATTTAGAAAAGCCCGAGCGCGCGCATATGCGCGGTGTGCGGCCACGCGCGATGAACGAGCGCGGAGAGCATCAGCGCGAGCGCGAGCACCACCCACGTCGTCGACGACCGCAGCGCATCCTGTGTCCCGGCTGCGACGATTCCGAGCAGGACGAGCCCGGCACCCGCGACGGCTGCGCCCGTCTCGGGGATGCCCCAGCCGCGATCCAGGCCGTCGCCGTGATCATGATCGTGGCCGTGATCATGGCCGTCGCCGTGACCGTGGCCGTGGAGGCGCATCGGTCCAGCTGCGTGCAGGATCGCGTGGAGCAGAAGCCCGGCCACGCCCGCGTGGATCCAACCGTGCGACGACTCGACGGCTTGCGCAGCGCGCGGCAAACCGGAGGCGAGAACACCCGCGACGCTCGCGACGAGGAGCACGGAAGCGCGCGAGAGCGCGCCAGCGCGACCCGTGGTCTTCGAGATGACCAGCGTGAACATCGCGACGAGCGGAACGGTGTGCGCGCTGATTGCGAGGGCGACGCTGATCCCGGCCGGATGATGCGAGTCGACGCCGATCGCGCCGAGCGCGACCCCTTCGACGAGCTGATGAATGCCGAGCGCGATGAGCCCGAGCTCGAACGTCGCGCGCGCTGCCTTCGGCGCTTGATTGCTCGCGAGCGCCGTGGGGCGCGCGAGGATCCGCTCGAGGACGGCGGAGCCGAAGAGCGTGACCGCGAAGGGCACGATCGAGAAGAAGCCGAGATCGTGCGCGGCCTCGGGCAACAGTTGACCGAACACGGCGAGGGCGCCCGAGCCCAGCCCTGCAGCTCGGATCGGGCCGAGCAGCCGCTCCGCCGCCGTACGACTCGCGCCGAGGGCGGCCCCGAGCGTCACGGCCACGATGGCGACCACACAGGTGAGAAGCATCTTCTATCCGCGGATACGAACGCGTTGCAGATGCAACCCGTTTACGTAACCACAGTAGTCCCGTCGAGGCTCGGGTGTCCAGCGTCTCGGATTCAGCCGAGAGGCTTCGACACCGACCGAAAGGTGACCCGTGGAATCCCCGCGACCCACGGATCCTGGTCGACGTGCGCCTCGACCTCGAACACGTCTTGCAGCAGCGCAGGCCGAAGCACGTCTGCAGGCGGCCCGACCTCGGCGACCGTCCCTTTTCGCAGGAGCGCGAGCTCGTCGCACGAGCGCGCTGCGAGGTTGAGGTCGTGAAGAACGACGGCGACCCCCACCCCTCGATGCGAGACCTCGCGCACGACATCGAGCAGGCGAAGCTGCCAAGCCGGGTCTTGGTTGGACACCGGCTCGTCGAGCAGAAGGTAGCGACCCGTTTCGCCCAGCCCGATCTGCGCGAGCACACGTGCGAGATGGGCTCGTTGCCGCTCCCCACCAGAAAGCGACGTCGCCGGAAGCTCGGACTGCGCGGCCAGGCCGACCGCCGCGAGGCATCGATCGACCATGGCGGTGCATGCCTTCGTCTCCGCCTGCGCGTGCGGCGTGCGGCCGAGGAGCACCAGCTCTCGAACCGTGAAATCGAAGACCAGCTCCGGGCTCTGCGGCAACATCGCCCGCACCTTCGCGAGGGCGAGCGGCGAAAGCGCGGCGGCGTCGTTGCCGTCGATGGTGACGCGTCCTTCGTCGGGACGCGTCTCTGCGGCGAGCGTGCGGACCAGCGTGCTCTTGCCGGCACCGTTCGGCCCGATGAGACCGAGCACCTTTCCCGGCGTGATCTTCGCCGAGATGGCATCGAGAACACGTCGCCCGCCGAGCGATTTCGTCACGGCTTCGCACGCGATCATGGCCGTTTCACTTCGCGTCGCAGGAGGTGCAGGAAAAACGGCGCGCCGACCGAAGCTGTGAGGAGCCCGACTGGAAGCTCCGTCGGTGCGGCGAGCGTGCGCGCGAGGCTGTCCGCGATAACAACGAGTGCGCCGCCCGCGAGCGCGCTCGCGGGGATGAGCCCTCCGTGTTTCGGGCCGATCCACAGCCGAACCAGGTGCGGCACGATGAGACCGACGAAGCCGACGAGGCCGGCCGCCGAAACGGCCGCGCCCACGCCGAGCGCGAGCGCGCCGATGACGGAGCGACGAAGCACCGTCACGTCGACACCGGTGACACGCGCATCGACCTCGCCGAGCGCGAACACGTCGAGCGAGCGCGCGTGACGAAACAGCACCGCGATGGACACGGCGACGAACGGTGTCGTGAGCGCGACCTTCGACCAGGTCGCGCCGCTCATTCCGCCCAGCGTCCAGAAGGTGAAGTTGCGAAGCTCGGCGTCGGACGCGATGTGCGAGAGGAGGCCGACCATCGCGCCAGCGAACGCGTTGATGGCGACCCCGGCGAGGAGCACGGTCGCAGTTGCCGAACGATCCGCGCGACCCCCGAGCCGAACCACGAGCCCCGTCGTCACGGCCCCGGCCACGAACGCCGCGATCGGGAGCGCCGCCGCGCGCAGCCAGGGCCCCTGCGTCGCGAGGAGCGGGCCGGCGAGGACGATGCAGATCGCGGCGCCGAGCGTCGCGCCGGCCGAAACGCCCACGAGGCCCGGATCGGCTAGCGGATTGCGGAAGAGCCCTTGGGCCGCCGCACCTCCCGCGCCGAGCGCCGCGCCGACCAGCGCGCAGAGGACGGCTCGCGGTAGCCGAAGCGACCAGAAGATCACGTGCTCGGAGCTCGGTACGTCGGTCGCGAGCCCCGTCCCGCTCGGATCCAGCGCGATCGAAAGCAGGTGACGGATCGAAATCGATGTCGGACCGGTGACGATCGCGATCACCACCGCAACGAGGAGCGTCGCCCCGAGGAGCGTGAGCGCCGTTCTCCGTCGCGCGCGGTGGATCCGAGCCATGCGCGCGTCCCTTTACACCGGCTTGGGGCGAGAAGCGCCAGCGGCGCGTGGAGGCGCACGCTCGACGGACCGCCTTCATGGGCTACGGTGCTCGCCATGGATCTCCAGCTCGGCGGTCGAACCGCGCTCGTCACCGCCTCGTCCGGCGGCATCGGCCTCGAAATCGCGCGCTCGCTCGCGCGCGACGGAGCGACCGTCATCGTCAATGGCCGCACCGAAGCCACCGTCTCGAAAGCCGTCGCATCGATTCGAGGCGACATCCCTGCGGCGAAGCTCGTGCCGCTCGTCACGGACTGCGGAACGAAGGCAGGATGTGACGAAACCATCGCCAAGCACCCGACGGTCGACATCCTCGTGAACAACCTCGGCATCTACGAGGCTGTCGGCTTCTTCGAGGAGACGGACGAAGCGTGGCATCGTCTCTTCGAGATCAACGTCATGAGCGGCGTGCGGCTCAGCCGTCACTACCTGCGCGGCATGCTCGACCGAAAACGAGGTCGCGTCGTCTTCATCTCGAGCGAGTCGGGGGTCACGCCCGCGCCCGAGATGGCACACTACAGCGCGACGAAGACGATGCAGCTGTCGATCTCGCGAAGCCTCGCGGAGCTCACGAAAGGGACCGCCGTGACGGTGAACACCGTCATGCCCGGACCGACGTGGACCGACAGCGTCGCGCACTTCGTCGGCGACGTGTTCCCGGGCGTCCCCGCCGAAACCGCGGAGAAGCGCTTCATCGCGGAGAACCGACCGACGTCGCTCCTTCAGCGGTTCATCCGCCCGGCCGAGATCGGCGATTTCGTCGCGTTCGTTTGCAGCGACCGGTCATCGGCCATCAACGGCGCAGCGCTTCGCGCGGAGGGCGGGCTCGTTCGATCGGCGTTCTGACAGCGACGGCGGGGCCCGAAGGCCCCGCACGGGCACTACTTCGTCGCGTCTTTCTCGGGGATCGGGATCGGCATGAACCGCGAGAGGTCCCCGCGACGCACCTTCGCGAGCAAGACCGCACCCTTCGTCGCCGAGCTGAGAAGCTTCTCGAGCTGGTCGACGTCCTTCACCGGCTTGCCGTCGACCTCGACGATGACATCGCCGGGTCGCGCTTCTTTCAGCGACGTCGTGGGCGAGAGCCCGTCGATACGTACGCCGTCGTTGTTCTTCGTATTGGAGACCTGCACGCCGAGCTGGTTGTTCTTCGGCTCTTCGGGGGCGGGCTTGGGCTTCAGCGGCGGAGGCAACGTGTCATCCTCGAGCGTGTCGAGCTTGGCGGTCGCCTCCCCCTTCTTTCCAGCGCGGAGGTACGCGAGCTTGATCTGCGCACCGGGCGAGTTCTTCGCCACCTGACGCGGGAGCTCTTCGGCGTGGAGGATGTCGATGTCGTTGACCGCGACGATGACGTCACCGGCCTTGATCCCGGCTCGCGCCGCCGCCCCGGCGGGCTCGATCTGCGCGACCAGCGCGCCCTTCGGTCCGTCGAGGTGCAACGCCTTCGCGAGGTCCGCGCTGATCGGCTGGAACACGAGGCCGAGCTTGCCGCGAACCACGTGCCCCTTGTCGCGCAGCTGCTGGATGATGCCCTTCAAGTCGTCGACGGGGATCGCGAAGCCGATGTTGTTCGCATCCGGACGAATCGCCGTGTTGATACCGACGACCTCACCCCGCCAGTTGAAGAGCGGCCCGCCGCTGTTGCCCGGGTTGATCGACGCGTCGGTCTGGATGAAGTCGTCGTAGGGGCCCGCACCGATCGCGCGCGACTTCGCGCTGACGATACCCAGCGTGACGGTGTGCCCGAGACCGAACGGGTTACCCACGGCGAGGACGTGCTCGCCGATCCGGAGCGCGCCGCTCGACCCGAGGTGGACGGCCGGCAGGTTCTTCGCGTCCTTCAGCTTGAGGAGCGCGAGATCGAGCTTCGGATCTCGACCGACCACCGTCGCGGCGAAGTCGCGCTCGTCCGACAGACGCACCATCACCTCGTCGGCTTCGCGGACGACGTGCTCGTTCGTGATCACGTAGCCCTGCGGATCGATGATGAAGCCCGTCCCGGCGCCGGTTCGCTCACCCGGAGGCACGCGGCCGTCGGGCCCGAAGAAGAACTCGAACGGGTGGCCATCCGGCAGGTTCACACGTTGGGTCGTCGTGATGTTCACCACGGTCGGCTTCACGCGCTCGGCGAGGTCCGCGACGTCGAACGTCGACGGGACCGGCGTCGGCGGGAGCGGGTCCGAAACCTTGAGCGGCGGAAACTCCGCTCGATCGGCGTTGAGGTCGGCGAGTGTCCGGTTCGTCGCCTTGGCGGGGTCGTTCGCCTCGGGCGTCTGCGCCGGAGAACATCCCCAGAGCGAAGGGCTCAGCGCCGCGAGGGTCAGCGTGAGCGCAGCGACGGAACGAGAGGCTCGGAACGCGATTCGGTGCATGGGCACATGACTCCGATGCATGGACTTGGTTTGGGTGGATGTAGCGCGCTTTGCGTTTCCGCGCGACCCGCCCGCCTGTATGAACGTCGCCGAAGACTCATGACGATCGCAGAGCGGCTATCGGGGCGAAAGATCGGGTTTCTCGGCGGCGGCGCGATGGCGACTGCCCTCATCAAAGGGCTCGTCGTCTCGAAGAGCGTCGGGAAGGAACAAATCCGCGCGAGCGACGTCAAGCAGGCCCGGCTGCACGAGCTGTCGCAACAGTTCGACATCGAGACGACCCTCGACAACGCCGAGCTCGTCGCGTGGGCCGACGTCCTCGTCGTCGCGGTGAAACCGCAGATCGTCGACCGCATTTTGCCGATCGTTCGCACTCACATGCGTGACGACACTCTCGTCGTCTCGGTCGCAGCGGGCGTGCCCATCTCCGTCTTCGAGGACGCGCTGACCAAGGGCGCACGCGTCATTCGCACCATGCCGAACACGGCCGCCATCGCGCTCGCAGGCGCAACCGCGCTCGCCGCGGGCTCGGCCGCGACCGAAAAGGACATGGCCGTCGCGCTCGCGCTGTTCGAGGCGGTCGGGCGTTGTGCCGTCCTCGACGAAAACCTGCTCGATGCCGTGACGGGCCTCTCGGGCAGCGGTCCGGCGTACGTGATGCTGATGATCGAGGCGCTCGCAGACGGCGGCGTGAAGGTCGGCCTCGGCCGCGACACCGCGCTGATGCTCGCGGCGCAGACGGTTTACGGGGCGGCAAAACTTCAGCTCGAAACCGGCGAGCACCCCGGCCGTCTCAAGGACATGGTCACGAGCCCGGGCGGCACCGCGATCGCCGGATTGCACACCCTTGAATCCGGAGGCCTTCGTCGCACGTTGATCGACGCGGTCGAGGCAGCGGCTCATCGCAGCGCCCAGCTCGGAGAGCAGATGTCGCAGAAGCGACGAAGCGGCGGCTGAAGACCGTCCCGGATTTCTTCGAAACGAAACCAGAACCCCTGGAGGAGGGAGCCTTTGCGCACGATTGCGAAGCTTGCCGCCTTGCTCGCGACGGCCGTCGCCTGCGACGCGGACTTGGAGTCGAGCTGCCGCGACGGCACCTGTGGGGGCGGCCTCGCGCCCAACGACGACCCTCCGCTCACCTGCGAGACCGAGCGCGGCTTGCCGACGGAGGTCTGCTCGGTCCTCGAGCGTAACTGCCACCGCTGTCACGCCGGCGAGGGGCCCGGACCGTTTCCGCTCCTTTATTACTGCGACACGCAGGCTCCCTACAGCGCGGACAAGGCGCGCTGGGAGCAGATGCGGATCGTCACGAACAAGTCTCCCGACGACCCGCCGCCACGCATGCCGCTCGACGACTTCCCGATGGATCCGGATGACCTCGAGATCTTGAACGCCTGGTTCGATACCTGCGACGCGGGCGAGTGTGAGAAGGGCGCTGGCCCGACCTGTGGCACGGAAGGCGGGGGCGGCGCAGGCGGTGAAGACGTCGGCGGAGCCGGCGGCGCGGACGTCGGCGGTGGCGCGCTCGGTGGTGGTGGTGGTGCCGGCGGGGCACCGGCGGGTGGCGCCGGCGGCGCCGGATAGCGACCGTGCACGAGGACGCGACCAAACACAGCGGTCGCGCGTAGTCTCGTCCAACCCGATGTTGATGAGCGTCTTCCAACGCCTCGCTTGGCTCGCCGCGCATCGACGGCGGCGCGGGAGCTGGCTCGCGATCGCCGTCGCGGTCGTTGCATCGCTCGTCGTTTCTCGCGCCGCCCTCGCGCATGAAATCGATCTGTCGCGCGGTGACTATCGACCGAGCGATCAGGGCGCCGAGGCGTGGATCGAGATGTCGCGCGGCGACCTCGTACGCCTGCTGCCGAACCTCGACGCCGACGGAGATGGCGCGCTCTCCGACTCCGAGATAACCCCTTCGGACGCGACGAGCAAACGCCTCCTCGGCCTCGTCACCGCGACCCGCGGGGACGTTCCGTGCGCCGGATCGGTGATTCAGGTCGCGCCATCGGACGCCAAAGGTGGGCTGTTCGGGATTCGATTCGGCCCCTGCGAAGGCGAATCACCTTCGATTCGCATTGCGGTGGGGTCGCTCTTCACGGCGACGTCGTTCACGCACCGTCAGACGGGTTTCGTCCACGTCCCCGGCGAAGAAAAACCGCGCGACATGATCCTGCACGGACAGGACGCATCGGTCGAAGTGCCGGTGGGTGGTGCCGCTGCACCGCCGCCCCCGCCTGCCCGCGGCGCGTGGGACGTCGCGAAAGAGTGCTTCACCCTCGGTGTCGAGCACATCTGGTTCGGCATCGATCACGTCGTGTTCCTGGTGGGGCTCGTGCTCCTCGGCGGGCGACTTCGCGACCTCGCCGCGACGATCACCGCGTTCACCGTCTCTCACTCGATCACGCTCGCCGCCACCGTCCTCGGCATCGTCGCGCCTTCACCGTCGCTCATCGAACCGCTCATCGCGCTCAGCGTCGCGTACGTCGGCGTCGAGAACTTCATCGTGAAGGACATCGCCAAGCGGTGGCGCATCGCCGGCATCTTCGGCTTCATCCACGGCTTCGGCTTCGCCGGCGCCGTCGGGGACAAGCTCCCGACCGAGCGACTGCCGGTCGCACTCGCCACCTTCAACCTCGGCGTCGAAGCGGGCCAGCTCGTGCTCTTGTTCGCGATCGTGCCGGTCCTCACGCTGCTTCGCAAACGCGATTGGTTCGAGCGCCGCGGCGTGCAGGTGTTGAGCGGCGCGGTCGTCGTCGCGGGCCTGTTTTGGTTTATCGAGCGCGTGTTCGTAGCGTGAGTGGTTCCGCGTGCGCGCGGGTACCGCTGCGCGGACACGGCGGGCGCCGCCCCTTCCGCGTGAGCGCGAGCCCCGGCCACGTTTCCGCCTGCGCAGGGCCCGTGAAACGATCCGTTGCATCCAGCGCCGATGGGGGTCGGCTATCGCCGCCGAATGCAACCGCACGTCGCATTCACGCAGGATGCGCAACTACCCCTCTCCGCGCCACAGCCGGACCGAACCCCGAGGTCTCAGTCTGACCACGCCCACTTCGGTCCGCTGTCCGGCTCACGTTTCGAGAAGACGGCTCGCGTAGCGGACCGATCCCCCGACGCTGACCCCGTCAGCTATCCGACGTCGGTCCGCGCGCAGAGCGAACCCCGAGAGCAGCACCTAAAACCGCGGACCGAAGCTGGAGGGCTCACCTCGAGCATCCCGACTTCTGTCCGCCCCCCTCGCTTCCGCGAGTGCCGATCCTTCGACCAAACATCAGGTCTTGTTGCTGTGGCGCGTCCGGCGCGTTACCGATCTCGTGTCGTAGGTGAACGAGCGATCGCTGGCGTGCCGGCCACTTCGGTTTGGCACGCGGGAGGAAAGTCCGAGCTCCGCAGGGCAAGGTGCCGGGTAACGCCCGGTGAGGGTGACCTCGAGGAAAGTGCCACAGAAAACAAACCGCCGGCGTGCCGCGAGGCCCCACCGGTAAGGGTGAAAAGGTGGAGTAAGAGACCACCGCACGCTCGGTAACGAGCGTGGCACGGCAAACCCCACTTGGAGCAAGGCCATGTAGGGAGGCGAAGTGCGGCTGACGTCGCACGAGAGGGCTGCCCGCCCGAGCCTCCGGGTAGGCTGCTCGAGGCACGCGGTAACGCGCGCCCTAGAGGAATGATCGCGATCGAGGAAGGGGCGACCCGACCTCGATACAGAACTCGGCTTATGAGCACCTGCGACCGCGGGGGCCTTGCGTCTCGATGACGCAGGGCCCTTCGCGCTTTGTTTATTTCGCGCGCGCACGACGGCGTGGGTCCCACGTTCAGGTTGACTCCACCCCTTCGCGAGGCGCATCCTCCCCTCGCCTCTCGACTCGTTCGAAGGCGGCGCGGAAATTTCGCCCACCTTGGGTGACGCGCTTGTCGGTCCAGCCTTCCAATCGAAGGCGGCCGGTTCGCGAAGGCCTCGGGCGTCGCGGGCAAATATCACCCTAAGCCGATGGGTTCGTCCCTGACGAGGTGGGCCTCCGACGATCGAGATCGTCGGGGGCCCTCGTCCTTCGAAGAGGCGGACAAGCAGGACCGGTGGGCGGGTGATGTTTCCCGGAGGCCTACCGATGCATCTTCCGCCTGATTCCAAGCTCGACACGCTCGCGGTCCACGGCCGCTCGGCGTCGGACCCCCTCGCGCGCAAGAAGGCGCACGACGCGGTCCCGACACCCATCGTTTGCTCCGCGACGTACACGTTCGGCTCGACCGCGGAGCTCCGTGATCACTTCGAGGGACGCGCCGACCGCGAGGAATACGGTCGTTACGGCAACCCGACGGTTCGCAGCGCCGAGCGCGCCATCGCCGCGCTGGAAGGCGCAGAAGACGCGGCGCTCTTTGCGAGCGGGATGGCCGCCATTACGACGCTCCTGTTCGCCGTCCTGAAAGCCGGCGACCATGTCGTGCTGACACGCGACGTCTATCGTCGAACGCGCCAATTCGTCACCGCGACGCTCTCCAAGTTCGGCGTCGAATCGACGCTCGTCGACCCGGGCGATCTCGCGGCGCTCGAATCGTCGATCATCCCGGGCCGCACGCGGCTCGTCTTCACCGAGCTTCCGACGAATCCGTACCTCCGCGTCGTCGACCTCGACGCCGTCTCCGCGATCGTGCGCCGTACGCGGGGCGTGAAGCTCGTCGTCGACGCGACCTTCGCGACGCCCGTGAATCTGCGCGCGCTCGAGCGCGGCGCGCACCTCGTCGTCCACTCCTGCACCAAATACCTCGCGGGCCACAACGACGTGCTCGCGGGCGCGATCGCCGGTGACGAAAACCTCGTGAGCCTCGTTCGCGACGTGCGCGGCGTCCTCGGCTCCGTCCTCGACCCACACGCGGCGTTCCTCGTCGAACGCGGAATGAAGACGCTCGCGCTCCGTGTCCGCACCCAAAACGAAAGCGGCGCACGCGTCGCGGCCTTCCTCTCCTCACACCCCGCCGTGCAATCCGTCTTTCACCCGAGCCTCGCGTCGCACCCCGACCACGAGGTCGCGAAGCGGCTGCTCCGAGGCTTCGGAGGCGTCGTGAGCTTTCGCGTGCGCGGCGATCTCGAGACGACGAGCCGCTTCATCGACCATTGCAGGCTCGCGACCATTGCGCCTTCGCTCGGCGGCACCGAGACCTTGATCGAGCAAGTCGCGCTCATGTCCTATTACGGGCTATCGACCGAAGACCGCCTCGCGCTCGGCATTCCGGAGGACCTCGTTCGGCTCAGCGTCGGAATCGAAGACGTGGAAGACATCATCGCGGACCTCGACCGCGCGCTTCGCGCGGCCGTCGTCTGCGCGGAGGTGGCGTGATGTCACGCGCGAGCTTGCACCTGTTCGGATGCGGCAACGTCGGCGGACACCTGCTCTCCATTCTGTGCAGACAGCGCGACGCGATCGCCGCGCGGCACGGAATCGACATCGACGTCGTCGCCATTACGAACCGCAATGGGACGTGGTTCGATGCCGACGGGCTCGATCCGACGCAGTTCACCGCCGGCGTTCAAGAGCGCATCGATCCCGCGCTGGTCATCGATCGCGTCGCGCGATTGCCATATCCGATCTTCGTCGACGTGTCGGCATTCGACGGCGCATCGAATCACTACCTCCGCGCGTTTCGGCGCGGCCTCGCCGTCGTCACCGCGAACAAGATCCCGCTGGTCGCGGCTTCCGATCGACACCGC
>JABFXY010000081.1 GCA_013361525.1 Polyangiaceae bacterium | reverse complement strand
CCTCGCGCGGCGAGCCCCATCCGACGCGGACGTCGTCGAGCTCGACGCGGGCGCCCGGTGCGTCGGGATGCGTGACGCGCACGCCCTCGAGGCGCACGCCGCCCCAGCTCGGCAAGACCCACTCCACCTCGACTTCTGCGCCGTACCGTTCGGCCACACCCGCGATGCGGCTGCGTACGTACGGCGCGAAACCGAGCACGATCCCGAGGAGAACGAGGACGCCCGCGGCAATCGCGAGCCGCGTCTTGGTTACGAAACGGCGCAAGGGAACCCTCGTAGGGTATCAACGCTCGAGCTCCGGATCGACTTCGCGGCGCGACCCCCTGCTCGACCCTCGCTCGAGGTCCCTGCCCCCGAGCGGCCGATCAGATCGTCACGACCGCGCTCCCCCACGAGATGCCCGCCCCGAGCGCGCACATGAGCACGGTATCGCCGGGGTGAACCTTTCCGGAGCGGACGCTCTCGTCGAGCAGGATCGGAATGCTCGCCGAGGACGTGTTGCCCACGCGCTCGATGTTGGTGAGCATCTTGTCGCGCGGCACACCGAGCTTGCTCACGGCCAAATCGATGATGCGGATGTTTGCCTGGTGCGGGCAGATCCAATCGAGATCGGCGCCGGTCATACCCAAATCGTCGAGGGCGGCCTGACTGGAAGACTGCAGGTTCTTCACCGCGACCTTGAAGACGTCTTGCCCCTTCATCTGGATCTTGTGCTGCTTCGACTCGAGCAAGGCCTGCGACATCGGCCGTGCGCTTCCCCCGCCGGGAATCGCGAGCGAGCCGGCGAGCGTTCCGTCGGTGCTCATACGCGTCGACAGGATCCCGCGCGAGCGACCACGCGCGGTGGCACCGCCGGCCGGTCCGAGCACCGCCGCGCCCGCGCCGTCGCCGAAGAGGACGCACGTGGTGCGGTCGCTCCAGTCGACGACGCGCGAGAGCAGCTCGACACCGACGACGAGCACGTGGCGCATGGCGCCCGAACGAATGAATGAATCGGCGATCGACAGGCCGAACACGAAGCCCGCGCACGCCGCGCTGAGGTCCATCGCCGGACAATTACCCGCGCCGATCTTCTGTTGAACGAACACCGCGGTTGCCGGCATGGGCATGTCGGGCGTGACCGTCGCGACCAGGATCAGGTCGAGCGCGCTCGCAGGAATCTCCGCCTGCTCGAGCGCGGACTTCGCCGCAGCGGCCGCCATGTCGCTCGTAGCGATGGTCTCCGGCGCGATGCGTCGTTCACGGATACCCGTGCGCTCGACGATCCAGGAATCGGAGGTGTCGACCATCCGTTCCAAATCGGCGTTCGTCCGCACAATCGGCGGAAGGTAATGACCGGTCCCCAAAATCCGCGACGCCGGCTCTCGCATTGCGATGGCGTAGCGCGGTCGACCGCGTATGGCGACAACCTTTGCTCGATGTGACTTTCAGGTCATGCATTCGATCGAGACCTGACCATGAAGTCGCATTTCGAATCACGAAGTGACTGAAAAGTCGCTGCTTTCACGCACCAAATGTGACCAAAGAGTCGCCTCTCACGGTCATCGAACAACCATTGCGATCGAGCATTGCAATTCACCATTACGATTCCACGAGCGCTTCGCAATGAGCAAAACCGAACCACGCGCGGTCAGGCGGAGACGGCGGAGACCACGTCGAGCGCGGTCACGATGCCATAGAGCTTGCCGGTCGCGTCGACGACGAGCACGCGGTGAATCCGATGGCGCGCCATCGCGCGCGCGGCCTCTCGCAGTGGGTCTTGCGGGTCGACCGTGACGAGCCGGGTGGACATGACGTCGCCGACCGTTCGACCGCTGTGCTCGCGATCGTCGAGCAACGACTCCACCAGGCGGTCGACGCGAATCGGATCGTAGAAATCCGCGCTCGCGTCGTCCTCGGCGCTCGGCGCTCCGGTCAAGACGCGCACCAAATCCGTCAGCGACACGACGCCGACGATCGCACTCGACGCGTCGAGCACCGGCATCCCGCTCACGTGGTTGCCGACCATCTTGCGGGCCGCTTCCTCCACCGGCATATCGCGCGTCAACGTGACGATATTGGTCGCCATCAACCGCGCGACCGGCACGTCGAGCGGATCGTCGAACGGCATCGAGTCACGTATGTCGACGGTCATGGCAGCCCGATGATAGCGAGGGCAACGCATCGGGGTCGAGAGACGACGAAGCGGGCCGACGCTCGCGCCGGTCCGCCTCCGTTCTTTGATTGCGCACCTTCGGTGCGACCTTCGATCGCGCACCTGCGGTGCGACGCTAGCTCGACGCTGCGGAAATCAAGGGCTGCAGCTGTACTGGCCCACGCAGCCGATCGCGACGGAGCCGTCGTACGACAACTTGAGCTCCGTGCCGCGGTCGAAGGTGTTCTTGACCGGCGTGGACCGGTAGAAGTCGACGATCTTGTTGTAAGCGGCGTCGAACTTCTTCGCGACGTCGGCCTCGATCTTCTTGCAGGTACGCTCCTCTTCGTCGGCGTACTGGTTGTTGAGCTGTGTCATCCGCCGATCCGCGGCGATCTCCGCGAGGATGCCGGCGGCGTTGTTTCGCGCCTTTTGAGCGGCGTCGAATTGGGGATCGAACTTCTTGTTCAATCGGTCATAACACTGCGCGACCTTCAATCCGTCGGCGCTATGGGCGTACTTCAGCTCCTTCGGGCAGCCGCGGAACCGCGGCTTGTCGTCGAACTTGAGCTGCTTCGGCGCCGCGCTCGAAAGATCCTTGCGCTTCACGCGGACCTCGCCGTTCTCCGCGCTCCACGCCGTCATCCACATCTCCTCCGCTTGGCGGACCTCGTAGGGAATGAAGGGCGCGTCCGAGCCATAGAGGACCGACGACGGCAGCGGATTGGTCCACATGTTGGTCCAACCATCGACGTCGCACGAATCAGCGAGTCGCGGCTGCATTTCGAGCGCAATGTATTGCGATAGCTTCTCGCGAGGCGTCTCGACGACGACATAACGCAGACCATTCTGCGTTCCGGCATATTTCATCTCGACGGTGCCGGTCACCTCGGTCGTCTTCAATGCGCAAGCGCCGCGGGTATACGATTTCGACAGCTGGCGCATCAGGCCGGCACCGCGCGTGCGACGCTGATCCATATCGAAACGTTGCAGCGACGAATTGTCCTTCCCCGCGTCGAGGAAGAACTCGGTCATCTTGTCCTCCTCGCCGCCGGCGCTCTTCATTCGAAGAAGGACCGTGTAGCACTTGCCCTCTTCGGCCTTGAACTTGAACGATTGCGGCTTGTCCTTGCCGGTGAGCTCACCCTGCGCGTGTGCTTTTCCGCCCAGAAGTCCCGCGAGCACATCGCCCGATTTCGCGGCGTCGCCGCGCCAACCATTCTCGATCTCGTAATAGGTGGTGAGGTGAGTGAGGTAATGGGCCTCCGCCTCGAGACCCGCGGCCGCAAACTCCTTCTTCTTTGCGGCGAGCTCACCGAGCTTTGCAGCCGGGAGCGGCCCGGGATCCTCCATGACGTGCTTGTCGAGCGCTGCGCGGATCTCCTTCGTCGCCTTCCGCAACGATTCATCGCGCTCCTTGTCGGATTCGCCCTTGTTGCCGCCCTTTTCGGCGGAGCCCTTACTCGCGGATTTGGACGAGCTATCGCCGCCCTCCTTCGCCTCTTCTTCCTTCTGCTCCCCCTCCGACGAGCCGCCGAGCGTCTTCACCTCGCCGTTCACACGAACCTGAAAGAGGCCACAGCCCGCGAGCAACGACACCGCTCCAACGAGACACCAGCGCTTCATGGCAGCTCCTTTTCCCTTCTTCTTGTCGACGAGGCGTCGCGCGTCCGCAGCAAACGCCGTCGTGTAAGCGGGGGTGTGTTACGGCTTGATCGACGATTTTTCCCCTGAGCACTCGTCGAGCGAGACGAATTCGTGCGGCCGCGCACACGCGCAAATTCGGACGCTTCGTGCGACGGGGGAGCTCGAAGCGAGCGTCTCGCAGAGCGTGAACGTCAGTTCGACGCGTGTCCGGCGAAATGCCAGACGAAGGCGTAGCCGAGCGCGCCCTGCTTCAGCGACAGCTTCACCGTCTCGGACCGTTCGCCGAGCTGCCCGCCGTGCGAAAGGCAGACGCGATCACCGCGAACCTGGATCGAATCCCCCGCATCGGTCACCGAGGAGCCCACTGCCGTGTCCACCGGAAGGCACGACAGCGTCATGGGCACGCGATCCGCCGGGCCGATGCTCTGCGACGTGCACGGACGGAGAAAAACCTCCGACTCCGCGACGGACGCATCGTCGACCGTGAGATCGACGAGCCACTCCGGAGACGCCCCCTGCCAGGTGCGCATCTTCACGTCGAAGCAGACGTCGGTCGCATCGGCGTTCACCAGCGCGACCTCGGACGTGAGCGCCCCTTCGGGGAGATTCAGCACGTCCTCCGACCCGCCCCTCTCGGCAACCCTGACGACAACCGGCCCCTCCCACTGCGAAGAGCGCGGGCTCGCCGAAGCCGCAGACCCGGAGGTCACACAGCCCGACATCGCGCAGCCTGCGGCTACGATCGCGACCACCACGCCCCCAACCGCACGGTCCATCGTGCAGTATTAGGTGCTCCCATCGCTGCCCGAGCGCAACCGTGAAGCGCGCTACGCAGAAAAGTATGTGCACTTCCGGAGCTCGCCGTTCCGAGGCAAAACGCAACACTTCGGTCGTCGATGAGCCGAAGATCCCGCTGGCGCGAGCTCGGCGCAACATCGCGCCGTCCCGAGCGCCAACTGGCGCACAGGTGCCGAAACAAAACACGAAAGGCCCGAAGCAGCGCAATGCGCCCGGCTTCGAGCCTCGTGGAACCTTCCGGTTCGTGCTTCAGATACTAAAAGAATTCCGGCAGCGA
>JABFXY010000115.1 GCA_013361525.1 Polyangiaceae bacterium | reverse complement strand
CCGCGGCTGGCCCGACGAACGCCGCCGATTCCGACGACAGCGGGTTGGAGTGGCTACTTACCGTCCACCTCCGACACGCAGATGTCGTCCCACGCCTCGTCACAACAATACGGATCGAGATCGCAGACCGATGTGGCGGCAGACTCGCAGCCCGAGACCAGCGGGCCCCCGGTCTCCGAAACGAGATGTGTACACGGTGGGCGAGCCGCCTCGGGAAGACGTACCTCCCTGAGGAGTTGGAGGTGGACGGCCGAGAGATCCGCCGACCGGGGGATGTCTTGGTAGCCCTCGAGCCCGGAGAGCACCTTGCCGTCGAATGTGAGGTTATGCCAGCCGGCGGTCTCGACGGCAGGCTGTCCGGCCATCCAGACGTCTTGAGCCATATCGTAGACGAGCATTCCGCGCTCCTCGACGGCCTCCGTGACCTTCCCATTCACGAAGTAGATGCGGTCCGAGATGATCAGCGGCGTTTGGTAGGCGTGGGTTATCGTGCCGCCCAGCTCGAAGCCCGAGGGAGTGACGGCATCACCGTCCCGCCACAGCGCGCCGCGATAAACGTCGTAGGAGTGACCATTCACCACGGCGATATGAACGAGCTCATGGCTCGGCGGCCACCACATTCCGGGAGGGTCGAGCTCGACTGCGAGGGGATCGACGTCGGACGGCTCGATCGTGTAGCCGTTCTGCACGTACAAGTCGGCTAGGAGCTTCGAGCCGGCGGTGCTCGTATTCAACGGGTCTCTGAAGTCCGGGATTCTCGCGTAAGGCATGAATATCTGTTCGTCGTGCGGACCGCGCACGAAGCGAACCTCGGGCCGGTACCATTTTCGAGCCTTCTGGCGGGCAGCATCGAAGAGGCGCTGAATCGAGATTGGGCAGACGCTCGGTCCGCCACAATTGAAGCCGCCTTCGACGAAGACCTTGCCTGCTTCTTCGTCCGGTCGATCCTGGTCGCGTGCGTGGTAGAGAAGACTTGGCAAAGATCGGATGAAGGAATCGCGCGTGAGCCGCGACTCGACCTCCGTGGAGCCGGCTTCGGGGTGAAGATTCGACTGAAACAGAAGCTTCGTCCGGAGCTCTCCGTCCGCTTCCAGCCTGTCGAGGACCGCAGACAGAATGCGAAGGCGCTGGCCAATCGCGTGTCCCGGATTCAACATGTGCGCCCACAGCTCGAAAGGCGGAGATTCGACGTCGGTCATCGTCATCACCTCGTCGAAGGCACGAAGCGTGCGGATGCCTTCGACGCCGGCCATATATGCTCCCAGCTCGGCGGCGCTCACGGCATTCGTCTCGGCAATTTCGCCGAGGTCGAACTTCGCACCAGGCGGGCTGCCGAAGTCCGAGCGATAAGCGAAGTCGATGGCGGGGTAGTCCAAAAGGCGTTGTTCGGCGATCGCGACGGAATCAGGCTCGCCCCAGAGGTTGTTGTAGTTGGGAACGAAGCTCATTCCTTTGACGTCCGTGAACTTCGTCCCGAGCGGGATCTTCTTCAGGGCGTCGTTGTTGGAAGTCGCGACCTCGTATTGATGGGCGGCGAACAACACGATCTCGGGACGAAGCGTTTCGCAACCGCCTTGTTCGAGTGCCGTTGCGATCATCGAGAGGCTCATCGGCGAACCGGGAGCGGGGATGAGGGAGGCTTGCTCGGCGAAAAGGCCGATCACTTGCGGATCGGACCTGCCCGCGATGCCGACAGTGACCAGAGACCCCAGGTAATAGAGGTATCCGCTGAACGTGGAATCGAAGTTGGAGAGCGGAAAGTCCTCGAAGTAGATGCGTTGGAACAGATGCTCCATGTCGCGCACTTCGTCGGGCTCGATGGTCTTACCAGCGGCGCCGAGGACCCGCGCGACGCCGTCATCGGGGAAGCCGCGGATGGTCAACGGCCTGTCGGGCTGGACTCGGTGCGTGAGGGCCCGCGCCATTTCCGCACGAAGCGTCGAATTGCTCAGGGCGTGTCGGCGCTCGGCCGCTTCCTGTTCGAGGAGGGGGGAGGGGGCGCCAGGCGCGCAACCTGGAACCAGGAACGCGGCGGCACATAGTACCGCCGCTGGGACGACGAGGTTTTTCATGCTCGCTTGTCGACGCGAGCGCCCATCAGTTGCGTAAAATCGTCACGCGCCCAGAATTTCGCGGGTACGCCGCTACGACGTTCTGGACGCGAACGCTGCGCCCCCCGCGAAAACGTGAGTCAGGGCCTCACTCTGGCGACGATCGTCTTGACCCGCTCCACCAGCGTCGGCGGGTTGAACGGCTTCGCAATCACGCCGGCCGCGCCCAGCTCGGCGAGCTCGGGCTCGCTCCTTCGCGACGCGGAGGCGCTGAGGATGATGACGATGATGTCCTTCGTATCGCGGTCACTCGCGAGGGAGCGCAGGACGTCGGTGCCCTCGCAATCAGGCAGTGTCATATCCAACAGAACGATGTCGGGGCGGAGGCTCTTCGCGGCGGCGATACCTTCGGCGCCGTTCCTCGCCGTATCGACCCGATAGCCGCCGAGCCGAGCAAGCGCGACGCGGACGAGGACCCGGAGGTCGGCGTCGTCGTCGATGACGAGGATATGCGACGACATGATCAGGCTCGCGCCAATCGAAACACGAACGAGCTTCCGACGCCGAGGGTGCTTTCGGCAAAAATGATTCCCCCGTGTGCCTCGATGGCCATCTTGCAAAACGTGAGGCCCAGACCGCTGGCGTTGGTGCGCGTTCCTCGCTTCGACCGAACTTGATAGAAGCGCTCGAAGACGTGGACGAGCGCGTCTTCGGGGATGCCTTCGCCGGTGTCGCGAACCTCGAGCTCCATCGAGCCGTCCGGCCCTGGACGAGCGCGAACCGTGACCTCGCCGCCGGAGGGCGTGAACTTCACCGCATTGCCGAGGAGGTTCGTGACGACGCGCGTGAGGAGCGCCGCGTCCCCCATGACCTTGGAGCCGGCGGGCGCATCCTTGTTCAGCTTTACGCCCTCGTCGGTGGCGAGAAATGCGACGTTCTCGCAGGCGGCGTTCACGACGTCCGCCAAGTCGACCGGGCGCCGCTCGAACACGAGGGCATGGCTCTCCATTCGTTTGACGTCCAAGAGGTCGTTGATGAGCGAAAGCAGGGTATTGGCACCTCGGTGCGAGAGGCTGAGCAGCTCTTTCGCATCGGTGTCGAGCGACGCAATGGTGCTCAACATGTCGAGCCCGCCGATGACGTTCGTGAGCGGCACTCGCAGGTCGTGCACGATCATGTGAATGAGGTTGTCGCGCAGTGATTCGAGCTCGCGGAGCTTTTCGTAGTTGGCCGCGAGATCCGCGTAGAGCTTCGCTTCTCGCTCCCGTGATCGCTTCTGGGCGAGCGCATTCTGGATGCGCGCCCGCAGGACGGCGGGGTCGAAGGGTTTGTTGAGGTAGTCCCGCGCCCCGAGCTCGAGGCACGCGACCACGCTGGCCATGTCCTCCACGCCGCTGACCATGATGATGGCGAGATCTTTGAGCGCCGGTTTGCCCCGGACGATCTCCAGCACCTCGTAGCCGTCCATCTCGGGCATCAAGCAATCGAGGATGAGGACGTCGAAGGCTTTCGAGTCGAGGAGCTCGAGCGCGGCTTTGCCGCTGCTCGCAGACGTGACCGAGTGCCCAATCGACGTGAGCACGCGCGTGAGCATCATCGTGCTCATGCGGTCGTCGTCGACGACCAAGATCGTTCCGAGATCCGTTTCCATGTTCCTCAGGCCTCCGCGCGAAGCGATACCAACGCGTCCCGCGCAATCCGCTCTTCGAGACCGAGGCGCTCGAGGAGCGCGTCCGGCACGTTCGTCCCCCGCGATCTCCCGATTTCTTCGATCTCTTTGCACGCGCCGGACAAGCGCAGCGCACCGAGGTTCGCGCTGTTCGACTTGAACGTGTGCGCCGATCGCTCGAGCAGCTGTGCATCGCCGTCACGGGCAGCGCGCTGGATCTCCTCGAGGAGCTTCGGCGCGTCTTCCAAGTACGTGTCAATCAGCTCGACCAAGAAATCATTCCCCATCGTGGTTCGAATGCGTGCGACGACCGACGCTTGGAGCGGCACGTCCGGCTGTTCCTTTGCGGGCCGCTCCTTTGCCGGTCGCTTGGGCGAGATCGGCGCAGCTTCCGTTGCAGGTGCGGATTCCGGCGCGGCCGTGCGAAGAGCACCTTCGCGTTTTATGGGTGTGCGCGACAGCGCCTTCCGCAGCTCTTCGATGGAGATCGGTTTGCTGACGTAATCGTCCATGCCGGCCGCGAGGCATTGCTCACGGTCGCCCGCCATTGCATTGGCAGTCATCGCGATGATGCGCGGCCGCTCGGCGGGCGAATACTTCTGGCAGAGGCGCCGCGAGGCCTCGAGCCCGTCCATTTCCGGCATCAACACATCCATCAGGACGACGTCGTAAGTCTGGCGCTCGACGGACTGCAACGCTTCGATGCCGTTGGCAGCGATGTCCGGGCGATAGCCCAGCTTGTCGAGGAGCCTCACGGCGACCATCTGGTTGACGACGTTGTCCTCGACGAGCAACACCCTGAGCGGTAGCTCCTCGGCGAGCGGCTTGGTCGCGTCCAAGGGCGCCGCGGGCGTGCTGCGCCGCGTCTCGCGGACGGGCGTTTGCGACAAGCAGCTCGTCAGCGTGTCCGCCATTTGCACCGGCTTCAGCGGCTTCAGCAGGAAGGCGCCGAACTGTCCGCGATCCACGAGCTCGCCGACCTCGCGCCGGCCGAGCGACGTAAAAAGGATGAGCGGCAGCTCGGTCGACGAGCGAAAGCTGCGGATCTCGTTGGCCAGCATGACGCCGTCCATATCGGGCATGTGCATGTCGAGCACGCCGATGTCGAACGGATCGCCGCGCTTGATCCATTCGACCGCTTCGAGCGGGGACTCGGTCGCGCGCGGCAACATCCCCCACGCGGTCGCGTAGGTCACGAGAATGCGCCGGTTCGTGGGGTTGTCGTCGACGACGAGGAGACGCATCCCGCGGAGGCGGTCGTGATTCGGAACTTCCCGTTTGGCGTCGGGGACCGAGGGCACCACGATGGTGAAATGGAAGGCGCTGCCCTTTCCGACCTCGCTCTCGAGCCAAATGCGCCCACCCATCAGCTCGCAGAGGCGCGCGCAAATCGCCAAGCCCAATCCCGTGCCGCCGTATTTGCGTGTGGTCGACGCGTCGACTTGGCTGAATGATTTGAAGAGACGCGCCCGCGCCTCCTCCGGGATGCCTGGGCCGGTGTCGCGAACGACGAACTCGAGCTCGTGATAGCGGTGGCTCTCGGAATGCCCCGGGGGAGGGGATTCGGGCTCGCGGCTCGTGACCGTCAAGGCGACCTCTCCTGCGGAGGTGAACTTGATCGCGTTACCGACGAGGTTGATGAGGATTTGGCGAAGGCGCGTCACGTCGCCTGCGACCATCGCCGGAACGTCGTCCGCGATCTCGTAGGCGAAATCGAGCCGTTTAGCGGCGGCCGCTGTCCCCAACAAATCGAGCGCGGACTCGACGCATTCGCTGACGCGGAAAGGCTGCGTCTCGAGCTCCAGCTTGCTCGCCTCGATCTTCGAGAAATCGAGAATGTCGTTGATGATGGTGAGCAGGCTGTCCGCGCTCTTGCGAATGATCTCGACGAACTCGCGTTGCTCTCCGTCGAGCTCGCTGTCGAGCAAGAGGCCACTCATTCCGATGACGGCATTCATCGGTGTACGAATCTCGTGGCTCATGCTCGCGAGGAATTGGCCCTTCGCGACGTTGGCCTGTTCTGCCGCCTCCTTCGCGCCGCGGAGCGCGTCGTTTGCGACCGCCAGATCCGCGGTCCTCTGCGCGACCCGCTCTTCCAGCGAGCGTTGATGCTCTTCGAGCTCTTCGGTGCGCTGCTCGATGGTCGCGGCCATTCGATTGAACGAGCTCGCGAGGTCACCGATTTCGTCGTTTTGCCGCACGTCGGCCCGGTGGCCGAGCTCCCCCTCGGCGAGGCGCTGCGTCGACCGCGTCAATCGGCCGATGGGACGCGAGATGCCGCGCGCGACCAGAATGGCTGCGGCGAACACGGCGGCGAGCACGGCCCCGGCGAGCATCAGAGAAATCCGGCGCAGGTCGGCGACCGGGGCAAAGGCTTCGTCGGCGTCGACTTTGACGACGAGGCCCCACCGTGTGACCGGCAGATAGGTCCATACCGCGAGGACCTCTTTACCGCGGTAGTCGTGCACGACGCCATTGCCGCTCTTGCCCATCACCGCTTGCTCGATCGCGGTATCGCCGCTCGAGCGCATATCGACGGTGCGAACGAACGCCGCGCCGGGGTCGTGGCGGGTGGGGGCGAGAAACCTCGCCGTTTGGTCCGAACGGGCGCCGATGACCGTCTCGCCGCTTTGACCGAGCCCCGTGACGTCTCGGGCGAGGCGATAGATCTCCTCGTTGTCGATTTGGACCGCGACGACCCCGACGACCTTTCCTTCGGAGAAGATCGGCGCCGCTGCATAGGCCGCAGGCGTTTGTGTGACGGGGTGTAACTCGAAATCGGAGAGATCCGCCTCGAGGAGGGTATTGGCGCGGTCGACGACCCGACCGAGCGGCGAATTCTTGAATTCACCGGTTCGGAAATTGGTTCCGAGCTCGCGCCCTTCTCCTATCGAGAAGACGACGTCGCCGGTCGGCGACACCAGGAAGACGTCGGCGTAGCCCGCCGAATCCCGCTGATGAAAGAAATACGAGCGATTCTTCTCGTCGACGCGCTCGTACTCTTCGGAGTCGAGACCGCCTCGGTGGAAGGCCTCGTCATACGCGACGACCGCCTCCGCTACGCTGCGCGTTTGACCGAGGGCGACGACGTCCCGTGTTCGCTCTGCGAGGTACGTGTCGATCTGTTTTGCCTTCGACGCGGCGTTCGACGCGAGCCGCTCCGTCACCTCGGCACGAATTCGGTGCTCGGACTGCACGTAGACGACGATGCCGAACACGATGAGCGGCAACATGCCGATAGCCGCGAACGAGACGAGCAGCTTCCCCGATAGCGAGCCGCGCCCGCGAGGCGGCCTGGAGCTCGAGCCGGTCATTGTGGCGCCCACGCTCCGCCCCAACCGTCGTGGAGCTCGGTGAGAAAGCGTTCCCACTCGTCTTTCGTGCGCTGGATCGGATAGGGAACCGGCCGCACCGGCTTGTCGGAGGTCCAGACGACGTCGAACTGCCCATCGCCGCGCACGCGCCCGACGCGGACCGTCTTCCAAGTATGCTGCGTCGCGGAGTCGATGGAGACGAGCCCCTCCGGCGCCTGATAGCTCTGCCTGCCGAGCGCGTCGCGAACGCGCTTCGGGTCGGTGGATTGGGCTTCCACGACGGCTTGTTTCCACAGATGGACACCGAGATAAGCCGCTTCCATCGGGTCGTCGGTGACCCTCTCTTGTCCGTACCGTTCACGAAAGCTCTTCACGAACGAGGCGTTTTCCGGGGTATCGACGCTCTGGAAATAGTTCCACGTCGCGTAATTGCCAATCACGTCCTCCGGGTCGATGATGCGGAGCTCGTCCTCCGCGACGCTGAAGCTCATCACCGGGAGACTCGCTGAGGTGACGTTTGCCCGGCGAAGCGCGCGAAACAGCGCGACGTTGGTGTCGCCATTGACGGTGTTGAGGATGACGTCCGGCTTCGTCGCGACGATCTCCTTCACGACGGCGTCGACGTCCGTCGACCCGAGCCGCAAATACGCCTCTCCGACGATTTGCCCGCGAAGCGCATCGACCTGCGCCCGAATGAGGGCGTTTGCCGTGCGAGGAAAGACATAATCCGAGCCGATCAGAAACGCGCGCTTACCGACGTTGTCGAAGCTCCATTTGACGGCGGGTATGATCTGCTGATTCGGTGACGCGCCCGTGTAGACGATGTTCGGCGACTGCTCGAGCCCCTCGTATTGAACGGGATAAAACAGCAAGTTGTCCGTGCGCTCGAAGATCGGTTTGACGGTTCGCCGCGTCGCGGAGGTCCAACAACCGAATACCGCGTCGACGCGCTCCGTGACGACGAGGCGTTCGGCCTCGCGTGCAAAGATGTCGGCGTCCGACTGTCCGTCGACGACGATAGGAAGGACCTCGCGATCGAGGATGCCGCCCGCCGCGTTGATTTGCTCGAAGGCGAGGCGGGTCGCGTCGACGACCGAGGTCTCGCTGATCGCCATCGTCCCCGTGAGGGAATGAAGGACACCGACCCGGATGGCATCGCCGGATCGTTCACGGCATGCGCCGGCGACCAGCGCGCCCGCGCCCATTGATGGAAGCAGGCCGAGGATGGATCGACGCGATAGCGCGAGCGACACGTGCGCATGATACATACGTTCGTCGCGGGCGCCCGCTCCGGTGGCGTCGGCAATGAAGGATCGATTGGATCGCACGAGAGACATGACCGACGTCAACGAAGATGCACCGGACGAGGTCGACGCCGTCATGGCGACGCTTCGAGCGGAGTACGCCGAGCGATTACCGGAGCTCGTTACCGAGCTTCGCGTGGCGTTGGAAGCGCTTCGCAACGGCGACATTACCGAGCAGGCTGTAAGAACGCCGCGCGTGCTCGCGCATCGCCTCTACGGAACCGCCGGGTCGTACGAATTCGATCGGATCTCGGAAGCGGCGAGCGCTATCGAGACGCAGCTGCTTTCGTGCGAAAACGCGGGGAAACTTCCCGACGACGCCGCCTGGCAGGAGATCGCCCGCGCGCTCCACGTGATCGAGGCGGAGGTCGCCGCCGCGATGGAGACGAAGCGCTCGTGAATTCGCCCATGTCGAGCTGTGAGGGATGTGGAGGACCGCTCTCGGAGGCCGTCAATTTCTGCGCCTCCTGCGGCCGTCGCGTCCGCGATGCGAAGATCGTCGACGGTCGCTACGCGCTCGAGGCGGAGCTCGGCCGAGGCGGCATGGGCGTCGTGTACCGCGCGCGGGACGTCGGCCTCGCGCGCAACGTCGCGCTCAAGCTCATTTCGCCGCACCTCCTTCGAGACCGGACGGCGCTCGAAAGCTTCAAACAGGAGGCGCGAGGTCTCGCTGCGATTCGCAACGAGCACGTCGTCCAGGTGTACGCCTTCGGCCCTCACGAGAGCTCGCTGTTCTTCGCGATGGAGCTCGTTCTCGGGCGAACGCTGGAGTCGATCATCGAGGAACACAAGGGGCACGGGGTGTTCGTCGCGAAACCGACGGCATTGACGATCTTGCGACGGATCGCGGACGGCCTCGACGCCGTCCACGACGCCGGGCTCCTCCACCGTGATGTCAAACCGGAGAACGTCGTCATCGAAGAACGCACGGGCAGACCGGTCCTGATCGATTTCGGGTTGGCGCTGAAACTGGATATTGCATCCACATCTACCAGCACGCTGAGCGGAGGCTCGCCGGCGTACGCCGCGCCGGAGCAGCTCGATCGGTCGCGGCCGCTTTCGCGCCGGTCCGATTTGTATGCGTTCGCGTGCACCGCATTCGAGCTCTTGACCAACGAGGTACCCTTCGCCCGGGCGAAGAGCATTCAGGAGCTGATGGCGCTGCGGAATATGGAGGCGTCGACGCCGCCGTCCTCGTTGCGCCCCGAGCTCGCGCCGGTGGACGCGACGTTCAAGCGTGCGCTGTCCGCTGATCCGGCAGCCCGCCACCCATCGTGCGGCGAGCTCGCAGCGGAGCTGGGGCGGAAGCTCGGCGCAGGAAAATCGGAGCCGCCAACCTTCGCGGAGGACGACGGCAAAGGTACACGTCCGACCGACTCGATCCGGACAGGGCCGCCGTCGAAGGTTGCGGATCTCAACGTCCTCATCGTCGACGACGATCCGTTCTTCGCCAAATTCGCGTCACACGCGGTGAACCTTGCGTTTCACGGCACCAATGCACGCATCGCCATCGCGAACAACGGCGCCGACGCCCTCCGCGATGCAGCCGAGCACGCGCCGCACTTGGTGCTGCTCGATTACGACATGCCGGGGATGAACGGCGTCGAGGTGCTGGCGAAGCTGCGCAACTCTCCGAATGGTACGCGTGCCCGCGTCCTCGTCTTGAGCGCGACGGCCGGCGAGGACGAGCACTGGCGCTTCGGCGTGCTCGGCATCAGCGATTTCAAGCGCAAGCCGATCCCGATGCGAGGGCTCCTCGAAACGCTGGACAAGCTGACGAAAGACGCCGGCTGGCGCCGGGCTGCCGTCCCGAAGAGATAGCTCTGAAAATATGTGAGCCGTCCTGGCGGGGTCCGGCCACTACTCCTGACGACGCCGTGCAACGCGCAGCTGCTCCTCGTCTGGCCAAGGTCGTGCCCCTCACCGTGGCGGCTCGAAAAGTCGTGCCCGTTGTCCGCTGGCAGACCCCCGCCGAGCTCGTTCAGGCCCTTCTCGCGGCCGAACCCGAAGCCCATGGGGTGCTTTGGGACCGCTATTCGACGAGCCTTCGCGCCGTTTTGCGGAGGTCTCTGGGCCCCGACACCGAGGTGGAGGACGCACTCCAAGAGGTGTTCATCCGGTTCTTTCGGGCGCTTCCGACGCTTCGCGAGCCAGCGGCTCTCGGTTCGTTCCTGTTCGGAATCGCCGTGCACGTTGCGCGAGGTTTGCTGCGAAAGCGTCGCATTCGCAGGTGGTTCCGCCTGACCGACGACGGCGAGATCCCCGAGCCGCCCGACGACGTCGATCCCGTGTCCGAGCAGGCGCAGGCCGCGGTCCGGCGGCTGTACGTAATCCTGGATGACCTGGATGACGAGAGCCGCCTCGTGTTCGTTCTGCGCCATATCGAGGGGCTCGAGATCACCGAGCTCGCTGCGTGTTTGAAGATGTCGCCGGCAACGGTGAAGCGGAGGCTCGCACGCGTGACGCCGCTCGTGTTCGCACGCGCGCGCAACGACGCGGACCTCGCGTCGTTCATGGCTGCACCCGACCAAGGAGAGCGCTCGTGAACAAGCTGCCCGATGCTCTCCCGGTCGAAAAGGCTGCCATCAGCGACCTCGCGCGGCAGACGCTGCACGGAACGGTCGACGAAGCCACGAATGCACGCGGTCGCGAGCGGATGATTTCTGCGGCGCGGGCCGGAGCGTCGAAGAGCAACGGGACGCAGCGACGCCGGCGCATCACGCGCGCGAGCGTCTTGTTGTTCGCGGCGGCGGCGTTGGCGGTGTCGCTCGTGATCTGGTGGCCGCGCGCGCCGCTCACCTTCGTGACGACCGGCGGCGAGGTGACGTCGACCCACGACGGAGGCGTGCGTGTCGCGACCCGTGACGCCGAGAGCGTGACGCGGTTCAGCGACGGCTCGGTCGTCACGTTCGGTGTGCAGTCGGCGGGGCGTCTCGAAGGTGTGCGGACGAACGGCGCGCGGGTCGTGCTCACGAGCGGCGAGCTTCACCTCGACATCACGCACCGAAAAGACACCGCCTGGTCGATCGAGGCGGGGCCTTACGTCGTGCGCGTGACCGGCACCGCCTTCGACGTCGCCTGGAGCCCGTCGGAAGGCGCGTTCGTCGTCGCGATGCGACAAGGGTCGGTCGTCGTCGAAGGCCCGCTCACCCCCGCCGGCGTTTCGCTTCGTGCGGGTCAACATCTCGTCGTCGCGCGGGACGGCGTGATGCGAATGGGGGAGGGCACGCCGCCGACGCTCGCCGAGCTCGCAGTCGCGTCGAGCGATGCTGTAGCGCTTGTATCGTCGGCGGCCCCGGTGGTCGTGAGCCGCGCCCCCTCGGCGCCGGCCGAAGCACCGCCGAGCTCGAGCGTCCCCGCCATTGCGACCAGCGTCGCGCCTTCGGACAGACCCGCGAGCTTCGCCAAGCTCGTCGCGGAAGGCCGATACGCGCAGGTCGTGACCGCCGCGCGTGGGCGTGGGCTCGAGTGGGTCGCGGAGAGCGCATCGCTCGAGGAGCTCGTCGCGCTCGCCGATGCCGCTCGCTACGAAAAGGACGGGACGCTCGCGCGCGCGGCGCTCGAGGCGGAGCGAAAACGGTTCGCAACGACGCAAGCGGGGCGAAACGCGACGTTTCTGCTCGGACGCCTAGCGGAGGACAGCGACGGCAACACGGCGCGAGCGATCGTGCTCTACGACGAGTACCTGCAGACGGGCGGGCCTTTCTCGGCCGAAGCGCTCGGCCGCAAGATGCTCGCGGTGCGCAAGACGCGCGGCGACGCCGGCGCCGAGCCGATCGCGCGCGCTTACCTCGAGAAGTATCCGAAGGGTGTCTACGCCGCGGCAGCGCGCTCGATCGTGGGGACGCCATGACACGCACGTGGATGTTCACGGCCGTGTTCGTCGGGACCATCACGCTCGCTTCGACGGCGTTCGCCGTCCCGCGTTCGCGCGTCGTCGTGGAGCTCGATGCGCGATCGAAGCCGAGCGGCGATGTCGCCCGGCGCATCACCGCCGAGCTCGACAATGTGGGATTCGAAGTCGTGCAGCGACCGCCGGGAGCACCCTCGCGTGAGGAGGATGCCGGCGCCTTCGCCACGATCGTGCTGTCGATGAGCGGAGATCGCGTCGAAGCGGACATTCGGGTCGCGATGGCGAGCGATAGGGTCGACCTCGAGCGGCACGTCGACGTCAACGACATCGAGATGAACGGCGCGCACGCCGCGCTCGCAATCCGGTCGGTGGAGACGCTGCGCGCGACCTTGTTCGAGCTCACGCGCGACGAGGAGAAGGCCAAGGCGATCCCCGACGACGTTATCGATTGGGCACGCGCCGACGAAACGAACGGAGCCTCCGGCGACGAGGCCCCAGCCGCGACACCCGCAGCTGCGCCCCCCGACCCTGCGGCTGCTGCAAAGGCGAAGGGGCTCGTCGCCTCTCGCATGGAGCCGACCGAGTTCGTGATCGAACAGCCGCGTGACGAGGCTGCCGTTGCGAAGCCGGGCGAGCCTCCGCCATACGAGGAGCGGATCTGGTTCGGTGGTGGTCTCAGCGTGCTGGGTGCGTTCGGATCCCTCGGCCTGTCGTTCGGGCCTCGCCTCACGTTCGACTACGATCTGCCGCTCGGTTTCGACATCGGCGCTTCGGTCTCGGGGCAGGTGCCTGCGCACGAAGTCGCGGCGAACGCCTACCAATTCCTCATTCTCGGCGAGGCCTCGTACACGATCGGTAAGCGCAGCTGGGTGGTGTCGCCGCACGTGAACCTCGGTCTGGGCGCTCACATCTACGAGACGACGGTGGAGTTGCAAGCCGCGCCCAACACGGTGCCCGGCCTCCAGCGAGGGATCGCGCTCGCCGTCGCACCGGGGCTCGGTGCCGAGTTCGAGCTCACGAAGCTCGTGCGCTTCGATCTCGATGTCGCCGCGGTGCTCGTCGTGCCGGAGCCCGAGCTCGATTGTTGCGGAGGTGGTTTCGGCGAGTCTCGCGCGCGCGAGCCGTTGATCCACGCGACCGCGGATTTCATCTTCGGCCCGTGACGAGACGAATCCTGAGCCGTGGCCGGCGCGCCGCGCACACCTAACCATCGAAGAGAGGCAACGATGAAACGATGCGCAACACAAGGTGTGAGGGTCCTCGTCGCGCTCGTCTCGGCGGGGTGTCAAACGGGGCTTCCGACCGAGCTCCTCGTCGACGACACAACGCCTGAGGTCGCGGCCGTGCGGCCGCCGCCGCTGTCGGGTGGCACGTTGCTGGTGACCCGCGACGGGCGCACCGCGGTCGTCTCGGATCCCGAGCGCGATCGCGTCGTCGTGGTCGACATCGCGACCGGCACGCCGCACCACGTCGAGCTCCACGAGGCCGACGAGCCTGGCCGAGCCGTGGAAGGCGCGGACGGGAAGGTGTACGTCGCGTTGAGGCGCGGCAATGCCGTTGTCGAGATCGACGTCGCGGGCGCGAGCTCCGGCTCGAGGCGGGATGTGTGCAGCGGCCCGCGTGGGATCGCGTTCGACGGATCGAAAGCCGAGATCGTCGTCGCATGCGCGTCGGGCGAGCTCGTTACGCTCGCTGCCGATGCAGCGTTGACCGAGGTTCGTCGCGTGATCGTCGCGCCGGATCTGCGCGACGTCGTGGTGCGTCCCGATGGTCTGCTCGTTACGCACTTTCGCTCGGCGCAAATCACCAAGATCGACGCCGAAGGCGCGGTGTTGCGCGCGTCCGTGCCAGCAGCGGAGCTCGCGGACGACGGCGACGTGATCCGCAAGCCACACGTCGCGTGGCGCGCGCTCGCGCTTCCCGACGGCGAGGTCGCGATGGTGCATCAGACCGCGCTGTCGCAGATGGTCGATCTCGAAGTGCCTGTGGAAGGTGACGACACCGGAATGAAGACGTCGGCCTACGCCGGCGAATGCGACCAGGATCTGGTGCACGCCGAGCTGTCGATTTTCGACGCGCAGCTCGAGCCTCGACAGGTCGGCGCCGGCAGCTTCATTGGTCTTCACTTGCCGATCGATCTCGCGCTCCGTGAAGACGGCGATCGCGCGGTCGTCATCGATCCGGCTGCGAACAAGGTCGAGCTCGTCGATCTCACCGCGGCGCCGGGGCAGGGATGTTTCTCCGTCGACAATGCGGAGGAGCTCGAGGGCTGGAGCGGGACGCCGATCGCCGCCGCATTCGCGGGAACCGACATCCTCGTGCAAACGCGCGAGCCCGCGACGCTGGAGCTCTTTCATGGGGGCAAGGCGGTTCGCACGATCGTCCTCGGCGGCGATTCGCGCGCCGACACCGGTTTCGATCTGTTCCACAACACCTCCGCGATGAACAACACGAGCGGTCTGGCGTGCGCGAGCTGTCACCCCGAAGGGCGCGACGACGGACATGTATGGACCTTCAGCGGCGAAGGTCTTCGCCGCACGCAATCGCTCTCCGGCACGCTCGACGGCACCGCGCCGTTTCATTGGGGAGGGAATCTGTCGTCGCTCGGGGCGCTGATGGATGAGGTCTCCGCGCGGCGAATGGGCGGTGTGCTGCAATCGGAGGAACGCGTGGACGCGCTGGAGAGCTGGCTGCTCGCGCTCGAGCCGCTGCGCGCGGCGACGAGCCCCGACCAAGACGAGGAGGCGATCGATCGCGGACGCGTGCTCTTCGAGAGCACGACCGTCGGGTGCTCCTCCTGTCACAGCGGCGCTGCATTCACCAACAACGAGACCACGACGGTCGGACACGGCGAGGCTCTTCAAGTGCCTTCGCTGGTCGGGGTCGGCATGCGCGGCCCGTTCATGCACGACGGTTGCGCGCCGACGTTGATCGATCGATTCGATCCGGCGTGCGGCGGGGACGAGCACGGCGATACCTCCGGCCTCGACGCAGCGGAGCTCGAAGATCTCGTGGCCTACATGATGTCGCTCTGACCCCAGAGCTCGCTTCGATTGACCTCGCGACGCGGCCCGCCCTAACGGGAGAGCGGGCCGGTCGCTCGGCCTTTGGCAAGGGGTCTGAGCCCTGGGTTTCGTTGTTTCGGATAAGCCCAGCTGAGCGCTGGGTTTCAAGCGGGTTCTCGGTGGCTCGCGGCCGGCGAGGGAGTAGGCTCCGGCCGCCTCGATGTTCGGGATCCGCCACGATGAGAAACGACCCGTGTGGGCGGCATTCGCCTTCCTCACGTCGCTCATCGCCAGTCACGCGATTCTCGAGACGGCGCGCGATGCGCTGTTTCTCTCGAGGCTCCCGGCGACACACCTGCCGTTCGTCTACATCGCGATCGCGGTCCTCTCGCTCGCGGTGTCGCGCATCGAACGGCGCCTGTCGCGCGGGGTCTCGCATCAGACGGCGCTCGTCGGGTGGTCGCTCGCGTCGAGCCTCGGCACGCTCGTTTGCGGCTGGACGCTCCTCGCCGGCGGGCCGGCGCCATCGTCGCACGGCCCGATCGGGCTCTACGTACTCTACGTCTGGTCGGGGATCGTCGTCGCGCTGACGTCGGTGCACCTCTGGGCGGTGCTCGGCGAGGCCTTCAGCATCACACGCGCGAAGCGCCTGTTTCCCCTCGTCGGCGCGGGAAGCGCGGTCGGTGCGCTCGTCGGCAGCGGGCTCGCGAGCGGCCTCGCGCGTGTTCTGTCGGCGGGACAGCTACTGCTCGGCGCAACGGGGGGATTTTTCCTCAGCGCAGGCGCGGCGGTGGTGCTCGCCGCCGTTTCGCCGAGCGCCGGATCACGCCCCGCGGTCGCCGCCGCGGACGATGCGTGGATGCGCGACGCCGGTCTGCTCACGCGACAGTCGTACCTGCGCAGGCTCGCCGCGTTCTCGATCGTCTCGGCGGCAGCGCTCACGTTCGTCGACTTCCTCTTCAAGAGCACGGTCGCGGCGAACATTCCCGCCTCCGAGCTCACGGTGTTCTTCGGCACGGTCGCGCTCGCGTTGAGCGCGCTGTCCCTGCTGTTTCAGGTCGCGGTGGTTCCGCGCCTCCTAAACAAGGTCGAGCTGGGGGTCGCGCTCGCGCTGCTTCCGATCGGCATCGCGGTCGGGGGCGCAGGTCTCGTGCTCGGGCTCGGTCTCGGGGCTGCGCTCACCGCAAAGGGAACCGACGGTGCGCTTCGTTATTCGTTGCATCGCACCGCGACGGAGCTCTTGTATCTGCCGCTCGCCGACGAGGTTCGGCCGCGTGTTCGCGCCACGCTCGATGTCCTCGGTCAGCGCGGCGGGCAAGCGCTCGCGTCGGTTTCGATCCTCGTCATGGCATCGGCCGACGTCTCTCTCTCCGCGATGTCCGCGGGGTTCGTCGCCGTCGCTGCGCTGTGGGCCGTCACCGCCTTCGGACTTCGCCACCCGTATGTCCAGCTCTTGCGCAACAACCTTCGAGGAGGCGCAACGCTGCGCGCGTCCGCGTTCCCGGAGCTCGACGTCGCGTCGCTCGAGACCCTCGTGACCGCGCTCGACAGCGACAACGATGCCGAGGTGCTCGCCGCGATGAGCGTGCTCGAGCGCGAAGGACGTTCGAGGCTCGTCCCGACGCTCTTGCTGCAACACTCCTCGATCGAGGTCGTCGAGCGGACGCTCCGGCTGTTCGTGCGCACGCGTCGGACGACGGCCATCGCGGCGATCGACCGCCTCCTCGAGCACCCGTCCGTGTCCGTGCGCTGCGCAGCCGTCGCTGCGCGTGCCCTGCTCGCGCCGGACGCGCGGCTTCTCTACGGCCGCTTGAGCGCCGAGGAGGCGCCCGAGGTCCGCGCCACCATCGTCGTGCACCTCGTCGTCGCGGGCGAGATTGTCGGGCAAGAGGCGCGCGAGCGTCTCGACGGTCTCCTCTCGCGCGGGACGGTGTCGACCAAAACGGCGCTCGCGCGCGCGATCGGCTCGCGGGAGCACCACGCGCTCCACGACGTCGTCATCGCGCTCGCTAGCGCGCCGGAGCCCGAGGTTCGCGTCGCCGCGGTCGACGCCATGACCGAACATCGGTCGCCCAAGTACCTCCCGGCACTGGTGCTCGCGATCGGTGGTGAGCGGACGCGGGTCGCCGCACGAACGGCGCTCGTCCAATACGGCGACGACGGCTTCGCAGCGGTCAGCGACGCGTTTGCCGACGCATCGCTGCCGGACGCTACCCGGTGGGAGCTTCCGCGTGTCGTCGCTGCCTTCGAGCCTACGAGGGCCGTTGCGACGCTTCTCGATCAGCTCGGGCGCGAGACCCCCAGCATCCTTCGGGATCGCATCGTTCGCGCACTTGAGATGCTCGTCGCGACGCACCCGAGTGTCGTCGTGGACCGTGCTGCGCTCGATCCGGTCATCAACGAGACGCTCGGCGCAGCCTTCCAACGTATCGATCAACGCCTCGTGTTGGACCGCGGAGCGGCCGAAGACCCTCGCCGAAAGACACCGGGGCACGACCTGCTTCATGACGTCCTCGGCGACAGCCAGGCGGGCCTGCGCGATCGCTTGCTTCGGCTTCTCGGCCTCGCGCACCCCGACGTCGACTTCGCGCGGATCCGACGCGGCCTTCGCTCGACGTCCGCGAAGACGCGCGCGAGCAGCGTCGAGCTCGCGACGAGCGTCGTCGATATGCGCTTGCGCGCCGCCGTCGTCGCGTTGCTCGACGAGATGCCCGCCGCCGAGCGCCTGCGTGCATCCGGCGGCTACTACGCGCCGACGAGCGCCTCCTACGAGGACCTGCTCGCCGAGATGCTCGAGCGTGAAGGCCCGTCGCTCCAGGATATTGCCGCGTTCCACGCTGCGGAGCTCCAGATCGCCCGGTTCCGCCCCATTCTCCGGAGCCTTGCAGACCGAGAGCCCACCCGCGGCGACATCGCGCGAGCGCTCGCGCGTCTCACCCCGAAGAACGAAGAGGTCGCCGCCACATGTTGATCGACGGCCCGATCCGAAGCGTCCGCGATCAGCTGCTGCTGCTGCGTTCGTTGCCGGCGTTCGCGCCGATCGAGGATGGGGTTCTTTCGCTCCTCGCCGAGCATGCGCGCGTCCGGCGCGTTCGACGCGACACGCAGCTGCTCACCGCCGGCGAGCCCATTCACAGCGCGTTCATCGTGCTCGAGGGCGCGATTCGCTGGGCGCGAAAAGACCGCCCCACGCAGGTCGCCGAGCGTCACCAGGTCGTAGGGTGGATCACGCTGATGGCGCGGGATGTCGGCGGCCTGGATGCCGCAGCATCCGAGGACTCCCTCGTGCTCGAGCTGCCCGCCGAGACGCTCGAGCTGGCGCTCGAAGATCACTTCGGCATCATTCGCAACCTGATGAGGCTCGGCGCATCGGGTGTCGTCCGCGCGCGCGGACAGCTCCCAGTCGCGCCGGATCGCGCACCGCCCGTCGAGCTCGGCGACGAGTCGGGGCCTCGCAAGACGATGGTCGAGCGCGTCCTCGCGATGCGACAGGCGCCGATCTTCCGTCGATGCAGCGTCGAAGCCGTGATCGCGCTCGCTCGAAACTGGCGCGACCTCACGGTGGAGCCCGGGGAGATCATCTGGCGCGTCGGCGACGAGTCTCGTTATTGGGTGCTCGTCGAATACGGTCGCGTCACCTGCACGAGCGAAAGCGGGCAGGCGGTCGACGTCGGCTCCGGCTTCGTCCTCGGCATCATGGACGCGATCGCCCAGCTGCCGCGCTCCTACGAAGCTCGGGCGGCGACGCGCATCGTGGGCAGTCGCATCGAGGTCGAGGCGTTCATGGGCGTGCTCGAAGCGCACTTCGACCTGGCGCGCGACTTCCTCGCGTACCTGTCCGCTACCGTGCTCGACGGCGGATAGCGGCTACGACGCGCGCTTGTAAGGCCGCATCGCTTCCGCGCTTCCGTCGAGCGCGCACGTCACGAACGTCCTCGCTTCGTCGAGCGCGCGCGGGCCGAGATGCAGCCGCGTCGGGCCGAGCGGCGTCAACGTAGGGCTCAGCTCGTAGACGGGCAGACCACGCGCCTCGCACAGCTTCGCTTGCAAGACGTAGTGCTCGTGACGAACCGCCGCGAGTCCCTGCGCGAGCCCACCGACGTACCCGTGCCGGCGCGGACGAGACGTCGCCGCCGCCTTGGTGTCGCTCGGCAGGTACGTGACGAGCAACGCATCGAGATCGGAGGCGCGCTCGGCGAGCGCGACGAGAGGTGCCTTGTCGACGAGGCCGCCGTCCCAGAGCTGCGACGCTTCGTCGTCGACCGTCTGAAACAACCCGGGATATGCGCAGCTCGCGTGAACCGCGGCGGCGAGCGGCCCGCGTACGTGCACGCGCGGCGATGCGGAGGTGACGTCGCTCGTGACGATCACCAGCGGCGCGCGGCAGCTCTCGATATCGCGGACCGGCAGGTGCCTCTCGAGGAGCGCGCGAAACCGCTCACCGCGGAGCAGGCCCGTCGCCCCGCGACCGCGAAGCGTGTTCCATACGAGGGACAGCGGCGCCGGGTCCCAAAAGTCCTCGCGCTTCACCGTTCCCATCAGCTCGGCGATCGCGCCCGCGTTCATCCCCGACGCGCCCATTGCAGCGACGAGCGCGCCCGCGCTGGTGCCCGCCCACGCTGCCGGCGCGAGGCCCGCGGCTTCGAGCGCTGCGACGACACCCGCGTGCCCGAAGAACCCGAAGTACCCGGCCGAAAGCACCAGCCCGAAGCGGCGGCCCCTCAGCGAATCGGCCAATGTGCTCACACCAAACCCGCGTAGCCTCGCACCCGTTGGATCAGGCGCCAGAAACGTCAAAACCAGGCAACTTCGCCTGGTTTTAGTTGGAGCCACCTTCGAGACTTGAACTCGAGACCTACGGTTTACGAAACCGTTGCTCTACCACTGAGCTAAGGTGGCGAAGCCCGCTGAAGCGACCTTCGAGGCGGCGCATCCTACCGAGGGACGCGCTTCAGTCAAGCGGCATGACGAGGTCCGTGATGTTTCTTTCGTTTGCGCCAGCGTGAGCCAACGACACCGCGCACGTTGCCAGAGCCGCGGTCGCGCAAAACAGGCATCTTTCGCGGCAATTCTCGTCGGTTCGACGTTTGCAACGCACGTCCGCCCATGACGCAGGCAACGCGAAGGGCGCGCGTCGAGCGCTGGGGATCGACCATCGTCGCCGGGCTCGTCACGCTGCCCGTCGCCGGGTGCGGAGAGGCCTCGAGCATTCCGTGCGACAACCCGCAGCCCGTCGTGATCGACGGCGTCGATACGGGCTTCGAGACCTGCGATGACGGCGGTTGGACGCACCGTCCAGCGGCCGTCGAATGCGCGATCACCGCGCCCCGACCCGACTTCCAATGCTCGGCCGCGCTCGGTTGCCAGACCGACGACGATTGCGCAGACACGCCGTTCGGCCATTGCGTGAACGACGATTTCGGAGACGGTTGCTTTTGCGCGAGCGGGTGCGCGACCGACGCCGATTGCTCCGCAGGATTCATCTGCATCTGCGGCGGCGTCACCGGCAGCTGCGTGAGATCGTCGTGCACCGACGACGCGAGCTGTGGAGACGCGCTCCTCTGTGCGAGCTACGTCACCGACCCCGGCTGCGGCGGTCTCGCATTCCAATGCCAATCGCCCGACGACGAGTGCGCGAGCGACGCCGATTGCGGCGAGAGCGCCCAATGCAGCTCGGACGGCACGAAGAAGCTGTGCCGGCCGATCGATTGCGCCATCGGCCGGCCCTTCGTCGTCGACGGTGAAGAGCGATTGGCCGACGCCGAGACGCGCGAGGATTGGGCGGCGACAGATCTGCAGCCTCGGCTCGAAGGGCTCGATCGCGACACGCGCGCGAAGCTCGCCGCGTATTGGACGGACATCGGTCGAATGGAACATGCGTCCATTGCGGCGTTCGCGCGGTTCGCGCTGCAGTTGCTGTCGCTCGGGGCGCCTCCGGAGCTCGTCTCACGCACTCAATCGGCAATGGTGGACGAGACGCGCCACGCGCGCTTCGCGTTCGCGCTCGCTTCGGCGTACGCGGGCGAGGCGCTCGGGCCCGGGGCCCTCGCCATGGACCGCGCGTTGTCGGACGCGAGCCTGGAGTCCGTGCTCGCCACCGTGATCACGGAGGGCTGCGTCGGCGAGACGGTGGCCGCGATGGAAGCGAAGGAGGCGCTCGAGCGCGTCGAAGATCCGGCGCTCCGCTTCGTTTTGCGCGAGATCACCCGCGACGAGTCCGAGCACGCTGTCCTCGCGTGGCGCTCCGTCGCGTGGCTGCTCGAAGCGCACGGACCGCGCGCGGCCGCGGTGGTGCGCGAATCGTTGGGCGCGCTCCGGGCGTCGCTCGCATGTGGGCCCGTGCCCGCCGCGAGCGCCGAGGACGAGCGCCTTCTCGCGCGCGGCTACGTCGGCGCGTCGGTGCGCGCGGAGCTGAGGCGTCATGCCATCGATCGAGTCATCGCGCCCGCACTCGAGGCAATGCTCGATGGTGATCCTGCGCCCACATCGGTCGACGGGGGACGTCGAACATTGGTGTAGAGATACCGTGTCGCAATACGTGCCTGTCGCAATCGCAATCGCGACTTGGCGTGTGTTTCTCGGCTCTGGCACCTTGGGCGCATGACGACACGACGGCAGCGCTCGACGTTTGTGCCATTGCTCGTATTGCTCGTCTCCGCTTGTAGCTCCGGCGCCGAAAGCGCACCGAGTGACGCCCCGTCCTCGAAGAGCACGGAGGAAGCCGCGGCCGCCACCGCCGCAGCAGCCTCCGCCGAGCCGAGCGCGGAGGTCGCTGCGACCGCGAACAGCGCGGCCGCACCCGAGACGGCGGCGCTCGCTTCGGACAGCGCCGTCGTCCCTGCTTCGGCGCCGCCCGGCACGTCCGCGAGCGCCGTTGCCACCGAGGAGAAAGCCGATCCGAGCCGGCTGCAGCTCACGGGCAAAGTGATCCAGGGCGGGCTGCTCTTCGCGAAGGTCGACGGGAAGGTCGGCCGGATCGATTTTCCCGGTCACCGCGCGGTCGTCAGCGACGACGGTGAATTCCCCATCGCGTTCTTTCGCAATGCACCCAAAAAAGAAAAAATGGTGATCCATTTCAAAGACGGCTCGGCGCTCGAGCATGTCTTCGACGTGGAGCAGAGGACGTACGAGAAGGACGAGATCTCCGGGCTACCCAATCAAATGGTGAAGCCCGACGCCAAGATGAAGCGGAAGATCGCCGAAGGCGAGGCGCGTGTCGACGCCGTGCGGATGAAGTACGGATTGAAGAATTGCTACAAGGACGGCTTCTCTTGGCCCGTCGTCGGCAAGATTACGTCTCGCTATGGTCAAGACCGCGTCCTCAACGATACCGATGGTGGTATCCATTGGGGCGTCGACATCGCCGTCCCCCTCGGCACGCCGGTCAAAGCGCCCGCTTGCGGCAAGGTGGTATTCGTCGAGTCCGACATGCCGCTCGCCGGCGGGACGCTCGTGATCGATCACGGTCACGGCGTGACCTCGACGTTCATTCACCTGTCGGGGTTCAAGAAGAAGGTCGGTGACGAGGTGAGCAAAGGCGACATCGTCGCGACCAGCGGCAAGAGCGGTCGCGCGACCGGCTCCCACCTGCATTGGGCAATGAACTACTTCGAGATTCGCGTCGACCCGGAGCTGCTCGTCCCCCCCATGCCCGGCCAATCGACGGCGCTGCCAGGTGCGTCGAAGCAGCCCGTAGCCAAGCAATCCCCCGGCAAACCCGCCGTGCCCGCGAAGGCACCCGCGAAACAACCCACCCCGAAGAAGTAATTCGCCCGCGACCTACTCGACCTTCTCGCACGTCTTCATCGAATACCGGGCATCGATCTGCGGATCAGTGCCGATGACGTGCCACAGCTGCTCGCTTTTCCAATCGAACTGAGGGTCGAAGCTTATCCTGACGGTCTTGTCGCCGGTGAGGCCGTCCTTTTGGAGCTTCCCGGTGAGGTCCTTGATGGTGCATTCGGGGGCCTCGGGCTTCTCGACGTTCTTCCATTCGTTGATGGCGTCCCATTGCTTCGAGTAATCGGCGCCATTTTGCGAATACGCGAACTTGCGAATGCTGTCCTCGCGGTCCTTCTTCGACTTCTTCACGACACGACTCGGCGAGATGTATTGGACCTCGGCGCCCTTTTCGACGTCGACCGTCCCGTCGGAGCGGACGGCTTGGTAGTTCACCGACCAGAAGTACGCGTCTTTCTTCCATTTCGTCGCGCGGTCGGCGACCGAGGTGATCATCGCGTCGCCATCGGGCCGGTCTGCATTCAGGCCGAGCGAGACGTAGCTCGCCGTGTCCTTCTTTCCGGTGCCGAGGTACTTGTTCTTCAGCGTCATGAACGCGACGCTGCCGGCGCCGATGACGACGACGGCGCCGATCATCAGCGCCGCGCGCAGACGATGGCCGCCGGGCCTCGACGCCATCGCCATCGGCATCGCCATCGGGGGCGCGGCGGGGCCAGCCGGCGCGTTGACCGGACCGGGCATCGGCACGCCGGCGCCTGCAGGCGCGCCGCCTGCGCGGACCTCCGTGTGGCAAGCGGGGCAGATCCCATAACCGACCTGCGGGGTGATCCACGTCGTCGTGGAGCATTTGGGACAAGGGAGCTGAACGAAGCCGTGCATCGGGGACCTTCCTCTCGCACCGGAAACCGGTTGCGCGGATGCCCGATTGCAGCACGTGTGCCCGCCACGTCTGTCCCGAAAACAGCGCGAAAGAGGCGCTCTGCATCGAAAACGTTACGGAGCGAGCGTCACGCGTGACGCTCGCCTCCCGCAACGCGTGACGCCGATCAGGCGCGTGCGCTCGGTCGCTTTGCTTTCGGCTTGCTCGCCGCGGCCCCGTTGGAGCCCGCGGGCTTCTTCGCGGCGGGCTTCTTCGCCGCCGCAGGCTTCGCGCCGGCTTCCTTCGGTGCCTTGGCCGCCTTTGCGGGCTTGTCGCTCGCTGCGGGGGCCTTGCCGCGCGCCGGCTTCTTTCCGCGAGCGGCCTTGGAGCCGCCCTCGGCCTCTTCTTTTTCGCGGCGCATCTGCAGAAGCTCCATCGCGCGCTCGTGCGACAGCGTCTCGAGCGAGTCGGAGCTGCGCAAGGTCGCGTTGGTCACGCCGTCGGTCACGTACAGGCCGAAGCGGCCGGTCATGACCTTGATGGGCTGCTTGGAGACGCTGTCCTCCGGGAAGGTCTTCAGCGGCTCCGCGGGGGCCCGCTGCATACGCTTCTTCGGCTGCGCGAGGAGCGCGCGCGCCTCGTCGAGCGTGATCGTGAAGACGTGCTCCTCACGCTCGAGGCTCCGGCTCTCCTTGCCGCAGGTGACGTACGGGCCGAACTTGCCGATCTGCGCGACGATCGGCTCCTTCTTCTCGGGGTCGACGCCGACGGTGCGCGGCAGCGACAGCACCTGGAGCGCGTCCTCGAGCGTGAGCGTCTCGAGGCTCATCGAGCGAAGAGGCGACGCACGCTTCGGTTGATCTCCGTTCGGCTCGGCGTCGCCGAGCTGGATGTAGGGACCGAAGCGGCCGCTCTTCAGGTAGATGGGCTTCGCAGTCTCCGGATCGTTGCCGAGCACGCGGTCACCGCTCGGCGCGTCGAGGAGCTCGGTCGCCTTCGGGATCGTGAGCTCGTCGGGGGCCAGGTCTCGCGGAACGCTCGCCTTGGCGTCGCCGCGTTCGAGGTACGGGCCGAACCGGCCGACGCGAACGACGATGTCGCGTCCTGTGTCGTCGGTGCCGAGCTGGAAGGAATTGATGGCGCGCGCGTCGATCTCGTCGAGGCGCTCTTCGACGAGGTTCTTCAACCCGAGGGTCTGGATCCCGCCGTCGCTGCCCTTCTCGCGCTTCGCGCCCTTCGGCAGCTTCTCCTTCTTTTTCGGCCCGGATTCGCCGAAATAGAAACGTGCGAGCCACGGCTCCGGGAGCTGCTCGCCCTCGGCGATCGCGTCGAGGTCGTCCTCCATCTTCGCGGTGAAGGCGTAATCGACGAGTGCGTCGAAATGCTTCTCGAGCAGCTGCGTCACCGCGAACGCGGTGAAGCTCGGGACGAGCGCGGAGCCCTTCTTCCAGACGTAGCCGCGATCGATGATCGTGCCGATGATGCTCGCGTAGGTGGAGGGGCGGCCCACGCCGAGCTCTTCCATCTTCTGCACGAGGCTCGCTTCGGTGAAGCGCGCCGGAGGCTGCGTCTCGTGCGCCTTCGGCTCCGTCTCGAGCACGCGGAGCGACTGTCCCTCGACGAGGCGCGGCAGGTGGCGCTCGCGGCTCTCGAGCTCGGCGGACGGATCGTCGCTGCCTTCGACGTACGCGCGGAGGAACCCCGGGAAGATGATGCTGTGCCCACTTGCACCGAGCTCGACGTCGGTGCCGTTGGACTTGCCGACGATCTTCACCTGGACGCTCTCGCCGATCGAGTCGTTCATCTGTGACGCAATGGTGCGCATCCAGATGAGCTCGTAGATCTTCGCCTCGTCCGCGCCGACCTCGCGCGCGACCTCTTCCGGGTGACGGAACGTGTCGCCCGCCGGGCGGATCGCTTCGTGGGCCTCTTGCGCGTTCTTGACCTTCTTCGCGTAGTGGCGCGGCTCTTTGGGCAGGTAGTCCGAGCCGTACATCTTCAGGATCAGCGCGCGCGCGCTGTCGATGGCGGCCGTCGACAGCTGTGTCGAGTCGGTACGCATGTACGTGATGTAGCCGCCCTCGTAGAGCTTCTGCGCGAGCTGCATCGCGCGCTTGGCCGACATGCGAAGCTTGCGGCTCGCCTCCTGCTGGAGCGTCGACGTCATGAACGGCGCAGCGGGGGAGCGCTTGTTGGGCTTTCGCTCGACGCTCTGGACGGTGACCGTCTGGCCGCGCAGCCCTTCGGCGAGCCCGCGCGCCTTCGCCTCGTCGAGGAGCAGCACGCTCTTCGTGAGCTTGCCCGATTCGTCGAAGTCTTTGCCGGTGGCGACGCGCTGGCCGGACGCCGCGACGAGCCCCGCCGCGAACTGTCCGCCCTCGGCCTCGAGCGTCGCGTCGAGGTCCCAGTAGGACGCTTTGACGAAGCGCATCCGCTCTTTCTCGCGGCCGACGATGATGCGCGTCGCGACGCTCTGCACGCGGCCCGCGGACAGCTTCGGCAACACCTTCTTCCAGAGCACCTGCGAGACGTCGAAGCCGTACAGGCGGTCGAGGATGCGGCGCGCCTCCTGGGCGTCGACGAGCCTGCGGTCGAGCTCACGCGGGTGCTCGATCGCCTTCTTGATCGCGGGCTTGGTGATCTCGTGGAACACCATGCGCTTGACCGGGATCTTGGGCTTCAAGACCTCGAGCAAATGCCAAGCGATGCTCTCCCCTTCGCGATCTTCGTCGGTTGCGAGGTAGAGGACCTTGGCGTCCGCGAGCAGCTTCTTCAGCTTGTCGATCTGGGACCGCTTGTCGGCGTCGACGACGTAGAGCGCTTTGAAGCCGTGCTCGACGTCGACGCCGTACCGCGAGCGTCGCCAAACGTTTCGTTGGGACTCGGGGACCTGGTCGACCTTCCGCGGAATGTCGCGGATATGGCCGATCGAGGACTCGACGACGTAGTCCTTGCCCAAATAGCCAGCGATGGTGCGGGCTTTTGCGGGTGATTCGACGATGACGAGGGAGTGAGCGGCCATCCGAAACGCCTGCGGGGTTACCCGACGGCGCGGGACTGCGCAACCCCCCAGCGGTCGAGCAGGCCCAGGTCCGTCCTGGATTCGGGAGCGACTTCCTGCAGAAAGTAGGCCGAATTCAAAGCCATCGGGCGCTCGATCTCGAAGTGAGGCGAAGACCGACTAAAATGTAGTCAAATGTGCGTATGATTCGCTCGTCGCGACCCGCTCCGCGGCGTATGCTTGCCGGGCTTTACCCACCACCCCATGCGCTTGCTTCGTTCGCCCATCCCACTGGTCGCCGCTGCGCTGACTTCGATCGCCGCGTGTGAGCCCGATCCCATCACCGAGACCGAAACGCTTCCCTACGAGGGTGAGGCATATCCGGACCGTGTCGCGCCTGTCGCATATCCCCCGGGGCCGGTCGGTTTCGTCACGGACAGCCTCTCCGACACGGTCAGCGTGATCGATCTTTCGTCCGGTGCGTTGATCGACCGCAGACCCGTGGGGCGAAACCCGGTCGATCTCGACGGGCCCCACCACATCGCGATCGATCAGGACCTCACGTATGGCTACGTGGCGCTCTCCTACCCGCTCACGACGGCCACCGGACCCCACGCCCTTCACGGCTCGGCCGTCGTGCCCGGCTACATCCAGAAGCTCAGGCTCAGCGATTTGTCGGTCGTGGGGCAGGTCCGTGTCGAGGCGAGCCCCGGCGACATCGCGCTCTCCGCCGACGGCAAGCGCATCGTCGTCACCCATTTCGATCTCGTGCGCGCGACGAAGAACCCGACCGATCTCGCGAAGGCCCGCGCGACCATTGCGGTCGCGAGCCCCGACGAGATCGAGCCCATAGGCTCGCCGTCGCCCCATCTTCTATCGACGTGCGTCGCGCCACACGGAATGGCGATGACGCAGCCGACGGGCTCACCGCTTTATGTGACCTGTTATGGCGAAGACAAAATCGCCGTCGTCGATCTCGACACCGATGCAATCGAATACGTCGATGTGGGGCCCGGCGTCGTCGGCTTCGGGTCGCCGACCTACGGACCTTATGCCGCGCTGCTGCTCGAGGGCGAAACCACGCTCGTCGTATCCAGCACCGTATCGAAGGACGTGCGATTCATCGACACGACGACGCTCACCGTCGACACCGCCCGCACCGTGACGACGCTCGGCGCGCCGTATTTCCCCGCAGTATCGACTGACGGGACGAAGCTCGTCATTCCGACCCAACAGCCCGATGCGCTCGTCGTGGTCGATCTCACGGGCGTCGAAGAGACCGAGACACGGACGTTCCTCGACGATGAATGTGTATTGCCCCACGCGGTCCAGCGCCTCGACAGCGGCTACGCCGTCGTCTGTGAGGGTGACAAGAAGTCACCGGGACGCGTCGTGATCGTCGGCGACGATCTCGAGACGGTCTCCACGACGGAGGTCGGCGTCTATCCCGACTCGATCGTGCGCGCGACGGGGGTGATGCCGTGAAGGCCTGGGCCCTCGTCCCGCTGCTCGCCGCGGGCCTACTCGCTGCTTGTCCGGACCCGGAGGTCGTCGTCGTCGAGGTGACGGCCGCCGATCACGGGCGCGATCTCGCGAGCGATCCGTCGATTGCGAATGCCGCGCAAAATCGACTTTCGTGCAGCGATTGCCACGCCGAAACGAAAGACGAAGCCTCGGCCCATTTGCCCGGCGCGCCGCTCGCCGGGGCGACGCTGCGACCCTCGTATTGGGGCGGCCAAGAGAACACGCTGCTCCGCTCGGTCAACAATTGCCTCTACTACTTCATGGCGGCGGACGCGCCGTGGGACGGCACCGAAGACGACGCCGTCGCCATTTATGCGTACCTCGAGTCGCTCGAAGAATCGGGGGACGCGTCGGCACAGCCGTTCACGATCGGCGATGTCGTCGACCCGGGGAGCGGTGACGCTTCCCGCGGCGAAGCCGTCTACGAAAACGGCTGCGCGTTCTGCCACGGCGCGAAGACGACCGCGGCGGGGCGGCTGATTCCGTACGCGCCGACCCTCCCGGAGGAGACGCTCGCCGACCATCCCGATCCCGACTACGACGCCGAGGACCGGCGCCTCGTCTTCGTGGAGAAGATTCGTCACGGAGGGTTTCTCGGGTACGGCGGCACGATGCCGCCCTTTTCACTCGAGGCCCTGTCCGACGAAGATCTCGCGGACCTCCTGACCTACCTCGGCGTCCCGGAGCCGTGAGCCCGATGCGAGACCTCTCCTTGTTGCGATCTTCCACCCTCGTTCGTGCCATTACGTTTTCCCTGGCGCTCGCCGCTCCGGCGGTTGCCCATGCCAATGGGCGCTTCCCGGACGCACAGCAGCTCGTCGTCCACCCGAACGACCCGAACCAGATCGCCGTGCAGGTGACGTACGGGTTCATCCGAACGCGCGACGGCGGGCAGACGTGGCATTGGACCTGTGAGCAGGCGGCGAGCTACGGCGGCGTGCTCGACCCGCCGATCGCGCTCGTCGAATCCGATGCGATGATCGCGGGCGTCTTCGACGGTCTCGTCGTGACGAGCCCCGACGGCTGTGACGTCGGCCTCTACGGCGGTGAGCTCACGGATCGATTCACCGTCGACGTCTCGACGATCAAGGGCGACCCGAGCCGCGCCATTGCGCTCTCGAGCGACGGTATCGGCAGCAATGGATTCGATACCCGCGTTTGGAAGACGACGGATTCGGCCCTCACCTGGACGCAGCTCGGGATTGCGCTCCCGAACGACTTCCTCGCCTTCACCCTCGACGCCGCACCCGACGACGAGAACCTCCTCTACGTGAGCGGCTTCAGGGTCGTGGCGAGCAACGACTACGTCGGGTCGCTGGCCGTGTCCGCCGACGGCGGCCAAACGTGGGAAGTCAAACCCATCCAGGGCAGCGACAACGACTCAGGCCCCTATATCGCCGCGATCGATCCGAACGATAGCCAAACCCTCTATGTTCGCCTCGCTTCACTGGCCGGCGTGCTGCTCGTAACGCACGACGCGGGCAATACGTGGCAGCCGATTTTCACGGGAGAGGGGGCGCTGCTCGGGTTCGCGCTCTCACCGGATGGAAGCGAAATTCGAGTCGGTGGGGACATCGACGGCATTTGGAAAGCGAGCACCACGGATCTCTCGTTCGAGAAGATCAACGATATGGGGGTTCGCTGCCTCACGTGGACGCCGGACTACCTCTATGCGTGTGCGCGCGAGGCCCTCGCGGACTTCACGATCGGTCGCAGCACCGACGGCGGCGTCACGTTCGAGCCGATTCATCATTTGAATTGCCTCGGCGGGCCTGATCCCGCTTGCGAAGCAGGCACCACCATTGCCGACGTGTGCGAAGCACCGTGGGGAATGACGAAGCAATTGATCCAGACGGAGACCTGCGAAGACGGTAGTGGCGGCGCTGGAGGCTCCGGCCAAGGTGGTGCCGGGGGCGCTGCGACGGACGGCGGTGATGCCGACGGCGACGACGGGTGCTCGTGTCGCGCGGGCGCGGGCACTTCGAATGCAGCGAGCGCGATCGCATTGGTTGCGATCGCGCTCGGAGCGGGCCGTTTGTTGCGGGCGAGACGGCGCCGTCTCTGATTATTTGCAGCTTATCCGGCGGAACGCGGTCGGGTGATCCACCATTCGGCCGCCATCGTTGTTCACGGATTCGAATCGCGAGTCGGACAAGGCACCGGTGAACCGGTCGAGGTTGTATTCGCCCTGCTCGAGCGGTTCGCCGCAGATGGTTCGCTCGTTCTTCCAGGACGTGCCGCGGAAGTCGAGCTGGCCGTTTTCGTCCAGGGAGCCCTCGGCGACCATGTTCACGACGTAATGCATGTTGCTGTCGACGCACGCCGAGGGCGATTTCTCGGTCTCGTTTTCGGCGCCGTACCACGAGTCATTGCGGATCTGTCCGACGTAGCGGCCGGCCTTGCCGGGGGCCGCGCTGATGCGAAGTGTCCAATCGTTCCGCTCGGTGTCCTCCACGGTAAAGTCGTGTGACACCCAAGTACCGACGACCGGGTCGCTGCAGGTAACGGCCGGCGGGACACCTCGGCGGTCGAGCGCCTCGTCGAATACGGCGCGGCGGTTCGACGTCACCGTCTCGTTCCACAGCGATTTCCACGTTGCCACGTGTTGCAAGAGCGCTTCGTCGGCGACGAGCATGGGCTGCGTCAGCACCTTGTGTGTGGGCGCCTCTGCGCGCGGAACGCTGCGCGCCTCGTTGCCTTCGCGGTCGACGAGCACCGGCTCGATGGCGCGGACGTCTCCCGATTCGTCGAGGTCGGCGAGCTTGGACAATAGATCGTCGCCGCGCAGCTCGAAGCGCCCGTCGTCCATATCGGCGACCTCCGCCTTCAGCGTGCGCGCGAGCTCGTGCGCCACATCGCTCTTCGCGTCGAGAACGATCTTTCCGGCCTCGATCTCCCCGCCGATATCCAATGATTCGACCTCCGCCGCGGCGCCGTGAACATGGATGAGCTCACCAGGCTCGACCTCGAGCGCCTGCTTGCCATCCGGGCCGAGCAGGCTGACCCGTGCGCCGTCTTCGAGCAGGGTGGGCAATACCGCGTCCGTCTCGTGACCGTCGATCGAGATCGAATATCCAGCTTCGCGAGCCTCGGTATCCAAAAGGACATAGCGCTCGCCGGCATCGGGCCGATCGGCGTCGCAATTGGTGGTTCCGAGGAGGCCGAGAGCGACGAAACCGATCCATTGGTGTCTGCGCATGGGAATCTCCCTCGTCATGGCTTGGTTGGCACGCGGCGGGCGCACCCCGCCCCCGGTGCACAGCGGTACGCTGCTTGGTCGCGACGCATTCCTTCGTCGGCGGTCGTGGTGCGTGGCTCGAGGCTCGGACAGGGACGCCGAAGGATTGTTCCCGGCTAGGAACTCGTCCGTCGGGTCGAGCGTCTATGATGGCGACCATGGTGCGCCGCTCGCTCGTGATTGCTTCGTTATTCGTCGCGGCTTGCGGGTCGGAGCCCTCGCCGCGCGACGCGGTCGACGTCGAGATCGCACCGCCCTCGGCGACCGCCGAGGAAACGGCCGGGCACGCGACACCCAGCGCGCGCACATCGGCCGCCGCCCCCACGGTGGCGACGCAGGTGCCGGCCGCTCAAACCGCGGCTGCGTTGCCTCCCGCCACGCCGCCAGCGGTCACGTTGTCGCCTACATCCACCGCCACGCCGTTCTCGCTCTCGACGAAGCCCGCGCTGGAAGTGGCGTTGAGTGGTTTGGTGGGGAGCGAGCGTTCGGGGATGGTGCTCGGGTCGATTCACGCGGCCGCGTTCAAGCAGGGCGATACGCTGGTGCTCGAGCTACCGATCGAGCCGGGGCGGTGCCTCTCGGTCGTCGCGGTCTCCGACACCATCAAGGAGCTCGATCTCGAGCTGGCGCTGTCGCCGCAGGCGGCCATGCCGATGCCGCCCGCGCTACTCGCGAAAGACACCACGACCGGCCCAGCCGCGAAGCTCGGCGGCGGCGGCAACTGCTTCAAGAGCCCGCTGCCGTTCGTGATGCCGGCGACGGTGACCATGCGCGCGACGCAGGGAAGCGGCTCGGCCGCCCTGCAGATTCTGGTGAAGTAGCGATCAGTCGTCGTCTTCTTCGCCGTCGTCGTCGTCCCCGTCGTCGGGCGGCGGCGTGCCCAGCGTCGCGACGTAGGCCGCGATCTTTGCGACCTCTTCGTCGGTGAGCTCGGATACCGGCCAGGAAGGCATGTATTCGGTGCGGTTGCCGTACTCCTGCCCGCCCTCGCCCTCGCGCACCTTCTCGAGGAACTCCTCCGGCTCTTCGTGCGCGGCCTCGAGGAGACCTTCACCGACGCGGCCTCCTTGCGCGTCGCTGCCGTGGCAGTTGCCGCAGAAGCGCACGTACAGGCCCTGGCCGTCTTCGGGCTTCGGCGCGGAGCGCAGGTACTCGATGACCGCGCTGAGCGCCTCCTCGGTGAGGACGTTCGCGGGCATCGCTTGCATGGGCGCCGGGTAGCCCATCTCGCCCCGACCGGTGCGCACGACGTAGGTCGCGTAGCCGACCACGGGCGACAGAATCTGCGGCCCGGACTCACCACCTTCGGCGTCGCTGCCGTGGCAGCTCGAGCAGCGATCCTCGAAGATCTCTTCCGCGGTCGGCGGGTCTTCCGGGGGAGGTGAGGTGCCGTCGTCGTCGGTCGCGTTGGTCTCCTGCGTGTCGCCCGCAGCGCACCCGAGGAGCATCAGCATGAGGGCTGCCGCACCGAGCCCGATTCTAGTCACCATGCGCGACTAATATTGAAGCTGAAAATCGCTTTCAAGTGCGATCTGAAAGCAACGGGTTGCGCAACGTGGCGTGCACGCGCCCGAGCGTTGCACCGTCCCCCCCGCCGCCGGCGTCAGAGGCCCACCGTCGGGCCGAACAGCAGCGGCTTCCTCGCGTTTGCTTGCGGACGGGGGTGCGCGTTCGCTTGGTTGGTCGACGAAACGTCAGGCGCTCGTCGGCGGCCCCGCCGATTCGGCTCGAAGAACCCGTGACCCGCCTAATGCCGTAGCTGACGCTCTCGTCAGACTGGCTCTCCCAAACGGTGGTCCGGGTCGTGCAATCGAGTCGCGTGCAATCGCGTAGTCGCGAAAGCGTGAGGCGCGCGGGCGTGCGCCGGGGAGACGACCATGCAAGGGCAAGGATCCGCGGAAGGATCGCGTTCGAAGCCTCTATCGCCGTTTCTGGACTCTTATGTGAGCGAGGCTGGGCCGAGGGCGGGAGGCTCGACGAGCCGCCCGTTTTCGGAGAGCCCCTTCGTAAGCTCCTATTCGGCCGACGAAGAAGGGGGCGCGGACCCCACGTCCGAGCTCTATGCGGATTTCTTCGCGGAGATACACGACGAGACATTCGAAGACGCCGTCCACCAACTGGTCGACGAAGCGAGCAGTCTCGTGGCGGCGGAGCCCTACGCGGAAAGCGAAACGGACGATCTCGCCGAAGCGACGTTGCGCGAGCACTTCGCGCCACTTTCGACGCTCGCCGAGGCATACATCGCAGAGGCCGCCGAGGCATTCGGAAATGTGGATACCAGCACGCTCTCCGAGGCGGTGATCCATGAAGTCCTGGAGGGCGTGCACATGCCCCAGGCCGCGCCTTCGTTCGAGCGCTTTCTCGGCGCGCTAAAGAAGAAGCTGAAGAAGGTCGTCTCCAATGTCGCGAAGGTCGCCAAAAAGGGCCTTTCGATCGCGACCGGAGCGTTCCTGCTCAAACCACTTTTGAGCAAGCTCCAGCCGCTGGTCAAACCGCTCCTCGAGAAGGTCTTGAAGTTCGCCCTCGACAAGGTCCCCGAGGCGTATCGTCCGCTCGCGCGCAAGCTGCTCGACTCTTTTGCCAACAAGGCCAAGCGCGCCGTCGGCGGTATCGCGGCAGCTGCCGCGTCGGCGATCCCGTCTGCTCCGCAGGCCGGCTCGACGCCGCCCGCCGACGCGGCACCGGCCGACGCCGCCGTCGATCCAGCCACCGCCCCGACCCCTTCGGAGGCGACGGCGCCCGACCTTTCGCAAGCGCAGGACGAGCTCGACATGCGAATCGCCGAGGTGATGTTCGTCGGCGATTCGACCGAGCACGAGGTGCGAATCGGGGCTTCGACGGCCGCGCTGGCGGCGCGCGATCCCCATCGCGATCTCGATAGAGCGCGGGCGCGCTTCGTTCGTCAGGTGTCCGAAGCCGATGGTGAGGATTCCGTGGGCCCGGCGGTCGAGAGCTTCGTCCCCGCGATCCTCATGGCCGTTCGCATGGGTATCAAGGTCATCGGCCGGCAAAAGGTCGTAAACCTCCTCGGCGATCTCATCGGGAAGCTCATCGGCCCGCTCGTGGGCAAGCAAAACGGCCCCGCCCTCGGGAAGATCCTCGCCGACATCGGGCTCAAGACCGTTTTGCAAGCCGAGGTCGACGAAGCGGACGAGCGCGCGGTCGTCGCGGAGGCCATTGCGAGCACCGTCGAAGAGACCGTGCGGCGCGTCGCCGCGCTGCCGGAGTCGATACTCGAGAATCCGGAAGCGCTCGAGGCGTTCGCTTACGAGGCATTCCAAGCTTCGGCGGCAGCGAGCTTCCCGGCCTCGCTCGTGCGGCCGGAGCTGCGCGAAGGAGACCTGGGCGGCGCTTGGGTGCACTTGCCGCGACGCGGAAAACGCCTCTACAAGAAATACGGCAAAGTCGTCGACATCGTGATTTCACCGGCGACCGCCTCGGCGGTGCGCGGCTTCGACGGGTCGGTCCTCTCAAGCTTTCTCCGCGACCGCCTGCGCATCGACGCGAGCGTGCCCGTCCGTGCGCGCGTCCATTTGTACGAGGCCATTCCGAGGACGCGACTCGCGCGTATTGCATTGCACGAGCAAGTCCGCGGGCTCGGGTCGGCGGAGGCCGAGGTCGTGTCGCAGATTCACCCGCTCACGCCGGAGGCGGCTTCGCTCCTGCTCGGCGCTCCGCGAATGGGGCGTACCCTCGACGAGGACACCGACCCGTCGAACCCGTCGATTGGGCAACGCTACTACTATTTGGAAGTCGACGAAGCGCCGGCGCGGCCGCTCGGACGCGAGAGTCATCTGCACGTCATGGTCGATGTCCCCAAGGACGAAATTCGCGTCTGCATGTTTCTGAGCGAGGTCGTCGCGCAGCGTATCGTCGTCGGCCTCAAGAAGGGAATGCCGGTAGGAGCGATCATCGCCGACCTGCGCGGCGCGCTCGCGGGCAAAGGGGCGGCGGTCGCATCAAGCCCCGGCAAACGCCTCGTCCGTTGGCTGGGCGGGCGCGATACCCATCGCGGCGGGGCGCTCGCCGGCTCGGTCCGTGCGGTTGCTCGGCGCGCGTTGAAGCGGCAGGTCGGTGCGCTCGCCGTACGGTGGGCGTGGGCCCACCTCGCGTCGAGCCTTGCTGTCTCTACCGCCGACTTCATCGCAAAGGCCGAAGGCCCCGAAGACGGCGTTCGCCTCGTCTTCAGCTTTCGCCTCCCGAGCGGCCTCGCGCCGCTCCAGGCGGCGCTCAAGGGCGGCGGCGCGCTACAAGCGGATTGGCCGCCGCGCCAATCTCCCAAAGGCTCGCTCGTGATTCGTTCCGGTCCGGAGCATGATTGAATCGAAGGACGTCGCAGCCGTCCGCGATCAGCTCGCGCGGCAGGTGGCGCATTGGGGGGCGGCGGCGGACGATCTCGCCGACGTTACCCTCCTCGCTGCCCCAGCCGCGTGGCGCTCGCTGGAGCGGTATCTCGGAACCGCGATCGAGACGACGCTCGCCGAGTCGGTGCGCGGCCTCCGCGCGCAGGCCGACGTGCTGCGTGCGCGCCTCCTGGCCGCGGTGCACGAGCGAGATCTAGCCGATCTTCACCGTGAGCTCCTTCGTTTTCGCCGTCGCTACCTGGCAGTCGAGGCATCGCTCGACTTCTTCGGTGACGCCATCAATACCCGCACCAACGAAAAGCTATGCGCCTATCTCTCCGCCTGCGATTTCCTTGCGAGAGAGAGCATGCGCCCGGTGCTCGAGCCGACGGGATTGCGCGTGCCGCGTGTCCTGACCTACGTCGACAAGGGATTGGGCGCCTCGATCCTCAAGGCCGGCCTCCGCCTGTGGGACCAGCAATTCGTGAGCCCCGTCGCGGTGATCAAGATCGTTCGCCACAACCTTCAAAGGCCAACGGCCTTGATCCACGAGACGGGCCATCAGGTCGCGCATCTGACGAAATGGACGGCCCAGCTCGCGGCGGCACTCTCGAACGGCCTGTCGGGCAATCGCTCACTCGCCGATTTGTGGAGCGGCTGGGCCTCCGAGATCGCAGCGGATGCGTTTGCCTTCGTGCACACCGGTTTTGCGTCGCTGTCGGCGCTGCACGGGGTCCTGGCGGGGGAGGGGAGTTGGGTCTTTCGGGTCGAGCCGCTCGACCCCCATCCGTCCGGCTATGTGCGAATCCTCCTCGTGCGGGCCATGTGCCAGCGCTTCTTCGGCGCCGGCCCATGGGACCAACTCGCGCGCGCCTGGATTCGCATGTACCCGCTCGAAAACGCGAGCCCCGAGACGGCTCGGACCTTTCGCGCGTCGCTCGACCATCTTCCCAAGATCGTGGAGATCGTCCTCGAGCGCGAATACGCCGCGCTCGGCGGCCACGCGCTGGTCGACCTCGTAGACCCCGCGCGTGTGAAGCCGGAGGCGCTCTTGGAGCTCGAGCGGCTCGCGGGGCCTGCGCTCTATGTCTCGACGGATTGGGTACGACGCGAGTCGCTCCGACTGCTCGCGCTGAGCGGGTATCGGGCGGCGACCGACACGCTGCACGCGCCCGAGACACTGCAACGACAACACGAATGGATGACACGGCTGGGAGAGCTCGCGAAAGCGGCTTAGGGAGAGAACATGTTCAAGGTGCTAAACGCAACGCTGGGTGGGGCTCCGGGGAACTACCCGATCGTCGACGCTCATCCAATGCAGCTGTCGGCCTATCTGGAGGCCATATGGAATGCGTATCGGGGTGCGCCGCTCACGCCGTCCGCCGCCGTCTTGCCTTATGACGGCCTTGCGCTCGCGGGCTCCCTCGACTCCCTGGTCCCGGGCGGCGGCGCGACGCCCTTTTCTCAGGCTGCGACGGCTGCCGTGAACGATCTCATCGTCGGGCCCGGCCGGACGCCGACGACGCCGTGGCGCCACTTGATTTATGCGTATTTGATCGAGACCACCGGGGCCTACGAGGTCGTCGCGAAGCTCTTGAAAGACGCCGTCTATGACGAGACCCTCGGGCCCTTGAGCGAGCGCACCCACCGCTGGCTGCGCCTCACCGAGGACCTGTTCTTTCGCGACGGCAATGGTTCGCTCGTCTCCACGCTGACGAGCCGCGTGCGGCCCGACGACGGCCTCATCCGGCGAAATGCCTATACCCGCTTGCTGGGCGTACCCCTCGGCTTCGGCGCGGACAAGGCCACGAACGACCCCACGCCGACGGCCGTCAATTCGGACTTCGTGTCGACGCTCGAAAATCTGCTCCGTCAGCTCTGGGGTGGATACACGAATGCGCGCAATACGACCGGAGCGAACACGACCGATCAGAACCAGATGATCGAGCTCATCGATCGACTCCGCATCATGCTGAACCGTCGCCGCGATCCGAATGGCGTGAGCCTCGCGCGTGAGGAGTTCGTCGCCGTTGCGACGATGTCGTGGATCGATTTCACCTTCAGTGCGGACACACCCGTCGTGCAGGATCTTCGGGCGATCGGCGCCTCCCCCGACATTCGGCTGCAACGTGTGGCCGAGCGGGCGGGGACCCGTTACCACGCGAACGCCCGCAACTTCTTTGCGCTCGCCAACGGTGTCACGAGCTTTCAGAACCCGGGTGCTCCGGTGGTGGAGCCCGGCGCGCTGCCGGAGCTCTTGCGCGAGATCGAACAGGGTATTTGGACGCCCGCGAACATCGGGGCCCTCTATTTGCCCGCGAGCGCGCCCGGGTTCCCCGTCCCGCCGCCCGGCCCGCCGCCGGATGCGTGGCACCAGCGCACCCTCGAGATCATCAATCACTGGGCGATCGTGACCGGTCGCGAGCTCAAGGCCGCGCCGGTGGCAGGCCCACGTTGAAAGTGCACGGGGGCTGACATGAGCTTTGGGGAACGCGAATACGAAAGCCCGTTCGTCTTCGAAGGGCTGGGCGGTGGCGCACCGGCGCGTCCGCCGCTCGAGCAGCAAACGCCGCCGGGGCAGGCCTTTTTGCCCCTCAGCGGGCGGATCGTCATCGGCGACTCCGCGTCCCCCATTCAGGCGACGCGCATCGACGTGTTCGTGTCCTCGCGCGACGTGAACCCTCCGGCGGCAGGTGCGTTCGCTTCGGCGGTATCCATCATTCTGGGCTCGGTCACCACGGCCGCGACACAGACTTCGATCAGCGTCCCTGTCGCGCAGCCGGAGTTCTCGCTGATGGTGCCGGTCGCGCAGCCCGCGGCCGGCACAGCCCAGTTCAGCGGTTTTTTGATCGTGCGCGCGACCTGGAACCATCCGGCGGGAAGCGGTGGTGGAGCTCGGACGCGGACCGCGCGCCTGCCGATCGATCTGCGGAGCGGTGTCACCTCGCCGTTCCGCGTCGTCGTTCTGCACCCGGACAATACCAGCGAATACCTGTGGGCCTCGGTGGACGTGACACGAACACCGACGACGGCGCCGCGCAATGGTACCGGAACGTTGACGGTCAAGTTGCGCGATCAGACGACGAGTCGTGTCCCTTATCGCGCTCGCTTCGACGTGGACGCTCGAGGCCGAGCGACGATTGGCACTCAGACGCCGGTGCTCTTCGGGATCCCTCGAGCGAAGCCGGCGCTCGTACGGGTCGCTCCCGGCGCAGCGGGGAATACGGTTCGCGCCGTCTCGCGGCTGTCGCGGCCGATTGTGGGGTTGCTGAGCCGTGCAGCGCTTGCGATGGGACGGCTCTATTGGCCTCGCGCGGATTTCTTCACGTTCACGGCTGCTCAACGGACGGCGACGCCGCTGAGTCTAGGCATCTCGCCGGCCACGGTGTCGACAGGGATGCTCGCAGGGCAGCGCCTGGTTTTGGATCCCGGGCACGGCGTCAATTACGAGCTCACCACCCAGGCTCGCGTCTACGAGTGGTTCGTGGCGCACCAAACGCTCGCGCTGGTTGCGTCGGCGTGGCAGGCGCTCGGCGGGGACGTGGTCTTCGTCCCGACAGCGCGTTTCCGAACCGAGCATATCGACATCGGGGTCGACCTCACGGGCGTGGGCGTCGCGGATCCTCTGGCGGCCGGCGCTGAAATCACGCTTCACATCGATCGGACACGTTCTCCGCATTCGTTCGAGGTGGAGGTTGCCGACGGGCGGCTCGGTCTTCGAAAGCTCACGGCGGCGCTCGGCTACAATGAAGATGCCGGTCGGGATCCATTCTTCACGACGTACAAGCGAAGAGCCGAGTTCGTCACGGACTATGCAGCATTCCTGCAACAACTCGAGGGGCGCGTCACCGTACCTGCTGGGTTTTCCCTCGTTGCCGGCTCGACTTCCTGGAACGCGGCGCAGAACCGATATGAGGTCACCGTCGAAAAGGTGACCGCATCGGGTACGACCCGACGGCAAGTTGCGCTCACGATTCGACGCGGAGATCGGTTTGCGCTCCTTGGTGCAGAGGTTCGTTTCCTCGCGACGGCGAGCATCCTGCGTTCGTACAGGCACGAGATGGAGGCGGCGTTTCGACCGGTCATCGGCGACGCTTCGGATCCACGAGTGCCCTCGGCGGCGCTGGTCGATTATGCCGTTCGTGTCCTCGAACAGTCGGAGGGCCGGTCGTTGACACCGGGGGGGCGCCAGCGATTCATGGGGGCCCAACAGGGCAATGTCTTCGTCACCGCCCATCAGAACGCGGCGGGGGGCCACGGCGTCGCCGTCCTCGTTCGCAATGGCACCGCGGTGAACGACCCCGCGGCCCGCACGGCCAAACGATTCCTCAAATACCTCGATCCGCTGAACAACGGCAAACACGGCAGCGGAATCAAGTTCAGCACGTCGACGCTCGTGGCGAATCCGCCTTCGGCGAGCAACTATGCGTACCTCGAGACCGACTTCATGGACACGGCGGAGCCGTCCGCGCCGGGCGGCGTTCGCTATGGATTCATGGTCGACCCACAGCGATTCATGGCTCCCGCCGCGGAGCAGATCGCGTCCACCCTCATCGAAATGACGCTTCGGCCACAAGCGGACGCCGAGATCGACGCCGCCGACATAGGGAGCCCGGAATGACCGACCGATCCAGCCGTCTGGCCTCGTGGAACGACGAGGCGCTTTCCCCGTTCGTCTTCTCGACGCCGGAAGCCGCGCCCGTGCCTCAGCGCGCGGCGCTCACCCGACAGGAGTTACGCCCGTTGCAGGACGAGGCCGAGGATGCGGCCGTGTGGGCCGATCGCGAAGAGGTCGACGAGCTCGAGCTCGACGCGCTCGAGGGGTTCGAGGGAGAGGTCGACGCCGACAAGCTCGGAATCCCGAAGAACAATCTCACTCCGAAATACACGGCTGCCCTCCAAGAGGCGGACGTGGTGTCGCCGCACGTTCATGTCCGCTGGGGTCTCTACACGGGCGGACGAAGGCCCGCGTACACCCGTGGCAAGAAGCCGGCGGATCCTTCGCAATCACGCGTGAAGCGCGTCGTCATCCACGTGCTCGAGGCGGACTTCAAAGGAGTCGTCACCCGCTGGCATTCGCAAAGTAAGTCGAACAGCACCCACTACGTGGTCGGCAAGAAGGGGGCAATCGCGCAGCTCGTCGCGGAGCACCACGTCTCGTGGCATGCGAACTCTGCCAATACCGACTCGATCGGTATCGAGCACGACGGCTACTACGATAAGTCGTCGAACTTCACGAATGCGATGTTGCTCGCCTCGGCGCAGCTCGTCGAAGACATTTGCCATCGGCACAACATTGCGATCGACCGGCGGCACATCATCGGTCACGAGGAGGTGTACGACAGCTGTCACGGAGATCCGGGGAAGTTCTTCGACTGGGATTACTACCTGGCGCTCGTCCGCTTCTTCCGCGCGATGCGAGCGGGAAAGACGGCGATGCCGCCGGTGCGGATGATCTACGGCGGCGCGTCGCTCCCTGCTCCGTGGAAGAAGCGATCCCCTGCCGGCGACAAGGAGGCAGCGCGCGAAACGAAGAACGCTTGGAATGGCACGTACGCGGCCAAGGCGTCGGCGGGGCCGAAGGCGACCTTCGACGTCGTGGCGCTCCAGGCGGGTTGGTACGATGTCTCGTTGTGGTTCGTTCCGTGGGGGACGAATGCGAAGTCGGTGACGGTCGAGGCTTTTGTCGGCAATGCAACGGCGGCGGCGCTGACGGCAGTCGTCGACCAAACGAAGAGCGCGACGAGGCGCACGTGCACCTCGACGCTGCCGGTCTGGCGGTCGGTCGGCGCGGTCCTCGCCCCACCAGGAGCGCGCATTCGAATCGAGGTGTCTGCAAGCGCAGGACAATCCGGCAACGTGGTCGTCGACGCTTTGAGGGTGATGACGCACGACCGTGTGACACCACTCGGTCTCCAGGTCGATCTGCCGAAGCTCGATTGTTATTCAGAGATAGAATCGCTCTGCGCCTGCAAATCTTGCAAAAAGAAAAAGACCCCCGAAGAGAGGGACGCGTGCCTCGAGGCGAAGAAGCTGACGCCCGAGCGATGCAAGGAAATGCGCGACGAGGCGGACGCGCTTCTCCAGAAGCTCTCGCTGGAGGCCGAGTCGTCCGACGACGAGGCCGATTGGCACGTCGCGCACGAGCACGACGATGAGTTGGAATCGTCCGACGAAGAATTCGACGCCGGGGAAGCCGAGGAGGAGCTCGAGGGCGCGAGCGCGGGCTGCACCGACCCCAAAACGTACTCGGGCGATATCGAAGATGCAAAGACGTGCGACAAATGGAAAGCCGCTCAAAAGGCGAAGGCGTCCAGTGAGCTCGAGGAGGAGTACCAGCACGAAACAGAGTCGGAGCAAGAAGACGAGGAGCTCGAGGCCGACCCGGGATCGGAGCTCTATTGTGCCGCGTGCTCAGGCGAAGAGGAGCTCGAGGCGCAGCCTAAGCGACAGCAACGGCACAGCCCGTTGAAGTATCTTGTCGAGCGGTGGAACCTCGCGACGGATGTCAGTGCGGCGCCGACGTTCCACGAGCTCATCGACAAGTACAAGCCGGCAGAGCTCGCGAAGGTGCCGACCGCGCTGCTGGTCGCGTTCAGCGCACACGAGGCGACCGGATTTGGGGACGCGACCCACGGAACGAATCGAAATGGGTATTCGTGTCCCGATTTCTACGAGATCGGTGCGTTCCAAGTGCCGGCCGGTATTCACGGCGCGTGCGCGAGCAACAAGCACGAGAGCTGCGCGATCTGCCCGCCCGGTCTAGAGCCCAAGGACAAGAGCAAATGGTCGGCGTGGAAGAAGCACAGCCACGCGCTCGGCATCGACCCGAAGAATTGGAAGGACCCGACGACACAGGTTCGCATCGGCCTCGCGTACGTGGTCGATCAAATGCGCATCGTTCAGCGCAAGATTCGCAAAGAGACGTCGGACGATACGCTGAAGAAGCTATTTCCGACCGAGGGGAGCGATTGGTTCCTCCGCGCGTTGATTCTTCTTCCGCACGTTGGCGTCGGTGCTGCGTCGAGGATGATTTTGAAGCACAAAACGAAGTTGCTGGCGCTGCGCGAGGACGAGCGCTGGCCGTATTTGAGCCGTGCCGCGACCGGGGCAGAGACGGGCGCGATCGACAACGTGGAGCCGAAGATGAAGGGGTATTACGATTTGGTCTGGCATTTGACCGGTTCGGCCGCGGCGGGTGTCGCGAAGTCGGTCGCCGGCGCGCTGGGGTTTTGATGCTTACCGTTTGAACCAGCTACTTGCTCAGCATGTCGACCAGAAGCTTGGTCGCCGCGGTATCGGCGGTCAGCTCGATCCGAATGCCGCGTTCGGTCGGCGCCTTCGCGGCAACGAGCAGGGTCGACGGCGGTCCGGGTCGGTTGACCAGGGCACCGAAATCGACATTGGCTGAAAAAGGTGCGCCGCCGGGGGGGCGCCTGGATGTTGGGTTTTGCCGCGGCTCGTGCGCCTTTTTCATCTTGTCGATGACGGCGGGCGAGCCGACCGCGGTGACGAGACGCCCGTCGATGATCCGTGCGGCCATCGCGTTCGTCCGGCCCTCCTGCTCCATGTGGAGCGTAAACGCGTCGGTCGTTGTCTCGAGCTTGAATCTCACCGCGCCCGACTCGCCGTTCTGCGCTCGTAGTGCAGCAAACGCGGCGCTCGCCGCCTTCGCGTCGTCGGTGAACGACACAACCTCCCAGGTCTCGAGTCCCGCGTCACCCGGCGCCTGACAGACAATGGCGGGGCCCTTGATGGTGGCGAACATCGCCTGCGCTTTGGGATCGAAATCAGTCACCCCGAGGCCTTTCAGGACGGCGCTCAGCAATTGGAACGTCGTGGGGCCCGAGTTTGGGCGGGGCATTACGCCGAGGACGAATGTCGGCGAATCGGGACAATAGCGAACGGCGTCTCCAATCGGCGCTACGTCGGCGGAGATGCTACGGAGGTATTGCAGCGCCGGCGTCAGCGGAAACTGCCCCTCTTCAATCGTGATGTCCGCGGTGATTTTCGTCTCGTCCTCGCGAACGGGGACGATCGCGAGTGCAAAACGCTCGACGCCGACCGTTCCTTCGCGGACACCCTTCTCCATCACGCTGATCCATTCCGAGACGCTCATCCCATTGATGACCGCGTTCTTCGTATCGGAGTCGGCGAGTCGATCCTCGAGCGCCTCCATCATCGTGTCGAAGACGATGGGCAACGTGGCGACGGCGCGCGGACCGTCGAATTCGATGGTCAGCGACGGCAGCGGGTCACCCGGGGGCGTCGCGGCCGCCGTACGCTTCTCGAGCCGCAGGTCCGCCCAGCCCCCTTTCGAATCGAGCACGACGTCTTGATCCGAATCGAGGCTGACCACCTGCGCATTAGAACCGAGCATCGCTTTCGCGCTGCCGCCGCTCGGTTGTCCCGACGCGCGGTCGAGCGCGTCGAAGAAGCTCTTCGGATGTCGGATGGTGATCGAGAACCCGTCTTGCTGACCGACCGGGGCTGCCGGGCCGGACGCCGCTGGTTCGGCGCTGTCGACGCCGGCCGGCGTCGCCTCTGCAGCAGACGCCGACGGCGCGCCTGCCGGTGTGTCCCTGCACGCGGCGGCTTGAAAGGTAAGCGCGAGCAGTAGCGTGTTGCGAGCGAGCGTCCGTGTCACGGCGCGGCTAGACCACGCGGCGGTCCGCGCATCAAGCGATGACCCCGTCGGGGCGATTCCGATGCAGGTCGTTCGTCTCGGTACCGCCGATGCCCTGCGGTTCGTGCTACCCGTTCAGCCGCGAGGAAGTGAACCCCATGAGCTTGCCGGTCACCCCTGACGACGTCGCTGCCGCCCATCGGCGGATCGCGCCGCACATTCGTCGAACACCTGCGCTGTCGCTCGCCGCCGGAGCTTTCGGGCTCGATGCGGATCGTTCAAGACGCGCGGCGCGTTCAATACGCTCTTGTCGCAGGCGACGCCTCCGGTCGCCGTCGCGGCTGCGTCGGGCGGCAATCACGGTGTCGCGGTCGCGTACGCGGCGAAGACGCTCGGCTTGCCGGCGCGGGTGTTCGTTCCGGAGATCGCGTCGCCTGCAAAGGTCGCGGCGATCCGCGCGCACGGCGCCGAGATCGTGATCGGTGGGCGCCGCTATGCCGACGCGCAAGAGGCCTGCGACCGACACGTCGCGGAGACGGGCGCGACGCTCGTTCATCCCTACGACCGCGCGACGACCATCGCGGGCGCGGGGACGGTCGCGCGCGAATGGGACGACGACGCGAAGCTCGACACGGTCCTCGTCGCTTCGGGTGGTGGTGGTCTCGCCGCCGGGCTCGGTGCGTTCTGGAATCGGCGGGTGCGCGTCGTCGCGGTGGAGCCCGCGGGCTCGCGCGCTCTTCATGCTGCGCTGGAAGCGGGGCGTCCGGTCGACGTTCCTGTCGAGTCCGTCGCGGCGGATTCCCTCGGTGCGCGATCCGCTGGGACGGTCGTTTTGCAGATTGCGCAGTCGACGATCGATCGGGTGGTGCTCGTCGAGGACGACGCGATTCGCGCGGCGCAGCGCACGCTGTGGCGCGAGCTTCGCATCGCCGTGGAGCCCGGCGGCGCGGCGGCGTTCGGTGCGCTGATTTCGGGCCGATACACGCCGAAATCGGGCGAGCGCGTCGGCGTGCTCCTGTGCGGCGCGAACGTCGATCTCGGTATGCTCGCAGCGACGGCGGAATCGTAGGAGCACCAACGATCGCCGCGTGGAATCGTTTCTGCAACGGGCGATGCGGTACACGCATTGAGCGAAAACTCGGATAGGATCCGCGGCCGAATGGTGCCGCGACTTCAGCCGCACGCACAGATCTCGGGGTTCGATCTCGGGCCTGCGAGCACCCACCTCCCCCAGGACGTGCGTCGCGCGCGCGCGCGGCACGCGCTCTGGCACTGGGGCATCGGGTTATCGGCCGCTTTGACCGGGATGGGCGTGCTCGCGGCGCTGGTCGTTGGTGTCATGCGCGCACCGAAAGCCCTCGCGGTGGAGGACGCCCCGCGGCGTTCGGCCACCATCGCGCGGCACGCTCCGCGCGGCGTGATCGCGACACCGACCATCGAGGCGCAGGCCGCCGCTGCCGTGCAAGCCGACTGCGAGCCGGAGCCGAAGCTCGAGCGCGCGGCGCCTGTCTCGCTCGCGAGCGCCGACGTCGCGAAGCTCCTGCGCGACGACCCCGAGCAGCTCGGCTCCGCTTCGATCGGCGGGCCGACGCGCGGCTCTTTGTTCGGCGGCGTTCAGCTTCGAGCAAGTGAAGGGATCACGCCGGCGGGTGACCACGGCTGGGGGACGCGGACGGTCGTCGCGTCGATCGAGCGGGCGGTTCGTGAGGTGCGCCGCTGCTACGACGGGACACCGAAGCTCTCCGTCGGCGACATCAGCCGTCAGGGCGGCGGCTTTCTGTCGCCCCATCGAAGCCACCAATCCGGTCTCGATGCGGACATCGGGTACTACTACCGAGAAGGCCCCGGCTGGTTCCTCCCGGCGACAGCCGACACGCTCGACGTCCCGCGGACATGGGCGCTCGTGCGCTCCCTCATCGAGGGCGGCAACGTCGAATACGTTTTCATGGACCGATCGGTCCAGCGCCTTCTACGCGACTATATGCAATCGCTCGGCGACAAAGAGCGAATGCCGCTCGAAGGCCTATTCGAAATCGACGACAAGAAGAACGCGATCGTCCGTCACGTCCACGGCCACGCGACACACTTCCACGTTCGCTTCTTCGACGAAGACGCGACCGCGCTCGGCGCGAAGCTAGCGCAATACGGCCCGCGCATCGCCCGCGCCACCCCCCGCAAACCCGTCCCCCGCGCCGCCGCCCCGCGCAAGCTCCCCGCCGCGCGCCCTGTGCACCGCAAGCCGCTTCCGAAGAAGAGATAGAGAAGAGGGGGTCGCCAAGGGCGCCAAGGGCAGAAAGAGGAAGAAGAGGGTTATTTCACGAGAAGGAGAAAACCCTCTTTCTCTGTCTTTCTCTCTCTTCCCTTGGCGCCCTTGGCGACCCCCTCTCGTCCGGCTTGCGAGGGCGCTACTGCGCTTGAGGCGCGGCGATGACGACTTCGGTGGACGTGGGCTTCGATGCGAGCGAGGCGCCGTGGGCGTCGCGGATGCGGCGGGGGACGATGTGGAGATCCCAGACGAGGCCGAGCTTCGACATGAGCCAGAGGACGTAATAGGTCGTATCGATCTCCCACCAGTACCAGCCCTGGTTCGCGGCGCGCTGATAGTGATGGTGGTTGTTGTGCCAGCCTTCGCCGCTCGTGATGATCGCGAGCCAGAGGTTGTTGCGGCTGTCGTCCGTCGTCTTGTAGCGGCGGCTGCCCCACATATGCGTGAGCGAATTGATGGTGAACGTCCCGTGCCAGAGCAGAACGGTCGAGACGAACAATCCCCAATAGAGCGCCGGCCAGCCGCCGACGAGGAAGAGGCTGACGCCGAAGACGGTCGGCGGGACGAGGTGGTACTTGTTGAGAAAGCGAAGCTCCGGGTACTTCGCGAGGTCGCGCACGCGGTCGTAGTCGGTGTCGTCGTATTTGCCGGAGAGGATCCAGCCGACGTGCGACCAGAACAGGCCGTCGAGCTTCGCGGAGTGGACGTCGCCTTCCTGGTCGGAGTTCTTGTGGTGGAGGCGATGATGCGACGCCCACCACAGTGCGCCTTTCTGCGCGCTGGTTTGCGCGAGGAACGCGAGGAGAAACTGCATCACGCGGCTCGTCTTGAACGAGCGATGCGAGAAGTAGCGGTGGTAGCCGCCGGTGACGCCGAACATGCGGACCGCGTAGAGCGCGACGGCGAGGAGCAGCCCCTTCCACGACCACCCGAAGTAGAAGACGCCCGCGAAGGCGCCGAGGTGGATGAGGAAAAACGGCGTGGAGCCGAGCCAGTTGATGCGCTTTTCCGATGCGTCGGTCGTGGCTGTGCCAGTCACGCTCGCAGCCTAAGGGACCGACTGTCACGGTTCCGTCAGGCCTCGGCCACGTTTCGTCCGGTCAGGCGCTCGCGAGGAACGAGAGGATTGCGCCGGCGACTGCGTCCGGGGCCGTCCAGTGCATCATGTGCCCGGCGTCCGGGAGCTCGACCCGATCGAGCTTTTGGAAGAGCGCGAGGCGTTCGGCCTCGTCCGGCGGATGCCACCCGGTCGGCCCGCCGCTGACGAACAAGGTCGGACACGTGATGGCGCGAAGAAACGAACCATACACCTCGGTCTGGAACGGGGTGGGTGAGGTCGTTCGGTGGAGCGGGTCCCAAGCCCAGCTGATGGTCCCGTCGGCGCCACGGCGAACGAGCTTCTCGGCGCGGGTGCGCAGGACGTCGCGATCGATGCGCGGATGTGTCGCGGCGAGGCGCTCCAGTGCCTCGTCCATCGAGGAGATCAGCCTCGGCGTGCGCGAGATCTTCTGACGGTCGGCGAGCCACCGGCGCATCCGGTCGACGGAATAGGCGGGTGGATCGCTGATGGGGCCGAGGCCTTCCATCACGACGAGCTTCTCGACGCGTTCGGGACGGGCGCCGGCGAAGAGGGTCGCGACGCCGCCGCCCATGCTGTGGGCGACGATGCTGAGTGAGCGCGGCGCGAGCGCGCGGACGAGGTCGTCCATGTCCGCGACGTAGTCGGCGAAGTGGTAGTAGCCGCCCTCGGGCACGCGGTCGCTCTCGCCGAAGCCGCGGAAGTCGGGCGCGAGGACCTCGTAACCGGCGCGCGCGAGCGGTGCGGCGACGAGATCCCACGTCGCGGCGGCGTCGAGAAACCCATGCAGGAGCAGGAGCGTTTGCTTCGCCGGCGGAGTGTCTGCATCGGCAGAATCGGCCTCGAAACGGTGAACGGCGAGCTCGATACCGTTCGCTCGAACGCGCTCGATGCGCTCGCGGACCTGCACCATGCGCGGCCTCTTAGACCCAGCGCTCAGCTGGGTCGACCCGAAACAAACGAACCCAGCGCTCACACTTGTGCCGAAGGGGCCGAGCGACCGGCCCGCTCGCCCGTCAGGGCGGGCCGCGTCGCGAGCTCGACAGAAGCGAGGTCTGGGGTCAGCACGAGCGCGGGTACGCAGCCGGCAAGGTCTGGTAGGCTGCCGCCACCGTGTATCCCGACTTCTCGTGCCCCACCGTCGACAAGGTTTACGTCGAAGAGCGCGCCCAAGCTCTCGGCAAGCGCAGCCTCAAAAAAGCATCGAAGGTCGCCGGGCTGAAGCTCGCCATCTCGATGATGGATCTGACGACCCTCGAGGGGAAGGACACGCCGGGCAAGGTCGAGATGATGTGCCAGAAGGCGCGCTGGCCGCACGAGGCCGAGGGCACACCTTCCTGTGCCGCGGTCTGCGTCTACCCGAACCTCGTTCCCGTCGCGAAGAAGGCGCTCGAAGGTTCGACGGTGAAGGTCGCCAGCGTCGCGACGGCGTTTCCGAGCGGTCTGTCGCCGCTGCCGGTGAAGCTCGACGACACCCGCCGCGCGGTGGAGCTCGGCGCCGACGAGATCGACATGGTGATCGATCGCGGCGCGATGCTCGCCGGCGAGCACGGCAAGATCTTCGACGAGATCGCCGCCGTGAAAGATGCGTGCGGCGAGGCGCATCTGAAGGTGATCCTCGAGACGGGCGAGCTCGGCACCTACGATGTCGTGCGCAAGGCGAGCCAGATCGCGATGCTCGCGGGTGCCGACTTCATCAAGACGTCGACCGGGAAGATCCAGCCCGCTGCGACGCCTCCCGTGACGCTGGTGATGCTCGAGGCGATCCGCGATTACTACTACCGAACCGGCAAGCGCATCGGGATGAAGCCCGCGGGCGGCATCCGGACGGCGAAGCAGGCGCTCCACTACCTCGTGATGGTGAAGGAGACGCTCGGCGACGCGTGGCTCACCGCCGACATGTTCCGTTTCGGTGCGTCGGTGCTCTTGAACGACGTCTTGATGCAGCTCGAGAAGGAGCGCACCGGTGCCTACCAAGGTCAAGAGTACTTCAGCAAAGACTGAGCGGTTCGAAGGCTTCGCGGACGCTCGTTGCACGTTCTTTCGTGAGCTCGCGAAGCGCCAGGACCGAGCGTGGTTCGCCGCGCACAAGGGCGAGTTCAAGACAGGATACGAAGAGCCGATGCAGGCGCTCCTCGCCGAAGCGAGGGACCGTGTGGACGGCGCGTATCCTGATTGCGAGATCGCCGAGCCGAAGGTGTTTCGCATTCACCGCGATGTTCGATTCAGCCCGGACAAGTCGCCGTACAAGACCCACGTCGGCGGTGTGCTCTACATGAGCGTCGGCAAGAAGGGGACGAACGACGCCCCATCGCCGCTCTACGTGCAAATCGGGACCAAGTGCCTCGCCGCCGCGGGCCACTACATGATGGATGGGCCGCAGCTCGCGCGTTTCCGCGAGGCCGTGCTCGACGACGACAGCGGCAAGGAGCTTCAGGCGCTGACGGCGAAGCTCGAAAAGAAGGGCTACGAAATCGGCTCCTTCGAGCAGCTCAAGAAGGTACCGAGGGGCGTCGACCCCGAGCACCCGCGCGCCGCCCTGTTGAAGCACAAAGGGCTCATCGTGACATTTCCGGCGTTTTCGTCGCCGAAGCTGATCGCCGAGCGCGGTCTTCTCGACGAGGTGGTCAAGCACGCCAAGGCGGTTGCTCCGCTCGTTCGGTGGCTGACCTTCAACGTGCCTGCGCGGGGCTGAGCGCCAAGTCCTGCACGTAGGCGTTCACGCCGTAGCCGCGCATCGTCGCGTCGACGAGCGCGAGCGGCATCTGGAAGGCCGGGTCGTGCAGGTCCGCTACGTTCGCGACGATGCCGAGCGCGCGACCGAGAACGACGCGGAACGCTCGATCGAAGAGCAGAACACTCATCGGATGGAGTCCCTGTCGGTGCACCGCGTGGTGGCCGAACAAGAGATCCTTCACGTAGAACCGCTCGGCTTCTGCGTGCGCCGGGGGTGAAGCCAAAAGGTCCAGCGCGAGGGACTCGAGCAGCAGACACGCGCTCTCGAGCGCGGTCGCGGTCATCCGGACCATGTCGTTCGGCGCGCGCCAATCCTCCGCGGCGAGGCGTGCGATCCGCGGCATGAAGGCGGCCGCCGCCGCGGCGAAGACACCGGCGTCGGGACTCGGTGGGTCGATGAGCGAGGCCCTGCTGGCGTCGACGTCGAGCCCGTGTGCCTCGAGCGATTCGGCGAGCGCGACCAGCGACGCGATGGCGTCTTTGACCGGAGCGTCGAATACGGCGCGCGACCAAGCCGCGAGCTCGGCGCGCTCCGCTGTCTTGCCGGGGGCGACGGCGATGGTCGGCGGAAGGCGCTCGACGTGAAACGCAGGATCGAGCTCGCGCGTCGACGTCACCGACGGCGAAACGAGCGGCTCGCCTTGCGACGTCGACCCGAGCGCGCCGCTCTGCAAAACGCATCGGCATTCGGGCCAAGGAGAGACACGCACGTGCTCGCCGTCGTCGACGAACCGCGCCGGATACGTGCGACAGCCGAGTGGCTTTTGGCCCGCGCCGGCCACGCTGTGGATCGTGCAGCCGAGGTCGCTCGCGAGGTACGCACAGCGGCCGTCGACGAGCGATACGGCGTGCGCGCGTGGATCGCGGCCGAACAGAGGCAGAAAGACGCGTGCGGCATCGTTGCCTCCTTCGAGCACCTCGGGTCGCGCGGCGCGAGCGCGCGCCGCGTCCAAGGCCGAGAACGCGATGGACGGATAGAAGCGGCAGCACGTGCCCTGGCCATCGCAATCAAGCGCGAAGTCGGGCAGGGCGAGCACCGCGCGCGGAGCGTCGTCGGCCGACGGCGGAGCGACCGAGGGGCGCTCCGGCGACAGATCGATGCCGTCGGCGATCATCTCTTCGTTCGCGAGATCTTGCACCAGATCCCGCACCTCTTCGGCGCCGACGGTCGCCCCGTGCGACGTGGCGAAAGCGACGAGGCCGTCGACGTCTCGCGTGCCGTCCATCCCGTTCAAGACGAGCCACGTTCGCTCGCTCGCGCGGTGGTTTCGCAGACGCTCGCTGTCGTAGAGGACGACGAGCTCGCGCCCGTTCGCGAGGTGACGGCGCGCGAGCACGTGCGAGCGGAGCCTGGGGCGAGCGGGCGGCGACGTCATCGGGGGTTTCGCGGCTTGGGCAAGCGGTCCAAGAGATCCGGGAACCCGAGCGCCGTCGCCATGTCGTAGAGCTCGGGCCGCGGGCCGCGCCACTCGAGATCGGCCAGGGACTCGTGAATGGGTGTGTCGAGACGCAGGGTCGCGAGCTTCTTGAACAACAGCGCCGCCTCGCGGTGCTCGTGCAGCGTCGCTGCGAGCGTGGTGGTTCCACGAATGTCACGCGGCCACTTCGTGGCCTCGGGCGGAACGGCTTCGATCGAGCCGAATGCTCGCAACACGGCGGCGGCCGTCTTCTTTCCGAAGCCGGGGATGCCCGGGTAGCCGTCGGCGGTGTCGCCGACGAGCGCGAGGAAATCCGGGATCGCCACCGGTTCGACCCCGAACTTCTCGACGACCCCGGCTTGATCCAGCGTGATCTTGCGCCGCCGATCCACGAGCACGATTTGGTCGCCACGCACCGATTGGGCGAGGTCCTTGTCGACGGTGCAGACGAAGACCTTGTCCACTTGGTCCGAGAGCTTGGCCGCCGCGGCCGCGAGCGCGTCGTCGGCTTCGAACTCGACCATCGGCCACACGACGAAGCCCATGGCCCGCATCAAGTCTTCGACGAGCGGGAATTGCGCGAGGAGCTCTTCGGGGACGCCGGCTTCGGTTTTGTAGCCGGGGTACAAATCGTTCCGGAACGAACGGACGACATGGTCCGTCGCGCAACCGACGTGGGTCGCGCCCTCCTCGCGGAGCAAGTAGGCGAGCGTATAGGCGACGCCTCTCGAGGCGCCGACCTCCCGTCCGTCCGGGGAGCGCTTCGGGGGGGCCCCGAACCAGGCTCGAAAGAGCTCATAGGGTGCATCGACGAGGTGAAGGTTCGGCATGGTCGGGGGTGCTTTGGCGTACGAGTGTCGGCCCGCGTGGGAGCAAGGTAGCGTGAGGGAGCGATGGTAAAAGGGGTTGATTTGTCTCGGAAACGTTCAGCCGCGCGAAGGCTCGTGCTTCCGACGGTGCTGGCCGGCTGGTTCGCGGCGGCCTTTGCCTTCGGGGGGTGCGGCGGCGCCGATCTGAATGCGCACGGTCCCGACGGGCCGAAGACCTGCGAGGCCCGCACCGAGTCGCTGCTCACCCCGCTCGATCCCGAGGGGCGCTCTTCCTCCATCGCGCTCGGTCGCGCGAAGCAGGGGCCGCTCAAGGGCAAGACGCTCGCGTTCGTGGCGGACGCGGACGCGCACGCGGTGATCGTCGTCGACGTGGACGGAAAGAAGCAGATCGCGTCGGTCGATCTCGGCGCCGAGCCGGGGCAGCTCGTGCTCCTTCCCGACGGGCGCTTGCTCGTGACGTTGAAGAGCTCGAATCAGCTCGCGGTGCTCCACGCGAAGCAGGACGGTAGCTTCTCTCTCGGCTGCTCCGTGTCGACGAAGACGGAGCCGATCGGGATTGCGCTCGCCGGCGACGAAGTCCTCGTGTCGTCCGGGTGGGGTCGCAGCATCGAGGTCTTCGGCGCGAAGGACATGGCGCGCAAGGCGGCGATCGAGGTCGAGCGCGAGCCGAGGACAATCACCATCTCCGACGACGGGAAGAAGGCGTTCGTCTCGCACGCAATCGGCGGCCGGCTGACGGTGCTTTCGCTGCCGGAGCACAAGGTCGACAAAGTCATCAAGCTCATCACCAAGAACGATGCCTTCGGTGCGCTCCCGGACGACATGGACGGTGGCCCGGTCGCGCTCGTGAACAAGCTCGAGAACGCCGTCGCGAAACCGCCGGACGAAATCCCCGGGGAGAACTTCGTCCGGATCGCATCGCAGGGCTTCACCATGGCCAAGACGCGCAAGCCCGCCGGGCGGCTGTTGCTTCCGCAGACCCTCGTGGATCCGGGGAGCAAAACCGCGCGCGTGAACGGGTACGGCCCCGAAAACAACTTCGCCATCGGGATGGTCGAGGTCGTCGACATGGCCAAAGGCGAAATCGCGAGCGCGTCCTCGAAGCTCGGGACGGCGGGGCTGATGTCGCTCGGCGAAGATCGGCGCTTCGCCTTCGGCGTGGAGAGCGGCTTCGTCCCGTGTTTGCTTCCGCGTGACGCAGTCATCGACGACGCGAGCTCCACGCTGCTGGTCGCGTGCCTCGGCGTCGATGCGGTCATCGCGTACGACGCAGCGAGCGCCGAGCCCAGCGAGGTCGAGCGCATTCGCTGGAACGTGCCTGCAGGTCCGACGGGCGTGGCGCTCGATTCTGCGCGTCGGCGCGCGGTCGTGTTCTCTCAATTCGAGCGTGTGCTGCAGATCTTGGATCTCGCGGAGATCGACAAGATGGCGTCGCCGTCCGATCCGAAAGAGCAGCGCATCACGCTGAGCCCGCTGAAGACGCCGATGACGCTCTCGATGCTGCTCGGCCGGCAGATCTTTCATTCCACGGGAGACGCGCGCATCTCGTCGAGCAACGTCGCGTGCGCGTCGTGCCACGTCGACGGGCGCGAAGACGGGCTGGTCTGGGCATCGCCGGACGGGCCGCGGCGAACACGCTCGCTCGTGAACGCACTCGGCGAGACGGCGCCCTACGGCTGGGACGGCGAGCGCAAGGACATCGCGAGCTTCCTTCAGCTCGAGTTTCGGCGCCTCCACGGGCAAGGCCTGCGCAACGTGCAGCTCGAGTCGCTCCTGACCTACGTCGATTCGCTGAAGCCGCCGCAGGTCGCGGCACCGTCGACGGACGCTACGCTGATCGCCAAGGGCAAGACGGTGTTCGCCTCCCCCGCGGCCGGCTGCGCGAGCTGCCACGTAGGCGGCGCGAGCGACGGCAAGGTTCACGACATCGGCTCGCGAACGGGCAACGATCGGCGCGCCACGTTCGACACGCCGTCGCTCTTCGGCGTCGCCGGGCGGTCGCCGTACTTCCATGACGGGCGGTTCGACACCCTCGACTCGCTGCTCCTCACGCCGCACGCCGACAGCGGCAAAGAGCCGCCGCCGCTCGATGCCGCGCAACGCGAGGCGCTCGTCGCTTATTTGCGCTCGTTGTAGCTCGCCATGAAGCGATCGATGAGGTGGCGCGCGATGCTGAACGGAGGCGGAATCATCGGCAGCGCGCCGACGTCGAACCATCGGGCGTCTTCGAGCTCGGTCGTATCGACGACGATTTCGCCGGAGGCGTAGCGCGCGGTCATCCCGACCATCAGCTGCGAGGGAAACGGCCAGGGTTGCGACGCGACATATTCGAGATCGGCGATCTCGATGCCGACCTCCTCGGCGATCTCGCGGCGCGCGCACGTCTCGAGCGACTCACCCGCCTCGACGAAGCCCGCGACGAGGCCGTACAGCCCGCGCGGAAACCGAGGCTGCCTCGTAAGAAGAATGCGCGGCCCGTCGTGGATAAGGACGATCACGCACGGAGAGACCGCCGGGTAGATGTCGCGCTCGCACGTGGCGCAGCGGACCGACCGCTCTTTTTCGCTGGCGACGGTTGGCTCGCCGCACGTGCCGCACCGCTTGTTCGTCGACATGAAGTGCGCGACCTGCGACCCGACGGCGGCGACGCTGAGCACGCCGACGTCGAGCGCTCCGAAGAGGAACCGCAACGACTTCGCCGACCAGCCGTCCGGCAGCGCGCGCGTCGGCGTCAGATACGCGACGACACAAGGCCGGCCTTCGAGCGTGCCGAGCGGAGCCATGCCGTCGATCTCGAGGCCGGCAGCTTCCGCTTCGGTGCGCGTCGGGACGTTCCCCGAGGCGTCGAGGACGAGGTTGCCTTTGTGAAAGGCGAACAAGCGCGGCTCACCCGCAGGCAGCGAAAGTGCCATGCGAAAGCCGTCGATCGGTGCATGCAGGAAATAGGTCACGTGCCGCCTCCGCTGCCGCCCGAAGCGCTTCCGCCGGCTGCATCGGCGCCGCCCGCGTCGGCTCCACCTGCCGAATCACCGCCGCCGCCCTCCGCGCTGGCTCCTCCTCCGCCTTGAGGTGCATCGCCGCCCTGATCTCCGCCGCCCTGCGCTCCACCGGCCGTGCCTTCGATGCACGTGGTGTATTCGCAGAGGGTTTGGTTTGCGCAGGATGCGAGCAAGAGACCCAGCGTCACGATCGAGAGTCGCAGCATCAGAACGCTCCGAACACGACGACGCCAACGTGGTCCGAGGCGACGGCAGGCGCAACCATCCATTCGACCGCAGCAGGGGGAGCGCCTTGCGCGGGCGTCTCTTTCGCCTGCGGAATGAACAGGTAGCCGATCGTGGCGGCTGCAAACACGCCGCTCGAAATGAAGGCGATCGTCGAGGCGTTCCGCAGTGTGTTTCGTTCGCTCACGACCGAGGAGAGCTCCAGGCACGCTGGGCTCAACGCCACGAGGTCGCACGTCCCGATCTCTGCGCCGAGCTCCTCCGCCTCGGACTCGCGTGAGAACGATGCGGCCACCGTCCCGATGCCGACGGCGAGCGCTGCGCCGCCGAGCGAGCCCAGCACCACCGCGGGCCAGATCGGTTTCTCCGACGATGCGACCTTCGCGTCCGCCGGTGCTTCGTGCATCGTCACCGTCACCGACTTGTCGGCGGGGACTCCCACGCGCACCGAAACGAAGCGCTTTTCCTCTGCGACGACGGCGAACGTGTGCTCACCGGGATCGAGGTAGAGCGGCAGCTTCAGCGGATAGGTCCCGACGTCGATGCCGTCGACGAGGATCGATGCTTTGGCGTCCGTCGAGAGTTTCACGAGGACGGTCGCGACGTGCGCCTTCTCCGCCTTGAGCAGCGTCTGAAGACGCGCGCGGCGAGAAGCGTCCATGCCGGGCTTCAGCGAAAGGGCGATGGCGAAGTGCTCCGCGGCTTCGCGGTGTGCGCCGATCTTCGATGCGGCGACGGCGAGCGCTTCGGCCGAATCGGTGTCGGGGTGCGCTTGGTATTCGCGCGAAGCATTGTCGTACGCAGCGCGATCGTTCACCTCCGGTGCAGGAGCGCCGGTGGGATCCGTCGGCGGTGTCGCCGGCGGGACAACGGTCTGTTCACCTGGCGGCACCGGTGCGGGATCCGCGCCCGCTTGCGCGCGCGCCGACGCGGCAGGCAGCGCGGCGATCGCCGCGCACAACAGCATCACGAACGATCGAGTCGTCACGGCCCGACGCTTTACACCAACGGAGCGCGCGCTTCCCGGCCGAGCTCGAGGAACGTGAGCACACGCACTTGCCGCGTGCCGCGGCGACGACGCCGACGACAATGAAACCTCACGTTGCATCCGGCTCGTTGCGGCTTATAAGCAGCGAACCCGCATGGCACCCCCCCTAAGTGAACGGGATCGCGAGCCGATCCGCTCGATGGACGACTTGCTCGCGCCGTTTCACGAGGCCTGCAAGCCCGCGTCGGCCTTTCGCGTGGGGGCGGAGGCCGAAAAGATCGGCGTGCTCGAGCGATCGCTGACGCCGCTCGCATACGACGGGGATCACGGCGTCGTGCGCGTGATGCGAGAGCTCGCTCGGTCCCACGGGTGGGCGCTCGTGGAGGACGGTGGGCCGCTCCTCGCGCTCGAGAAGAATCACGCTTCGGTCACGCTGGAGCCGGGCGCGCAGTTCGAGCTCTCCGGTGCACCGCTTCAGGATTTGCATGCCATCGCGGCGGAGTTCGAGGCTCATCGGCTCGAGCTCGAAGCGGTCGGCAAAGCGCTCGCGCCCGAAGGGGGCGAGCGCATCGCGTGGCTCGGTATCGGCTTTCACCCGTTCGCGCGCCAAGCGGATCTGTCCTGGGTGCCGAAGCCTCGCTACGGCGTGATGCGAAGGTATCTTCCGACCCGCGGTGATCACGGCCTCGACATGATGAGGCGCACGGCGACCGTGCAGGCGAACTTCGATTACTCGTCCGAAGAGCACGCGATGCGCTCGGTGCGCGTCGGGTTGAAGCTCGCGCCGTTCTTCACGGCGCTCTTCGCGAACTCACCTTTCTACGAAGGCAAACCCTTCGGCGGGCGCTCATTCCGCGCGAAGGTGTGGCTCAGCGTCGATCCCGATCGGCAAGGTTTGCTCGAGCCGATGCTCGCGCCGAAAGCGCGGTTCACCGACTACGTCGAGTGGGCGCTCGATGCGCCGATGTTCGTCGTGATTCGCGGCGACGAGGTGGTCGAGAACACGGGTCAGTCGTTCCGAAGCTTCATGAGGCATGGCTTCGGGTCGCACCGCGCGACGATGATCGACTGGGTTACGCACCTCAACACGCTGTTCCCCGAGGTTCGGTTGAAGCGCACGATCGAGGTTCGCGGCGGCGACTCGTTGCCGAAGCACCTCGTCGTCGGGCCGGCCGCGCTGTTCACGGGCCTCCTCTACGACGAAAAGGCGCTCGGCGAGGCCGAGGCGCTGACGGAGAGCTTCCGGTTCGACGAGCTGCAAGAGCTGCGATCGCGTGTCGTGATCGACGGTCCGCGCGCCCAGTTTCGAGGCCGTCCCGCGGGCGAGGTCATGCAGCGAGCGGTTGCGATCGCGAAGAGCGCGCTCCAGCGTCGCGGCAAAGTCGAAAACGGACGCGACGAGGCGACGTACCTCGAGCCGGTCGAACGCCTCGCGGCAGAGATGCGTTGTCCAGCAGACGATCTGCTGGATCACGTTGAGCAAAGTCAGCGTTCTTCGGGTGCGACGGGGACGGCCGGCGGTGCTTCCATCGAGGAAGCCGTCGCTGCCGCCTCGCTCCGGATTTGCCGGCTTTGACCTTTCCGATGGATCCTGTTTGTTAGGACGTGAGACGGTAAGCTTCGATAAACTCTCACGGGTCCAGAAGGCTCCTCGGTTTGGAAACGCTCGCGCAATGGATTCATAAGCGGGGTCCCCTCGCTCCCAAGGATGCGGTCGGCTGGGCGATCCGGCTGGCCAAACACCTCGAGGCCCTCCATCTGCACGGGGTCGCGCACGGCAACGTCTCGCCGGCTTGCGTGCTCATCGAGCAGAGCGCGCCGTTCTCGCGTGGTGTCGTCGCCGACGTTCGGCGCACCGCGGAGATGGTCCAGTACCACTCGCCGGAGCGATTTCGAAACGGGCAGCTTTCACCCTCCGACGACGCGTGGGGCCTCGCGGGGACGTTGTTTTCGTCCATCACCGGCGCGCGACCTTTCGGCGAGCTGAAGCAAGAGGTCGAGCAACGCGTCCACCAAGGCTTACCTCCGCTCGCCGCCTTCGGCATCGTCGACGACGCAGGGAACACGGGCCCGCATGGCATTGCGGGCCTCTATGCGATCCTGGCCAATGCGCTCATCGCCGATCCCGGGCGACGCACCTCGAGCGTCGCTCAGCTGCGAGGTCAGCTCGAGCATTGGTTCGCCGATCCGCGCGTGCGCGACCTCACCGCGCTCGACGACGAGGACGGCGCCGAAGAGGACGCCGCCGCGACGGCCATGCTGCCGATGGATCGAATGGTGTTCGAGGAGTCGAGCGTGAGCCGCAATCCGGATTCGCTCGGTTTGTTCGCTCCGCCGTCGTTCGATCCGCGTTCCTCGGCACCCGGTGGTCCGCCCTCTTCCGGTGGCCCTCCGCGGCCCGGGATGGCGACGCCGCCTCGATCGAGGCCGGGCGTGCCGCTTCCGCCGCCGAGCCAGGGTGGCGCGCCTCGGCCCGGTGCATCGCTCCAACAAGTGTCGGCGTCGCCGCTCGGCGAGCAAGACGCGACCGTCATGCGCGAGCTGCCGGCGCACATCATGGCGATGGCGGCTCGCGCCGTGTCCGGCTCGAATCCGCCGGCGGCTCCGCCGTCGATGGTCTCCGATTCGGAGCCGCCCGACGATCCGGACTTCGGCGGCGCGACGAAGATCGCGCCGGCGCCGGACGCGGCTGCGCTCCTCGGTTTGACCGCACCGAACCCCGTTGCTGCGCCGCCCCCGCCGCCTGTGCGTCCTCCGGCACCGCCGCTGGCACCGACGCCCGCGGTCTCGGCGCCGGCCGCGCCTCCGCTGCAACGCCCGCCGCC
>JABFXY010000200.1 GCA_013361525.1 Polyangiaceae bacterium | reverse complement strand
GTGGAAGATCGAGGCGGACGGCGGCGGCTCGGGCCTCGGGTTCACGTTGCCGAAGCAGCCGCTCGTGCAGGGGGTCGCGCTCGACCCGACGGGCGCGCCGCTCGCGTCTGCCCCGCTCCTTTTTTCGCCGGCGCAACCGCAGGACAGCAGCTACGCGGCGATCGTTCGCTCCAAACCGGATCCCAGCCGCCCGATCTTTTGGCCGACGCGTCCGCAGTCGGGTCTCACCTCGGACTTCGGTGACTTCGAGCTCCCCGTCGATCCCGGCCAGATGAACGTCGTCGTGCAAATGGCCCCGGAGAGCGGCTTTCCCTGGGCCGTCATTCCGAACCTTCTCATCGACACCGCCGACGTGACGCCCGTGATGGATCTCGGCGAGCTCTCGGTGCGGTACCCCGCCCTCGCGCAAGGCCTCATCTCGAACGATACCGGCCCGGTCTCGTACGCCGTCGTGCGCGCGTGGATTCAGCCGAAGCAAGGCGACAGCGTCGGCCCGCTCGTTCAGATCGGCGCGACCAGCACCGACGAAGCGGGCGTGTTCGTGCTGCCGCTTCCGCCGAGCATCACGCTGCCAGCGGAAGACGCCACGCCCGCCGAACCCTGACCGCGCGTGCCGCGGGAGGCGTTGCTCTCCGACCCGGGGGCTGGTCCCATCCGCGGGATGAAAGCCCAACTGACCGCCTTCGCGCTGTTCATCGCCGCGTGTGGAAGCGACGCGGCGACGCAATCGTCCGCCTCGGCCACCAAAGACAAGGCTTCATCCACCGCCGCGACAACGGCGTCCGCGCCGAAGACGAGCGCGCCCGCGACGGCCGCGACCACGACCGCAGCAACCACGACGATGGCCTCCGCTACGGCCGACGCGTCGTCGTCGGCGGTGGCGCCCGACGCCTCGTCCGCCGGCGGGACGAGCACCGGCTTCGATTCGATCGAAGCGCTCGGCAAGGCCTACATCGAGGCTGCCAACAAGGGCGGAGACGAGGCCGCCATCAAGAGTCTGTTCCTCAGCGACGAAACGATGGGCAAGCTCTATTCGTGCGAGGGCGAGGACCCGAACAAGAAGAAGGTCCACGAAGAGATCGAGAAGCTCAAGTCGGCGAAGCCCCACCCCGACGGGCCGGTGACCTTCGTGAGCGCAACGGTCGACCGCGTCAAAGCCTCGGTGAAGAAGGGCGAGAAGATGCGCGGCTGCACCGCCTCCACCGAGTTCGAGGTCAGCAAGATCAAGATCGCGTTCAAGACCTCGAAGGGCAAAGACGACGAGATCAAGGTCGAGGTCGTGAAGCTCGACAACAAGTTCTACGTCGTCAACCCTTGAGGGCCGCGCTCAGACGGCTTCGAGTACGAGCGAGATGCCTTGGCCGCCGCCGATGCACATCGTCACGAGGCCGTAGCGCTGCTTGTTGCGTCGAAGCGCGTACGCGCAGGTGAGCGTGAGGTTCGCGCCGGTCGCCCCGAGCGGGTGACCGAGCGCGATCGCGCCGCCCATCGGGTTCACCTTCTCCGGATCGACGCCCATCTTTGCGAGGTCGCGGATGACCGCGATCGCTTGAGGCGCGAAAGCTTCGTTCAGCTCGACGTGATCGATCGCTTTGCCGTCGATGCCCGCCGACGCGAGCGCGCGCTTCGTCGCCGGCACCGGGCCCCAACCCATGATGCGCGGATCACACGCGGCGACGCCCATGCCGGCGATGCGCGCGAGCGGCTTCGCGCCGTGTTTCTCTGCGTCCTTGTCGCGCGCGATGACCATCGCCGCGGCGCCGTCGACGACTGCGCTCGCATTGCCCGCCGTGATGATGCCGCCCGCCTCGAACGCGGCGGGCAGCCGGCTCATCTTGGCGAGCGAAGCGTCCTCGAGGATGTGCGTGTCGTGCTCGACGGTGATGGACCGATCGCCGAGATCCACCGTCACCGGCTCGACCTCTTCCTTGAAGTGCCCCGCGTCGCGCGACTTCTTCGCGAGCACGTGTGACCGGTAGCCGAAGCGATCCGCCTCGTCGCGCGTGATCTCGTAGCGCCGGCCGAGCTCTTCCGCGGTGTTCGCCATCGCCATCTTCGCCGACGGGTCGTAGAGGCTCATCAGCAACATGTCCTGCAGGTGCGTTCCCGCAGGCAGCGTGGACGTGTCGATCGGCCCGTACTTCTGTACGGCCTCGCCTATCTTCTTTCCGCGCTGGTTGTAGAGCGTGAACGGGTATTGCATCGACTCGGCGCCGCCGACGACGACGAACGGCCGCTCGGGATCGTGGCGCACACCGGCGAGGATCATCTCCGCACCGACCGCGACGGCTTCCGCGCCGCTTCCGCAGATGCGCGCGACGGTGAGCGCCGGCACGTCCTCCGCGAGGCCGCCGCGCCAGGCCATGCCCTTCGCGGCGTAGATGCTGTCGCGGTGGCTGTGTTGCGCCATCCCCATCACGACGTGGCCGACGAGGGACTTGTCGACGGACGTTTGCGCGAGCGTCGCCTTGATCGCCAGACCGCCGAGCTGCGTCGTCGTGAAGCGGGAGAAGAGCCCCTGCTCGCGGTTGTCGACGAGGATGTCGGCGCGCGGGGTACGACGCGCGCCGTCGAGGATCACGATGGACATAGGGTCTCCGAATGAAAGGCGATCATGTCTTGAAGCGCTGGCGCCGCTATTTCTCCCCCCCAGCCCCCCTCAACTGCGTTGAGGGGGGAGCTCGAGTACGCCGGCATCAGCGCATATGCGGGCCGGGCACCCCCCGCACGAAGTGAGGGGGGACGGGGGGGAGAGATTGCAGCGACGACCCAACCCGGTTGCATTTCGATCCAACCCACCACGGCGGTCACTCGTGCAGGAACGCCGCAGGAACGCGCGGCCCGTTCTGGATGAAGTTCTTCATGCCGACGTCCATGTCGACGGTCGATCGGCAGCGCGCAAAGCCGTCCGCTTCGATGGTGAGCCCCTCGGCGAGCGGCTTCTTCAAGCCGCGCCGCACGACGTCGACGAGGATCGCGTCGATGGCGAGCGACCGATGGCCGATGTCCACCTGCGGGAGCGTGTCGGGCACGGCGAGCGGGGCAGGGTCGACCGGCGCGACGCGTTTGGTCCCGGCGAGGTGCTCCCGAACGAGCTGCTTCGCCGAAGCGACGGGATCCGCGACCGGCTCGCCGTGCGCCCAACCCCACGCACAGGCGTCAGCCGCGCGCACCGAGCGACCGGTCCGCAACAGATCGATGGCGCGCTCCACGCCGATGAGGCGCGGCAAGCGCTGCGTGCCGCCGTACCCGGGGATGATGCCGAGGTTCACCTCGGGCTGGCCGAGCACGAGCGATTTCCCCACGACGCGCGCATGACACGCCATCGACAGCTCGGCGCCGCCGCCGAGCACCGCGCCGTCGACCGCTGCGACGATCGGTTTGTTCGAGCGCGCGATGCGGTCGAAGATCGGATGTGAATCGAGGCACGTCTTTCGACACGCTTCCGGCGTCGGCAGCGCCGCGAGCTCGTTGATGTCCGCGCCTGCGAGCGCGCCGTCGTAGCTCGTCAACACGATGCCGCGCACCGTCGGGTCCGACTCGAGTGTCGCGATCGCGCGGTCGATCTCGGAGAGCGTGAGCTTCGACAGCGCATTTTTTACCTCGGGCCGGAAGATGCGCACCACCGCGAGCTCGCCGTCCCGCTCGGTCTTCACCGTGCGCTGGAAGGCGGGCAGGTTCTTGTCGATGATCGAGCGCGGCACGTAGAAGCCCGGGTGCTCCGCGGCGTATTTCGTGCACAGCTCGTGTACGCGCTCCGCGCCCAGCTCTTCGGCGAGCTCGAGCGTCCCGCTCCGGAAACCGAGCGCCATCCGCATGAGCCAGTTCGCGTCGGTCGCTTCGCACACGCCGTGATCCACGACGAAGTAGGTGCGGGCGAAGATCACCGCGAGGATGCGATCGAGCACCTTCTTGCCGAGCGCCTCGTCGTGCGCGGGGTCGCCGGGCGCCTTGCGATCGTGCCAGGGCTTGTCGCCCTGCTTCGTGAGGATCGCCGGCGGCGCGAACCACCCGCTGCCCGTCTCCGCCTTTTGCATCAGCTGCTGGCACTTGTGGACGAGCAGGTTGCCCTTCGTGAGATCCATCACGTTGAAGGGGCCGCCGCCGCCGATGGCCGCGTGGACGATCGCGTCGACCTGCGCCGGCGTCGCGACGCCCTCTTCGACGATGCGCGCGGCCTCTGCGATGTAGTTGCAAAACACGTCGTCCGCGGCGAAGCACTCGACATCCGCGGTGATGATCGGTACCCGCCCCAGCTTCTCGATGGTCGAGACCATCTTTGCGCCGAGGGTCTCGTCACCGGAGAGCACGATCTCGATCGGCAGCGATCGCCACGCCGGGTAGAACGGGTGGTTCACGAAGCAGCGCTCGGGGTGTTTCGCCTCCGATGCGATGTGCTTTCGCGGGAGGCCCGAGGTCGCGAACCCGATCAAACAATCGGGCCGCACGATGCCTTCGAGCTCGGCGAGGATCCGACGCTTGATCGAGAGGTCCTCGCTCGCGGCCTCGAGCACGTAGTCGCAGTCCTTCAGGTCCGCGAGGTTGCGTGTCGGGACGAGCGCGCCTTGGATCGCCTTTGCGGCGCTGGACGCGATCTTTCCACGGGCGACACCCTTCTGCAGATAGCCCGCGATGCGCGCGGCACCGCGGTCCAGCGCTTCTTGCTGGATGTCGACGAGGTACACCTTGGAGCCCGCTTCGCGTGCGAGCGCGGAGAGGAAGCCGTACGCGAGGTCCGGGCCGATCGCGCCCGATCCGATGACACCGACGATCATGGCCGGGACCATACACGAACCCGGCGCGCGCGCCTCACCCGAGTCGGCGTCGTTTCGCTCGGGGGCGCGGGCTTTTTCGCGGTGCGGCGTTCACCTCTTCGACGCCCCCCGGGCTCACCGCCGGGGCGAGCAGCTCCTCCACGATTTCGGTCACGTAACGCGCTCGATCGCGCTCGTCGCCGAGGACGCGCAGCTCTTCGAAGAAATGGTGGAAATACGACGGGAACAAAACGGCCGAAAACGCGCGCGCGACGCGCCGCGCCGCTTCGGTCTTGCCGAGCCCGCCGACGTTCGCGGCGAGCGCCGCCGCGATGCGCTTCATCATCTCGGCGAACCCGCGTGGCGCAGGCGCCGCCGCGGCGCCTGCGCCGAGCCGAGCGCGCGTCACCTCCGGGTACCGGAGCGCACCTTCGAACAGGTACCCGAAGAGCTCCTTGAGCGTCTCGGCGGGCGCATCGTCGAGCTTCGCCAAGATCACGTCCGCGTCGCCGACCGCGTGCGCGAGCGCCGCGTCGAGCGCGGCTTCCACGAGCGCGTCCTTCGATCCGAAGTAGTAGCTGATGGCGGCGATGTTCACCCCCGCCGCCTCGGCGATCGCGCGCACCGTCACGCCGCCGAGGCCCTGCGACTCCACGAGCTCGAGCGTCACCGCGACGAGCTTTTGGCGCGCGTCCTCTCGGGACGTCAACACGTCCCCCTTGCGAACCTCGGATCCAAGGTTCGAGCGAAGCTACAGCGAACGCTGCTCGCTTTGAACTGCGTTCGCCGGCGACGGTGCCGCGCTCAGAGCGCGTCGTCGATCCAGTCGAACAGGCGATGGCTCGCGATGCCGACGGCGCCGGGCTGCACGTGGAATTGTGCGGCCTCCTCCGCCGTGAACAACAGGTAGTCCTTGGGGCACGTCAGCGCGTCGTAGAGCGCCTGCGATTGCCCCCATTCCTCCGCCTCGGCATCGACGACGAGCGTGTGCGCGGTGATCTGTCCCGCGACGTCGGCGATTGTGTACTTGCGAAGCTCCTTCATCAGCGCCGCGGGCGTATCGACGCCATGGTGCCACATCGAATCGACGAGGCCCCACGCGAGGAGCTCGTTGGCTTGCATGTATTCTTCGATTCGTTCGTTGAAGGCGCCCTCGTCGCTATCGAGAAGCGGCAAGAGCTCCGGGTCGATCGCATCGAGGAATCCCTCGTAGATCGCGCTCCAATCGAGAACTCCGGGATTGGCGACGAGGACCTTCAATCGATGATCGAACGCCGCGGCGCGCGGGCCCATGTATCCGCCCATGCTCACCGACACGAGCCCGATCCGCGATGCGTCGACGTCGGGCCGCGCGACCGCGAAGTCGATCACCGGCGTGATGACGTTCTCCCAATCGTGCCGGAACGGCAGCCCCTCGATTCGAATCACCTTCGCCATCCCCGGCCCGTCGAACAAGAGCGCGTGGTAGCCGCGCTTCATCGCTTCGTCGGCGATGAACTTCCCGTCCTCGGCCCAAGCGTCGCGTCCCTCTTGGAAGAGCAACACCGGTGCAGGCTCTTCGGCGACCGGCGAGCGGCAAAAATAGCCGGGTAGCGTCGTATCTTCGTAGGGGATCGAAACCGGCTCGCACGGCGATCCGGACAGCGCCAGATATCGCTCGAAGCTCGTCACCTCCGCCTCGGCGAGCTCCTTCACGATCGGCGCATACGGATCCTCCTGATGATGGAGCGCGGCGCGGTAGTAGGTCGCCGCGCGCAGATACGCCTGGCTCGCCGAGAGCGGGTGTCCAGCCTCCTCACTTTCGTTCGCGACCGCATCGAGGCGCTGGGCGGTCTTTTGCCACTCGGTCATCCAGCTTCCCGAAACGGCTGGATCGACGCGGCTCGCGGTCTCGAGCACCTCTCCGACGTCGGCTGACTGGTGATAGGCCTGCCCGAGATAGTGGAGGACGACGGAGTCGAGAACGTAGTCCTCCATCCCGAGCTCCCACCATTGTCGCTCGGGGATTTCGGGGCACGTCGGCGCTCCACCGTCGCCGCCTCCATGGCCGCCGACCTCGGCTCCGCCGCCGGTATCGCTGCCCCCTGCGTCGCTCGTCTCATCCGCTCCGCACGCCACGCTGCTCGACGCGAGGGCCGGCAGAATCAACGCGCTCACGAGCCGAGCCGACACAGAACTCATCGTTCGTCGAAACATCCGCTGCTCCTTTCGGGACGACGACCCGCCGCATCGGCGAGCCTCACCTACGGATGCCGCTCGCGGATTTTCCGTTCAAACAATGTTTGAAACTTTGTTTGGATCGCCCGGCCGCGGTTCGGCGGAGCGCTGTCGGTCCGCGCCGATTGCTCGCTCGATAGGCGAGACCTCCGTCCGGGAAGCTCCAGGGTTCGTGCTCCGTACACGCACTCGCCGCCGGGGGCGGGCTCTAGCCTCAACAAACCCCCCGTGCGAAAGGGCACCCCATGTTGAATCGATCGGTCTTCAAAGGTCTCCTCGTCGTTCTCGGCCTCGCCGTGCTCCCCGCGGGTTGCGACAAGGGGAAGGACAAGGCGGACGCCTCGGGGGACGAGGGCGACGCGAAGAAGAAGGACGACAAGTCCGCGAAACCCGCGAGCAGCTCGCCCGGTGCGGGTTCCACCTCGAGCGCCGTCGCTGCACCGACAGGCGCGAGCCCCGCGGCTCCGGCCCCTGCTGCGCCCTCGGCTTCGAGCAGCGCGCCCGCGTACGCGCACCTTCCTGCCGACTGCCAATTCGCGATGACGATCGACCTCAAGAAGACGCTCGGCCATCCGTCGCTCACGTCGGTTCATCCGATCGTCGAGCAGATCCTCGCGACCCCCGATGCGAAAGATCCCGACGCGAAGAAGTTCCTCACGTTGCTCAAGGACACGGGAATCAACGCGAAGAGCTTCCACGCCGCGGCCCTGTGCGTGAAGAACGTCGGCGGCGGCAAGGAAGACGTCGTGTTCGTCGTCAGCGGCGACATCAAGCCGGACAGTGTCGTTCAGGCGCTGGAGAAGGTCGAAGGCACCAAGAAGAAGGCGCAGGAAGTCGACGGCCGCATGGTGATGAGCGACGAAAAGCTGACGGTCGGGCAATACGCCGACGGCTCGATCGGCTTCGCGAACAAGCTCGACGTCTGGCGAGCGGCCTCCGCGACCGGTGATCACGCGACCACGACCTACAAGCTCGACACCAGCAAAGAGCTCTCGTTCAACCTCGCCGAAGGCCTGATTCGCGAGCAGATGTCGAAGGGTCGAAAGGCTCCGGACGAGCTCAAGAACATCAAGTCGGCGCGTGGCTTCATCGACCTGACGGCGATGAAAGCGGAGACCCGGCTGGCGATGCCGACGGCGGACGACGCGAACAAGACGAACGCCCTCCTCATCCTGATGAAGAGTCAGTTCGAGAAGCAGGCGACGACGAACGAATTCGGCCAGCAAGACGCGTTGAAGAGCGCGACGAGCCGCATCGACGGAACCGATATCGTCATCGAGGTAGCGATTCCGCAGAAGTCCCTCGAACAGGGGGTAAAGGCCCTGACCGCGGAGCTCGAGAAGGCCAAAAAGTCCCTCTAAGCCCTGACGAAACTCTTGCCTCGGCGGCCCCGGCCACTACCCTTTCTCTGCGTGGAGGACGGGCCGCCGCCGAGCAGACGCGGAGACGACCGGCACGACGGTGACGTCGGGCTGGGCGGTGCCTCGCCTGCGCCCGCCAGGGACCGCCGCTTCGGTCTGCCGTCGCTCGTCGACGAAGAATACGAGGTGCCCACGGTGATCGAGCCGTGGCGCACGCGTATCGGTCAATAGCGCGCTCGCTGTTACCGCGTCCGGAGGACGGTCGCGAACCACGCGTGACCGCCGTTTTCGTGGAAGGTGGTCTCGAGCCGTGTCGGCTCGATCGACTCGATCTTCCACCCGTCGCGGAACGCTTCTTCGATTTCGGCGCGGCTGATTCTTCGCGGTCCGCCCCAATCCGTCGGCTCGGCGTCGCTGAACGAGAGCATGTAATAGCGGCCGCCCGGCTCGAGCACGTGCGCCAGCGACGCAACGTAGCGCACGCGGTCTTCGTCGTTGAAGACGTGGAAGACTGCCGAGTCGACCACCGACGAAAACGACCTTTGCAGCTTGCCGAGCTCGAGGGCGTCGGCGACCTCGAACGTCGCCGAAACGCCTCGTTCTCGCGCTTTGTCCCGCGCCTTGTCGATCGCGCGCGCGATGATGTCGACACCCGTGACCTCGTACCCGGCGGCTGCGAAGGCGAGCGCGTTTTCGCCGGTGCCGCACCCGACGTCGAGGATGGGTCCGCGAACCCCGCCCTTGTCGAGGAGCTCTTTGAACGAGCGCTGGGGCCGCCCGATGTCCCACGGCGGCGTGCCCTCGTATGCGGCTTGGAATCGGCTCGGCGGAAGGGCGTCGCTCATGGGACGAACCATAGCCCGGCCGGGCGCGATGGTCATTTCGACAGAAGCTTCACCATCGCTTCGCCGACGCCGGTCGCGGACGCCGGGTTCTGCCCCGTGACGAGCCGGTCGCTCACGATGATTTGCGGCTTCCACATCGGGCCGGGCCGGTGTTTCGCGCCGCGCTTCTCGAGCTCGTCGGCGAGGAGAAACGGCACGACGTTCTCGAGCTTTACCGCTCGCTCCTCCTCGTTCGTGAAGCCCGCGACCTCTTTGCCGTCGACGAGGTAGCTCCCATTGGTGAGGCGCACGTTCACGAGCCCCGACGGGCCGTGGCAGACGGCGCCGACGACGCCACCTCGCTCGTAGATCGCCGCAGCGATCTTCGCGAGCCGCTCGTCGTTCGGGAAATCCCACATCGTGCCGTGGCCGCCCGCATAGAAGATCGCCGCGTACTTCGAGGCGTCGATTTGATCGGGCGACGCGGCTCGCTCGACCTTCGCCTGAATCGTGGCGTCCTCGAAGAATGCTTTGTTCACCGGGTCTTTCAGATCGACGCCGTCCCACGGCGGCTTGCCGCCTTTGGGCGTCACGAAGTCGACCGTGTATCCCGCCTCTTGGAAGACCGCGTGGGGGTGGGCGACCTCGCTCAGATAGGCGCCCGTGGGCTCGCCGGTGCTGCCTTTTTTGTCGTGACTCGTGAGGACGAAGAGGACGTTCTTGCTCATGACGGGCTCCTTCGAAGTGCACGCTCCCAATGCGAGGAGCGCGGCGAATTGCAGGACGGTTCTGCGGGTCGTTCCGTGAATCATTCGTCGTGACCGGCCTTTCGAGACCAACCTTAGGCGCGCCCAAACAGGTTGATAATGGGGTCGCTCCGAACTTCATTTATGATCTCGGGTAATGAATCGACGCTGCCGTCCCCGCGCTTCCGAGGCCTCATGCCGCTAGTCAGCGCACGCTTCGTCGAGGTCTTCTGCACGGTGGTCGAGGCGGCGAGCTTCACGATCGCTGCCCGCCAGCTCGGGATCACGCCGGCCGCGGTGAGCCGCGCGATCGCGAAGCTGGAGCAGCACCTCGGCGTGGTGCTCTTTCGACGGACCACCCGCAGCATGAAGCTCACCGAAGAAGGCTCGGCTTACTTCGACCAATGCCGCGAAGCGCTCAGCCTGCTCGAGGTCGCGGAGCGCCGGATCACACAGAAGCAGACCGCGCCGCGCGGGCTCGTTCGCATCAGCGTTCCGACGACCTACGGGCACTACCGCGTGCTGCCGGTCGTCGCTCGCTTCCGCGAGGCGTACCCCGACGTCCACTTCGACCTCAACGTCTCGAACCACAACATCGACTTCGTCGCGGATGGTTACGACCTCGCGATTCGCGCGGGCGAGCTCGAGGACTCGACGCTCGTCGTCCGCCGCCTCGAGGATGCATCGCTCGGCGTGTACGCGAGCCCGCCGTACCTGGCTCGATCCGGGACACCCAAGACACCGACCGATCTCGAAAAGCACACGGTCATCGGATTCATCCGCCCGAGCACGGGTCGAACGTTGTCGTACCTCTTCCGCGACCGGGACGGCTCGCGGTTCGAGGTGCCGATCAAGCGCTGCATTCGGTGCTCCGACGACTTTCTCGCGTGCATCACGCTCGCACGCGCGGGCGGAGGCCTCGTGCAGGCTTATCGCTTCATCGTCGAGGAGGACGTCGCTCGCGGCTCCCTCGTCGAGGTCCTGAAGCCATACGCGGGCGGCTCGCGCCCTTTCTCGCTGCTTTCGCCCGCGCGGCGCGTTCCCACCTTGGCCGTACGAATGTTCGCCGACGCCTTGATCACACAAGCGCGCTCGTGGAATGCGACTCCGCCTACACGGAAAGGGTCAACGAGAGGGCGCGTCGTAAGTTAACAAGTCGTGCGTAACGAAGCTGAAAGACGCTCCAACGTGCTAACGTTCTCGGCTGGTGCTCGACGACGCATCTTCAGGCGAAGCCGATCGCGACCTCGCGGCGGCCCTCCACGAAGTCGGCAACGGTCTAACGGTCGTTCTGGGCTGGCTCGAGGAGGCGCAGGCACAAGGTGCCTCCGGCCCCGTCGCGGAAGCGGTGAAGATCGCATTGGAGCGAGCGCGGCGCGCGCAGCGAATCGCGCGTCGGGCCATCGGCGCCGACCCCTCGCGTCCCGGCGTCGAACCGCTCCGCGACATCGTCTCGGAGTGCATCGGTGGTCTCACACCCGTCGCTTCCAAGAAGCGCGTCTCGATCCACAGCGCGTACGCAGCCGGGCTCGATGCCGGCAACGTCGAGGCGGGCGAGCGACTGCTCCAGGTGCTGACGAATCTCCTCCTCAATGCGCTCGACGTGACCAAAGAGGGCGGCGACATCACGGTCCGCATCGCGAAGGACAACGATCCGGGTCTCGTGGGTCTCAGCGTCGAGGACGGCGGCCCCGGGATCCCCGACGCCGATCGCGCCGGACTCTTTCGACGCGGGCAGACGAGCAAGGCCGACGGCGCGGGCATCGGCCTCGCGCACGCACAGGCGATCGCATTGGAAGAGGGCGGTCGCTTGTCGGTTCAACCTTTCGAGCAGGGGCACGGCGCCGTCTTCGAGATCGCGTGGCCTTTGTCCGCGACCTCGTCCGCGAATGGTCCACGTACACGTCGCGCCGTTTCGCTTCACGGTTGCCGTATCGCGGTCGTCGACGACGACACCGGCATCCTCGAGCTGCTCGATATGGTGTTCTCCGCACGCGGCGCCGCCGTTCGAAGCTTCGCGCGTCACGCGGATTTCATGACCGCGCTCCGCAGCTCGGCATTCGACGTGGCGTTCCTCGATGCATCTCCGTATGGCTCCGGGCTGCAGGACGCATTGAAGAGCTTGAAGAGCGCGCACCCGTCGCTCGACCTCATCCTCATCTCGGGCGCCAGTGATCCAGGCATCAGCGTCAGCAAGCTCGGCGTGATGTGGATCCGCAAACCGTTCGAGGTCGACGAGGTCATCGACGTCGTGCGGCTCATTCGAGCGTCGTCTCGCACCGCCGAATGAGCCTCGGTTCGCCGGGGCCAAACGTGGGTCAACAGGGGTCGATCCGTCTCTTTTGAGACAGGTGATGCTTCATTCGAGACACCGGCTGACAAGCCTAGCGATTACGCCAGGTTGACCTTGCAGTTTTGAACTGGCTAGGTCCCGCTATGCTTCATATGAAACATAGCTCTTTGGTGTAAATGGCTAATTTTGTTGGTCTTGTGTCTGGTGCGATCCTTGCCAGCACCGGCCTTTCATATGCGCACCTGGAGCCTCGCGATCATTGGCTTGGGCACGTTGGTGGGGTGTGTGCAGGCTGCTCCGGAGTCGGAGTCGGAGTCGGAGGAGGTAGGGGAGGAAGCGGTCGCCTCGAGTGAAGAGGCCATCGTCGATGCTTCGGTGAAGCTGAAGCAGAAGAACCACGCTGTCTTCTGGGATGGCACCGTGAGCGCGAGCGATACGCCGCACGCCAATGCGCCGCCGGAGTGCAGCGGCATCCCGTGCGACCACGTTCGATTGAAGATCGAGCTACCCAACGGCACGTTCCAGAATCCGAACAAGCCCGGCGGCGTGCAGGTGGCGCTTCGTTGGTTCGGCAACCCCGGACCGCACGAGCTACCGCCCGATGTGCCCGGCTGCTGCGGCGAGTTCGATACGCTCCACCTCTGGGTCTACAAGGACGGCGATCTCGTCGCTGCTTCGCCCGGCATCATCGCGGTATCGCAATCGGCATTCATTCCGAGCCCGGAGAATGGCTGGTACGACGTCTGGATCGCTTGGGACCCGTCCTACAACGTCGCGCCGTTCGTCGATTACGAAGCGCTCGCCGACGTGGAGTTCTCCCCGAAGACGACGCCGGTCCGCCGCCTGCTCCCCGACCTCGAGTTCCGCGGCACCGAGCGCATCACCTTCGACACTCCCTCGTTCCCCATCTTCGAGCCCGATCCGCCCCCCGGCTCGAGCTGCTTCCAGAGCGAGATGGACGAGGACGGCGCCCAGAACTGCCTGCGCTTCGATCAAATCATCGCGAACGTCGGCGCGGCTCCGGTCGAAATCGGCTGGTCGTCACCCACCGGTACCGTCCCCGACGACGACGACACGTTCCCGGTCACGCAGACCGTCTATTACTCGAACGGCTCGACCCAAAGCCAAGAGGCGGGCGAGGTCGAGTTCCACGGTGTGCACGGCCATTACCACTATTCGAGCTTCGCGAATGCCGCGCTCTGGCAATCGAATGCCAATGGCGCACGGATCGGCAATGCGCCGCTACGAGGCGCGCAGAAGGTGAGCTTCTGCATGGCCGACATTCGAATCGATGCATGGGGCGAAAAGGGCGACGGGCCGCGCAAGTACTACGCCCCCGATTGCTTGTTTCCGGCGTCGAGCGACGGTGTGACCGACGAATACCGACAGGGCATCAGCAACGGCTGGGCCGACGTCTACGATTGGTACATCCCTGACCAATACATCGAGGTCACCGGCATCCCCGGCGGCCACTACTTGCTCGAGTTCTGCGCTGATCCGTTCAACGAGATCGAGGAGGACGAAGAGGACAACAACTGCATCGCGAACCACATCTTCTTGAGCAACATGGGCACGCCGAGCCAACACGTGCAGGTGCTCGGCATCGTCGACGACGACGACGACGGCGGTTGCCACCACCACAACCATTGACCGTTCGCGGATTCAGCCGAGGTCGTGCTTCTTGATCCGGTACATCAACGTCTGCCGGGAGACCTTCAAGTAGCGCGCGGCCTTCGACACATTCCCCTCGAAACGTTGGAGCGCGCGCTTGATGAGCTCGCGCTCCACTTCTTCGAGGCCGATTCCTTCTTCCGGAATGGTGAGTGAGAAGCCCGGCGACGACGACGTTCGCGGCCGGTGGGACGCAGGCGGGACGCTCGGCGGGGGCATACTGGATCGATCGAAATGGTCGCGATCGATGTAATCGTCGTTGCCCAACAGGACGATGCGCTCGATCTGATTGCGTAGCTCGCGCACGTTGCCGGGCCAGGCATATTCGACGATGTACTCCTCCGCCTCCGGGGTGAGCTGCCGGAGCGGTAACCCATATTCGCGACACATCGACTCGATGAACGTGCGCGCCAGAAGCAGCTTGTCTTGGCCGCGGCGGCGCAGCGGGGGGAGCGTCACCGATACGACGTTGAGCCGGTGATAGAGGTCGGCGCGGAACGCATTCGACTTCACCCTCTCGGTGAGATCGAGATGCGTCGCGGTGACGATCTGCGCGTCGACCTGCATCGCTTGCCGTCCGCCGAGGCGGCGGATCCGCTTCTCCTCGATCGCGGTGAGGAGCTTCGCTTGGAGGTCCCACGGCATGTTGCCGATCTCGTCCAAGAACAGGGTGCCGAGGTGGGCCGTCTCGAACAGACCGGCGCGGGAGCTTCGCGCGTCGGTGAACGCTCCGCGCTCGACGCCGAACAGCTCGGACTCGAGCAACGTGACGGGAATCGCCGCGCAGTTGAGCTCGACGAAGGTGTGGTTTCGACGGGGCCCGTTGTAGTGCAGGCATTTGGCCACGAGGCCTTTGCCGGTGCCCGTCTCGCCGCGGATCAGGATCGTCGGCGGCGAGCCACGCGTCGTTCGCTCGGAGACGCGCCGCAGCAGGTCGACGACGTCGCGCATCTCCTTCGAGGTACCGACGAGCGAGGCCCACGACGACCCGGTGGCCTCGCGCTGCTTCAGGTATCGGAGCTGGACGTCGCCGCGCCGCGATCCGAGCGCGCTGCCGACGGCCGCGAGCAGATCGAACATGTCGCGATCGGCGTCTTCGACGTATTCGAATGCATCGAGCTGGAACGCCTCGGCCGCCGTGCGGATTTGATGATCGTGCCCGATGACGACGACGTGGACGCGCGGATCGACCTCCCGCAAACCTCGGAGGAGGTCCGCGCCGCCGCCGTCTCTCAGCGGTAAAAGACCAATGACGAGATCCGCGCCCTCGGCCTGGAATCGCCGAATGCATTGGTTCGCGCTGTCGACGATCTCCAGGGAGTAGCCGCGCTGCTCGAGCCGATCGCGCGCCCGCTCTAGCTTGCTGGGATCTCCCGAGACGGCGAGGATCTGATTCGAGCGGACCACAGCGTCTCACGCTCGTACCAAGACTCGCCGATCTAGACAACCGAACTCATTCGGGCGTCATCAGGATGGGGTAGCTCACTGTGCGCCGCTCTCCGGTCGCCGCGAACGTGAGCTTCCTCACTTCGCCGAACACACACTCGACGAGGCCGGCCTCTTTCAGCGTCGAGCCCTCGCCGAGCTTCAGGCCCTCGATGGCGCCTTCACCGGAGATGGCAAAGTCGAGGTTCAGCTTGCCGGAGAGCGATTTGTCGCGCTCGAGGGCCTTTTCGTAACAGCCGTGCATGGTTTTGCGCACGCTGCGAATGCCCGCCTGGATCTCGGGGCCGGACAGCCCCCGGGTGACGGGGACGACGGCCGGCGCATAGGGCAGGGTCTGCATGTCGGCAAATGCGGCCTCGACTTGGTCGAGCTGCGCTTTGCGAGGCGCGGCAATGACGATCACCGGCTTTCCGTTCGGACGCTGGCGCGCCGCCACGAGCCCGTCGCCCTGTTCGAGCACCGCGGCGATTTCCTCGCTCGGCATCGGCAAGTAGTCGTCGTAGCGGGACGGGACGCGGTTATCGCCGAGGTCGTAATAGAAGACGAGCATCGACCGATCCGCCTGCGGCATCGACGGGTCCTTTTCCCCCATTGCGTGGGGCAGCGAGACCCAGCTTCCGGACGAAGATATCGATTGGCTGACCTTGATGTTCGAGGTCAGGTCTTGCTCCATCGAAAACCGCTTCGCTTCCGAGATTTCGAAGATGCCGTCATGACCGTTGCGCGGCCGACCGAAGACGAACACGTCGATCAGCACGCGCTCGTCCGCATCGGGTTGGAAAGCCTCGGCCAACGCGGCGGTGACGGGCGGCAGCTCGCCGTTCGCGGGGAGGCGAGGGCTGGTCTCCTCCTCGTGGCCGGTGAGCAGATAACGAAGGCGGCGCTCCGCGGGCTCGCGCACTTCATGGCTGTCGCGCGCCGCGCTCGTCACGAGGATCGACTCGACGGCGTCGATGGCCGCTTCTTGGTCGCCGCCGAGCTCGTACGCGCGGCTGAGCTCGAGCAGCACGTCGTTCTTGTCGTCTGCGTCCTCGACCGTCTCGAGCAATGCCTCGAGCTCGGTCTCCGCGGTTTTTGCGTCGCCGCGGTCCAGCGACCGCCGGGCCTTCTCGAGTCGGACCCGCATGTCCGACGCGCCGTCCTCGGCCGGTGTGGCGGCGACGTCCGCTGCTTCGGGCGCCGCGGGGGCGTCCGTGTCCACGCCGCTCACGTCGCCGGTCGAGCAACCGGTCGCGAGCAGACAACCCATCAGCACACCTCGAAAGCCCATCCCGCCGCTTTTCATTGGGTCCTCCTTGGGACCGTCTTCGGCCCCGACGAAGACAACCGTAGGTGTCGGCTTTGTTGGTTCCGTCTTCGGCAGGTCACCGTTGTGTCACGGGGGTGGTTTGCGGTTCGCTGCTGCCTCGGCGCTCCGCAAAAAACGATAGCCGCCGCCTCGGACGGTAACGAACAGGCGCGGCGTCCGCGGATCCTCTTCCAGCTTTGCGCGCAGGCGATTGACGAAGTTGTCCACGGTGCGGTCCGTGCCGAAGTAATCGGTGCCCCACACCGCATCGATGATGCGCTGCCGCGTGAGGAGGCGAGCCTCGTTGTCGAGGAAGAAGCGCAACAGCTTCATCTCGAGCGCGGTCATTTCGATCGACGCGCCGTCTCTCACGACGCGAAACGAATCGAAATCGATCGTCGCGCCGCCGACCTCGACGACCTTCGTCGCGCTCTCGCGCTTTCGCCGCCGCCGCAGGGCCGCATCGACGCGCGCGAGGAGCTCGCTCACACCGAACGGCTTCGTGACGTAATCGTCGGCGCCGAGCTTGAGACCGCGGACCTTGTCCTCCTCCTCTCCTTTGGCAGTGAGCATCAAGATCGGTAAGTCGTCGTCTGCGTCGCGGAGCGACTCGCACACCTCGAACCCGTTCATCTCGGGGAGCATCACGTCGAGCAAGACGAGGTCGAACGCTTCGTTACGCGCGCGGTCGAGGCCCTCGCGGCCCGTCTTCGCCGTTTCGACCTGATAGCCTGCGGAACGAAGCGTTTTCGTCAGTCCGAGGCGCAAGGTCGGGTCGTCTTCGACGACCAGGACGCTCTCCTGTCGGGCACGGCTCGCCTCGGCCACGAACGACAGTTTCGCGGACTTTGAAAGAAGACGACACCACCAAAACAGGCGAGGTCTACACGCCTCGGGCACGCTTGACGCCTGGAAATCGCGGTGCAACCGTCACGTGAAGTGCACCGGCTATCCACCATACGCAGCTTGCTGCTGAGTGAGCTCGGGGGGAACGAGGCCCGGCTGAATTTCATCAATACGCGGCTCATTTTGAGCATCGATGTCGATCTGAACACCATCGGACTCGAGGACCGAGACCCGCAGAAGGTGGCTGTGACGGTCGAAACCCTTCGGAAGATGGGGTTCCTGAAGCATGGGGAGGGTGGCCGTGGCGCGTGACGTCGTATGCGCACACAGCGGGCAAGTGGCCACCGCCGACGCGCTGGCCGAGCTGAGGCCGCAGCTGTCCGACATCGATGCGGTCGCGATCGTCTTCTTCTGCTCCTCCGATCACGATGGCATCGCGATCGAGCGAGCGCTGAAGAGCTGGGCGCCGAAGGCGGAGATCATCGGCTGCACCACGGCCGGCGAGTTCACGCACCTCGCGTACACGCAGGGCGGCGTTTCGGTGTTCGCGCTTTCCGGCGCGAAGGTGAAGCGCTGCGCCGCCACCATGGCGACCTACGGCGCCGGCGTCGTCGTCGAGACGGCCGTCCACGAAGCCGCGAACGCCATTGCGACGAAGCTCCAAGTCGACCTGCGCGAGCTCGATCCGGATCACTGGGTCGGCGTCGTGATGAACGACGGCCTCAACAACAACGAGGAAGAGGTCAACACCGTCCTCGGGCACGTCGCACCGCTCCTGTCGTTCGTCGGCGGGTCCGCCGGCGACAACTTCGGCGGCAAACCGATCACCATCAAAGAGACGAAGGTCTTCCACGATGGGCGCGAGGCCTCCAATGGCTCCGTCTTCTTGTTGATGGAGCTCGCCGTCCCGTACGTGATCCTCAAGACGTCGAGCTACGCCCCCACCGACAAGCGCATGCGCATCGGCCGGGTGACGGGGCGTATCGTCCACGAGATCGACGGAAAGCCCGCCGCCGTCGGCTACGCCGAAAAGGTCGGCGTGAAGCCCGAAGAGCTGAACAACATGGTCTTCGCGGCGAACCCGCTCGGGATCATGATCAATGGTGAGCCCTGGGTGCGCAGCGCCGTCGCGGTGATGCCCAATCAGGAGCTCATGTTCGGTTGCCGCGTGCGCGAGGGCGCCGACCTCCAGCTTCTGCGTAGCACCGACCTCATCCACGATACGAACGACGCCCTTTTGAAGTCGGTCCGCGAGCTGGGCAAAACCCCGTCCTGCGGCCTACTCTTCAATTGCGTCCACCGATTGATGACCATCCACGGCCTCGGCCTGGAGGGTCCGTTCCGCGAGTCGATCGGGGCGTTCCCCGTCGCTGGCTTCAACAGCTACGGCGAAAACTGGCTCGCCTTCATGAACGCGACGCTGATTGGCCTCTTGATTGGCTGACAGCCCACCGAGCCCGCGCCCGAACCCCCTACGCGGGGGGCATTCAGGGGGCGGGCTTTTGTGCGATGACCAGCGTCGAGAGCGGGTGTGTGCGGTCGACGATCGGGCCGACGAAGCCGGACGCCTGCACCCACTCGAGGTAATCCGCTGATCGGTAGTTCGAGCCCCGGGGGGTCTGAAGGACCATTCCGGCGCCGAACCGGGCCGAAAAGGACGGCCCATTCCGGTCGTCGTGCAGCATGAATTCGCTGATGACCACCCGGCCACCCGGTTTGAGCGCGCGATGCGTTCTATCGAGCAGCGCTCGAATCTCGCCCGGGCTCTCATGATGGAAAATATTGGAGAACACGACGACGTCGTGGGCCGCGTCGCCGAACGAGACGGTCTGGAAGTCGCCGTCGACGGGGACGAACCGGGCGCTGGTACCCCGCGCTCTCACGTTTTCTATCGCGAGGGCGTTCACCGGCGCCCAATCGATCTGAGTGACGGTGGCGTCAGGGTTCAGATCGAGCCAGGTGACCGCATAAGCGCCGGCTCCTCCGCCGACGTCGAGGATGGACGCCGGTTTGCCGTCGCCGAGGCCGATCCGCTGCGCGGCAATGACGGCGACCTCACACGAAAGCGGCATGAGCGCGGTCACGAGCTCGTCCCAAAAGGGGCTCTCCGGGTCGAGGATGGTCTCCGGCGCTATCGGTTTGCCGAGGCGGAGGGCCTCCGGCAGGCGCGACCATTGACGCATTCCGCCATCGCCGGCGCCGAGCACGATCCGCCCGAAGCCGCCCATGTATCCGGGCTTTCCGCGCACCAAGTGCGCGGAAGCCGTGGGGGTATTCGCATACCGCCCGCCGGCGCACGACAACGCCTCAATGGCGACCAGGCCGTCGAGCAGCACCTGCATCGACCGACCGTCGAGGCCCGTTTCCGCTGCGAGGGTGTCGACCGTAACGGCCCCGGCTTCGATTCGTGAGAACACTTCGTATTCGACCCCGCTCGCGAGGATGGCGGAGGTCCAATGAGCAGTGAACAGCTCGAGAAGTTTGGAGGCTGACTTCATGCGACCTTTTTGCGTGGAATCGCTTCCTGAATAAGATTGGAAAGCGCTTGGTAAATCAACAAGCCCCCTCATCCGCGGAGCAAAACGTCGGCGTCGCCGTGGTGGGAGGCGGGCCGGTCGGTCTCACGACCGCCATGCTTTTGGCGCGGCGCGGGCACGACGTTCACGTCTTCGAAGGGCGCGACGATCCCCGCATCGTCCCTGCGCTCGGCGGCCGCTCGATTAGCCTGACGCTCGCGACGCGCGGGTGGCACGCGATTCGACGAATCGGTGCAGAAGAACGCGTCCAGCAGATCACGATCCCGCTGTGGGGCCGGATGATCCACGGCGAGCTCGGGGAGCTTCGTTTTCAGCCGTATGGGGCGAATGGCGAGGCCCTGGCGTCGGTGTCCCGCTCCGCACTCACGCAGTCGCTGCTCGATCACGCCGAGACGTACGAAAATGTGCATTTGCATTTCGGGTGGCGATGCGTCGGTGTTCGAACCGAGGACGGCACGTTGAGCTTTCACGCGGATGGTCGCGCGGCGCGCGTGCGCGCGAACGTGATCCTCGCCGCCGACGGCGCGAGCTCCGGTGTTCGGCGCAGCTTGCTCGGAAGGCCGGGCTTCAGCCTGACCCGCTGGTATTGCCGCCATTTCTATCGCGAGCTCTCCACGCCGCCCGGAATCATCGAGCACGCCGAGCTCGACAAGAACGCGCTGCACATCTGGCCGCGTGGCGAGTGCATGCTGGTCGCGTTCGCGAATCCTCTTCAGGGCCTCACTTGCACGCTCTTTTTGCCATTCGAAGGGGACGTCTCATTTCGATCGCTCGCGAGCCCCGACGACGTCCGAGAGTTTTTTACGTCGTCGTTTTCGGACATCGCGCATTGGATGCCGCAACTCGCGAGTGACTTCTTTTCGGAGGCTCCGTCCTCGCTCGTGTCGCTGCGTTGCGCTCCTTGGGTGTTCGACGGGCGGGTCGCGCTGATCGGGGACGCTGCCCACGCGATGTATCCGTTCCTCGGCCAGGGATTGAATGCAGGACTCGAGGACGCGACGACGCTGGCGGATTTCGTCACGGCCTACGGCGACGATTGGGCGTCCGCGCTCGCGCACTACGAATCCGCCCGACGGGAGAACTGCGACGCGGTCATCGATATCGCCGCCGAGCACTACGACGAGATCGCCCGCAGCGCGCGCGAATCCGATTTCATCCTACGCAAGAGGCTCGAGTCGCGATTGACCGAGCTCTTCCCGGACGAGCTGGCGAGCCCCTATCACGTCGTCAGCTTCACCAATCGCCCGTATACCGAGGCCCGGCACACCGCGGATCTGCAGACGCTGATCATCGATCGAATGCTCGCGCACGACGATCTGGCGGCACGCATCGGCTCCGAAGAGCTGGATCACGAGCTGCGCCGCCTCGCGTTTTCGTATTTGCGAGGCAGCGTCCCGCCGTGACGTCATCCGCCGGCGCCGAGCACCTCGTCGACGGCGGCTCGGATGTCCTCGATACACGCCTCGATTCGAGCTTCGTGTGCGCGAAATGAGAGCACGCAGACGCGGATCGCGAAGCGCCCGCGGAGGGTCGTCCCCGATAGGTGTACACGCCCGCGTCGGTTCACGGCCGTGAGGATGGCTTCGTTCAAGGCGTCGGCTCGTTCGTCCGTCGCGCCGGCGGGGCTCGCGCGAAACGCGACAATCGACAGCTGAGGGCGGGCGACGATCTCGATGGTCGGGATGGCTTCCAGCGCGTTCGTGATGGATCGTGCGAGATCGAGCTTCTCGTCGAGCGCTTCGCGGAAGGTGCCGGCGCCGAGGAGCTTCAATGGCAGCCAGATCCGGAGCCCTCGGCCTTCGCGCGTCTGTTCGACCGACAGATCGGCGAAGTTCGGCGCCGAGTCGCCCGTGGCTGCAATGGTCGCGATGTATTCGGAGTGAATCGTATGCGCGCGCAACATCGCTTTGACGTCGCGCGCGAGAAGGCACCCGCTTCCGTACGGAATGAAGAGCGTCTTGTGTGGGTCGAGCGCAATGGTGTCGGCGTGCTCGATTCCTTTCAGCGCGCCCCGCCCGCGACCGGTGAGAAGGAAAAGGCCGCCGTAGGAGCCGTCGACGTGGAACCAGAGGTGATGTCGCCGGGCGATGGCCGCGACCGCCTCGAGATCGTCGATCGCACCGGTGTTCGTCGTCCCGGCCGTCCCGGCGACGAAAAAGGGCGTGAGGCCCTGCGCTTTGTCACGTGTGATGGCCGCTTCGAGCTCGTCGGCGCGCATGCGGAACGTCTCGTCCGTCGGGATGGCGCGCACGTTGTCGAGCGAGAGCCCCGCGATCATCGCGGACTTCAAGATCGAGTGATGCATTTGGTCCGACGCATAGATCGTCGCCGTGTCGAACCTCGAGCCGAGGCGCTCGCGTCGAGCGGTGACGATCGCGGTGAGGCTCGCCATCGATCCGCCGCTCAAGAGCACGCCACCGGACGACGGCGGAAGCCCGGCCAAATCGCAAAACCAGCGAATGACCTGGGCCTCGAGATCGGCGAGCGCGGGCGCAGCCGCGCGGTAAGCGACGTAGCGGTTCGTCGTCGCGGTGATGAGATCCGCGAGCGCTGCGTGAAAGATGCCGCCGCTGTTGATGTACGAGAGGCATCCTGGGCTCGCGGTGTCGACGCCCTGCGGGACGAAGCGGTCGAAGATCAGGTCGAGGAGATCTTCGAGCCGCTCGCCCGTCTCCGGTAACCCGGCGGTGAGGATCGGATCGATCGTCGACAACGGAACGTCGACCGACGCCGGCGCTGCCGGCAGCGCTTCGAGGTGGCGGACGATGCGTTCGGTCGCCGCAGCGAGCATCGTCCTCACGGCTTCTGAAGACGGCTCCAAATCCGCGCCTCGGCGCTGCTTCATCGACCCGAGATGGTAGAACGATTCCGTGCCGGCTCGGGGCGTGAAGCCGACTCGTTCACGTGCGTTCGGACGGCAGGGTGACGACGAATCGTGCTCCTTCGCCGGGGTCGCTCTCGACGGTCGCGTCACCGCCGTGTGCGCGCGCGATGGCGCGGACCAGGAACAGTCCGAGGCCCGTGCCGCTCGTGGCTTTCGAGAGGCGATCGTCGCCCCGCTCGAACGCGTCGAAGATCCGGCGCCGGTGACGCGCGGCGATCCCGGGGCCGCGATCGCGAACCGACAGCGTCACGTCATGATCCGACTGCGCGAGCACGACTTCGTATGGCTGGCCGGCGGGCGCATATTTCAAGGCGTTTTCGAGGAGGTTGTCGACGACGATCTCGATCTGCGGTCGATCGGCGTCCGTTTCGAGCGCGTCGGGCGCGGTCGTCTCCACGCGCACGCCGGGATGTCGCTCGACGAATGCGGCGACCCGCGCCAGCGCCACCTCTGCCAGGTCGACGGGCGTCTTCGCGGCGATGAGCTTTCCGCGCTCGCTCTTCGCGTAGGACATGAAGCGCTCCACGGTGTCACCCATGCGGCGCGCTTCTTTTGCGAGGGCGGCGGCGACCTCGGCGCGTTCCTCCTCTTCGACACGGTTTTCCTCGAGCAGCTCGGAGAGCATGCGCACGGAGGCGAGGGGCGTTCGGAGCTCGTGCGAGACGCCGGCGACGAAGCTCGTTCGCAGCTCGCTGGTGCGTCGTGTCGCGCGCATCCTTCGGTAGAGGAGCGCCGCGAGCCCGAGCGCAAGCGCAATGCCGGCCGCGATGAGCGCGGCGAGGATGCGTTCGGACCGGGCGGCGCGCTTCGAGATGCGCGTCGGATCGGCGAGCTCGACCTTCACACCGAGGCCGTCGGTGATCCACGCGACGCTCACCGGCGGCGCAGAGACGCCGTCGCTCTCCGCCGGTGTGGTCGTCGCGACGGCGGCGAGCTCTGCGTTCGGTGTGAACCATGATGGGGGTCGAGCCCGGAGCCCGCGGGCGAGGCTCTCCGGTGTCGCGATGAAGCCGACGAAGCCGCCGTCGTCCGCGGCGACCAACGCGCCCGCGATGCCCGATCCGGCGAACCGGACGACGCGCGGGCTCGACGTGTCGACCGCGCGAATCGCGCCGAGGAACGAGTCGGCCTTGATGGCTCGCGCGATGACCGGTGCGCTCGCCGAGCTCGTCGGTGAGGTGGCGCGCAGCGCTTCGTCGACGCGTTTGCGAAGGTCGTCGGAGAGGGTGATCGCGGTGAGCTCCTGTTGTGTGACGGCGCGCTCCTCCGGGCGCATGTCGCTGGCGCGACGTTCGAGCCAGCCCGCAATGCGTGTTCGAAGGGCCGGGTCCGACCCGCGCGTGAGGTCCTCGACGGCGAGCACCGGCCAAAGCCACCGGCCTCGTGCGTCGCGAGCGTCCTCACACGAGGCGAGGATCGTCTTCTTCGCGGTAGGCCTGTCGCCCGACGCGAGCGCAGCGACGGCGTCCTCGCAGGTCTTCGCGTGCGCAGCGTCGGAGGCCGTCTCGTCCCTCGGCAGAAGCAACGTGCCGCGCTCCGACACGACGATCGGCTCTGCGAACGGTGGGGCCGCTTTTCGGGCGCGCTCGTACGCTTCGAGCTGCGCCGCCGCATCGGAGGTGACGAGGCCGCGGGGCCAAGCCTCGAGCGCGGCTGCGCCTTCTTCGAGCCGCGCGCGCGTGGCCGACGCGATCTTGTCCGCCTCGCGGCTCACCTCCAAAATCGCTTCGCGCCGGAGAGACGCCTCTTCGTTTTGGAGCGCGCGCCATCCGAGGAACCCCATCGCGGCCGACGGAACGAGCGCCGCGGCGAGGAACAGGAGGGCGTCGCGGCGTGCGGTCATCGCAAAGCCGGCTCGGCGAGCGTCCCGTCGGGTGCCAAAGTGCATCCGATCGAGCCGTCGATGGTGATGCGCGGCAATAGATACTGTAGGCCGAGCGCGCCACCGCATGGAACCTCCCCGAGCGAATCGTCGCGAGATCTTCGGCTGGGCGATGTTCGACTTCGCGAACTCGAGCTACACGACGGTGATCATCACCGTCATCTACGCCGTGGTCTTTCCGAAGATCATCGTCGGCGACGGCCCCGAGTACCGGCGAGGAAACCTCCTTTGGAGCATCGCGCTGGCGATCAGTTACGCGCTCGTCGTGCTGCTCGCGCCGCTCCTCGGCGCGATCATGGACTATCGCGCCGCGAAGAAGAGCTTTCTCTTCGGTAGCTACGTCCTCACGATCGTCGCGACGGCTGCGCTCGGGTTCGTCGACCCCGGCGCCGTCCCGATCGCGATGATGCTCGTCGTGCTCTCGAACCTCGGCTTCGCCGCCGGGGAGTCGTTCATCGCGTCATTTTTGCCGGACCTCGGCCCGAAGGAGAAGCTCGGACGCATCTCGGGGCTCGCCTGGGGGCTCGGCTACGTCGGCGGTCTTCTCAGCACGCTCGTCGTGCAGATCGTGACCGGTGAGGCAGTCATCGATAACTACGATCGGGTGCGCTGGGTCGGCCCGCTGACGGGCTTGTTCTTCGGGCTCGCCGCGATTCCGACGTTCCTCTTCGTGAAAGAGCGCGGCACCCCGCAGACGTTGCCGCCCGGGCAGTCGCTGCTCGGCATCGGGTTTTCGCAATTGCGGACGACGATGCGCGACCTTCCGAACCTGAGGCAGCTCGCGGTGTTCATGACGAGCCTGTTCTTCGCGATGGCCGGCCTCGGGATCGTCATCAGCTTCGCGTTCATCTACGGCGACCAGGTCATTCGCTGGAAGCCGTCGACGCAGATCGCGATGTTCGTTCTAACGAACCTTTCGGCTGCCGGAGGCGCGGTCGTCTTCGGCCTCATCCAGGATCGATTCGGAAATCTGCGCACGTACCGCGCGACGCTCGTCGTGTGGCTCCTCGCGATCATCGGCATCCACCAGACGCCGGCGCTCAGCGGTGCGCTCGGTCTCTCGGCCGAGCACGTCTATCTCGGCGTGGGCGGGCTCGCGGGCCTGTGTCTCGGCGCGACGCAATCGGCGGGACGCACGGTGGTGGCCGTGCTTTCGCCGGAAGGTCGCGCCGGAGAGATGTTCGGCTTTTGGGGGTTGTCCGGAAAGCTCGCGGCCGCGTCCGGTCTATTGCTGCTCGGCTGGCTTCAGAGCGCGTTCGGGTTGAAGAACGCGATCCTTCTTTGTGCCCTTCTTTTCGCGATCGCGTTCATCGTCGCGGGGCGTGTCGTCGAAGAGAGCCCGAGCAAAGACGGGAAGCGCTCACGGATCTAGATCGGCGCCGACGCTCACGAGAAATTCGTACTGCGCGAAGACGGCGCCATCGGTCACGTGAATCGGGAAGCGTATCGGCTCGCCGCCCACGTGGAGCTGCTTCAACACTTGGTACTTGATGCCGCACGCCGGCGTGACGGTGAAGAACGGGTTTCCCCCGCCGGAGAAAACGGAGACGCCCAAGCTGCCGCGCGGATAGATGTAGAGGCCGTCGACGGGGAGCTCGATGTCGTACTGGAACGTCGCCGGGATGGTGAAGAACGCACCGTCGCCCGCGGGCGCCTGAATCTCGGGATCGAAGATGAGATACGCGTTCTCGCCGTCGAGCGCGTACCCGATCTCCGGGCTGAAGACGAACGACACACCCGCGAGATCGCCGAACGAGACGCCGAAGCCGAGCTTGCCTCCGACCTCGAGGGGACCCGCTTTGTCCTCTGCGCTCGCCGTGGCTGCGAACAGGACGATGAAACACGCGACGATGAGCGAAACGAGCTTGCGATGAGCCATGCGCCGCCCGAGAGCACGCGTCGGGCCTGGCGTTTTTCGCGCGGAAACCGCTACATCTCGTCCCGCACCTGAAGACTCGCAGCGCCGGGTGAAGACGACTGTCCACACGTGTCGTCCACAGTCGCGGACGAAGTCGACTCGCTTCTCTCAGGACGTGAGGCCGTGCTTGCGCATCAACCGATGCACATAGCTGCGGTCGAGCTCGGCGGCGCGCGCGACCGCGCTGACGTTGCCGCCGTGCCGGTCGAGTAGGCCGCGGAGGTATCGTCGCTCGAGCTCGTCGTTCCATCGTGCGGCGAGCTGTTTGAACGGGACGTCGAGCGCGACGAACGGGACCGCGTCCGACGGCTGGGAATCCGGCGAAGTCGTGCTCGCGTGGGAGACGACATCGTCGTTTCCGAGCGCGTTCGCCCGCTCGAGGAAGTTGCGTAGCTCGCGAACGTTCCCCGGCCACGCGCGCCTGCGTGCCTCCTCGAGGAGGACCGGATCGACCGCGGCGCCGCACGTGAAATGCGACGCGAGGAGCTCGAGGTCTTCGAGGCGCTCGCGCAGCGACGGGACCTGAATCGGCAATACGGCGAGGCGAAAATACAGGTCTTCGCGGAACGTGCCCGCCGCGGCCATCTGCGCGAGGTCGCGGTGGGTCGCGGCGACGAAGCGGACGTCGATCGGCGTGTGATCGCGCGCGCCGATGCGCCGCACGGTTCGCGACTCGAGCACGCGCAGGAGCTTCGGCTGCATCGATAGAGGAAGCTCCGCGATCTCGTCGAGGAACACCGTCCCGCCGTGGGCGAGCTCGATCGCGCCGGCGCGCGTGTCCGAAGCGCCGGTAAAGGAGCCGCGCAGGTGGCCGAACAGCTCGGACTCGACGAGCGATTCCGTCAAGGCGGCACAGTCGACGACCACGAACGGTCCGTCACGGCGAGCGCTCTCGTCGTGGATCGCCCGCGCCACGAGCTCTTTGCCGGTCCCCGTCTCGCCTTGGACGAGCACCGTCGCCTCCGACGCCGAGGCTCGCGCCAGACGCCGAAACATCCGCCGCATGACGTTGCTTCGACCGATGAGGCCGCGATAGTGCGAGTCGGGCCACAACGCGTCGATCGCCGGCGGCGCATAACGAACGCGGATCGTCGCCGTGCCCAGGCGAAGGACTGCGCCGTCGTCGAGGCGAGCTTCGCGTATCCGCACGCCCTGGACGAACGTGCCGTTGGTGCTTTCGAGGTCGCGCACCCAAAGGCCGTCCGTGCGCAGCGAGAGCTCTGCGTGGACGCGCGACACGGTCGGCAGATCGATACGCAGCGTTGCTCCCTGCGCGCTGCCGACGACGACGGGAGGCTCGAGCTCGAGCTCGACCGCGCCGGTCTTCGTGTCGAGGAACAAGCGCGGCACGTGGCGCTCGGCCTTCACGTCCGCGTGGAGCTCGGTCGGAGCGTCCATGGGGCGCCGAGCCTACCACGCGTCATCGTCCGCACGAACCGGCCGGCTCGGAGCACGAAGCCGATGTGGCGGCGCGCGCGACCCCGACGCATAGTCGGCGAGCTCGACGATGGGTGTGGCCGACAGGGCAGCGCGAGGTCTGGACGGGACGACCGTTCGGGCGGTGAACCAACGAGGGGCCGCGCCCTCGATCGCGAATAGCGCCCGTATCGAGCCCGGCGACATCTTGGGCGGTCGCTACGAGATCGTCGCGGAGCTCGGGCGCGGTGCCGAGGGTGTCGTCCTCGAAGCCCGCGACCTCCGCGCAGTCGCGCGTGTCGCGCTGAAGCTCATCCCGGAGGATGACGTCGGTGCCGCGAGGCTCGCTCGTCTGCGGCGTGAGCTCGCGCTCGCGCGACGAATCACGCACGAACGCGTCGTTCGCACGTACGACCTCGTCGACATTCCAGGCTGGGTCGGGCTCACGATGGAGTGTATCGACGGTCGTACCCTCGGCGCCGCGCTCAGCGACGAGCCTCGACCGGTGGGGGAATCGCGCCTACGCGAGATCGCCGTCGCGATCGCGGAGGGCCTCGCGGCCGCGCACGGTGCGGGTGTGGTTCACCGCGATTTGAAGCCGTCCAACATTCTGTTCGCCCACGGCGGTCGTGGAATCGCCATCTCCGACTTCGGCGTGGCGCGTATGGCGGAGACCGGGCCCGAGAGCACGCGAACGGTAGGCACCGATGCCGCGCGGGAGCGTCTTACGTCGACCGGCCAGATCGTGGGCACGCCTCTCTACATGGCACCGGAACAGCTTCAAGGGTCCGCGAGCGTCGGTCCCGCCGCGGACGTGTACGCATTCGGTCTCGTCATGTCCGAGCTCGCGACGGGAGAAGTCCCGCTCGCGTCGCGCACGATCGACGAGCTTCGCGCACGCAGGCGCGAGCCGCCACGAAGGCTGCTGTCGTTGCGGCCGGACCTTTCCACCGCGTTTGCCGGCGTCATCGACCGCTGCCTCGAGCCGGATCCGACTCGACGCATCGCCGACGGGCGCACGCTCCTGCGCGCGTTGACCGCGAGGCCCGCCTCCTTTCGCCGTCGCGCCGTCATCGCAACAGGCTGCGTCGTCGCGGCGATCTCCATCGCCGGAGCGGTGGCGTTTGCACGCCGTTTCACCGACGAAGAGCCCGTCGCCAGCGTCGCCGCCGGTGCTGAAGGGGAAGGGACGGAGGGGTCGATCCGCTTCGTCAAACGCGATCCCGAGGTCGGAAGGCAAACGCGCATCCGACAGACCATGTCGATGGTGATGACGTATTCGAGCCCCATCGCCTCCGAGCGCAAGACGGTGGAGCGCTCGGACCAAACGACGACCATCCTCGCGGCCGACGGCAAGACGATCTTGAAGGTGAAGATCGTCTACGGCGAGGCCACACGCACGCTGACGCGCGACGGAGAGGTGACGACGGCAAGCGAGCCGGTGCAGGGCAGGACCTACATCGCCGAGCTCAAAAAGGACCGGTTGGTCGTCACCGATGATTCGTACCGCCCGGTCTCGAAGGAGGAACAGGCGATCGTGGAGAAAGGTGCACGGCTGCTCGGAGAGCCGCACGCCCAACTCACCGCGATCCCCGACCGCCCGCTTCGACCCGGTGACCGAGCCGACACGATCGGTGAGCTCTTGCGGGGGTTGATGGCTGCAGACGGAGGCGGAGCGCTCGACGACGCCAAGGTGATCCTTCGAAGCATCGAGGGCGACGACCCGCCGATCGGCGTGTTCGACGTCGATCTCAAGACCGGCCGCGACGGCGACGAATTCACCATCGAAGCCGGCCTGAAAGGGACGCTTCGGATCCGCGGAGACGACGCGCGGTTCGACGCGGTGGAGCTCGCCGGGCCGATTTCTCTCTCGGGATCGGGTGCGCGCGCGGAGGGCGCCATCGAGCTGTCGCTCGACTACGAGGATGTTCCCTGATCGAGGATTGACGCCACCCGCTCTCCAAATCTACTCGGGCCTCGTGAAGACGAACGTCCCCGAGGCCTCCGCCGAACGCCCCTCGTACACGCCGACGCCCGCGCCCGTCACGCTGACGAGCCTCGGCCGCGTGAAGGCGTCGGGCGTCGCCGCCGGCATCAAGCCGAGCGGCAGGCCCGACGTCGCGCTGCTCGTCTTCGATGCACCGACACCGTGCGCGGCGGTGTTCACCAAGAACGCCTTCGCTGCGGCGCCGGTCGTCGTTTGCCGCGAGCACCTCGAGGCATCGGGCGGGATGGTGCGAGCCCTGGTAATCAACGCCGGCAACGCCAACGCGTGCACCGGCGAGCAAGGCATGCGCGACGCGCGCGCGATGTGTGATCACGTCGCCGGCAAGCTCGGCTGCGATCCGAAGAGCGTCCTCGTCGCGTCGACGGGCGTCATCGGCGTGCCGCTTCCCATCGACCGTGTGCGGGCCGGCATCGACGCTGCCTTCGACACGTTGAGCGCCGACGACGCGGGGGCGCGACGTTTTCTCGACGCAATCCAGACGACGGACGCGTTTCCGAAGGAGGCGGGGGTCGACGCTGCCGGGAGCCGCGCTGCCGGCGTCGCAAAAGGTGCCGGCATGATCGAGCCCGACATGGCGACGATGATCGCCATCGCCGGAACGAGCGCGACCCTATCGGTCGCCGAGCTCCGTGCCGCCGCGAAGTCCATCGCGGATCGGAGCTTCAACGCCATCCACGTCGACTCGCACGCGAGCACCAACGACTCGTTCTACCTGTTCGCGACGGGCCGCGACGAAGGGCACCCGGCAGCGGCGGTCGAAGCGCTCGGGGGCATCGCGGAGAAGCTCGCGTGGCTCATCGCCCGCGACGGCGAGGGCGCCACGAAGGTCACGACCATCGACGTGCTCGGCGCGCCGGACGACGAAGCCGCGGGCGACATCGCTCGCCGCGTCGCGCACAGCGCCCTCGTTCGAACCGCCCTCTACGGAAACGATCCGAACTGGGGGCGGTTCGTCAGCGCGCTCGGCAACAGCCCCTATGCTGGTGACGTCTCTCGCCTCTCGTGCACGCTCCAGGGCATCGCCGTCTTCGAGCACGGTGAGCCCGCGAAGTTCGATCGCGCCGCGGCGAGCGCCGCCATGGCAAGGACCGACGACCTCCGCATCGTCCTCGATCTGCACGCCGGCTCGGGCCGGGCGCGCGTCCTCACGAGCGACCTCGGCTACCGCTACGTCGAGGTGAACGCCGAGTACACGACCTGAGATCGAGCCGTCAGGAAGCGCGGTTCGTGCGCGTCGCTCGAACCCGTTGCGCGTTCTCGCACCCGAAACGAATCCAAGGCTTGACCAACCGATTCAGGGTTGATAGTTAACGCGGCCTCCGAGCGAAGGTGGCGGAATGGCAGACGCACTAGCTTGAGGTGCTAGCGGGTAACACCGTGCGGGTTCAAGTCCCGCCCTTCGCACTGCAACAGCCCGGCCGGCGGCGATCTCGAGAGGGGTCGCCGCCGATGTCGTTTTGTCCGCGCCTATTTTTTCTCGCGCGCGCACGACGGCTCGGGTCCCGCCTGGGGGTGTGCAAGCTTCGCTCGCACTGGGCACCCAAGCCTGTGCGCGCCTATTTTTTTTCTCGCGCGCGCACGACGGCTCGGGTCCCGCCTGGGGGTGTGCTCGCTACGCTCGCACTGGGCACCCAAGCCTGTGCGCGCCTATTTTTTCTGGGTGCCCGGTGCCCGCTTCGGCAGCGGCCGCCGCAGGTAACGATCGAGCAGCGTCACGATCTCCTCGACGAAGCGAGGATGGTCCAAGAGGTCCGGCCGCTCGCTCGCGGCTTCGTGGATGATCGCGTGCGTCGTCACCCGGGCGAAGAACAGCGCGAGGTCGGCGTCGGGGACGTTCTTGAAGAACGGCTCGCAGAGCTTGCGCCACCCGAGTTCCGCCTGGTCGTCCCTGGGCGCCATGCGGCGAGCCGAGCGGGGCAGCTCTTCCGAGAAGACGCGGTGGAGCGCCGGGGCGACGCGGTGCTCGTCGACGCTTGCCTGCACCATCGTGGCGAGCAGCGCGCGAAGGCTTCGCTTCGCAGCGAGCTGCTCTTCGGCGCGCGGAAAGCTCTCCCGTGCCTTGGCGATGTGCCGCCGCTGGAGCTCGGCGACGATCGCCTCCTTGTTGGGGAAGTACTGATAGAGCGACGCGATGTTGATGCCGGCGCGCTCGGCGATCTTGTTCGTGTTGAGCCCTCCCCAACCTTGCCGGGTCAAAATGTAAGTCGTTGCTTGCAAGATCGCGTCGACCGTCGCGACCGATCGCTCCTGCCTCGGCTTCTTGCGTGGGACGAGCTTCTTCTTCGCTGCCATCGCTCTCGTCGAGCAGGGTATGCAAGTTGTGAAACCAAGCAATCACTTACATCTTGTGGGGCATGCGAAACAGCGACGAATGGACCTCGTTCCAATCGATCAACGCGAGACGCCGTGCCGTCCGCGACTTCGACGGCTCACCCGTCTCCGACGCCGACGTGCGGGCGATCCTCCATGAGGCGCTCCTCGCTCCGTCGAGCGGCAACCTCCAGCCGTACGAGCTTCACTGGGTGCGCGACCCCGAGGTGAAGCGGGCGCTCGCCGTGGCCTGTGAAGGACAGCGAGCCGCGGAGACCGCGGGGACGCTGGTCGTGGTCGTCGGACGAATCGAGGTGGGCGTGCGAACGGCCGACGCGCAGCACGCGTACGTCGAAAGCAGCGGCCTCGACGAAAGGAGCAAGTCGTACCACCGCGCGCAGCTGCGGAAATTCCGCACCTTTCTACGGTTCGCGCCGCTGCTTTGTTGGTCGCCCATCCAGGCGCTGCTCGCGCTGCTCTTTCCTTCGCTGACATTGCTCCCGGTCGGCTCGGGGGGTGTGCGGCATTGGGTCGCTCGGAGCAGCATCTATGCAGCACAGACGTTGCTACTCGCCGCGGCCGCGCGCGGCCTCGACGCGTGCCCGATGGAAGGGTTCAGCCCGCGGCATGTGGCAAAGATCCTCGGCTTGCCACGCGGTGCGGTCGTTCCGATCGTCATCGCGCTCGGACGTCGTGCAGAAACGGCGCGGATCGAGCCGCGCTGGCGCCGCTCCTTCGACGACGCCGTGGTGCTCCATGGGCGCGACGATCGAGTTGCGTGACGCGTGAAAGAAGAGCCCGAGGCGAACCCGTCGCAGGTTTCGCGAGCCCTCCGCGTGCAGTATCTTCGACGTCGGGCGAGGGGCTGGTCGCGATCGTGGCTCTCCCTGTTTTCGCCCCGGGAGGAAGCGCGTGGACGGGCGGGAGGCAGACCCCATCAGCGTGTCGGAGTCGTCCCACGGCTCACCGCCCGTCTCGTGGGTCGAGCACGGCCTCGGCGCGGTGGCGGAGTGGCTCCTCTCCGCGACCTTCGAGCGCTTCGACGACGCCTTGCGCGGCGCGCTCGAAGAGACGGCGCGACTCCTTCACGTCGAGGTCGCGACGCTCCATTGGTCGACCGGCGGCGCGACCGAGATCGTCGCGGGCGGAAAAGGGCTCGATCGAAGCCTCGAGGCGATGCTCGCTCGCGCGCACGATGACCTCGTGGCGCTGACGGCGCGAAACGTCCGATGGTTCGCCGATCCGTCGAGCGTCGCGCGGTCCACGGAGGCGCCGCGTTTCGGCGGCATCCACGCGCTCGGCGTCTTGCGCACGCGGTCGGCGTCCGACGAGCGAGGCCTCCTCGCCGTGTGGGCGACCGATGCGCGCCCGCTCTCCCACTCGGAGCGAGCCCAAATGGCGATCGTCGGCGAGCTCTTCGCGAGCGGTCTGGCTCGGCGCCGGGCCGAGGCGCGCGGCGACGACCTCGCGCGGTTCCATCGGGTCGTCGCTGACGTCGCCGGCAGCCTCGCGTCCGCCGAGACCGACGCGCTGGACGCCACCCTCGAGGGGGCGCTCGGTTCGGTCGCCGAGGCGATGGGGCTCAAGCGCGCCGCGATCTTCCTCCTCGATGCGGAGACCGCGCGGTTTCGGCTCGCGTACGCGTCGTCGCCCGCCGTTCGGTTCCAGCGTTCGGACGAGGTGCTCGGGCAGGTCGTCGGGGCCCATGGGGTAGAGCGGCTTCGCTCCGGCCGAGGGCTGGTCGCGACACCGTCCTCGGAGGGCGAAGGCGGCGTCACCGCCGTCGTCCGTCCGATCCTTCTCGGCGGAAAGCTCCTCGGGGCCCTGGTCGCGGAGAGCGGTCCTGGCCGTCCGACCGACGCCGCTGCGCTCGTTCGTTATCAATGCATCGCCGACGTCGTTGCGCAGTCGCTCGCACGCCGGCCCGCTGCGCCCACCTCGTCGCCGCGACCGTTGTCGGCGACCGAGATGCGCGAGCTCGAACGTGTGAACCTGCTTCGAGCGCTCGAGGCGACGAGCTGGCGAATCGGCGGTCCGAGCGGCGCGGCGCAGCGAATCGGCGTGAGCCCTTCGACCTTGCGAGATCGAATTCGGGCCCACGGACTGCAATCTCCCATGGCGCCGAGCTGGCGAAGCCGCCGTCGCTGAGCGTTTCGCCGCAAAGCCTTCGGCCCAGCGAGCCCGGCGAGCCGCTTTTCAAAGTCGAAATCGTCATCGCAAAGACGGAATTTCGTAACTGACAATCGCGGTTTCGTTTCGGTAATGAGCGCGCCGGCGGCGCTCAATGGTTTCGCCCTGTTGCGAGCCGATCAGCGTCGGCACGACTGATGCTGATAAGGGTTGTATGAACGCTGAGAGCGATTCGATCGGGTCCAATCGACCGACGTCGCCCGCCGCCCCCTCGAGCATTCGAGCTTCTGCGTCGGGTGCTAGTCCGAGCTCCGACGTCGCGCGCGATCTCTTCGTCTGTCTCGAGGCCGTCTCCGATTGTTTCGGCGCGATTGGCTCGTCCGCTTTGCGGTCGTCCAGCTCGTCGCCCGACACGATCGCGCGGAAGGTTCGGATGGGCATCTGCGCGGTGCACGCTTGCGAGCGTCTCGTCGCCGAGCTCGACCAGGGCAGCAGCACCCGCCTCGAGCGGGCCCCCTCGCGGCTGGTGGAGCCCCTCGAAATCGCCCTGACCATCACCCGCGCCCGGCTCGACGACACGACGACGGTGACGTCCGATATCAGCGGCGATCCGCTGATCGAAGCCCGGCCGATCGATCTCGTGCGCCTGTTCATGAACGCGTTTGCCTGTGTCGCGGAGAGCTCGCTCGCCTACGGCCTCGGCCAGAACGCGCTCGTCGTGACGACACGGGTTCACGGAACGTCCGTGATCGTCCGGGCGATCGACGATGGCCCGTCCGTCTCGTCCGACGTTCGCAGGGCCGCTGCGGAGCTCGGCCTGACCCGAACGCTCGACACGCGCCACCGGGAGAACGTCGAGTCGTGTCGAATGATCGCGGCTCGGATCGGTGGCGTCTTCGAGCTCGAGACGCGCGGCACCGGCCTGTGCGTGCGTCTCGAGCTACCGGTTCACTCGACGGTGGAACCCGCGCCGATGCGCGGCTGATGGAGGCGAAGAAGCATGAAACGCTCGAACGAGGAGTCGCAGCGTCCCGCGGTGGACGTATCGAGCGCGCAGGTGGTGCTCGAGGCCCAGCGCGCTCTCTTCGAGGACGTCTTCGAGGCATCCCGAGATGGGATCGCGCTGATTGACGCTGGCGGAGCGGCCAGGCTCAACGGCGCCGCCGCACGGCTCTTCGGCTGTCCCGGCCGAACCTTGCCCGCTTCTTGGGCGACCGAGTGGTGTTTTCGACGGGCCGACAGCCGCGAGCCCACGACGCCGACCGAAGCAGGGTGGCTGAGCGCGGACGGCCGGGGTGCAGCCGTCTTCACCGAGCTCGAGATTCACACGGGCCTCGACGGCGACGCGGTATTCGTCGCGTCGAACGCGACCGCTCGTCCCGTGGGCGGCGCGATCGTCGTATTTCGCGATATCGGGCCCAGGATCAGAGCGCGTCACGAGCTCGTCGCCCAGCGACAGCGCATCGAGGCACGACGCGCCGAACGCACGGTGACGCTCGCGCGTGCCTACACCCGACGCCGGTTCGCGGACGCGCTCGCCGCGAAGCGCCGCCGTGACGAGGAGAAGCTGCTCGCCGTGATGTGCTTCGCGAAGGAGGTGTCGTCGTGATGCCGCATCGAAAGCCCCTCCACGAGACCGACACGGCCGTCCTGGCCGAGCTTCGAGACCTGACGACGTGCCTGGAAGCGATCCGCGCAACGCACGTGTTTCGCGACGCCCAAGCCGAACGTCGCTCCACCCGGTTGCTCGAGGAATGCACCGAGCAGCTCCTCGAAGAAGAGCGACAAGAGGAGGCTGAGGTGGAGCGTCTGCGATCCATGGACGCAAGCCTGCTGCCTTTTTGACGCGACATCCGATCGACCGACCTCTTCACGGCGCGCCGAGTCGACTCATCCGACGTTGTTCCTGGAGCGCGAGTTGAGGTACGACATGGGCTTGTCGTGCGAGTGGACGGAAGCCCGTTGGAGGAAACTGTCGAGGGTGTTCGCGTCCTGATCGTCGAGGACGAAGCGCTGCTGCAACGAGCGCTCGTGAAGATGCTTCAGGAAGCGGGGTACGCGGCCGAAGGGTGCGCGACCAAGGCGCAGGCTCGCGCGCTGCTGCACGGTGACGCGCCTTATGCGGCCGTGTTGCTCGACCGGCGGCTGCCCGACGGGGACGGTTTGGACCTCTGCCGCGAGATGCGCGAGGCCGACCTCAAGGTGCCGGTCATCGTCATCACGCACCTCTGCGACGACGAAGAGGTCGTCGAAGGCTTCCAGGCCGGAGCTGACGATTACGTCATCAAGCCCCCGAGCGGCGCGGTCCTCCGCGCTCGCCTCGCAGCCGTCTTACGTCGCCGGCCCTCGCGGCTTGCCGGGTCGGAGACGATGTCGATCGAGCCGTTGCAGGGTCGGATCGTCCTGCGCGACGGTTTGAACGAGCAACACATCGCCCTCTCCACGAGAGAGCTGCGCCTCCTGACCATTCTCGCCGACCACGCCGAAACGGTGGTCCCCCGCCCGATGCTCGTGGAGGCGGTGTGGGGTCCCGGGGCCGGGGTCGGCGACAACACCATCGACGCCGCGCTGACACGCCTGCGGCGCAAGCTCGGCTCCCGCGGTGATGCGATCGTCACCGTCAAAGGTGCGGGCATCATGCTCCGAAAGACGGCGCTACATCGTCCTTGATGTCGCGTTGCTCGGTGTCCGACAGGGCCCTGACGACAAGTCCGTGACGATCTTCGACACCCGCCGACGCACGTAGCGCATTGGGCCGCGGCTGCGACGATGAATTGCAATGAATGACTGGCGACACCGCCGGGCGATAGCAGCTTAGGCGTATCGCAATGGTCGCCGCTCGACATCGACGAGCGAGCGCCACGGCGAGCGCGTCAATGGTGCGCGCGAGGAGACATTCACGAACGAAGCGCCGAGCGAGCCGCTCGTGCGCGATGGAGAGGTACGTCCAAATGAACCTTCGATCTTCCGTTTACGCTTTCGTCTCCGTCCTTGCGCTTTGCTTCGCTGCCGGCTGTGACATGGGCGCCAATGCCGCCGGATCGGCGAGCGCGTCCGCCGCGCAGAGCGCTCCGCCGAAGACCTCCACGACCGTCGCGGAGGTGAAGAAGGAAGACAAACCCAAGGAAGAGAAGCCCGCGACGGAGACTACCGCAGAGCCGGCGTCGACAGGGACGCAGGCACCGAGCGCAGCGCCCTCGGCAGCGCCGAAGAAGTAGCGAACGTCGTTCGCTCAAGGAGCCGGGGCCGCGCGATCCAACATCGCGCGGAACACCGTCTCGGCGCCGCCGGGCGGCGGGTCCCGATAGCTGTAGGGGCTCGGCAAATTCGTGTTGAGGCGATGCGAGCGCTCGATGCACACGGCGACGCTTCGGAACGCCGCGATGGCGGTGTCTTTGTCGCGTTCGCCGCGCGCCGCGTGCTCGATGCCTTCGAGTGCGGGCGCGAGCGTCTCGCACGTCCCGACGGACGGCGGGACGACGAAGTCCGGTAGCTTCGAGGCCTCGCAACAACGCCCGCGCGCGAGCGCGAATGTCGCCATCTCGTACCAGGAGAGCTGCGCCCAAATGCGCATCGGGTCCGTGGTGCGGCGAGCGACGAGCCCGTGTTTCGCGATCTCCCCCCGGAGGAGCGCCGCTCCGCGCCGGGGATCGGTCTCGATACAGAGCGCGTCGAGCGACGCGTCTTTTTCGAATGCGTCGGGCGGAAACAACCGCGCGACGCAGCTGCGAACGTCGGTAGCTCGAGGCGCGACGTCGGTCGCGATGGAGGGCGCGGACGACGCGACGGTCGCGCTCGCGAGCGCTGTCGGCGTCGTTGCCGTCGCCTCGGCGGGGACGTTGCTCGCGGGTGCGGCGGACATCTCCGCGCGTTCGTTCACCGTCGGGCTCGCCACGGGCGCGGCCGTCGCATCCGAGCGAGCCCCCGATGCGGATGCCGGATGTTTCCCGCGAAAGAACCACACCGCGCCGAACGCCGCCGCGACGATCGCGACGATACCCGCGACGGCCGCCGCGATCCGGCGCCCGCGCGGCGGGCTCTTCGTCGGTGTCCACACGGCGTGGTTCGGTGTGAACACGCGCGGTGCGCTCGTGCGGCTGATGCGCGCCTCGCGCTCGGTGTTGAACGACGCGAGTGACGTGCGCGAGCTCTGCGCCCAGACGGCCTGCAGCGACGCGCCGGTCGCGTCGGTGTCGATGCCGACCGACATCGCCCACTCGGCGAGGGCTTTGCCGAACGAGCGCATGTCCGGAAATCGCCGCGCGAGATCCTTCGTGAGCGCTCGATCGACCACCGCCGACAGCTTCGCGTCGGCCACGCCGAGCCCGAGCAAGGTCCGCGGGTCCGTCTCGATGATCGCGCGGAGCAACGCGAGCGGATGAGGCGCCTCGAACGGGGGGCGGCCGGCGATCGTCTCGTAGAGGACGACGGCGAGGGACCAGACGTCGCTCGCCGGGCCGATCTGCTCGACGTCTCCGCTGGCTTGCTCCGGCGACATGTAATCGGGGCTACCGAGGATCGTGCCGGCGGTCGTCGAGCGCCGCTCGTAGCGGGGTGAGCTCACCATCGCGATACCGAAGTCGACGACCTTCGGGATCACCCCCGACTCCTGCTCGACGAGGACGATGTTGTCGGGCTTGAGGTCGCGGTGAACGATGCCCTTCCCGTGCGCGGCAGCGAGGGCGCTCACGATCGGCAAGAGGAGCGGAACCGCCTCTTCCGGGGCGAGCGTCTTCCTGCGGTCGAGCAGGTCGTAGAGGCTCTCGCCGCGGAGCAGCTCCATCACGATGAACGGGTCGCCGAGCTCGCTCTTGCCGAGATCGAAGACCCGCACCGCGGAGGGGTGCTCGAGCCGCGCGGCGGCGTGCGCCTCGCGCTCGAGACGCTCGACGCTTTCGGGGGAGACGAGCTCGCCGTGAATGAGCTTCAGCGCGACGTCGACGTCGAGCGCTAGGTTGCGCGCGCGCCACACTGCGCCCATGGCGCCCTGGCCCATCAGCTCCTCGAGCCGATACTTCTCGGCCACGACATCACCCGGGTGGTACTTCAGGGCCTCGACGGAAATGTCGGGGACCTCGGGCTCCTGTCGATGCTGGTCCGAGCGCGGCCGGTCCGAGCGTGCAGGCATTCGCGTCGACTATAGCGCCCTCGCTCGAGAGAAACGACATGTGCGCGATCGCGTCAGAATGCGCCGGCAGCGCCGACAGTGAGGCCTCCGTCGCTCGGTGCGAGCCACGGCGAGAAGCTCGCCTGGTTTTCGCCCAGGTAGTCGGGCTCCGGCTCGGACTTCGTGCCGATCACCAGCGAAGCGATGCCATGACCGAGGATCACCGCGGACCATCCTGCTAGGAGACCCCATTCGAGCGATGCGTCTTTTACCGAGACCGCGCGCTCGATGGAGAGGGCCGTTTCGCCCGCGCCGACCACGACCTCGGCGATGGCGATCTCCTGCGGAGCTGCTTTTCCGCGGGACAGACAGGCGACGCCTTCGGTCGTGAGCGCCCAGTTCAGACCGACGAGCCCGCTCACTCCGAGGCGCGTCAGCGGCTCGACCTCCGTGGAGGAGAGCGACCAAATCCCGTGCGTGAGCAAGGCTCCCGACCAGGCCGTGAACGGAAACAAGAGGAGCATGTTCTCCTCCGGCTTCCACTCGTCGATGTCGAAGAAGAACGGAGCGGCCGCGAAGAGGAGCGCTTGCGGCGCGGCCACGCCGATTTCGACGAGGTGGAGGCCTTGGTCGCTGTCGAGCCCGCGCGCGGCATCGACCGAGACGACCGCGGTGATCCCGATGTCCGCGAGGATCACGACGGTGCTCGTCGCGATGGTCAGGGTCGGGCTCGCGCGGAACATGTTCTTCAGCGCGGTGATCGGGCCGTCGTCGGCGCGGGCCGAGGACGTCGCGAGCGCGAACGACGCCGCAAGGGACGCCGCGCACGCGAGGCGTCGCGCCTTCGCCGCGCGGGCGCTCAAGGCTTCGAGCCCTCGGCCTCCGAAAGGATCTGTTTTGCCTCCGCGATGAGCGTGTCGCGCTCGTTTCGGCTCGGGTCGTCGATCACCAGCTCGAGCAGGCGATCGAGGAGCCGGCCGACGACCGGTCCGGGCTTGATGCCGAGCTCTTTCATCACGTCGTGGCCTTTGATGGCGAGGTCTCGCGTCGAGAGGGCGGTTCCGTCGGCGACGAGCTTCGTCGCGCGCTCCTCGAGCTCGTCGATGTTCGCGAGCTCGTCGTCGACGGGTCGACCCTTGCCGCGCACGTCGGCCCTGCCGAGCTTGTAGAGGAGCGGGGCGAGGCCCGGGCTGACGCGGCGGAGCCAGCGCCGAACGGCGGCGTCGGTCCAATCCGCCGAGTAGCAGATGAGGTGGTGCCGGACGAGCGCGACGATGGTCTGCCGCTCTTCGTTCGAGAAGCGCAGCCTCTGAAGGATCGGATCGGCCATCTCCGCGCCGATGCGCTCGTGATCGTAGAACGTAAAATCGTTCGTTTTGTCCGAAAATGCGCGCGATCGCGGCTTGCCCACGTCGTGGAAGAGGGCGCTCATGCGCAGGACGGCATCCGGCTCCGCCGCGTCGAGGCACGCCATCGCGTGGCCCCACACGTCGAAGGAGTGGTAGCGGTTTTGCGTGCAGCCCACCGACTCGATGAGCTCCGGGCACGTGATTCCGAGCAGGCCCGTCTTCCGCATCGTGTCGAACGCAATGCTCGGCTTGCCGGCGGTCATGCTCTTCACCCACTCGTCGCGCACACGCTCTGCGCTCACCTTCTTGAAGGTGTCGTGCGCCGAGTCGGAGCTCATCGCTTGCAGGGTCGCCTCGTCGATCGCGACGTCCAGCGTCGCGCTGAACCGCGCGGCACGCAGCACGCGCAGGCCGTCTTCGGCGAAGCGCTCGCGCGGATCACCGACGGCGCGGAGCAGGCCGCGATCGAGGTCCCCTTTGCCGTCGAAGGGATCGATGACGTGTCCGTCGATCGGATCGAGCGCGATCGCGTTGAAGGTGAAATCGCGACGCGCGAGGTCGGCGACGATATCGTCGACGAACTCGACCTTGTCGGGCCGGCGGCCGTCCGAATAGGCGCCCTCACCGCGGAGCGTCGTCACCTCGTACGGGCGGTGATCGACGAGCACGGTGACCGTGCCGTGCGCGATGCCCGTCTCGATCACGCGCGGGAAGAAGCGCTTGACCTCGTTCGGCCGCGCGTCGGTGGCGACGTCCCAGTCTTTCGGCGTCTTGCCGCGGAGCAGATCGCGCACGCAGCCGCCGACGATCCAGCCTCGTTTGCCTTTTTCCCGCAGGCGTCGAACCAGAAAGGCGACATCCTCGGGGACTTTCTCGAGCAGAGAGCGCACGTTATCGCTTGAAGACCTTCTGCGGCCCCGAATCCCACGAGTTGTCGTCGCGAGGAGCCGCTGCAGGTTGCGGTGGAGGAGGCGAGGGGGGAGGCGGCGCCGCTTTCGAAGGCGGAGGCCGTGACGGCGGTGGAGCTCGAAAGGTTCGAGCGGTCGGTGCCGGCTCGGGCTTGGTGCCTTCGACGACGACGCTCGCCGAAGGGCCGGGATCGACGACGCGCGGCGGCGGGTCCGACGTTGCGGGCGGCGCGGCAATCGACGGTGCCGGCTGCGCTGCGACAGCGGATGGATCCGACGGCGTCGCGCTCGCGACAGGCTGCGGCTTCGCGTCGTTGCGCGCGTTCTGCCGGTGCCAGAGGATGCCGAGCGACCCGGCGATCACCGCGAGCGACGCCGCGATGACGAGATAAAGCGCGACGTGACCCTTCGAGGCCGCGGGTGTTTGGACCGGCGGCGCTTGCATCGGAGCCGTCGCGGCCATGGTCGGAGCCGGCGGTGCCCACGCGCCGGGCGGCAACGCTGCCGGCGCGCTCGCGACCTTGAAGTAGTCCGCAGGGACGCCCGTCTGCCCCGCGCGCGACATCACATCTTGGACCGCGACCGGCGCTTCACCTTCGACGAAGCGGCGCAGATCCTCGCCGAGATCTTCCATCGACTGGTAACGGAGCTCGGGCCGTTTCTCGAGGGACTTCTGGACGATCGCTTCCAGCGCCGGCGGGCACGTCGCGCCGCCCGCCAGCGAGCGAATCGGGTCCGGTGCCTTGTACATGTGCTGGGTCAGGATGCTCATGAAGTTGTCGGAGTCGAACGGGACCTGACCCGACAACATCTCGTAGAGCATCACCCCGAGCGCATAGATGTCGGCGCGGTGATCGACCGGCGTCCCGGCGGATTGCTCGGGCGACATGTAGTGGGGCGTTCCGAAGACCGCGCCTGCGCGCGTGATCTTCTGCGACGCTTCCCCCGATACCTTCGCGATGCCGAAGTCGAGCAGCTTCACGAAGTCGGTGCCGCCTCGGTCGACCAGCAGCACGTTGTCGGGCTTGAGGTCGCGATGAACGATGCCGCGTTCGTGCGCGGCGCCGAGGCCTTCGCAGATCTGCATCGCGATGCTCGCGATCCGCGCGGGCTCCATTCGCTCGACGAGCACGTCGGTGAGGCTCTTGCCCTCGAGGAACTCCATCGCGAGGTATTGCGAGCCGTCGGGCAGGACGCCGAAATCGAGGACGTCGACGATGTGCGGATTTCCGATCGACGACGCCGTTTTCGCCTCTTGAATGAATCGGTCGATGACCTCGCGCTCGTGCGCGACCTCGGGCCGCAAAATCTTGAGCGCCACGCGCCGCTCGATGTGGCGGTGCATCGCCGCGTAGACGACGCCCATCCCGCCTTCACCGAGCACGCGCTCGACGAGGTAGCGACCGTCGATCGTCGTACCCACCAGCGGATCTGCGGGAGCCTGCGCCTCTTGAACGACCGCACGAACGCCGCTCGAAGGGGAGCGAGCCGGCGCACCCGGGCCCGGCGCCGCGGCCTGTGCGCGGGGCGCATCGCCGAGCGCTGCAGACGCAGCATCGGCGCTGTTCGGGGTAGGCATCCGCCCCGCTCCACTCATGGCCGGACAAAGGTACCGGAAGAGGCGCGCGCGGGCGAGGACTCGGCTGCCGGCCTCGCATCGCTGGTTGCGTTCTGCTAGAGCGCAACCGTTCGATGGGTTACCCGCTGCAGCTCGCGTTCCGCTATCTGGGCTCGAAGAAGCGCGCCAGCATCTCGGTCGGAACGATGTTCGCGATCCTCGGGGTCGCGTTGGGCGTCGCGGCGCTGCTCATCGTGATGAGCGTCACCGGCGGATTTCAGGCCGAGTTTCGCGAGAAGGTGCTGGGCGTCAACGCGCACGTCCTCGTCCTCAAACACTCGCCGGAGTTTCGAAACTACCGCGAGGTGATGGAGCGAGTACGCAACGTCGAAGGCGTGCTCAACGTCGCGCCTTTCAGCATCAACCCGATGATGCTCTCGCACGGCGACAAGACCGCCACAGGCGTCCTCGTCAAAGGCGTCGACCCGCAGGCGAGCCTCGGCGTCGGCTTGCCTCCCGACGTGCCGCCCGTCCTCGACCTTCCGCGCCACGTCGTCCGCGGCGAAGCGGGGGAGTGCCCGAAGCCGAGCGAGATGGCATGCGGGATTCGGCTCCTCACTGGCCTTCGCCGCGAGGGCGCGGCTCCTCCTGCACCGAGGCTCGAGCCGATCCCGACCGGGTCGGTCGCCCCGGTGATCATCCCCGATCCTCCCGCACCGATTCACAGCGACATCGATCAGCCCGACGGGGGCGGTGGCTTCGCAGCGCCGTTCTTGAAGGATGCGATGAAGTACGACGAGGCGAAGAAAGAGGCGGCGCGCGACATCCCCGCCGCGATGCAGGCCGGCGACGTCGAGCCCGCCCCCAGCCCGTCTGCGAACGCGTCCGCCGAGCCCGCGCCGAAGAAGGACGACGCGCCGAGCGCGAAGGCCGGCAAGGCGAAGAAGGGCGAGGAAGAAGACGACGCAGCGAGCGGCCCCGCCGACGCCGGCGCGGAGCCGAGCGACGGCGCGGTCGAGGGCGAGATCACGCCCGACGGTGGCTACAGCAGCAAGCTCCCCGAGGACGACGACGAGGTCTTGAAAGAAGTCGTCCCGCCGGATCCGTGTGAGGACCCGGAGGCGATCAAGAAGCTGCCGGGTATCGTCGTCGGTGTCTCGCTCGCCGAGACGCTCGAACTGAAGCTCGGGACCTGCGTCACCGTCACCTCGCCGACGATCGGCTTCCAGTTCTCCGGCGGCGCGGTGAAGGCCCCGGTCGCGAAGAGCTTCCGCGTCATGGCGATGTTCGAGGCAGGCTTCGATCAATACGACTCGAAGCTCGTCTACACCGACCTCTACGAGGCGCAGGAGTTCTACGACGAGGGTGACACCGTCACCGGCGTCGAGATGAAGATCGCCGACATCGACAAGTCGGACGAGGTCGTCGAGAACGTCAAGAAGGCGCTCCCCGGGTGCACCGACGACGTCTGCGGCTACCGCACGATGGACTGGAAAGAGCTGAACCACGGCCTCTTCACCGCGCTCCTCATCCAGCAGATCGGCATGAGCGGCGTCCTCGCGCTGATCATCCTGGTCGCCGCATTCACCGTCGTCGCGACCCTCATCATGGTCGTCCTCGACAAGAAGAAGGAAATCAGCGTCCTCAAAGCGATGGGCGCGACCGACTCCGCCATCCTTCGCGTCTTCCTCTACCAGGGCGGCATCATCGGCGGTCTCGGCACGTCGCTCGGCCTCGCGTTCGGCTTCGTCGTCTGCAAAGGCCTGCTCGTGTGGGCCTTCCCGCTCGACCCGAAGGTCTACTTCATCTCGCAGCTGCCCGTGCTCATGCGCTGGCAAGAGTTCGTCATCACAGGCGCGGTCGCGCTGACGTTGTGCCTCCTCGCGACGGTGATCCCGAGCCTCTACGCGGCGAACATTCGCCCCGCAGAAGGCTTCCGCGAGCAATAGAGCGCTATCGCGAGCCGTCGAGCGCTCGCGCTACTTCTGGCGTCGAAACCCCTTCGGCACGAGCGCGTTCTTCACGAGGCTCTCGGCGAGGGGGTTCAGCGGGCCGTAGCTGTCGTCGGGCGGGTTCGTCGGTCGGCCCTCGACGTCATCGCGCGCAGGCATCGATCCGCGCGAAGCTGCGACCTCTCGCTCGATCGACGCGAGCTCCGTCAGGATGTCGGCCATGTTCGCGGGGCGATCGTCGGGGCGCTTGCGCAACATCCGCATGACGAGCGCTTCGAGTGAGAGCGGCACCGTCTCCTCGAGCCATGAAAGAGGCGGGGGAGGGGATAAGAGCTGATGACCGAGTGTCGCGACTTGATCGTCGCTCGTGAACGGGTGGTGCCCGGTGAGGACGCGATACATGAGCAGACCGAGCGCGTAGACGTCCGCGCGCTGATCGATCCGGTCGCCGGACGCTTGCTCGGGAGAGACGTACGCCGGGGTCCCGACGATCACTCCCGCGCCGGTGATCTGGCTTCCGAGGACCCGCGCCAACCCGAAGTCCAGGATCTTCACGGGGACCACGTCGTCGGGCCTGCTCGAAGCGGGGCGGCTGCAAAGAAAGACGTTCTGAGGTTTGATGTCCCGATGGATGCTGCCGGCCGCGTGAACGGCCGATAAGCCTTTCGCGATCTGTGTGAACACATCGATCGCGAGGTCGATCGGCAAGCGGCCATCTCGGTCGAGGCGCTCCGCGAGCGTCTCGCCGTCGAGCAGCTCCATCGCGTAGTAGAGCGGTCCGTGCGGCTCGTCCGGCCAGTCGAGCACCGCGACGACGTTGGGGTGCACAATCTCCTGCATCACCCGCCACTCGCGCTCGAAGCGCTCACGCATCCCCGCCTGCGGAGCCTTTCCTTCGTGCAGGACCTTGATCGCGACGCGCTGCCCGCTCGAGCGCTCGCGGCCGGCGTACACATGCGCCATCCCACCGGAGCCGAGCGCATGCTCGAGGCGGTAGCGGCCGAGGTCTCTCCCGGTCAGCGGAGCCGGCCTTCCAGGGTCCGTTGCAGGCTTCTGCCCTCCGTCCGCTTCACGGCGCACATCCACCCTTCGACCGTAGCGGCTCAGGGGACGGCGTGCACGCGGATGCCCACCGAGCCTAGGAGGTCGATGACGGCGTGTGCTTCTGCGCTCGCGTCGCCCTCTGCCGCAGGGACATGGAGGGCCGCAGGCGCAGCAGGCAGGTAGAGGTCCTGTGCGCCGCCGAGGTTGATCAGGCGCTTCGCGCACATTCGACACGGCATCTTCGAGCAGAAGACGATCTTCGGCTCCGAGCGCGGCGCGTCGCAATGGATGATGGCGTTTTCTTCAGCGTGCAGGCAGCCGCAGGAGTCGCCGTCGCGATCACAGCGGTTCGGCAGGCCGGACGCGTTACCCCGGTAACCAATCGCGAGCACTTTGCGGAAGTCGACGCTCGTGATGACGGTGCCCACGGGCTCGACCTCGCAGCTGGAGCGGGCGGCCAATGCACGGGCGAGCGTCATGTAGATGGTTGGGAACGACGGTCGCTCGGGCATTCGGAGGGCTGGAGTCTACACCTTGCGTAGGAGCCGCCCACACGTCATGTGGTGAAAACGAACGCATCGGGTGCGGGTCCGGGCGTCACCTCTTCCCGGCCCGGACGCGAGAACGGCACGCACCCGAGCTCAAGGTCGGGATACCCTTGTCCGGTCCGCGGGATGTCCCGGACCGCAGCATTCTTCGAAGGCGTGGAAGACACAGACCAGCCGCACGAGTCGAGCGCGCACGATCCGATCGTCGTTCGCCGAGCCGAAATGCGCGCACGTGCGCGCGACGCATCGTCCTTCATCGGCAGCCTCCTCGATTTGCCGAGGTTGTCCGGGCCGGATCGCCGCGTCGCCTTTCGGCAAGTGATCGCCGAGCTCGCGCGCGGCTCGACCGACGAAGGGCCGAGCCCGCTCGAGGGGATCCGCGCCGAAGCGCTGGTTCGTGCGATCGGCGCGTCGCTCGAGGCAGGTCTCGCCGACGATCTCGATTGGCTCGACGCAGGCGCCGCAGGCTGCGCGCTCTACCAGATCGCTGCCGCACTTCCTGTGGGCGCGGAGCAGCGCGAGATCGGCCGGCGCGTGCTGTCGCGCCTCCTCGCGGGCAAAGCCGACTCGTTCGCGGTGATGGCGACGCAAATGGCGCGCGCCGGCGGCAAAGGCCTCCTCGGCACCTCCGTGTTCGCACGTGTCGCGCTGTTGATGGAGCTCCCGATCGGTCTCGAAATGCCCGATTGCGCGCTCGCTTTTGCGATCGCCTCGCGCCGCAACCTCGCGCGCGAATACGTCGTCGGTCCGTCGACGCGCTCGCTGCCGGATCGTCGCCTCGCCGCACGCATCCTCGAGCGCGCCGCGCGCGACGCTCTTCGCCGCGCCTTGATGGGTGATCGATCCGGCGTGCGCATCGTCGGACCAGCGGGCGCGCTCGAGCCCGTTTATGCCCGGCTCCTCGGCGATCGCGAGCCGCTCGTCTGGCGTCACGTCGCGATCGCGCGTGGCCTGCTCTGTCCGTTCACCGACGACGGCGTGACCCAGATCGAAAACGATCTTTCAGCGAAGCTGTCACCGACCGAGTGGCGGCGCGCGGCCGCGGCGATCGGCGGCCTCGCCGCATCGAAGCCCGACGTCGCGATGCGTGTCGCGTCGCGCGCGATGCGCGACGGCCTGCTCATTCGCGATCCCGGCGCAGTGACGCCGTACCTGTGGGGGCTCGCGCGAACGGCCGAGTCCGAGCCGGATGCCGCGCGCGAGCTCTTCGATCTCGCGCAAGGCGCCCGTCCGGAGGATGTCGCCGATGCCGCAGTCACCCTCGCGCGTGAGCTCGGCTCGGGCGCGTTCGTCGAGCACGCGCGCAAGCGGGCCCTGTCGATGATGGGCGGCGCGCCTCGCTCCGACCGCACCGACGACGGCGCCACCGCGCTCCGTGCAGAGCTCCAGCGTTGCCTCGAATCATCGGGTGCAGCCGACGAATCGATCGGCGCCCAGCTCGATCGCGCCGTGCGGGCGTTCGCCGACGAGGGCGCCAAAGCCGCGCACGAACGTGGCCTGGCGCTGCTCGAAACCGTCCGCGGCACCGTCGACGCGCTCCTCGCGATCGACGAGGCCGGCTCCGGCGACGCGGCATCGAGCGCGCTCGCACGTCGCACCTCGTTCGCCGTCGTTCGCGACCTCGACATCGGCATGCTCGAGCGCGACGCCCTCGTGAATCTCCTTCGCCTCGACAACCGCGAGGCGCGTTTGAAGAGCGCCGAGCAGGCCGTCGAGGGCATGCGGGATCGCGCCTTTACCTGGCTCGTCGAGCGCGAGATCGTCAAAGTCGGCTCGCTCCCCGCCGACACGCCTCACCTCGTTTTGCACCTCGCACGCCTGAAGACGATGCTCCACCTGCTCGACGGCGAAGGTGTCGTTCGCGGAGACGAGGACGACAGCGCCGCGCAAGCCCGCTTCCAGCGCGCGGCCCGTGCGCTCGCCACCTGCCTCAACGAAAACCCACCGCCCGCGCTGCGCCGCGCGGTCATGGCGACGTTTGCGCGCTGCCTCGATGCGCTCGCACGCGCCGGCGCCTGCGACATCTCCGACGTCGCGCTGGTCGCCGCTGCGTGTCTCTCGGGCCCCCGAGATCTCGAGACCCTCGCAGAGGCGTCGATGGATCCCGACACGCGCGGCCTCCTCGCAAGGATCGCCGCCGTAGCGAGCGAGCGATCGCTCGGCTCGCTCGAGCTCTTCGGCGAAGAGCACGCCAAGGTCGGGACCGCGCGAAGCGATTCGCTCCGCGCGCTCGCATTGAAGCTCCAACATGCGCTCGAGGCCGTCGGCCGCGCGACGAGCCTTCGCGAGCTTGCGACGAGCGGGACGGAGTCCGACGTCGCGATCGCCCTCGAAAACGCCTGTTTCGGTCTCGCGCAGGTCAACGCGGGCGCACGCGCGCGCGTCCTCGACGTCTCCTCGGACTCGTCGCTGGTCCGCGCGATGGGTGCAGGGCAGACGACGCTGCCGCGCTCGCCGCCGCGCGCTCTGTCGTCGCTCATCGGCCAAGCGATCGCCGCCGGCGAGCACGCGGCGCCTTCCGCCGTCGCGGACGCGACCGCGGCGACCGTCGAAGCCTTGCCGCGCAGCCTCGGGGGCGTGCTCGAAGCGCACCTCGGAAAGCTCGCCGACCTGCCTCCGCAGGTGTCCAACATCCCCGCGGATCGCAAAGAGCCCGCGCCGGCCGCCGAGCTTCCAGCGTGGGTGCCCGCGCGCAGGGCCCTCGGCGCCTTCCACCTCGAGCGGCCCCTCGCCGCCGGCGGCGTCGGGTCGGTGTTCGTCGTCACCCGCGTCGAGGACAAGAACGATCCCGATGCCGAGCGCTTCTCGTTGAAGGTCCCCGATTACAACGCGAACGCCGCCCGCCACCTCTCCGAGGCCGAGTTCCTCACGCTGTTCCGGAGCGAAGCGTCCGCATTGATGGCGCTCCCCCAACATCCGAACCTCGCGCATTTCGTCACGTTCGACCTCGCCGCGCGCCCGAAGCCCATTCTCGTGATGGAGCTCGTGGAAGGGCCAAACCTCGAACGTCTCATCGATACGCACTCGTTGGACGTGGAGCGCGTCGTTCAAACGATGCAAGACGTCGCCGACGGCCTCGCGGCGATGCACGAGGTGGAGGTCGGCCACCTCGATTTGAAGCCCGCGAACGTCGTGCTCCGCGGCGGGACGACCGCGGTCCTCGTCGATTTCGGCCTCGCAGGGCGCAAGATCCGCCTCGGCTGTGGCTCGGCCCCGTATTCGGCGCCGGAAGTTTGGGGGCACGTCCCCAAAGACACCAAAGCGACGCCGATGGCTGTCGACGTTTATGCATTCGCCTGCCTCGCATTCGAAATGCTGACGGCGAGTATCCTCTTCGACGCAGAGACCGAAGTCGCAATGGTGTCACAGCACATCTCGCACGACGGCTTGCCTCCGAAGCTCCGAGCGTTCGCTCAGGATCCACGCTTCCTTCCGCTCGCGGAGCTCTTGTTTGCCGCCCTTCGCAGGGACCCGGGCTCGCGCATCGGAATGGCCGACTTCCGCAAGGAAATCGATCGGGTCACCGCGAAGCTCGCGGGGCTGCCCTGGCCGCTTCGATCCAAAGCCGCCTAATCGTCGCCAGCCAATCGTGATTTCGGCGCAACGCGCCGAGTGGAACGAAGGTTGCGACGCTCTTCGGCGAGGCTCGCGCTCAGGAGGCCGCTCGATGAAGTCGTTGCTCCCCGCCATGTTTGCAGCCGTACTCCTCGCAGCTCCGGAGGCGGGCGCCGCCGAGGTGGGCTGCGATCCGAACGACGAGATGCAGACGTGTGAATTGACGATCGCTCCCGACGACGCGCTCGAGCCGGAGGACATTCCGCCGCCGCCTCGCAAGATGGACCACGTCCTGACCATCGACGATCCCGCGCCGCACTTTTCGCGGGAGCCGACACGCTTCAACGTGCGGCTCGGCAAGGACCTCCCTTTGACGGGTGGTGACGGAACCGTGGCCGGGCGAAGCGTGCCGCCCGGCACCACGATGCAGTCGCAGTGCGGCACTTTGGGATTGGGCATCGACGGGGACGGCAGGCCCGATCGAATCATCGAGCTACACGTTCGCCCCGCTGGGCCTCGCGCTCAGCTCGATTTCGCCGCGGACATCGGCGACCGCCCCGGCGAGGTCATGGTGATGCTGAACCCGCCGACACCCGAGTTCAAAATTGGATATTTGAACGTCGACTTCAATTGCGACGGTCACGCCGACCAGCATTTCCCCGTGTGGGTTCTCATGCCGCTTCTCGACGAGGGGCTACTCCGCGACGATCGCGACGAGAACGGAAAGCCCATCCTCATTCAGTCGGACGTCTCGACCTTTTGCGGCATCGCACGCGCATCGGGCTCGGATGCCGCCTTCGTGTGGGCGCTCGCAGGGCTCCCGATGATGATGCCCTGGGGCCCCTGTGAAGAAGTGGGCCCCGAAGGCTTGAATGCATCCCAGGTGGATCTCGGCACGTTCGGAGGGATGTAGCGAACGGCCGAGCCTCGCCGCCGCGTCACTCCGCGAAGAAGACGCCTCGCAAATCTTCCGTCTGCGAGATCGGCCCCGGCTCGCCACCGGGGCTGCGCCACGACGTCGCTCGGAATTGGTAATACATGCCCTTTTCCAGCGCCGGCCCCGCGTATTCGACGCTGACGTTTCCGCCGCTCACGCTCGGTAGGTCCTGGTTCTCCCAGACGAGGTTGCCGAATGCGTCGTAGACGACGATCGAATAGAAGTCTTCGCTCGAATCGTCGACCCAGCTGAACGTCGGATTGCCGCTCACGGGCTCGGGGTCTTCGGCGCCCGGGGAGAGGATCTCGAGCGCCCCGGTCACCTTGAAGGAGTCCTCGGCCGACAGCTCGACGCCGGGGCTCGGCATCTCGGTATGGAGAATTTGCGTTCCCGCGATGTTCGGATCGGGGTCGCGCACGAGGCCGTCGTTCTCGAAGCCGGCGAGCACGACGTATTTGCCCGGCGGTACGTTCGCAATCGTGAAGTCTCCGGTGATCGTCGGGGGCCCGCTGAGCGGCGCACGCAGTCCGCGAGGCACCTCACCGCGGACGAAGGTCTCGCTGAACGTCGACTCCACCACCAGAACGACGCTCGTCGTCGACGCGCCGCCCCCGTTCACGATTTGGATGTTGCCGGAAATGGAACCGAGCTCGATATCCGCCTTGAGGAGATCGACGCCTGCGACGGCTTCCGCCGCGACATCCGCGCTCGCCGGTTGCAGCGCGACACCCGCGGCATACCCGCTCACGGTGTACGCGCCGCCAGGGACATTGAAGATCGTATAGGCGCCGCCCGCGTCGCTGATCGCCGAGCGCGCAATGCCCTCGCCACCTTCGGCCACGACCAGGACGCCGGCGGACTGGTCGTCTGCCTTCACCGTCCCCGAGATGCTCGGCTGGCCGCGCTCTTCCTCCGGCAGGCCGATGAGCGAAATGTCGGTCAGCGGCAATTGAATGATATAGCCGATGTCGTTGTCCGGCTTCGTCGCGGTGTTCGTCTCGATCGGCAGGGACGTGCGTAACCCTGACGGGAATGTCTGATAATCCTGCGCGCTCCCACGTAACGTGAAGATGATGTCGACGGGGCTTCCGTCTTCGTGCCGAGCCACGGGGAGATCGAGCTCGTATTTCCCGTCGGCCGCGGAGAGGGCGATGTCGGTGATCGCCGTCGCTTGATCGTCCAGGCCGAGCACGTGCGCGCTCGCGATGCCCGTATCGGTCTCCGCATCGAAGACGCGACCGCGCACCAAGACCGGCGGGTAGCAAGCATATCCACCGGCCTCGAGCTCCGCGCACACGTTGTCACCGGCGCAATTCGGATCCTCCAGCGTCGGGTCGCACTCCTCGCCTTCCGGAATGCCGCATTCCGATTTGCCATCTCGGTTCGTCGCACACACCGAGCCGTTTTCGCAGATGTCTTCGTCGGCCTCGGGATCGCACGTGCCGCCGAGCACGACCTTGCAGATGGTCTCGTCGTCGGCATTTGCCTGACAGACGGTGCCCGCCGGGCAGGGATCTCCATCCAGCTCGCACGAATCGCCAGCTTCTTCAGGGGCGCTCGAGCACGCGAAGAACAGGACCGTTTGCGCACCAAACGCAACGACGGCGAGGGCAAGAGAGGTCTTACGCATGGATCGAAGCTAGCGCGCGGCGCCGAGCATCCCGAGCGTCGCGCACGTTGCAGCTTCAAAACTCGTTGACTAACCGAATACGTCGCACACTCGCCGACATCCCATTTGCGAGTGTTTTCGCATCGAAATTCCCTATCTCGGGCCCGGGCACTCGAGCTCGGGTGGAAATTTGAAGAGCTCCGCCGAAACGTCGAATGTGGCCGCGAGCGGCTCTTCCGCGGGTGGGTTACCGCCGTTCACGTTCGCCGAGAAGCTGCCGACCAACCTACCCTCGGCCGTCTCCGTGATGTCCAACGTGCCGTCCGACCCGACGAGCCCGTCGATGTACGAGTATCCGCCGCCCAGCACCGTCGACAGCCACTCGACCTGGATGAGCGTCCCGCTCGCTCCGCCTTCATCCAGCAGGACGTCGGCGCGCAGCCGCTCGATCCCACCTTCGACATCGCGTTGCGCGATCAAGGTCACGTTGCGACCGCCGTCCGCCCGGTTCTCGAAGATGCCGTAGCTGCCCGGCGAATCCAGATCGAACACGCTCGGCGCGCCCAAGAAATCGAGGTTCATCGTCCCGTCGCCGAGGCCGCTCGTCGTATCGGGATAATCATTGATGTCCCGTAGAACGGTATAGGTGCCCAGCAGCCCGACGAATTGCTGTTTGGAAGTGTCCGTCACCTCACATGGATTGATGGGGAAGAAGGTCTGCTCCGTCTCGTCGTACCAGGCCAGCTCGAAGCGCGAATCACCGGCCTCGTGCTCCAGCGTCAGGCTCAAGAGCGCGTTCAGTGCGGGCTCTTCCGGTGTGATGACGAAGATGGGGCTCGCAAACTCGCGCTCGAAGGGCGCCTCCGGCGGCGTCGCCTCGATCGCAATGGTGAACGTCTCCTCGGCCGAGACCGCGCCCGCTGGAATGGTCAGCGTCGCGCCGCAATGGCTGAGCTCGCCGCCGTCGGGGCCGATTACCGCGCTCGCAGGCTCGTCGCACCTTATGGGGCCGCCGCCGGCGCCGCCTGCGCCACCCTGCGAAGGAGCGCCGCCCGTTTCGCCGCCCGTGCCACCGGTGCCGCCTTCGCCGCCGGAGGAAGCGCCGCCGCCTCCCGAAGGAGACGTCTCGTCGTCACCACATCCCGCGGCGAACAACGTCAATGCTGCAAAGTACGAAAGAAAGAAGGTTCTCACGAGCGGACCCTAGCACGCGCCGCGTGGGCCGCCTGCCGCCGAGCCCTCCAACGAGATCACGGCCGCGGCATGTACTCGGTCGGCTTGTGGCAGACGGCGCGGCCGTTCTCCGCCATGCACTGTTCGCCGGCTTTGCAAACGGAGTGGCCCTTGTAACAAGGGTCGCTCGGGTACACGCAGACCTGCTGCCCCGGGTGGCACTCCGCGTCCGTCATCAGCGTGTCGCACCGCCCGCCAGCTTCCGTCCCGCAATGCGCGTTCTCGGTGCACGCCACGCAGGCGCATATCGGCGCCGTCATCTCCGGCAGGGGCGGGGCACCGCCGCAATACGATTGCGGGATGATTGCCCAATGGCACGAATCGTTCGGCTTCGGCTTCGCCTCGCATTCGGCGAGCGACTGCGGACCGAGCGCCGTTCGCGCCGGGGTTGGATTGCCGGCACCGTCGGCGGTGGCAGTGGTGCTGGTGGCGGATCCCGCGGGGGCCCCGTCCGGTGAGCCATTTCCTTGGGACGAGGCGCAACCGCCGACCAAAACTGCAACCACCACGAGCGACCCGCCGTAAGTCATCGCCGCGCAGCCTACCCAATTCCGGCCGCGTAGAGTGAGCGCGTCCCGCCCGGGCCGTGCTCAAGCCGCCGTCGGCGTCCCACGCAGGCGCTCCAGCCGCCGCTCCGTCCCCGCGTACAGCATCGCCAGCGGCGCGCCGAAGAACGCGACGTGAAACAGAACCTGCACGAACTGCCGCGTCCCCAGGAACGACGGGTAGAACAGCCGCGCGAAGATCTGGACGTTCACCAACCAGAAGGCAATCCCGCACAAAGTCCCGATCGCCGCCTGCGCCCAAAAGTTCGTACGCATGGATGCCGACAGCCGCCCATTGACGAACCCATAGAGCGCGCCATAAGCGCCACAAAGGGTCAAATGCGTCAAGGTGCTACCGAACACCACCGCCGCCGGCCCCGCGAGCTGCATCGAATTCGGACCGAGCACCGCGTTTGCGTACATGCGCGTCACCGGCTCGAAGCCCATAACGCGTGCAAATGCCTCCTGGACGAGGAGGAAAATCGTCCCCGCGATGACCCCGAAGACCGCGCATTCCTTCGCGCCCCTGGCCGACGACTCCAGCATCGCGTCCTCCAAAAAACTCGTCGCAAGCTTCATTCCAGTGAATGGCTTATGGCCGCGCGTCGAACGACCATTACCATCCAAGGCGCCTGATGGCCGACTCCACGGCGTCGAGCGCTTTGGCTAGATCTCCCTCGACGATTACGCTCCCATTGACCTCCTTCGCGACGTAGAGGCCGTTCTCCGGCCCTTCGCCGACCACGTAAGGCATCCGATCGTAGGGGTAGGTGGTCGTCCTACTGAAGCCGAGCGAGCTCATGCTTTGGTAGGGGTACAAAGCTCGGAGCCCGGGCCGCAGAACCGCCGCCTGCGCGATTGTTCGAACGCGGCCGTGCGCGCGCTGCAGGAGCGCGACCCACTTCTCGTCGATGATCGCGGACTGCTCTTCGGTGCTCATGGATCCTCGCGCCCCGCGATCAGCTCGGGGTCAAGCGGCAACAGGTCGGCGAGGTAATGTCGTAGTTGGTCCGTGTCCGAGAGCGCGAGATCTCTCTTCGCTTGCTTGGACCCGCCGGACCGAATCGTTGTGCTCTGCAGCTCGAGCGCGCGTTCGAGCTCGCGGCTGTGCTCGGTCCCTCGGAGCGCCTCGCTGGTTGCGAACACGAGGGCCCAGGTGTCCATGGCCGTGCACTCGTCGTCGAAGAGTCGATCGAGCCCGTCCAGCACGTTCTCGAGTAGTTGGGCTTCCTTCTCGCGTGTCATGGGTGCTCTACGGAGCAAGATGTATTCGTTGCCAATCAGGATGCGACCGTTCGTCGTTACAAATGCTCGCGAGGAACCGCCGTTCGCCAGCCGGGCTCGCTACTCAGTCGTACTCGATCCAGACCTCGGAGCCGGTATTGGCTGCTTCGGTCAGAAGGTCGAGCACGGCGCGGTAAGCCCTCTCGCATTGCGGATCTATCCCGAAGGTCGGGATCCGTCGCCACTGCTCGAGGACCTCGTTCAGATTTTCTACTCGCCAAGGACTCTGGTCGTACCAGCCGGCTCGAACGTGGTAGGGCAAAGCGAGGCCGGTCCATTCGCCATTCTCGGGTTGGACGGTCTCCATCAGGGTGTCAAAGTAGCCAATCCAGAGCCGTACAATGCGCTGGTCGGTACCGGCGGCTCGCAGGACGAACCGAACCTCCGCCTCGCCCTCGAAGCCTGTGTAGAAGTCGTGCACCTCCGATTCTTGGTCTGACATTGTCGCGTAGTTCGTGTGCGCGGTTAGCTGTCACTTCCGGTTACGAGGCTCGTCGTCGTCGTAGAAGTCCACCCCATCGAGCAGATCCTTCGCGCACGCGACGAGCAAAGACACCAGCTTGTCTCGACGCCGCGACATCATCGGGCCCACCGTCAAACTCAATCCAGGCCCGGCTCACCGTCTCGAAGACTCGATGGTCCACCGCCGAGATATGGCGTCGCTCGGCTTCGCGGTAGCGCTCCCAGAAGTTGACGAAGCTGCAAAGGTTGATCATCGCGTCTGCGGCGAGCAGCCCGCCCAACGCGGCAGTGACCTTCAGTGTCCCTTTGCGGCTCTGAAGCGCGTGCTCGATGATGTCGGCGAGCGACAGGTTGTTGATGTTCATGCGAATCTCCGGCCCGCCGCCGAAGCTCCCCTGCGGAACTCGCCCGCGGCAGAATCCTCGACGGAAGCTTGGCTCGGCGCAGCGACGATTGTCCATGGCGATGCCTGACCAAGGTCCCTACCGACCCTTCCCTCGGTCCTCTGGGTCGCACCACGAGTCAATCGGCTCATCGTCGTCCTCGTGGCTCAGTAGTACCATCGACGCGAATCTGACACTCCTACTGCACAAGAGCGCTGAAATGGCCGCGATGGCAGCCTCGTCGGACCGGAAATGAAGGGTGTACGGTTCCATCTCGTTAAGGGGCAGTTCAATTGAACGCGCGTGCACGCCCTGGGCCACGTCCGTCGCCACGGCGCCCGGTGCAAACCGCACGGTAATCTGATTCGAGGGGCTCTTTCGTCCCCAGTGACGCTTCTGTGCGGACTTCCACTCGCACGCGAGATTGGGCTGGAATATTCGCTTGTGAAGAATACCGTTGAGCGTGCAACTGGTCTTCGGGGCATGCGGCGTGCGAGCGCTGACGAACGCCTTGGGCAAGCTTGGTCGTTGAATGGGTACGGTTGCTGCCGTCGAGCTCGCTTGTGCTTCGCGAGGACATTCGACTTCTTTACCCGAAGAGGCTGAGGCCGCCGGCGCGCCGTCGTCGCGCGGACAAGTCTCTGTCGTGCAGTTGCATAGAGCCAGCGCTATTGCGATTGCGCGCGGGAGGCAGTTGTGCGGTCTCAAGTTGCTCAGTTCTTTGCGTCGGTTCGCCCGCCTCGGCCATTGGGTGCGGCAGCTGCCGGCCGCGACGATCCTACATCGCATCGAAGAGGCGATGCGCCACAATACAGCAAGGATACGGAGCCCGCCCGCCAGGGGACGGGCTCTTCAGAAGCTATCAGGAACCGAGGCCTCCCGCGCCGCATCGGCACGATACCTCGGTCCGCGTCGGCGCGTGCGAGAATCACCCATTAGGATTCGACTTCCGGGCATCCGGCGGCGCGCCGCCGACCGGCATCGACGCGACCTTCTGCCAATCGTGTTCCGACCGCTCGCGGAACTCGCGCCGTCGTCGGCTCACCGTCCTGGGATCGACGCGCTCGTAGACGAGCTGGTCGAGCAGGCCGTGGTACGCAACCTCGCGCAGGCGGTGATGGTGAATTCGCTGCTCGAAGAGCTTGCCCTGTAGGGCCATTGCGGCGCCGGGCAAGATCGCCAGTGCGCCGGCGATCCAGCGGGGCCACTCCGGGGCGTAGCCCAAGATCGCCGCCGATGTCGCACCGCCCACCAACGCGAAAGAGGTCAGGACGTTTGCCATGTAGGTGGACCAGTTTGCCAACTTGCGTGCTTCGGCGATGTCCTCCTGCAGCTCGTCGCGAAGCGCCTCGATCTCCTTCTGCACAGCGATACTCCTTTAACGTTCCCGGCGATGCTCAATCCCCGCCCGCTCCCCTAAGAATATCAACCTACGGCGCGATCCTGTCTTCGCAAGTTGTAGGATGTTGAAATTGTTTCGGGCTATCGTCGCTCACGCGATGGAACGGCTTCTTGCGGCAAACGATGCTCTCTGCGTGATGCCTGTGCGCTGGCTCTTGCTGTTGGCTGTCCATATCGAGGACTGGCGGGTAACTTTCCGAAAGCGAGCGTTGCGGTTTCGCGGGTCGCTACGCAAGCTGCTCCGCGACTACCTGGGTCATCGCGGTCTGGCGAAGCCGGTGACCGGACGGCGACCGCACAATCGGACACCGCCCGAAGTCGAGGAGCAGATCGTGCGGCTCCACGTCGGCTCCCCGCAGCTCGGCGCCGGTCAACTGCAGCAATCGTGCACCGCGTCCCGGCGTCACGCTCGCGCGAGAGACGATCCGGAAGATTCTCCATCGCAATCGTCCACTCATGATCAAGCTCGAGGCGGAGAGAAAACGACCGCGCCGTCGCATCGGGGTGAGTGGCCCGCGACGGCTTTGGGGAATGGACATTACCCTCGTCTGGGTACTCGGCTTCTTCCCGGTCTGGGTGCTCGGGATCATCGATTGCCACGGAAGCCGTCTCGTCCGCCTCGAGGCCGCTGCGCTGGCCCACCGCCGTCCAGGTGACGGACTCCCTCGAACGCGCGTTGGTCGCCGAGGGCGCGGCCCCTGCGCGTGTGCTCACCGACCGAGGCCTCGTCTTCCGCTCGGACCGCTTCGAGGGAATGCTCGCCCGTCACGGCATCGAGCACTCCATGACACGCGCTTACCACGCCTGAACCACGGGCGGATCGAGCGGATCTTTCGGACTTTCAAAGACACAATCCGCTCCTGCTACTGGCTCATACGCAGTGCCGAACATCTCGATCGGGTCTGCCAAGACTTTAAATGCTTCTACAACCTGCATCGACCACACCAAGCGAATGGCGGCCGGACTCCCAATGAGGTCTACCTTGGCCGGCCAGCTGGCCGCGGCCATCTCGCCGCGGCCATCTCGGACGGATCACCTTCTTTGAGGGACGCTTGCACTGGTGGCACTTCTCGTAGCTACCGGCGCCGGAGAGGATGCACGGTCCGGCGCCCCATCGCTCCTTGGTATATTGTCGGCTCCTCGCGCTTTGCGCTCGGGCAGACGGGTATCCTGAGATCCCGTCCTTCTTCTTTCGCGCGCTCTGCGAGGGCACCTGGCGGAGCCCTCGACCCTTGCGTGGGCACTACAGCCCGTGAACGATGCTGCGACTTCTGTAGATATACTGCCTTTTGCTTCTCTTTATTGCGTGTCGAAACGGCGCTGGGTCAGCGTGCTGGCACAGTCTATTGCACTCACTGCGCGCGGTACTCGTTGCCTACTTCGCGTATTGCGCCGTCCTCGGATGCGCACGCCCGCTCCGCGAGATTCGCGGTGAGCTCTTTGTCGATTGTTGAAAATAGCTCAAGAAACCGGCGAAACTCCTCTTCGCCATTGAGGTGTTGCTCGCATAGTCTCGGAAGTGCGAGTTTGAGCTGCTCCTTGGGTAGACGTTGTATGGCATTGCGAACGCGATCGATCGAGCCGTGTGAGAAGCTTGC
>JABFXY010000072.1 GCA_013361525.1 Polyangiaceae bacterium | reverse complement strand
TCGACGAGCTCCTGCCCGACGCCTGGACCGCTCCGTAGCGACGCCGCGTCAACGCGCAGCGGCTACGTCGGAAAGTGAACGGTTACGCATTTACGGAGTGCGGCTCGGCGACTCGGCCGCGGAGGTTCCAGGCGCGGATGCATCCAAGCGTGAGGTATCGTTCCAAATTGACGGTGGCCTCGTGTCCCGGATCTATCTCGCGCGGGAATGCTTTGCAGACATCCAGTGGCGCACCCCTGAGGATGTCGTCGCCTCACTTGGCGCACCCGATGTGCTTGAGCGCGCTAACCGAACCAGCCGGTTGACGTTCCCGAACCTCAGCTTGATTGTCTTCCTCAACCACGAGACCCGCGAGGTCCACGCCACGATCATGGCGGTGCCCCGCGTGGGGCCGCGACGCTACACTGTTCGGGATTTGCTCAACGAGCTGATCTGCGCGCCGTGGCTCTGCGACACCGATACACCCGAGAATCGAACGGCACGCGCGCGCCGCAAACGGGCGGAGATCCTCGCTTCGGAACTTGGCCTCGATCTGCACGAAATCGCGACCGGTGCCTTCTTGGATAAACGTGACAAGCCGACGCCCGATTTTCATGCACTGCTGCGGCGCCACGCCGGCGAGTACGGAGACCGACTGATCTGCCACGAGCGACACGCCTTCGTGCATCTATGGACATTTCGGTGCAATGCTACGCAAGTGGTCACTCACAATGGTTGCTTTCTGGAGGCGAGTGGCGAGTACGCCGGGCTTCTTCACCTGACACACACACGCGGAGTCCTTGATCCGATCCTCGACGAGGTCGACCAAGCACTGTGCCTCCTGCTCGACCCAGAGAAAAGAAGCATCGACGAATCACGACTTCTCGAGCGCGGGTGGATCACAGACACGATCCTGCACGAATGGGAGATCGAGGACTGGTAGGAACAAATACGCGAACGGGATGCTGTCCAACAAGGCGTTTGCAGTGTCACCCGCCGTCGGCCGCCTCGCTCCCTCTGGCGGGCGGAGGTGAACGCCGTTACGTTGGCCGGACCCACGAACCTAGCGCCGCTATGCTTCCGATCCATGCCGCCGACCTGATCGCCGCAGCGAACGCGCCCGAGTTAGAAGGCCTCGAGTTGGCCGCCCCTGAGGAGCTGAAATCTGGCTGGTTCTATCGGTACACTTTCCCGGGTCTACCTCCGGCGGGGTCGGGGGGCCTCATCGTCAACAAGCGCACTGGCAAGGTATTCCACCTCGGGTCAGCTTACCCAATCGAGCGAGATCTCAAGATGTACGAGCGGGGCTACCAGTTTAACTCCTACGACCTCGTGGTTCTCGGATTCTCAAACAGGCGGGCCGCAGTGGAGTTGCTCGCAACGCTGCGACCGACGCTCGTGGAGGTCTCCTATTCCGCCGGAACCGTTTGGCGGATCCCGAGACCACTCACCCCTGCCGAAATCGACGAGTGCCTCGGGTCGATACCCGCCGTGTTCGGACCAATAAGCTTGTACTTCGAGCTCGAGGAATTGGAGGCCGCCCGCGTTGCCGGGCTGCTCACATTCGAGGCACTTGAATCCCCGGAGGCGAAGGCGCGGTAGCCCGCAGGCGTCGACCGGAGCCTCGCCGGCCAACTGGGCGTTGCACCTGCCAGTCGCGGTCGGTCGCTTCGCTCCCTCTGGCGCCTGCAGGTGAACGCCGATACCCTGGCCAGACAGAACGCCTGTTTTGGACCACAATGCTTGTCTCTGGACCGCAGACCGCACCAATCTTTAAGCCTCACGACACCTCGATCGTGTGCTGGAACTCGCGAAGCGGCTCACCCTTCTTCCAAGCAAGCGTCGCCGCGAGCTTCTCCCACTGGCGGAGCCTGACTTCGCAACGCTGTACGAACTCAACCGCTGCCATTTCGAGGCCTCGAGCGTGATCGACGCGAACATCAAACTCCTCAACGACGTCTTGGAACGCATCGCGATGTTGCCTACACCGACCAAAATCAAAGAAAAAGGTCAGTGCCCTGCGTGCTGCGCTCCTCTCGAGCCGCACTCTCGATATTGCGCGACCTGCCTCGACTTCCTCATGCCGCCGTACCAAGCACTGAGCCGGACCGACGGCGGATTCAGCACGTGGGCAATCTGAGCGTGGGTCCGGGAGCCGATTGTCCGCCGCATCTCGTCAGATACCCAACTGCAGCGTCGATCTCGAAGCTCGTCGCCCGTTTCGGGCTGCCCTACGACGACAGGATGCAAGATTGGGAGGTTGAGGCCGCCAGTTTTGTTCGTGCCGCGGAGTTCTTGGATTCCTATCATGACCCCACGCACTCGGCCGACGATCGCTTCCTGTTGATCGAGTTGGTCGTTGCATCGCTCGATGACGGTCTCGCGGCGGGTCGAGAGCTTGGCGTCCTCTGGCCTCGGACGCGGCGAATTCTCGTCCAACAGCCTCGCTTGCACGCGCCTACGCTGTCATATTGGGCTTGCGGGGACGACGACGACCCCGACCACCAATTCGCCATTACGCCTCTCATCCGCCGGGTTTGGCGCGATTTGCTCGCCGATCCGGCGACGCTCGTCGCCGACTGACCCCGCCGTTGGCGCGCCCGGCCGAATCACGCGGGGGCCTCGGCGCTCTCGCGCGCGGTCGCGCCCGCGCGGGCGGGCGAGCGACGCCGGATGCGCATCCTTACCTCCCCCGCGGGTCGCGCGAGGACGGCGTATTCGGTCGCGGGCAGGCTCGGGACGACGAGCTCGGGCGAGAAGCGTTGCGCGAGCGACGCGAGCACGAGGGTCGCTTCCATCATCGAGAAGTGATTGCCGATGCACTGGCGCGGGCCGGCGCTGAATGGGATGTACGCGAACCGCGGGCGGCGCTTCTCGGCCTCGGCGTCGAGCCAGCGCCGGGGGTCGAACGCGGCGGGGCGTTCCCAATACGCAGGGTGACGGTGCATGACGAGCGGGCTGATCACGATGGATCCGCCCGCGCCGACGCGGTGCCCGCATATGACGTCATCCTCGAGGACGTGCCGATTGATGATGTACGCCGGCGGGTGCAGGCGAAGCGTCTCTGAGATGACGGCCCGCGTATATGTGAGCTCGGCCAGGTCGGCGACCGAGGGCGGGCGGCCGCCGAGCACGCGGTCGACCTCGGCGTGGAGCTCGCGCGCCGCATCGGGATGAGCGTCGAGCCGAGCCCACGCCCAGGTGAGCCCCACGGCCGTCGTCTCGTGGCCCGCGAGCAGCATCGTTACGACCTCGTCGCGCAGCTGCTCGTCGCTCATTCGTTCTCCGGTGTCCTCGTCGCGCGCCTCCATGAACATCGAGAGCAGATCGTCCGAACGGCCGACGCGGGCCCGCTTCGACGCGATGATCTCGTCGACCACGCGGAAGAGCGTCCGGCGGGCCTCACGAAACGCGCGGTCGTAAGCGGTCGGCAAGATCGGCGGCAAAAGACGCATCTTCGCGAATCGCTCGGCGAGCTGCGCGCCCAGCACCTCCCACGCGCGCGCGACGGGCGCCGCCTTGTCCGCAAGCTCCGCTCCGAAGAGTGCATCACCCACGACCTGGAGCGTGAGCTTCGACATCTCGCGCGCCATCGGGAGCGGCTCGCCGGCCGCGCGCTCCCACGAATCGGAGAGCTCGAGCGCCGCGGCGGTCATCGCGGAGGCCATCGCGCCGAGGCGGCCCTTGTGGAACGCCGGCTGCGCGAGCCGCCTCTGCCGTAGCCAGAAGCTGCCTTCGCTCGTCAAAAGACCATTACCGAGGAGACGCCGCAGCATCCGGTACGACGGATGCTGCTTCGTGTAATTGGCAGCATTGTCCTGGAGCACGCGCCTCACGCCGTCCGCGCTGCTGATGAAATACGTGTCGCGCGTGGCGAAGCGATAGTGGGCGACGTCGCCATGGGCCTCGCGGATGTCGGTCCAGCGGACGAGCGGGTCGGCGCGGTGACCGCGGAGCACTCTCCAGAGCGACACCGGCTCGGGGCCGGTCGGCTCGCGCGCGGCCCGGAACTCGGCCTGAGAAGCGTTCGTCGTCTGCATGGCTATTTCCCCTTCCTTTCGTTCTTCGTCTTCGGAGCCGGGCCGTCGAGCTCGCCGCGCAAGATGCGGCGCATCTGGCGCGCGCCGCGCTCGGTGCAATGAGGCGCGAGCAACGCACAGCCGGCCTTCGCGAAATGCAGGACCGCGCGCTCGTCGTCCCAGCCGCGGAGCGCCGCCGCCGTCAGCCAGCCGCTCGAGATCATCGAGCTCTGCTCGTAGAGGACGTCGCTCCGAGCGAGCGCCGCCCGCTCGACGAAGCCGTTCTCGACGAGGGCCGCGAGCATGCGATCGTGCCGCTCTCGCCGCTTCTTCGCGAGCTCGGCTTCGAGACCGGCGAGCTCGGGCGACGCCCTCACCGCGTCGACGTAGTTGAGGAGTACGAAGCGATAGCCGACCATGTTGCGCATCGCCCCCGTCGCGGCCGCGTAGAGGCTCGCGAGCGAGAAGGTCTGCATCGGCTCGGTGAAGACGGCGCTCTGATTGAGCTCGTAGAGCTCCGTGAGGAGCGCCGTGACGAGCGCGCCTTTCGTCGGGAAGTGATAAGCGAGGTTCCCCGGGCTCATGCCCGTCGCGCGCGCGACGTCTCGGACGCCCACGCGGCTCAAACCGTGCTCGTTGAAGAGCGCTCGAGCCGAGTCGAGGATGCGCCGGCGGGTGTCGCTCACCTCCCAAGATTAGGACAGTGACCTAGAAGCGGCCAGGGCTTTTAGAACAGTGTCCTAAACTGCCACACCGGGCTCGATGCCGTAGCCCGCCCCAGCCGAAGATCACGAACGACGCGGCGAAGACGACGGGGGGCCGGACGAGCTCCCTCAACCGCTACATGGACCGTGAGCGGAGCGAAGATCGGGGTGAAAAAGACCTATCGACCCTTCGCGACGGCGCCCCCGCGCTTGATATTGTGTGCCTTGCTTACGGGCGGGCCGACCGACGCGCTCGTCTCCATGCCATCTGCACGCGTTGCACCGATCCTCCACGGCATCTCCGCGCACGCGTACCCCAGCCGCAATACGGTCACACGATGACGACCCTGAGCCCAATGCGGTTTCGACGCCTCTGCTGCATCGTCTTCGGGCTGACCGTTGTCGCGGCTGCGATTCTGGCTGTCATAGGTGTCCCGGACGCCGCGATTCCCCGGCTGACGCCGGGCAGGCGGGTACTGATTGCGGTGCGTCTCTGTGTAGGCCCGCTTTCCGCCTTGGCCTCCGTGAGCGAGTGCTCGATCGCCGAAGCCTGCCCAGCACTCGCCATTGTAACGCTCGTCTGCCTTCTGCCGGTCGGCTTCGCCATACGATATCGCTCCGACGTTGCTCTCGTCCTATCAGCCATGTTCTGGCTCGGCGTCGGATACCTGTACACGGTTGCGATATGGATCTAACCCGCTCCGATGAAGAGCTGCCTGTTGGGGGGAGACAGCAATGCCCGTACTTGTTCTCGCGATCGTCGGCCTGATCGGCATTGTGGCTGGAATCGTTTCGTCGCGTATCGCCAAGAAACGTCGAACGGAGTTTCCGAATGGCAGATTCGCGAAGTGGTTCAATGTGTCGATGTGGCTCGGACTTGGGCTCGCCGTCGCCTCCTGGCCCCTGACCGGGCTCATGGGATATCCGTATCCCGACGACCTAGGCAGACCCGGTCGCGTGGTGGGCATCCCCTTTATCGCGGCCTATTTCGATCATCTTGCGGCGGACTTCGTCGGGCCACTCACCCTCCCCGCCATCTTGGCGAACTGCCTATTCTGGTTCCACTTCCCTCGTGTTGTGGTTGTCGCCATATCGTCCGCTTGTCAACGGGTCCGCAAACTGACCCTCTGATAGTCCATGCGCTCGGTGTTCGTCAGTCTCAGCCCGGCACGTGGGTGGGATGGTGATGACATTGTTGAGCTCGATGGTGATCGTGCCAATGTGGCCATCGTCGTCGGTGCCAAGGCCACGGGCATCATCGAATTACTCGACCTGGTTCCCGCACCACCGCCTGACGCCACCAAATGCTCGAAATGCTCAGGCACGCGGTGGGCGGTCATTCATCCGGGGATCGCCCAAGAATTCCCGTGTGCTGCATGCGGTGCACGAGGCTGGACGAAACCTGCGTAACTAGGCACTGCACCGCTCGCCGTCCGTCGGTGCCTCGCGCTATTCTCTGGAACGCGAAGCTGAACGCCGATACTTTGGACGGACATTATGACGTGGTTTGCCAATGAGATACTCGCACAAGCGACACCGGAGCTCGTCGCCGAGGTCGTCGCATTTCCTGGCTACAGGGACTCTTCCTATCTGATCCGTTCGCTGGCGTCGCATCCGTTTCATTGTGACGAGGTTCGGCACGGCGTGCCCGCGGCGGGGCTACTGGTCGTGCAGCCCGTGGGGGAACCTGAGGACGTTTCGACCGGGGGCGATTCACCGGTAGTGCCGTGGCTTCCACCACCAGGTTGGCCGATAGCGAGCCTGGAGTTGCGTGGTTCGGCCGTTTCGCGCGTTGTCCCGGACCTACCCGACTCTGCGCTACCTCCCGACGATTTTCTCGGCGCGCTGAAGGCGCTCGCTGCACGCCATCGCACCACCGTCGCTTACGCCTATTTCTCTACGTTCGGCGGATCAAACGAGCTCGAATATGCGTGGGTGTTCGCAGACCGTGAGTACGTCCTGGTGAATACCCTGCCAGACCAGGCCCAGCATCTCTCGATCACCCCGGGGAATGAGCCTGCGCGCGTCGCCAAAGGTCTCATCGAGAGCCTCTGCCCGTTGCTAGGCTTCGATTTGCCCACCTGGTTCTTCGCTCCGCACACTCGCGATTTTCCTTGGGAAGAACATAGACCCACCCGACTCGCCCGCCGAACTGGGCACGGCACCTGACCGGCCGTCGGGCACTCCGCGCTCTGTACCCGGTGGATGAACGCCGGTAAGCTGGGCAGACCAATTGAACCCTTACGAACGGCTTGAGGCACTCGTCGTTGCGCTCGAAGATGCGAATCCGGGCATCACCCTCGCAAGGCGCAGTCTGAACGGCACCCGCGATGCCGGTGATCACCTCATTGTCGAGCGACGCGTCGACTCCGACGATCGAATCGTTCGTGTCGGCGCCACCGACCGCCCCGTCTTCTCCTTCTATTGGGGATACCTCCCGCCGCCAGGTCACGAGGAGGAGTCGCGCCACGGCGAAGGTAAGCTCTACGGCAACATCGACTACTTTCGCTACTTCCTCCAGCGCTTCCTTATCGAGTGTGCTGACTGGCGGGAGATCCCGCCGTGCAACCTGGACGGTACTCCTCCGCAAGATCGCGGTGACGCCTACGCTACCGACCCTCTGCACCACGATGCCTACCGTTCGCGACGTCTTTCCGGAGTTCTGTGTCGAGTTGGAACGCTCTGTTCGTGCAGCGAATCGACCCGATCTCATCCAGCAGATTGGCGGTCTACCAATCGTCGATCGGTGCCGGTGCGGTCAGTCGAACTGTGCGCGCTTCTACACCGCGCCGCGTCCGCGCGGAGCGTAGGGTGCCGGCCACGCAAGCCTCCCGCTGGCGACGGCGGGGCTTGTCGTCCTCGATCTCGTGGCCGATCAGATCGTCGGGGTTGAAGTGCTCGACCGACCCGACGTGAAGCGAGCTCTCGACGAGGTTTTGCCATAGCCAATCCGCTGCCGGACGGACAGCGGCCAGGCCGGTCCTCACATCCCCAGTGTCAGGCACGTCGGGCGTCGCCGTCCCTGAACCTCGCCGGAACAACCATGACCATCTCATTTGACGCTGTCCGCGACGACCTCGAATGGGACGGAAGCTTGCGCGACATCTATGTTCTCGGGACGACGTCCACCGATTGGCACCGCGTCCTGGAAGCGATCCATCGTGCACCGCTCGAAACCCAGTTCCGCATTGCCGGAGACGTCGCCGACCTTTTCGCCGACGGGCGCGAGGCTCTGCCGGAAGACGGGTTTCAAGATCGCTTTCTGCAAGTTCGCGTCGGTGGGGTCGCGCTGAACTGCCACTGTTTTGCGCCCGAGGCGATCGAATTCGATCTGGATCCACGGGAAGTAACGAGCCAGTCCGCGCTCGATTGTGTCATCGCCTCATGGTGCTGCTCGCAAACGCCTGCGGAAAACCGGCGGTGCTGACCCCTGAGAATCGCCCGACCTGTGTCATCATTCGAGTCGCCCCGGGCCGTCCGGCAGGGTGTTACCCTGCGCTTCGCTGAAATCCGGGGCGATCGTCCAGATCCCGCCGGGCCTTGCCGCCGACCAACGCCCCGTTCGTGCTCGATGCTCGACAGCCAACTATTGTGCCCCGATTGCCAAACCCAGCACGTCGAGGGTGTTGCGGAAGGCATGTCCTATGTTTTGCGGTGCGGCGCTTGCGGGGACGCGATCCTGGCCACGAGCCTGATAGCGATACTCAAACCGGATTCGGATCGGATTATCGAAGCACGGCTGGATCCGCGCATCGAAGATCGCCCGGCCGCGGCCGCGACGATTGAAAAGCTCTGGGGCCTTCCGGTCGCGGAAGTCCTCGCTCGGGATCCACTTTTTCGCGGACCTACACGTACTGTGCGGGACATGATTCTTGCGGTCGCACAGGCGGGCGTGCCCCTCGTGCTCCACTGGCCGTCGTCCTCGTAGTGCTCGGCTGATCGTTTCTGCGTGTGAACTGGCATTGTGGCTGACGAACGCGTCGGTCAGCTGCGCGACTGATGCCTGCCACAACTCGCCATGACTGATGCGTAGAATCAGCGGCTTACGTCAGTCGGGGAATCCAGTCCAGTCAATGCGTACGCCGATCCCGCCCTTGGGCGGAGACGCCAGCGATACGCGAATGCTGCTCAGAAGCGTGCCGTTCCGCGACGCCCGAAGCGCGTCGATCCTTTCGGCACCGATGAGCTCCCGGTTTGCGGCGACGTCAACAGCCCGGAGCTCCGTCCAGCTACGCCAGGGCAGCGCCGGTATGCCCGCCGGTGGGGTTGCATCGGAATCTGACGCTATCCGCACATCGCGTTGGAACTCGCGTTGATCGCGCAAAAGCTGCCGGCGCGCTTCGCGGTCGTCGTTCGCAGGGACTTTGGGCACCTACAAGAATTACCACGAGCCCCAGGCGTTGCCACCGGTGCGGGGCCGGACAACGCCGACCGACCCGATGGCTCGTCTAACGCGGCATTGCATCGACGACCGCAGTCCCTCGCTCTGCACGGTCTGGCCTTCGCGGCTGAACGCCGATACGTTGCAGATCTAAGACGGATGAGGAGGATACCTCATCGACGACTACGAGAAACGGGCGCTCAAGCAATGAAGCTATACTCGCCAGACCCACCGCAGCCGCCGGCCGGCCCGTATCCGCATTGCGACTGCTTCCGCGATGCGAGCAAACAGCACCAATCCGTTCCCGCGATCAATGACGACGTCCAAGACACATCCTGCGACGCGTGGCGTGAGGTCGTTGCACGCATCGAACGGGCTGCGCGCGATGGGACGGAAGAGCTCTCGCTGCTCGACGGCATGTCCGGGGCCGACCGGGCGCGAATCATCACCTTGCCGCCCATCATTGGCGAGCTCACGCGCCTCCGAACCCTAAAGCTTTATAGCAGCCACTTCTGCCGCATCCCGCCGGAGATCGGCGCGATGCGCGCGCTCGAATACCTGGATATCTACACGTCCTATCGACTGCACTTTCTCCCTTCGAGGTGACGCGGTGCTCTCGGCTCAAGGACTCACGCATGAGCACGCGTGTGCTTTACGGCAACTACAAGAATCGCGGTCGCTTCCCAGATCTGCTCGCCGAGCGGAATGCGGGCACGCTCGCCGCCCTCCGGCCCGCATCCTGCAGCGTTTGCGGAGCGCAGCTCCCGCAACCCGCGATGCGGGACGTGTGGATAACGCTCCCCGTCGGAACGGATCGGGTTCCACTTCTCGCGACGACGTGCTCGCCGTCTTGCGTCCAAAAGTTGCCGACGCCCCCCAAGGGCTATGTTGCTGAGGCCCACACGGGCGGTTCGTCTGTTGTTCAGCCGCCAACGTCGTTTCACGACCCCTTTACCCGCACGTGATTGATCGGGGCGGGTCCGGTCAAAGGAAGAGACGGTGCTCGCCCGGCCGGATCCATGGCGCGTCATTCGCCGAGTAATGGTTGCAGCTGGTTGATTCGTCGGTCGTCGCCACGGAGGACATCTGCGCGTTCGAGCCGAACACTGTCGCGCGGCCGTTCGGCGCGTCTCTCCGCTACTTCGGTGGATGTCCCTGCCGGGTGAGGCCTCCTGCCGGCGGTGGCGCAGGTGGACGAATGCGGATAGCCTCCCCGAGCGGACCTCTCATGCCATTCCCGCTCGATCCTGCACGCGTTGATGCGGCCGAACGCGCATTCGGTGCACGATTCCCGCGCGCCTATCGCGACAGCATGATTCTGGGAAACGGCGGGTCGGTCACGGCGCTCGATGAAGATTGGCAATTGCATCCAATCTCCGACGACTCCGATGCCAAGAGGTTGAAACGCACCTGCAACGACGTCCTTCGCGAGACGACAGAGGCTCGCGCTTGGCCCGGATTTCCTGAGGGAGCGCTCGTCATCGGGAGCAACGGGTCCGGCGACCTCCTCGTCTTCTTACCGGCAAAACAGGACGGTGAGCTCGGCGACGTCGTGTACCGCTTCGATCACGAGACGTCCGGCCTTGAACCGGTTGCCGAGAGCTTCGGCGCGCTGCCTTGGCGCGCAGGGTAGTTGTTGCTCGATTGGCGTTGTCAGACCTTGCCGAGCCCGCCCGTCGCTCCGCGCTCCACTACCGACGCGCCGTAACCGCTACCATCCCCGCAGACATGAGCGCATCGCTGTCCCTGCTTGTCCTTCGCTGCGCCGATCCGACGGCGAGCATGCGTTTTTACTCGCAGCTCGGCTTCGTGTTCGAGGAAGAGCGGCACGACCGGGGCCCGGTGCACTATTCAGCTCGCCTCGGCGACACGGTTCTGGAGCTCTATCCGGCTGGGCACCGATCCGGAACGGTTCGCATGCAGGTTGTGGTGCCGGCGGGCGCATACGACGCGATGGCTCTTCGTGCAGAGGCGCACGCCCCTCCGCACCCGCTCGTTCTCGAGGATCCCGACAGGAATCAACTCGAGCTGGTTCGCGCAACGACCCGGGTGCGCGAGCTCGCGACGGCACCTGAGCCGCTCCCGCGTCCTGATGCGCCGTTCAGCCTCTGGCTCGAGTTCGAGAACTGGGTATCCGCGCCCGAGGATGACCCTGAGGACGAGTTTTTCAACATGACGATTACGCTCGGAGACGGCACGAAGTACGCGCTGAATGTTTGGACGTTCGGAGTGGTGGATTCGCTCCGAAAGGAAGCGGCTCGAACGGGGGAGAATCTGAGGGGGCGCTACCTCGACGCGCCGGACCTATTCGTTGCCCGGATGGAGCGCCCGCTCTTGGAGTCGGTTGTCGCCGACATGATCGCGAACAAAGCGTTGAAGGACGAATGGCTCGTACGTGTGGAGTCGGATGCCGGAGACGAGATGGAGTGATGGAGGCGTTTGGTGGTTGCGCGCACAAATGACCTGTAGGTCGGCTATGTCGACGACAAGTTGCCTCACCCTCGTAAGGTACCGAGATGGACCTTTCCGACGATACGCTCGAGACGATAGAGGCCCTCGAACTGTGTCTCTCCGAGATCGGATTCGAGGGCGCCTGGCGCGCCTTCCTTCGCGCCGCGACGACATTGCTGCTTCCGTCGCTTCCGCCGGAGGCCAGCAGGTGGGCTGAGGCGGCCGATTTGTACGACGCAGGACGTCTCACGGTGTCCGAGCTCGAGCACAAGCGCGCGTCCGCCTGGAAGTATCTCGATCACGCCGGGGCTGGGTCCGCGCCTTCGCAGACCGCCGGACTACGTGCGGTGCTCTTCCGCCTCTGGCCCGCCAGCTCGCGGACCGACTGGTATGGCGAGGCCAGGTACTTTATCGAATTCTGCGGACATGCGGGTGTCGACGAGGCCACGCTTCACGCGCTCCTCAAGCAGTGCTTCGCGAAGGTGAATCGTCCCATCCGCGTGTAGAGTGCGGACGTCGTCGCACGCGTCGCTCGCGCTGGTGTCGGCCGCTTGCCGTCGATACGTTTCGGCTGAGCACCGGAAGCCATGGGCTACTATACGCGAATTCTCAGCTGCAAGAGCGATTGCCCGCCGGACGTCCGAAGTCGCCGAGGTTCTCAAGAGGCGCCACACGACGGCTGTGCTTACGCTCGATTTGGGCGATAACTCAGGCTGGACGGAGCTGTTGTTGACCCATCACGACGGTGTGCCGATCGCTCGGGTCGAACGGTGCGCGGTCACCCAAGGCTCACTCGCCCAGGATGAGATCGCCGAGTTTCTCGATGAGCTGGACGATTGTAAGCCGGAGACTGCAGCGAAGTGGCTTCGGTCGTACCTTCCGCAAGTGGCCACGATCTATTCCTTTCAGCATCTATCTGGATGCGACGAGCGTGATGGGGACCTCGCCCTCCGAGCCGTGCGCGATCACATCTGGGCCCGTGGCGACGCGATCCTCCAGGCGGACGCCGAGGGTTTCTCAAACGAAGACGGCTATCACATCCTATGGCAGTTCGATGACGCGGTTACCGGCCCGTGGATGATGGCGGTCCTCGTCGACGACGTCTGGGTACCTTTCAAAACGGATCTGGCGAATCGACGCCACCGTCAGGCCTTCCTCAAGGGCCTCGTCCCCCCAGGAGCCAAGCTGGTTTAGGGCCGGTGCCGCCCGTGCCCCAAACCTTCGTGCTCCGGTGTTCGTCGGTGAACGCAGACCCCTCAGCAAACGTGTAGAGTGCCATGTATTCTTCGACGATTGCTCCGTATTACGACCTTCTTCACGTTGGCGGTGGCAAGGACTACGTGGCCGAGGCTGCGCACCTAGCGGCGACGATCCGCGCGGCACATCCTGAGGCAAGGTCTCTCCTCGACGTCGCTTGCGGCACCGCTGAGCACGCGCGCCTGCTGGTGGAGATGCATGGCTTCGAGGCGGATGCTTTGGACCTGCATCCAGCCTTCGTCGACATCGCCCGAAAGAAGCTTCCACTCGGCGCTGTCTACGAAGCCGACATGGCCACGTTTGCGCTAGAGGCGCGTTACGATGTCATCCTGTGCCTGTTTAGCTCGATAGGCTATCTGCGCAGCTTGGAGAACGTGCGCTCCGCCCTCGGTCGCTTTCGCGCCCATCTGAAACCGAATGGGGTCGTATTGGTCGAGCCGTGGTTTCCGCCCGGCGTGCTCGTCGAGGGGCGCGTCTCGACGCGGACGGTTAAGACGCCGGAGCTATCAATCTGCCGAATGAGCTTTCCGCAGATCGCCTGCCGCCTGTCGCACCTCCACTTTCATTACCTGATCGGTCGCGCCGGGTTGGTCGAGCACACGCACGAGGTGCATACCTTGGGCCTCTTTACCACGGACGAGATGCTCCAATGCTTCCAGGACGCCGGCCTAAAAGCTGAGTACGATCCGGTCGGGCCATATGGTCGAGGCCTCTTCGTGGCCAGAGCAACCTAACCGGGCAGGTCCTTCTCGTTCCCTCACGCCGCCTCGAATCGGAGCAGTCACATGAGCACGAAACGCGCACGGCGAGCGGAGCGTCTTCGCGCGGCCGAGCTGGAGGAGCATCGTCTTGCCACTACGACACCGCGCGACCTCCGCGACGACGTCTACTATCGTGGCGTTGGGCATCGCCGACTGCAGGTTGCGAGGGTGCCGTCGCTCGTTCCCGCCATTTGCTTCGAGGTGCGTGGCGAACCTTTGCTTGCTGCCTCGCCTCTGGCTGAAACCGCTGCGCTCCCGGAGAGGTTGCGGTTGTATCGCTCCACGGGCACGAAGCCGGGATCGCGTCTTGTTGTCGGGTATGACGAGTTCGAAGTGCCGGACGGCCTTCTCCTCGGGTTCTTTGCTCGCATTGCGCGAGTTCCGATTTTCGCCGTTCCCGAGGTACCGCTCTATTGTGTCGCCGACGCTGTTCACCTCGAACTCGCGGTCGGGTGCGGCCTCGGCGACCTCCGTGTCGAATGGGTTGAGGGTTGCGCACCAACTGCCTGGACCGAGCTCGAACAGATCGCGAAAGAAATGCTTGCGACGTTCGAGACCTTGAGCCCAATTGGTTAGTTAGGCGTCGCGGCGGCACGACCGCGCGCTGCTCACGATAGCAGAGTCCTATGCGACCGCACGAGATCACGCTTCTCGAGTTCACACGCCGCCTCGAGTCGGCCGCCAGGGCAGCCTCCGAGCTTGCTGCGACGATGGTGCGTCAACGATTGCTGACGCGTCTCGTCTGTCTCCTCGTTCCGAACGTCTCCTATGACGGGAATCCGCTCCGGACCTGCTTCGCGATGAGCGCCAACACGTGTGGACGCTGCCAGCGTCGCGCACCTGTTTCACCTGGCCTTCACGCGGGGGGCTGGGTCGCCCGAGGCTGGATGCGCGACGAAACGGGAGAGTGGGAGGCAAGCATACTGCTATCACCCCACCAAGCATTATCCGGTCGGCGACCAGCTCCGCGCCAACGCTGATTCGCGCCCCCTGCGGCGCCGCGCCGAGAGCAGAACGATATGAATGTTGGACCCGGCAATGTTCCACAGAGCGTCCCATGCATTTTGACTACGTCATGTTGGCTGCCATCGACCGTCAGACCCGCTCACTCGTGGGTGAGCTCGAGTTCTTCGGTGCATCCGCGTCTCTGCGCGAGGTTTTCGATCGCCCTCCGGATGTCGACGATGGCCGCATGATGTCGTGGGGCGGCGTAACGCTCGAGGAATCGCTACGCCTCGCTGCTTGCCAACCGTTCCCAGAGGACCGCAGCGACCTCTCCGAGAGCGTGGCAGCGCTCTTCGCCGCGGCGCCGGCGTCCATGTTCACCGTGTATTACTGCGACCGGTACCATGGGGAGTGATCTGACGCTGCTCATCATCGACCCACGGGCTGGTGCCGTTGTTCGCGCGCGCTGGCTGGGGATGTCTGGGACATTGTCGCGACTGCGCGACGTACTGGCGCGCCCGCCTACGACCTCTTATCACGGGACCGAGTGTTGGGCTGACGTCACCTGCGAGCAGGTCGCGCAAATCGCCGTCGAGAGCTACGCCGACGGCGCCACGCCAGCGGAAATCGACGCGTTCGCTCAGCGCTTTCCGACTCCGCCGTACTGGTGGCTGATCGCGCGCGACTACTGATGTCTGGGAGGCGCGTGCTCGATTCGCTACACGCGACGACCCTGAGCCGATGCCGGTCGCGTCGGCGATCCAACGGAGGTCTCGGTTCACGCTCGCGGTCGGCGCTGAGCTTCGATACCTTTGGCAGGACCGACTCGGAACGTTTGCGGTCCGGGGAGGGGTGAAGCGATGACGCAGCGGGATGGTCCCTACCGAGTGTCGGGCGCGGCCCCCGACAGCGATGCCTTCTCGCTCCGCGCCATGCTGCTGACCGTCGTGCCCGTCGCGTTGGGCATGGCGCTCTTCATCGTGCTTTTCGCGAAGCTCGCCCTCGGTCTGCGGTTTCGAGAGTCCCTGGCCTGCGCCGGCATCGCATTCATCGGGGCTGGAGTCGTGCTGGTCTGCGCTTCGTATGCCGAGGCCCGTTCGCGTCTGAGGCAGTGGAAGCGCATCGGAGCCTTGCCATGCCCATCTTGCGACGCACCCCTGGGGCTCGCTTCTCTGTTTGCCGGCGCAACTTCGGGCCGCAATTTCCGCTTCGACGTTGGTGAAGTAACGACCGCACGGTGCGCGTCCTGCGGCTCGGTTTCTGAATGGTTGCCTTGGGGTGAACTGGTTATGGGCAGCAAGCACGATCGAAAGACTTTCACGACGGTGGCGATCGTCTCCGACTGCTGCCCAGTTGGGTGCGGCTTCCCCGTCGCTCTCCTCCGTGCCCGTTCGTCGGGAGTCTTCTTTTGCTACTGCGATGCTTGCGAAGCCACCTTTGGTACTCCAGCAGAGTCTCAATTCGAGGCTGGCCTCAACGAGGTGATCGGATTCGCAGACCGCGCTCCCGGCGGTGCGGAGTTCGCGCCTCGGGCGTCGCTTCCCGAGGACCTTGCCCAGCTCGTTCTTCGGGAGGAAACCTCGCCGGAGTGGATCAGCGTCTTGCGTGAGCTCAACTCCCAAGGTCACTCTATGTGACGATGCGTTTCCTCGACTGCGACCAACTCCAACTCGGGATCGTGCCGGAACCGCCGAGCACATCGGAGGTCTCGCACTCCAGCGACTCCGAGCTGAGCGAAATCGTCCAGCTCGACCCCGCCACCGTCGCCGAGGTGTTGCTCACCATTCCCGGCATTTCGTGCTCCTCTACCGCGGACCCCGCTTCGTGGGACTGGGAGGCGATACTCGCAGCGTCGGACATGACGATGCGGATCGTGATGACGTTGTTGGAGAGCGACGAACGCGGGCCGTTCTGGGGCGGCTTTGCTCTCCACGGGCGGGTCTCCGTCGATGAGCTCTGGCGCGTCGCTCAGGAACTGCGCGCGAGGCTCGGCTCAATCTGGATTCACGACGCAAGCTGCATGATGCGCACGCCCGATGCGTTCAGGGAATACGTTGAGTCCTGAACCCCGCCAGCTCACTCGCGATCTCCAACTAACGCGAGTACCTTCGTCAGGCCGCTCGTCCCGCGGGCGCTCAACATTCGATGTCCGACACGCCCCTATCAGATCTGCTGAACGCCATCCGAGAGCGCCCTGAGGACGAAAACGCGTTCCGTCGCTTCTGCGAAGCGTTTCTCGATTCTTCGATCGGCGTGACCGCGGCCGGAGTGCCTGCTGGGCGTCCTGGGGAAAGGTTCGTTACCGGGCCAGAGCACAAGATCTCGCTTCCGCTCGTCGGCACGCCGGACGGCAGAACGATGATCAAAGCCTGTGCGGACGTCGCGGCATTCGTGCGGAAGTTTCCCGACACCAAGATCACGGCGATGCTCCGCGGTCGAGAGCTGCTGCGCATCATGCTCATGAACGCTCGACTCGATGGGGTTCTTGTCTGTAGCGCTGCGAGTTTGCGCTCCATCCCGATTAGCCGCGCAATAGCAGCACAACTCTTGGGGCCCCCGAGCTCGACCGCCAGCGCGTCACGACCATGGTGGAAATTCTGGGGCTGAATCCCGTCGCTCTGGCTGGGGTTACGCTGGAAATCGATCTCGGGCTGCGATCGGGGGGCTGCAGCATCGACGATGTCGACGAGCGTGGCGTACTTGTGTGTTTCGACGACGAATTTCTCGCCTACTATCGGGTCGGCGAAGGCGCGGGTGAATCGACATGAGGTCTTTCGCGTGCGCTCTCGCTTCCCTTGTGCTCGGCTGTGATTCGCAAGGCGTCCGGTCTGACGGCGTACCGGCGCCGTCGTCCAACACCTTGGACGAACATCCAGCACCGCCCATAGCGTCGACTTCGTCGGCCGTCGCGATGCCGAGCGGGCCCCCGGTCCCACGACGCAGCAATGGTTTGCCGCTTCAGCCATCGGAAGCGTCGCGCTGTAAGACAGTTCGTCCGGCAGCAAACGCCCGAATTCGCCGCCAATTTGGCGGCCGCTCGCGAGCTTGCGTCGGAGGGCGAGCTGGCTTTCCTCCTTGAGCATGGGCGACGCGGAGCACCTGACCGCGTCACGTTGAGGGCGTTGGGCTCCTTCACGGCAATGTGTGAGTGTCCGCCTTTTGCGGTGGCGTTTGCTGGAAAGGATGCAGGCTCGTCGTATGTGATCGCGGTACCGTCGGATGGCGTGCCCGATATCACGACGACTCGAACGGCGCTCGAGTTCCGCCTGCAGGGGTACTTCTCCGGCGCGACGATCGACACTTACGAGCACTTCCGGGCTGTGGGGAAGGACCCGCCAACGCCGGACGAGGAGCAGCGCGCGACCTGGCCGGACACCTATCCCGAATTCTTGTTTGGAAGCATGGTGTTTCTCGGTTCCAAAATGGACCAATGAATGGCCCGATCTTCGAGAATTCGCGATTGGATGGGTGAAGGAGCTTCGCTCAATCGGCGTTCCCGAGTGTTCCGGCAGCAAGGCTCAGGTGCCTGCGCCACGATAGCGCCCGCAAGGGGCCACGCGCATCGTCGCCCAGAACGCGGCCGCTTGCGTTCTCCGTTCGCCCCACCGTACGGTGCGGATAGGTTCAGCAGTGTCAGTCGCGGATGCCTGGCCAATGCCCCCTCGCGCCCGTCGCAACGCGCCGATACACTCGGCGCTTCAACCATGAGCTTGCCCGATCGCGTCGCCTCGACAGCCTCCCGTCTGCACCGGGCGGCATCGCGCCGGTTGACGCCGCTCGGAGCGGAGCATCATCGCTTTCGCGTACAACATCCCGTTCCTGAGTCGGAGCTGCAGGCGTTCGAGACGAGGCACCGGGTGTTGCTCCCGGACGCGTATCGCGCATTCGTCGGCACGGTCAGTCGGGGCGGCGCCGGCCCTGCGTACGGCCTGATCCCATTTGGAGACGATCTGTTGCCCGACGGAGCGCCTCCGGGATTTCTTGCAGCCCCCTTTGTCTACGATGACGCACTTGGCGGCGACGACGCGCTGACCGACGCAGACGAGGAACTCGCCCGGCCCGGCACCCTCTCGCTTTGCGACGAAGGGAGCGGCTACACCCACTTCTTGGTGTGTACCGGAGCATTGCGCGGACAGATGTGCATCGATGCAACCGTATCGGACGGCGGCTTCGTGCCACTCAAGGTGGGCTTTCTCGAGTGGTTCGACCGTTGGCTGAACGCTGTGCTCGATGGGCAGTCGGGAACTTGGTGGCTCAAGCGGCGAGACGACGCGGCCTTTGCCGCCGAGGTCAAAGCGATGAAGCCGTGGTGGCGTCGGCTATAGCCCGTGTGGCGCGACAGCGCCGGGGGCAACTGGGGCCTTCCGCGAGCACTTCGCGATGACGCCCCAGGTTCTCAGCCGAGTCTTCTCGAAAGCAACGTAGACCAGCTCGATGCCGCCAAGATGAAGCACTTCCGTCTTCTACCCGACCAGATTCGACCGATTGCGCCCGGTATCGGCGGCTGTTTTGCGTCGGACATGATTCCCGTCGACGGGGAGCCCGTCCGTTACATGTATCGGGAGCCAGCTCGCGGAGACTGGGACTCGGGTTGGCGATTCTTCTCCGGTGTCGAATCGCAGGAGTACGTGGACAACGCGGACAACGTCGCGATCTATGACGTTAACACGATTGCCAATTACGACCCGAGCATCGTTCAGTTTCTCGATGAGCCGGTCGGTACGGCGTTCGAGAAGAGCGCCAACGGGGAGTTCTGCCGCGTTCCGTTTCCGATCGACCCCGACGCCAATTAGCGAGCTGCCACCGAGAAGTCGTCCACCCCACCGCTGACGATGTCCTTACTGCTCCGCCTTCCCGTGAACGCCCCCGACGCGGCCATCCTCGCCGCTGTCGAGATCTGGATCGACGACCTGTCTCGCCAGGACTACGACGCGGCGTTCGCGCGAACCGAGCACGATTCGTATTACCGGTGGTCTCCTCCTCTAATACGGAGAGTCATTGAAGGATATGGGCTGCAGGAGCCGCACCCCAACGGCGAGGTATATCGGGTGTCCCCGCGCGCTGACGCGCCAGGACTGCCGTATACGCGAACGGTCGAGAGAATGGACCTTCCGCCTGGCCACCTCGCCGAGGTCCGCTACGGCCTGCCCTTAAACGGCGAATGGTCGGACCTGACCGCGACGTTTGGCGTACAGCTACGCCCCGAACACTCCGTGCTGGTGCTGTGGGAGATCCACGTGTTCTGACCCGTCCGTCTTGGCGCCCCGACCAAATTGGTGCATTGCACAGATCCAAGGTGGACCAACAACGACAAGACTTCATCGCCTCGGTGTGCAATGCGGTTTCTTCTTGTCTGAACGAACACGTCGAGGCCGTCCTATACTGCGGACAGGACGCCTACGAGCTGTTGACGCAGGTCTTTCGCCGCGACTTCACCGAAAGCGACCTTCGTGCGGCGACGGCTCAGCATCATCGCGAGCTCGCCGGAGCGATGTCCGAGATGCTGGAGGTTCCGGTCGACCAAGCCTTCGCCGAGGAGGCGGTCCGGTCGGCACTCTGGCGGTGGGCGGGCGCATGGACCGGTCGCCGCGGGAAGCGAAAAGGAGGCCTCGCGGAGACCCTGGCGCACCGGCATGAACGCCGATAGCTTGGCCCCGAGATCATCGCCGGAGGGAGCCCGATGAGCATCTTCACTGATTGGTTGATTGCGACCGAAGCAGAGGCCGCCTCGGTCGCGATGATCGATTCGACGCAAGAGCGATCGTACAAGGACTGGCCGCACCTCGCCCTGCAGGGGATCGGCCTGATGGAATTTGAGCATCTCGCCGCGATCGTTCGTGGCGACGGCGACAACGCGCGGGCGATGGTTGGCGAGCTGCTGCACCAGGCGACCGAGGAAGGCCCCTTCGTCGCGGCGGTGGATCCAGCGTTCATCGACGGTCTCGCGGCGCTTGCCGATACCTCGCTGTCCAACGTGGCAACCAGCTGGCAGCAGTCGGACTACCTGCGAGAATGGCCGCTCCCGGAGCTCACGCGAACCCTGGGGCACATAGTGGCCTTCGCCCGGCGGTCACGCCAAGCGGAGAAGGCAGTGCTTCAGCTCATGACGATGTGAAGATGCGGTCGCCCGGCCTAGCTCTCGCATGCCTGGTCGGTGTCGCGTGCAGCCCCGCGCCTTCCGCCGGCACGACGGGGCCTGACACGCTCGCCGCCCCCTTGGGGGCTTGCGCTTCGGCGAACCCTTCGGACCGTCGCGGCGGGCTCGTGATCTGGCCCGCGCAAGCGAGTTCCGGCACGCAGGAGTGCGAATGCCCCGTTTCGCAGGGTGAGCGACGGTGCGCGAGCCCACAATGTGTATGTGGCGCCTCCTGCTGTTGGCGCTCATCTAGGAACGCGCTTTTCTGGACGGCGAGCCGGGAAGTCGGCCCGCCGGGGCGGCGCCGGCCACGATGGGCGCGCCTACAAAAGCATGAGGGTCGAGAAGCCATCACCTCCTCGACCCTCGGGTGATCACGCGGCCGTGATCGCGACGAGGTTTCGCATGACGGCGGCAGGTCGGCCCACTTTTCGGGCGATGCGGCCGTGCTGTCTGTTCGCCTTGTCGTCTGCGCCTTCCAACCGTGCCGGCAGATCTTCTTTCTCTGCTCCGGCTGCGATCGCGGGCAGGTCTATTGCGGCAAGGAGTGCCGCGAAGCGGGCCGTTGTGCGCAGGTGCGGGCTGCGCGGCGACGCTACGACGCTAGCCGCGAGGGACGCTTTGGACGTGCCGATCGGCAACGGCGTCATCGCGCTCGGGCCAAGTCCGCGGCGCAGAAAGTAACGGATCAGGGTCGGCCGGCCCCAGCCGTGCCGGGCATGGTTCCCTTGCCATTCGACGGCGTCGCCAATGAGGCGATAGCGGTGTCGACCGGCACGGAGAGGACCAATGCAATCGGTGTGGATGGCTATCCGCCCAAGCCCCGGCGGGGCGAGGCTTCTCGCGATGCAGGGCGCTGGCGAGACAATCCTGAAAGCGAAGTTGCTCTCCAATCCGTCGCATCCGCGCGCGCTTCAGACTTTGCTCGAAGGTCTCGCCCTCTGGCAGGGACACAAGGTCCACGCTGCACTCTGTGCGGACGAGTCGCCGCGTTCGTCCGCCACGAGTCATTATCCCGATCTCTTCACCGATCCCGCCGACACGCTTCTTTATGCCGTCGACTGGGTGCCCGTGACGCGCGCAAGAAAGCGGCGCCGGCGCAATGACTCCGGCGGCCTTGGTGACTTCCGAGACCTGCGTCAGCTGGTCCTCTGGGAAGTCTTGCGATGATTCCGCCCGAGCTGCGCTCTCGAATTCGACGCCTCTACTTCGCCGAGCATTGGAGAATCGGGACAATCGCCTCCGAGCTCGGCGTCCACCACGACACCGTGCGTGGTGCAATCGAGTCCGATCGCTTCTTGCCCGTCGGCGCACCGGTCCGCCCATCTGGGCTCGACCCGTACAAAGCCTTCGTGCGTGACACGCTCGAAAGGCACCCACGACTGCGGGCCACGAGGCTATTCGAGATGATCCGGACTCGCGGTTACACAGGGAGTGTCGTTCAGCTCCGCCGTTACGTTCACCTCGTGCGCCCACGCGGTGCACGGGAGGCGTTTTTTCGTCTCGAGACGCTCCCTGGCGAGCAGGGACAGGTGGATTGGGCGAGCTTCGGAACCATTCGCATCGGTCACGCCGATCGGAAGTTGTCCTGTTTCGTCATGGTGTTGTCGTTCTCGCGAGCGATCTTCGCCCGGTTCGCGTTGGATCAAACTCTCGAAAGCTTCATTCGCGGCCATGTGCTCGCGTTCGAGGCTTTCGGCGGTGTTCCTCGCAAGCTGCTCTACGACAATTTGAAGTCGGTTGTGTTGGAGCGGGATGGTCGGCTTATCCGCTATCACTCACGGATTCTTGAGCTGGCCGGGCACTACCATTTCGCACCGGAGCCTTGTGCACCATACCGCGGCAACGAGAAGGGCAAGGTCGAGCGGGCTATCCACTACCTCCGACACTCGTTCTTTCCGGCGCGTCGCTATACCTCCGTCGACAATCTCAACGAGCAGGCGTGCCGCTGGCTCGAGGACGTCGCGATGGGACGCATGCGCGGCGAGCGATCAATACGCGAGCTCCTCGAAGAGGAACGTCCCCGACTCATCCCGCTGCCGGAGCACCGCTTCGAACTCGATCTGGTACGCCCGATCGCCTCCGGAAAGACCCCCTACGTCCGCTTCGACGGGAATGACTACTCGATCCCTCACACGCTTGTGGGCAGGCCACTCACCATTGCCGCCAGCGAGACGTCGATCCGCATTCTAGATGGGAGTGAGATCGTCGCCCAACATAGGAGGAGCTACGATCGAGGCGCTCGAATCGAGGACCGAACCCACCTCGAGGCTCTTGGCGCGGAGAAGCAACGCGCCAGTGAGCTCCGAGGGCGAGACCGCCTACGCGCGGCGTGTGCATCCGCGACGCCATTTCTTGCCGCACTCGGTGAGCGTCACGATCGTATCGCCGGACAAACACTTCGGCTTCTCGGACTTCTTGATCGATACGGAGCACGAGACCTCGAGACTGCCCTCGCCGACGCTCTCGCGCGCGGCGCCATTTCCGCGCAGTCCGTGGCGCACATCCTAGATCAACACACCCGGCGCCGCCGGCAGCGCCCACCAGTGCCACTACCCGAGATCACCGACCCGAGGGCGAATGCGGTGAATGTGACGCCACACGCTCTTGCGCCGTACGATCAGCTTGCGAACCCACGGAAGAAGGCGCCAACGAATGACGACCCTGGCAAGCCAGCTTGACGCGCTAGGACTGCGCTATACGGCCGCGCATCTCGACGACGCACTCGCGTACGCTCTCAAGCGAAAGCTCGGTCCGCGCGAGCTATTCGAGTACATCGCCGAGCTCGAAGAGAAGGACCGGGCTCGCCGCAGCCTCGAGCGCCGGACGGCTCGCAGCCGCATCGGCCGATTCAAGCCGATCGCCGATTACGATTGGTCTTGGCCGAAGCAGATCGACCGCGAGCGCGTCGAGTCGGCCGTCCGGCTCGACTTCCTGGCGGAGCATCGCAACGTCGTATTGGTCGCGCCGCAGGGGCTGGGCAAAACTATGATCGCGCAGAACATCGCGCATCAGGCAGTCCTCGCCGGGCATTCAGTTCTGTTCGTCACCGCCGCTCAGCTTCTGCTCGACCTCGGCGCGCAGGAGTCGGCACGTGGCCTCGATCGACGATTGCGCTTCTACGCAAGCGTGGCCCTCCTTGTCGTCGACGAGGTGGGCTACCTGTCCTTCGACGCCCGAAACGCCGACCTGCTGTTCCAGGTCATCACTCGCCGCTATGAGCGCAAGAGCGTCGTGCTCACGACCAACCTCGCATTCAAGGAATGGCCGACCATCTTCCCGAACGCCACCTGCGCGACCGCCCTCATCGACCGCGTCATCCACCACGCCGACGTCATCGCGATCGAAGGGGAGAGCTTCAGGCTTCGCGAGGCTGAGGCTCGTAAGGCAAAACCGATCGACAGGGCGAAGAACCGGTAACCGCTAGAAGGTGATCGCCAGCGACCGCGCGCCCTCGCCGTCCAGATTTCCGCGGTCCCTGGAGTTCACCGACATCCTGCCCAATCTCCTTGTGTGCCGCCCGAGCGGTGGCGCTCTCCGCGTGCGAGAAGAGTGATCTCTGGGCGACGATTACCCGGAATGGCTTGCACACCGAGATAACAATAACGAACGGATACGTAGGGTCGTCCTACGTCTACGCGAACGACACCAATGCGCTCGCGGGCGTGGCGACATTCCAGGACTTTGGGGTACCCGCGTGCGATTCGGACGGAAAACCCTCGAATTGCGTGCCGGGTGGAGATCCGGGGCTCACGACGGCCGGCGCCACGGTTGAGCGCGGCCTTCGATGTGTGCTCTGCGGCAACCCGGAGTTCGAGCCGCCCGAGGTGCGCCGCTGCGATGATCGCGAGGTTACGCCCACGCGTTGACGGCGGTAGGGTACCCAAGTCTGAGCTCGGACGGTTTCCCATGCGACCCGCCTACCCTCCATCTATTGCGGCCGACCTCTGCCAGAAGCACGGCGTCGTCCCCCAGCCTCCAGCCAGATGGTCGAAGGTCGGTGTCGCACTCGCCACGCTCGATCTCGATCCTTTGAACGGTGTTCGCCATTCGCCCGACGGCGCTACGTGCGGGTGGTTCATCTGGGGCGGAGCGGGCTTCTCAGAGGACCCCGATTTCTTTCAACCGCTGCACATTGCTCACCTCGTGAAGCGCTGCCCGCGTGCGCTGCGCTTCCTCTCCCTGCCGCCGGGGTGGCGCTTTCTTCTCGGTGCCAACGACTACGAAGACGTCTGGCACGACGACGCGGTCGAGGTGGTGAAATGACGCGAGCTTGGGTGACGATTCTCCTCGCCACCGCGGTGAGCTGTGACTCTGCGGGCAGAACGTCGACCGGCGACGCTTCGCGCCCTGCGGAATCGCAGGCCCGTCAGGTCACGAGCGCGGCCCGCTCCCCGAATCAGGTGTTTTGGGATTGGTTCGTAGCAAACGAAGATCGCATTTATGACTTCGAATCCAACCGCGAGGCCATCTTCGACGAGGTAGGCGCTGCCATGCGGAAGGTTCATCCGGACCTCACCTTCGAGGTGGGCGTGGCGGGTTCGGAAAAGAAGCGCGACTTCGTCATCAGTGCGGATGGTATCAAGGATGCGTTTCCGGCTGTGGAGGAGCTGTACGCGGCGGCGCCAGACCTGCCGAGATGGCAGGTGGTCAAGTTTCGCCCGAGAGTCGGCACGGGGATGACGGTGGAGATTGATGGCGTGAAGGTGGAGCCAGAGAAGATTCGATATCGTCTTTCCCCTGAAGGCGGCAAGCTCGGCATCGTGCTCTGCATGGAGGGAATGACGCCGACGACGGACGCCCGCTTCAAGCAAGCAGGGTATCTGCTCCTCGACGGTGCCTTGGGTGAGTACGACGTCGAAACGAAGGTTGGCTTCATCGACTTCGTCGGACCAAGCACAACCCGTTGCGAACCCGACCGCCATCTCGCCGACCTGGCTCGTGACTTTGACGCGCAGTACAATCGCCTCTCCCCCCATGGCAATTCCGATTGAGTTCGCTAGCGTCGTGTTTCAGAGGGCGCTCGTAGGAGCCGCCTTCGATGGCGGACTCGATGCTATTGCGCAGCTCGAGCTGCTGTCGAACTGGGCCGAGGACGAGTATCTGGTGCGCGTTGGGTTCATGAGCACCCGTGAGGCGTCGATGCTGGTAGACAGCCTCTCGTGCGGCTTGGAGGAGCAGCCGGGAGTCGCTGTGCTGCTCAGCCACGATCCGAAGCCGCCAGAATGGCTCGCCGTCGGTGAGATTGACGGTTTTCTCGCCGGTTGGCTCGCCGGCACCGAGCCTGGGGCTCTCGCTTCGCCGATAGGCGTGTCACACCTATACGTTCTTCGCGCCGGAACCGCATGGGAGCAGCTAATCGAGGCTGCGGGATCAAGCGTAACCGCGGTTACCGGGACCAATGAGTCGAGCACCCTTATCCGCGGCGATGCGCGGGTCGAGGCGTGGCTCGCGGATCGATACGACGGCAAAATGATTCTGATGCTCGCCCAGGAGATCCGACGGCGCCGATGGTTCAAAGAGGATGGCGAGCTGATGAGGGATATCGTGGCTTCGGCGAAGACATCGCTCGACGGCGTGGTCTGGGAGTAGGAAATGGGATCCCAGTGAGGGCTTTCATCAGAAACCTCGGGCCGGCCTGTGCTCTAGTACCAGCCATGCGAACAAGCCGGCTCGGAATCCTCCTGATCCCCTGCGCAATCGTCCTAGGCGCCTGCAATGATCGGCCCCAGGGCGCGACCACGGTCGCACCGGACGCAGTAAAGAGCGCACCCGCCCAGCCCGGCTCGAGCGCCACTGCGAGCTCCGCGACGAACGCCGCAGTGCAGGTGAAGCTCTCGCGAACCGGCGTGGAGCAGGACGGAAAGCTTCACGCAATCCTGGAGGGTGGCAAGCTGCCGACCGAGGAAGCGGCTGTCGAACGCGTGCAGCCAATCGTGCATGCGTGGGTGAAAGGGCTCGAGTCGGAGGCGCGGGCGCGATTCGCCGCGCGCAATGCCCCTGACGCCGAGCCCGAGCCAATGCCCGTCGCGTTCGCCATCCAACCGGATGTCCACCCGACCACCGTGCTCGACGTGATTTCGCTACTGCCGAAGTTCACCGGTGGTGTGTACGAGCTCGCCGTGGAAGGGAAGGAGGGGGGCCGCCCGACGCCGCTGACGACGTTCTCGCGCGCGGGAGTGCCGGGGCCGCACGCGCCGGAGGACTGGGCGTGCTCCGGCGCGAAGCAACCTTTGCTCGATGTCGTGCTCGTCGCGCGCGGCAAGGTGGGAATCGACACGCCTCCAGGTTCGCTTTTGCCTCTGATGTTGCGACATGACAAGAGCGGCGCGCCGAATTGGGCGCAGCTAGAGAAAGACGCACGCGAGGCCAAACCGGACGTGACCTGTCTGATGTGGGTCGGTCCGAGCGACACGCTGCGTATGGACGAGTTCCTCCAGGGTATCTCGACCGCATGGCGGGTAATCGGTCGAGAGCTACCCATCGTCTACGTGCCATTCGATGGGCCGGAGGGGTGAGCTGGGGCCGACGACCTGCCCAATCGGTCTTCAGCGACCACCGCAAACGATGATTTGGCTCTTCGTCAGCCCGTCGAGAATCTCGGCCTGGATGCGCTCGTAATCGAGGGGTGCCTCCCTCGGCCGTTCCCGCTCGAGCGACCAGCTCGAATGCTCCTTCCCGCTCGCCTCGAAGATGAAGCGGGGTGGGTGAGTGCAGCGATCGCGGTCGCCGTCGTACAGCACACGTTTGAGCTCACCCTTCGGAGTGCGCCACAGCTCCAGCCGCGCACGCGGCCCGGCGCACGTGCTCTCCGCACACAGCTTGTCGACGAACGCCTTGTCCTCTGGGGACAGCGGCGGCGCCGCGGCGGACGAAGTCGATTTTGCGGTGGCGGTCTCGCCGGCGTGCGCGCTCGTCGAAGCCGCCGGCGGCGGCGTGAACTTCGTGAGCTCGTCGATCCGGCCGGTCGCGCGCACGACCTTTACAGGCCCGATGCCGGGAGCAAGCCACACGGTGGCGTGTTCGTGCGATCTTTGGTCCCAGGTGGTCTCGATGGTGAGCTTGACGCAATCATCGAACGTCCCCGCGGGTACCGTGACGCGCTCGACGGCGGCGACCTCGTAGGTTTCGTCCTTGTTATAGACGGTTTTCCCCGGGAGCCTCAGGCCGGACACGGTGGCTTTGGCGCCGACCGTCGCGGGGTGCGCGAGCATCAGCCCGATGCTCGTACGAGGCAGCTTCTCGATGTCGTCGGGAACCTTGTTCACCTCCGCGGTGTAGAGGCCGTCCGCTCGACGCGCGAACGCGCCCATGCCGAATATCGGGTCGGGCATCCTCGAGCTATATGCGAGGTTGTCGAAGTAGAGAATTCTCTCGTCGCCCGCGTACGCAGCCCGCAGCTCGAGCTCGACGTCAGACGACTTGCCCTCGAACTGGCCGTGAAAGGTGAAACGCGCTCCCTCGCCGGCCAGGTACGCGGCGACGTTCTCCCGTTTGATCGCGGTCTCTGGACGCGACGAGACCTGTGTGCGCGCCGACGCCGTGGTTTCCGACGATAGGGTGTCGGTCGTCGACATGCCCTCGCTCGCGCCGGAGCACGCCGAGAACAAGGGAAACGCGGAGAGTAGAAGCGCGCAGCGGACGGCGACCACGGCCGCAGTCTAGAAGCCGTCGGCGCGCGAGGCGAGGGGATGCGTCGTTCGTCGACTTACCCACTCCTGTGGGCACTCATCGATGCGCAACTGACGCGGCCCGACGGAGGCTGATCTATATTCCGCACGATGCGACGCGCGCTGACACTCCTCGTGCTTCCCACGCTCGTGGTGGCGTGCAGCTCGAACGATGCCGAGAAGTGCCCAGTCGGAGAACGCACGACCGAGCTCAACGAGAGCTTCGCAAATCTCGGGTACCCGGATGGTACCGTCGCCTGCGTACTACCTGGCCTACCGCCTGGGGTCGAGGCGACTGCGGTTTTCTACAATGGCATCAATGAGGACGCGGCCGCGGCCAAGCTGAGCGCGTTCATGAGCACAAAAGGCTACCGCGCCACCACCCCTGAGCCGTCGCCAGAACTCGAGGGATGCCCGAAGGGCGGGACCGAGCTCTCGTTTCAAAGGGAAGGTGACAGCGTTCGCTACTACGCGTGGCTTACGCTGAATGCAAACGGTGACGCGGTCGCGGTTTTGGAGTTCTTCCCGGTCGACTGCGCGAAGAACCCGAAGGAGGAGCTCTGCAAGTAGCGCGAGCGCTATCTGTCAGCGGAAAGACGAAGAACATGCTTTCATATCATCCACTGGAGTCTCTGCGCATCGAGCTCGCCTCGCCGACGTCGACGTACGCCGATCCTACGCTTTATCCGCGACTGTCCGTGGTCGAGACGGCCGGGATGCTCCACGTCGACTTTTATGGGGCCCCTTTCGATACACCGTTCGAGCGACTCTGCACGATCCTCTCGGATGCCGCCGTGGCTGGATCTCTGGCAACGCTGACCCTTCGCAGCCCCGACGAAGGAGGAAACGGAACCTGCAATTGGGACCTGACACCCCTCGTCGACAAGGCGTCGGCGTTTCCCAAGCTGGAGCACTTCTCAATTCAGCAGAACCAACCCGGCGATCACAATCGCATCATCGTGGCGAGGTCCTACGACGAGGAGGGTGTTCTTGGAAGACTACTCTCCAAGGCACCGGTCCTCGACGCCGTCATCGTCCCGTCGGCCCCCGACGAGTCTTTCTTCCGCGTTCAGAACCACCCGCTTCGGTTCCTCAGCGTTGACGCCGGCTACGACACGCAGAGCTTCATCGCCAACCTCGCCAAGTCCGCCTCATTTCCAAAGCTCGAGAGTCTCGAGTTCGGCGAGTACGCCGAGACCTACGTGGACGGGTTTCCCGAAGGCTGTACGCCCATCGAAGACTACCGACAGCTCTTCCGCTCTCGAGTTTTTGCCCGGCTGCGCGCTTTCACATGGCGAAATCCGGTATGCTCCGCGGACGAAATCGCCGAGCTTCGCGCGATCGTTCCGGACCTTCAGTTCCGCGTCGTCCGGTTCTCGGCCGAGTACCTTCGCCGCGACACCAAGTAGACGTCTGAGCATCGGGTTGGCGTGGAGACGCCGATATGACCGAAGAAGACCTAATTCGCGTTCTAACCGTGATGGCGAGCCGTTCGGGCGCACCCGACCACGAGCTGATTTCGGCCCTCTTGGTTCGTGGATTCACCCGAACTTCGGCGAGGAAGATCCTCACGCTCGTCCCGCTTGCGTTCGGTCGTGTGCTGCTCGTGCACATGGGTGTGTCCGAACCTTCCCGTTCTTTTCTTCTACGAACCGACGACGGCGTCGTCCACGAGCGGGAGCTCAGCGCAGAGCCGATCTTTTGCTGTGCGCTCCAGGTCGCGGTGCGCATGGCTCACGCCGGGCCGAGTCACCTCTTCAGGGCCGCCGCTGAGCACAGCTGCGAAGTAGGTGCCGCAAGTCAGGCCCTCTATGCTGGCGAGGAGCTGACCGGCGCGAAGCTCGGCCCTCCGGAGATCTCCGCCGGCTCCGTTGCGGAGTGGGAGTCCGCTTAGGTGTATAGCGATGCATCCTGTAACACGGAGAATGGAATGACCTGGATGTTCGAGGTGTACTACAAGGGGCCCGTCGATTCTGCTCGAGAAGCTCGGATCAATGAAGTTGTGGCAGCTTTCGGAGGCCACCTCGACTGTCACGAGCCGAGTGACTTGGGCCCGGTCGTACTAACCTTCGAGTTTTCCTCCCTGGAAGCCGCCAAGACCGCTGCAGACGAGCTCAGGACTGCCGGAGAACACGTCGAGGGCCCGGAGCCGTACGGTGACTAACTACGGTGGCGCCGGTTATCCAAGGGGGAGAGCAATGCGTAAAGTCTTCTTTGATCCCGACGGGACATATCGGGCATACCTCGGCGTTATTCTCGAGTACCCCACCGGGGTTCTCTACATGCAGCAATGTGGTGGCGTCGAGACCATCGAGCGTTCCGCGGAGGCTACTTCGTTCCGCTCGGTGGCCTGAAGGTCGACGCCGAGAGTTTCCTCGACCCGCTTCGGCTGCGTGCCCCGTTCCATATGGGCACCTCCTGCACCTATGGCGGTGAGCCTCGGTTGCGCCATCCCAACTATTCGGAGCTGCCCGGGAAACGCCTCGAGCTTCTAATCGAGCGCATTGCCGAGATTCCGTGGTGGTCCGGTGGTGGCGCCACGGATGAGACCACGCGGACGCCTTTCGTCCTCGACGAAAAGAGGCTCAGCGAGATTGTGGAAGGCTGGGTTCCTGTGGTGACGCCGGACGGAGCTGGGATCTTGATCTGGCCAAACTGCGATTGACGGCGCGCTCCGTTCGCCAGCCTGGCGCTCCAGAGTGAACGCCGATATCCTCGCGGCAGTAGAGAGGTCGGGACGAGCGAGGAGATGTGGCGAGTCGAGCGACACAACAAGCCGCGATCGTCGGCGTAGCCGAGCACGGCAGCTCCGCGGTGCTCGTCACGGTCGCTCCGGACGGCGTGCTGCTCGATCGTCGGCGCGTCGACCTCACCGAACCCGGTATGCCGACGCACCCGCATCACCACGAAGGGTCGTGGGCCGTCGGGCGCTATTTGAACACGCCAGGGGCGCGGCCAATGCCGCTGGCCGACGTCGTCGCGCTCGTCGACCGGGTTCGTGAGTCTGCCTCGCGTGGTGCGCAGGAAAGTCTCGCCGCGCTGGCCGCGGCGGTGCCATTGCCGATTGCGACCATTGCGATCCGCATATGCCCCGAGCTTCCACCCACCACGGAAGCGCGAATCGAGGACAATCGCGCGCAGACCGTGGCCGACTCCGTTATGTATCGCCAGGCGCTCGCGAGTGCAGCCCAGGCGCGAGGCTGGGCCGTGCAATGGTATGACCGCGACAGCGTGTTCAATGACGCGGCGACGGCGCTCGGCTGTAAAGACATCGATGCGTTGCTGAACGCGATGGGCCGGACCGTTGGGCCGCCGTGGCAGGCGAAACACAAGTTGGCGGCTGCAGCGGCGCTTGCGGTCACGAAGCATCATGTACCGCGGTGAACACCGAATCGTATGTTTACACGTGAGGATGTCAGGCAAGCCATGGAGGACCAGCGCGGGCCGTTCTTTGAATGGCTACGCCGCGGGCAAGCGCGCGGCGGCGATCAGCAGTTGCGCCGTTTCGCCCTCGTCGTGCTCGTCGAGCACCCGCATGCGAGACGCTTCGATGTTCCGTCGGAGCTCCTCGAGTTGCTCACACACGCCGTCGAGAATCCGGCGTCGGATCGAAGAGGCTTGCGTTCTTGGATGGGTTCCGACAGCTGGTTTTGGCGCGAGGTTGCCAAGCTGTACTTCGAGTGGGGCGGCGCCGAGACCATGGGCGACCACCTCGTTCGTCAGGTAGCGAAGGTAACGTACTTCAGGCTATTTGACGTCGATCCTGGGTCAGCCGTTGCGCGCTCGGTGGCGCAGCTTGGTTTGCCCTGGGAGTAGCGGCGGGAACGGTCTAACAGATCGATATGGCGTACTACGAAGACCTCACGCCCTACGAATACGACGAAGACGCCCGTGGCGACTTGAACGTGGGCTGGCTCGAGGCTGGGCGAACCTACCCGAAGGCGGAACCCGCTCCTGCGCTCGTAGCGGCGCTCCTGCGCTGTTCTCGGCGGCCCGTACGGCTTTATCGCGGGTTCCACGACTGTGACCTTTGCGAAGATGCGAGCGCCGTCCAAACGTGGCCGTTTCAATCGGGAGGACGGCGCTATTACCTCGGCAATGGGGAGATTCGAGTTCAGGGGGCGGATATGCGGTGGTTTGCTGCGCCGACGCTCGTGGCTCACTACGTCGCGCACCACCACTACGCACCGCCACCGGCATTCTGTGATGCAGTGATCGAGGTCGCCCACCGGCTTCCAAACCTCGACGCGAATGCGTTGGCGGCGCTCGCAGCAATGTCCCCCTCGGAACGCCTCGATTTCTGCCTGGACCTAGTCCGCGCGAGCAACGTAGTCGGGCACCCGTGGGCGACGACCGCGCTCCAGGCTCTCCTCGCCGCGCGTCCCGCAATCGATCCATCCCGCCGGAAGGAGTTTCGCGCAGAGTTAGACGCGCTGTATGATGTAATCGTTCTCGCCCAGGATCCCGCGGATGGACCGCCGCCATGGTTGCACGAGGCTACCAAGAACGCGGTGCAGATCGTTTTCGCGGCAAGGTCTGAGGAAACGCTCGACGAGGACAGCTTCGACCTCGCAGCCGACGCGATCGAAAGTGTCCTTGAAGGCGGCGTCGACGTGTCCGCGACGATGATGCGGCTCACATGAAGCGGGGGATGGCAATTGGGCTGCTGATGACGCCCGCTGTGGAGGCTGACGTCGACCGCGTCTCTGCGATTCCGCCATGACAAACGAGCATTCCCCCGAAGAAACCGATGCCGTTCGCGACGGTCCCGCCGCCGGTCGGCCCGCCTCCACGCTCGCGAACGAGCTTCATCAACGCGGGCTCGGTCTAATTCAGATTCTGGTCGTATTCCGCCAGGCAACGGGCGCCGGGATCGGCGACCTGAAGGACCTCGCCCAGTGGTGGGGCGCGGACGGGGTCACCGATACGCAAGCTTTTGATGATTGGGCTGCACAGATCTTCCCGCGAGCGGACCGGTAAGGGGACTGCGAGTGCCGTTCGGCTCGCGCAGGTAGACGCGTGTGACGTGGCGCTGCCATGGGGACCCAACAACCTCCCACCGCGGCGCCCGAACATTGAGCCACTGGGTGCGCCGCGCTAGCTTCTCGGCATGACGAGTACGCCGCGGGACCCGGACTTCGAGCAGCGAATTCGATCGAGCTTCGGGCGGCAGGCGGCAATGGCTACTGTCGGCGCCACACTCGCACGCGTCACACCAGGGGAGGTCGTCCTCGACCTGCCGTTCCGACCGGCGTTGACGCAGCAGCATGGCTTTCTTCATGCCGGCATCGTGACCACGGTGATGGACAGCGCGTGCGGATACGCGGCGCTGACGCTGATGCAGCCCGGCGCCGCCGTTCTGACTGTCGAGTTCAAGGTGAACCTGCTGTCGCCCGCGAGGGGAAAGCGGTTTTGCGCGATCGGTCGAGTCGTGCGCGCGGGAAGGACGGTGACGGTCGTCTCGGGCGAGTTCCGAGTGGTCGAGCCTGCCGATGACGCACAACCGAAGCCCGCCGAAGATACGACGGGCGCACTCGTCGCAATCATGACCGGGACGATGATGGCGGTCGCGGATCGCCCGGGGCTCGTCGACTAAACCGCACGCTCGGTACGAATCGGCCGAGGGCTTGTCTCTGGGCTCTGCCTGACCCTATGAGCTGAACGCGCTCGCAAGGTCCCGGAGATTCGGCGTCGATGAACCTCGATTGGCAAACGCTTCCGTCGGGCGTCAGCTGGAGCTCGACGCCATTCGTGACGTTTCGCAAGTCCAGGCTGGAGCTCGAAAGTGTGTTTGGACCACCTCAAGCGGTCGGTATTGATTCCAACGGCTTCGGATCCATGGACGTTTGGGCGCTCCGTTTTGGCTGTGGGATGGAGCTGCTGCTGCTCGCGTTCTACACGCGCTCCGGCGACGGTGGCGAGTTTCGCCCAGACGAAGCCGGCTTCGTCGAGATTCAGGCGACCACGACCGACTTTGGTCACATCGCTGCTCATCTACCGTTCGAGCTCGGGCAGGTCGATGCGTGGCTGCCCGATCGACGGACGTATCCCGAGCCTTGCTGCGCTGTCATGCGACAAGACGACAACGGCCACGTCTTCGAGGTTCGCTCCCATTCGTCTCGATGCGCCGCCGAACGCGATCTCGCCGAGCTCGAAGCGTTGACGCACAAGCAGTCGTATTGGCTCGTTGACCTGCCTCCGGCCGGCAGCACTCGGTGACAAGCTGCGGTCCGCTCGCCGGGAGTTGAACCCGGATGGCATGCTTATAAGACACGCTGCCGCGACCGGCGACACGAGCGGTTTGCTCGTTCAGCCTCGTATGCGCTTCGGCGCGTGCGGCTCGCAGGTCACGGACAAGACGCTACCACGTGACCAGGTCGCTGCAAGGATCCCACGCGAACCAGCGGGCAGGGAGGCTACCGGAGCGTCCGGCTCCCTTGTCGGGAGCGGCGGAACGCCGGTACACTGCTGTCACGAACAGAGCTCTTGAGTAGCGCGGCTCGACAAGGACAACCGTTGGAACCCGAAAGTCCCACCGAAGATGGAGACGCTGCGGCGGTCGATCTGGCTTGCCAGGCGTTGGTCGCAGGCGGCGTCACGCAGGCTGAGGCGCTCCTCCGCGACGTCGTTTCTCGTGCTCCAGCCACCTACCAGCTCGTTCGCGACGTCGACGGGAAGAAAGAGATTAGGTTCTGGGACCAGAACGAATTCCTTTATTATGTGCAGTGGCATAACGCTCACGGCACGTCCCACGCGGCGACTTGGAAGCCGAGCGCGTACCCTCGTGCCCATTACTATCTCGGCTTCATCAACGTGAAGCTCAAGCGCTACGAGCAGGCGGTCACGTTCTTGAAGTCAGGTGCCGCACTCGAACCGACCAACCTGAAGTTCGGTTGCGAGCTCGCGCAGGCGTTGATCGGGATGCGACAGTTGGTCGAGGCGGCGGCCCTCTATGTCGATCTTGCGGGTACGGACCTCAGTCCGCATGTCAGTCCTCTCGACATCGCGAGGGCGAACCGCGGTTGTGGGTTCGTGTTCATCGAGCTCGGCGAGCTCGACGAGGCGCGAACTGCCTATCTGCGATCTCTGAAGTTTGAGCCGGAGAGCAAGCTAGCTAAAGCGCAACTCGCCTATGTGGAGGAGGTGCGTAACGGGCGCGCTCCACTTCCTGGCAGAATTGTCGATGCCCCAGGCCGCGACCTCGCACAATGCAAGTCGTGTGGACGTACAGGTCAACCGGGGACGTTCCGCGGCCTTTCCTTCGTGTGCGAGAGTTGCGATTCACCTAAGTCCAGACCCTGGTGGGCATTTTGGAAACGGGGGAGCTAGCCCCGACCGTCTTTCGCCGCGCTTCGTACCCCGACACTCCCCGGCCGCATAATTCGAATTGGTGCTTTCTGATGACCAGACCAGCGCGTCGCGAGGCGGCGGTTTGCGCGATCATTGCGATACTTGCCACAGTATTGATCGGTGGGTGCGACGACTTCTTCGTGATCGATGCGCACGTTACGGATTGCGACACTGGTGAGCCGATTGCTGGCGCCCGCGCGACCACCAAGCTGGACCGGGGCTTCGATGAGGAGGATCACATAGACACCACTCGGTCGAATGGCAGGCTAGAGGTGTTCTTGAACGAACCCCCAAGTGCGTGGGCGACGGTGTACCTCGAAAGTGAGGGGTACCACGGCTGGGCACAGCAGTTTCGGGGGGCACCCACCGGTGTCGTATCGATCTGCCTGCGGCGCGCAGTCGCGGAGGCGCCGGTGCAGGGCTCTTCGTTGCCCGTGAAGCCTTGAAGCTTGGATTCCATGCGGCCCGCTCAAGCGCGACTACGAGCTTCTCGCCAGCACCATCGTCGACGCCGCTCGAGCTTGAGGCTTGAGCTTGAAGTATGATTTCGTCTCCCATGCTATTGAAAGGCGTCGGATCCACGCAGGTTACCGTTGAGTCGGAGCAACCCAAGTGACAGCCTCCCACCTCGCCGCGCTTTCGGAACTCGTCGCAGCGGAGCAGTGGAAGGACGCCACGGCAATCACGCGAGGCGCTCTGCTAGACACGAAGTTCGACAAGCAATGCGTCGAGGAGCTCGACGCGATGTGGTCGAGCTCGTCGAAGGGCCGTTTTGGCTTTTCCGCGCAAATTCGTGCAGCAAGTCGACCCGCGCCTCGCGCCGGCGTGCCGGAAGAAGATTGGAGCTACGCGATACACATCGGCAAGACCGTCGGGTGGCACGACGGTCGCTTTTGGCGCCGATGGCCAGAGTGCGGTGCCCCGACGCTGCCGGGGAAGGTCGTCGCACCCGAAGGACCACCGGAGGCGTTTCCGCGGGGGTGCTTCCCATTTCACGATTCGGTCAGCGATGCGTCCTGGCGAACGGAATTCAGTCCGCGCGACTGCTGGGGAGAATCCGTCTGGACACGATGGTGCGATGTCTGGCGTGCGGTCGGCGGTTTGTGAGAATCGTTTCGCGGTGCCTCCGGCTCCGACCATTGAGCCCCTGGGTGCGCCGCGCAAGCTTCTCAGAATGACGAGTCGACCAGGGCTCTGACCCAATCCTTGGCGACACTCGACGTCGTGCGCTGCGAGCCCAGCGAATAGCCGACCTACGCTCGCCAGCCTGACGATCTCGACGGGATTTACGGCGTGCTGCGCGTCGCCAGCCCAATCAGCGCATCCGCAGTACTTGTTCGCTCCAGGCGGCAGTTCGCGTCGGTGCACCCGTGCTCCACCGTGAAGCAGCGCTTACCCACGGATGTGAGCGTGATGTTCAGGACCACCGTCGGCATGTTGTAGGTTTGGGGCTCGCCGAGACGAGTAAGCATCGTGTCGAATCCGTGGACGACGCGCCTTCCGGTGACCGGAGGGAGGTCGCGCGCGAGGCGCTCGCATGTTTCGTCCTGCCAGAAAGCGCGGAGCGAGTCGCCGTCGACTTCGGGGATAGAGAGTTGGTACAGATCCATCGTCGGGGGAACCGCCAGCGAGTACCCACAAACGTCGAGCGCCGCGGTGGTGCCGGCCGGCTCGCGGCCCTGAGAGCCGTCGTCGAACCTGCGGAGAATCTCGGAGACGACGACATCTGGAGACTTTGCCGAATTCGCCTGAAGCACGACCATCCAGCCTTTGCTTACTTCTGCGATTGCGCTGTACGGGTAGTGGCCGATCAGCACGTTGTCTTGCGTTGCAATCTTGGCTGGGAAGGGACCCATCCGTCCGGACACCACGCGCCGCGTGGCATCATCGGGCGCGAGGTTCTCAGCGACGCGATCCAGCGGCTCCTTCTTCCCCCACCGGGAGAAGGACACCAGATCGCGAATGTCCGGCGAGGCGAAGGTTGCATTGAACTCCCCGGTCGACGGCGGGCATGGCACTTTGAGCGGCGGCGGCGCATCTTTGCGAGCGATGCTGACCGCCGCCGTGGAAGCCGACAAGACCTCCACGGTGACATCCTGCGCCTCGATGGGCTCCGCCGCTCCGCAGCCGGCGGCCGCGCAGACCGCGGCGAGCGCGTAGGCCCTCATGGCCCTACGTGCCCGGGCTCGCCTCCATCGATGATGGCCGTGATCCAATCCGTGAGCGGGACGCGATCGACAGTGGTGTCGGCGTACCCGGAGCCGGCGAGATACGTGTGTGTGGTGCTCTCGACGAAGTACGAGGACCAGGCGGGTAGACCCGTGAGGTAATTGTCGCGGACGTCATCGAGCCCTTCGGCGAACTTCTGCCCGGACATCGAGACGGGAATGGCGCCGTCGATGTTGGCGCAGTTGTTTTCGCCGTAACCGAAGAACAGACGAATCGTGTTGTCCTGGTCCGACGAGAGGAGGCCGAGGTGCGTATCGGGGTATTTATTACCGAGATATGTGACGTAGTTGACGATTCCCCCTCCGTCGGCTCCCGCGCACTCGGGGCAGTCGGCCGGCAACGTCGAGTTGAGGCCCCACAGCTCGCGCCACCTCGTCTGCAGGCAAGGCGTGAGGTATTCGTCCGACATCGCCGGGCCGGAGTCGTCGATCAATACCGCCGGCTTCGGGCAGAAGGCCTGCGCGATTCGATCATAGTTGTAGGTCGCGCCGAAGCCGCCGGCGCTGGACCCGGTCACCAGGACCTTCGAGATGGTCGGAAACGTCGGAATGATTCGATCGAGGAAGAGCCCGACATTCCGATACCCGACGAAGGCCTGCCCCTGCGGCGAGCCGAACCCCGGAACATCGCTGTCGGGCGCGTTGCCGGCGTGTACGTCTCCGGTGCAATAGGGAATAAAGATCGCGTTCCAATCGCGAACCGGGTTGTCCGGATTCTCGCTGTCGAAGAGGCCCGAGTGCCCGCCGCCGCCACGCCAATTCGAGAAGTTCGACGACCCGAACGAGCTCGCGTTGAAGTTGCACGAGGTGCCGTTGAAACACGCGCCGCCGCCCTCGAAATAGATGAAGAGCTTGTCCGACGCGGGATTGAGCCTCACGCCGAAGCCCGCCGGCGAGCCGTCACGGCAAAGTGCATCGGGCACGTCGACCCAAACCCACTCGCCGGCTTCGCCGGTGACGGGCTCGCCGTCGAATGTGTCTTCCGGTGTGCATTGGGTGCCTCCCCCGCTGCCACCTCCCCCAACTGGGCTGACGCCGCCGCCGTCGCCGCTCCCGCCTTGGTCAGTCGCGCCCTCACCGGTGCTACCTCCGGTGCCGTTGGTACCGCCTGAGCTGTCGGTCGCACCGCTTCCACTACCGCCACCGCCGACCGCATCGTCCGCGGGGTCTTCGCCGCACGCAGCGGCCATGGAGGATCCGGCGACGAGCAGCGCGGCGAAGGTCAGCTTCGAGCGTGTTGTCGAGCCATGCGACAAAGAGCGGGAAAAGGGCATGGGCCGCGGCTGTGCGAGGGATGTGCCAGTCCCCTGGTTGCCGCACCAATTGCATAGGTAAGCCCGCTCTTGTGCAAACTTCGCACATCGTGTCCTTGGTCGAGCGAATTGCCGCGACCGCTAACTGTCACTGGAGAGCTTTGCCGAGCGAACGTACTCCGTGGCAGCGCGCGAATTGTCGATGCCTTTTGGGACGGTCGCTATGAAGGCGCAAACACGCTCGGCATCTCCCAGCACGCGCCCGTGAATCCAGAAGGTGCGACCGTTGCGCTCGCGCGTACCCGTAAATTGGGATCCCTCCGCTTTGCCGACCGTGACCGGCTCGTCCTCGGTGAGCGTCAACGGTCGGAGCAGACCTGCCTTGAACCCGGCGAGTTGCACACTCGGGATGCTGGCAGGCGGAACCGCATCGCAACTGGCCAGGAATTGCGTGCCGTCCGACGTGACGAGGATATGCACTTTGGCTGCATCCGTCGTTTTGGTCTGTACATCACCCGGTGGCATGAGCACCGAAAAGCCCTCTCCCGCGGGACTGAAGATGCGGCCAGCGACCGATGCGATCTCAGCCGAGGCGGCGGGCACGGCGCTCGCCGTCGCGGGTCCAGGAGCGCTTGCAGAGATGGCGGCACTCGATGAGGATTCCGCGCTCGTCGAAGTGCCGCCCGAGTGGGCGCCGTCCTGCGTGCAGCCGTGGACGATCGGAGCGACAACCGCCAGGGCAAGAGCGCAGGTGCGGCGATTGCAGAAGGGGGCCGGCGCGTTGTGCAAAGTCTGCACATCGTGTCCGCCGCGTACAGCGACCGCAAGTGGGACCCGCTTTGGCCACGAATGGCCGAGGGCGAAGATTTCGAGGTCAGCCGGTCCGAAAGCTCGTCGCGCGATCGTCGCTGACGCCCGCCATGCATCTCCTCACTTTCGTGCTGATCCCCCCATCGACCGTGGACGTGGTGGCGGAGGTTAGGCGGCTACTCGAGCCGGACAGCGAGGACCGCTCGTTCCCCACGTACACGACGTCCTGCAGTTGCGTCGGCGATCTCGCCCGTGCAGCAGGCTTCTCGGCGTTTGACGAGAGCTCGCTCGGGCGCGAAGTTACCGCCAGGCTCACGCAGGCCCGAGCGGTCAGCGACACGGTGACAGAACGCGCCTTGCTGCAAGAACGACTCGACTTTGCCTTGCGCGTCGCGGCCTCAAGGCCCGACTTCGCCGTTCCATGCGCAGATTGCGACATCTGCCATGGAACCGGTATGTTTACGCAATCACGCAATCCTGCAACACACCTGGATTGGTGGGTAATCGGGGGTCGGTGGGACCGCCTCTTCCGAACGCATGACGACGCGTGCGTCGTCTACGCGTCGAAGCTGGAGGCGAATACCCTTCCTGTCACGCGGCTGGATCCGTCTCGCATCCCGTGTGCGATCGTTACGCGTGAGGGCCTGTGGTACTCCAGTCCCTTCTCGTTCGGACTAGGGGGACACCCGCTGTCCGACGGGGACCGCGCCGAGCACCTGGCGTGGTGCGATGAAGCTCGCGCGCTCTTGAAGGAAGGGTCTAGAGATATGGTGGTCGTCGTCGATTGCCACATTTGAGGTCGAGGTTGAGGGCCAGCCCCCCTGCACGACTCTCGCGGGCCTTGCCCATGACCCAGTTGGCGAACCCGGCACTGCGCGAAATCGACGAGCTTTGCGGACGTGCGATACGTCGCGCCGAGCCTGGTCTCTTCTTTATGCCTCACGCCACCCTGAAACGTGTGGTCGACTCCGGGCTGCTTTACGATCTGATGATGGACCTCGAGGCTGACCCTTTCCTACTAGAGGAGAACGACCCGCCCGGTGTCGCCCGAGACGAAAAAGAAGCGACCCTCGAATGGATCTTCGCTACCCACGCTTATGGTGGTCCCGTTGATTGGGGATGGCAGTCCGAACCGGGTGTGCTGCGTAGGATTGCGCCCGAAGAGCTCCTTCAGGCTGATTATCACCGTGTTTGGGACTGCGACGCCACTGTGCTCCTGCTGGGGGCATTCGACAGCGTGGTGGCCCGAATCCGTGAGCTCGGGACCTCAGGAGGCCAGCTCCAAGGGCTGACGGCGCTCTCGCCGGCAGCAAAGCTCGCGTTCGGGAGCAGCGCGCACTCGGGCGACTTCGTTTGGCGCGCTGAACCGAGTACCAATTCGCGGAGGACATCTTCGAGCGCTTGATGGGACTCCAGCCGACAAATTTTCGCGACGTTGGTGACGCCCTCAGCCTCTGGCTCGAGCCGTCACCGCTGCCGCGCGGTCGACTTCTGCGGGGTGGCAAGTTCGACGAGCTGACCGCGCTCGCCGATCTCGGTTCCGCGCGCACCATTCTGAACCTCAGGCGCGGTCCCGACCCGACGCACCTCGCCGCAAGGCTCCTGCACGTGCCGGCATCGGACGAGCTCGAGAACTACGACACGCGCCAACACCGTGTTCGGCAATGGCTCGGGCGCGCACTCGACATCCTCGCCGACCCCGCAACCGAGTGGCCGGTGTACGTCCATTGCACCTCAGGCCGTGATCGCACCGGCGTGGTCATCGCTGCAGCGCTCATCTCGATCGGCGTCCCGCGGAACGTCGTTTTCGAGGAGTACATGCTCAGTGATGGGGCCGACGCAGACGCCATTACCCTCGCGCTCGATGGCATGGCTCACGTAGTCAAGACGGCTCCCGCCGGCCTGCGTGCGGCCCTGCTCGGAGGCGGATAGAGAGACTTGCAGCCACGTCACATCGCTTCGTCGTGCCCCCGGCGATGTCGTGCGTCGCTCGAACGCGACGCCCTCTGGCCGACGCAGTCCTACCGTGGTAGGAATTCTGGCATGGGCCAGCCTGCGGCGAAGCTCTCAATCAGCGTACCAAGCGAGCTCGCAGACGAATTGCGTCGACGGGTGGGCGCCCGTGGCTTGTCGGGCTTCGTGACGCGCGCAATCGCGCACGAGCTCGAACGAGAACGCCTTGGTTCGCTCCTCGCCGACATGGACGCGCAACTCGGACCGGTTCCGGAAGCCGAGATCGCCAGGGTGCGGCGCCGATGGCCGAAACGGTAGTTCTCGACTCCGAAGCCTTGAACGCGCTCGCTCATCCGAAGGAGCGTGGCGTTCACGGACTTCGAGCGCGTGCGGTCCTAAAGGTCGCTTACGAGACCGGCGCGCTCGTTCGGGTACCGGCGGTGGTCCTCGCGGAGGTCTGCCGTAGCCCACGTCAGGACGCAGCGGTGAATCAACTGCTCAACTCCGGCGCAATCGTCGTCGCGGACGTGACGCGTGAGATCGCGCAGGCCGCCGGGCATCTTCTCGCGCGGCTCAAGTTATCGTCGGCGCACGCCGTCGATGCCTTTGTTGTGGCAACCGCGGGACGCTACGAGTCTGCGGTCATCGCAACCGGTGACGCCTCCGACCTCCGGCGTTTGGTTGGCTCGAGACGCAACATTCGAATTCTCGAGCTTTAGACACCCTTTGCCGCAGAGGTAGCCACACGTGGAAGAAGGTTGGGAACGTCCCCCGCGGTTGGACCTGTCGATCGACGAGCTACAGCACCTCGTCGAGCCGGCGTTCCGCGGCGCGAGCGTGGTCGAGCACGAAGTCATCGGGACCGGCTTGGCGAACACCAACATTCGGTTCCGCCTGCGAGGGGAGGGGCGAAGCTACGTGCTCCGCATTCACACGCGCGACCCGAATGCGGCGGTGCGAGAGCGCGACCTGATGAGCTACCTCGCGAAGAATCGGAACCCGCCGATTCCGGTTCCGCCGCTCATCTACTCCGATGTCGTGCCCAGCCGCGGGGCCAACCCTTATTCGATTTGGGGGTTCGTCGAGGGGATGCTGCTCCAAGACCTTTTCGGGACGCTCCCCGATTCGGAGCTGATTGACGTGGCGCGTTCCTGCGGCCAGGTTGCGGCCGCGCTTTCGACGCATCGGTTTTCGCGCTGTGGCGAGTTTGGCACCGGGCTCGAGATCGTCGAAGAGTACGGCACGCCGTCGCGGTTCGTGCCTGCCGCCGTGCACGACGCACTTTTCGGTGGTCTATCCGGCGAACGGCTGGGCGCGCAGCTGCGTGACTCGCTATGGAAGGCAGTCGAGCGGACGAGCGCTCTGCTAACCATGCTCGACGACCGGTATTCGCTCGTTCACTCCGACTACAAGCGCTCGAACATTGTCGTCGCCCGCTCGGGAGCGACCTGGAGCGTTGCCGCGGTGCTCGATTGGGAATTCGCGTTTGCCGGTCCGCCCCTCGTCGATGTCGGTCTGTTTCTTCGTGCTGGGGACGCACTTCCGGTCGGGTTTCGAGATGCGTTCGTGGGCGGCTACCGAGAAGCCGGCGGTGAGCTGCCTGAAGAGTGGCTGCGCCTTTCTCGGCTCGTGGATCTTCTTTCGCAGATGACGTTTCTCAACGACCCACGGGACCGACCGCGCGTTGTTGCTGAGACCATAAAGGTTGTGGAAGAGACGGTGCGGGTGCTCGCGTAGAGGCGTCGCTGCTCGCGACGTTGGCGCGCCACGTCGCGGACCATGTTGTCGTCAGGCGAACCTGGTCTCTTACGTCACTGCGACGTCCCGGTCGTACCTGGAGTATCTCACGTGGGATTCCGTCGCTCGTCGAATGAAGGACTCGCGAGCTCAGGCCTATCGTCGGTTGGCGCGGCACGACCGTCCGCCCGCGAGCGCATCCTGTTCTATAGCGTCAGCGATGAGTACGGTGAGCTCTCGAACTTCGCGCCGTACCCCATCCGGCTGGACGGCGTTCAGTGGCCGACGACCGAACACTTCTTCCAAGCCCAGAAGTTCTCCGATGCGGACGTGCGCGAACAGATTCGTCGCGCTCCCAACCCAGGTGAGGCGGCGCGGATCGGACGCAGCCGCAAACTCCGTCTTCGCCCGAATTGGGACTCCGCGAAGGTCGGCGTCATGCGCAGGGCCGTGCGTGCCAAGTTCGAGCAGCACCCCGACCTAGCGGCGCTGCTGCTCGCGACCGGCGATGCAGAGATTGTCGAACACACCGAGCGCGACGCCTTCTGGGGCGATGGCGGCGACGGGCGAGGGGAGAACGTTCTTGGGCGCATCCTGATGGAGGTTCGCTCGATGCTCAAAGGATCGGCGCACTAGGGCTCTCGACGAGGCGCGAAACGTGGTTTGACGTTACCATGACAACGCGAACGGACATCGAAGCGACCCTGGCCCGTTGGTTCGCCATCGATTCGATTGGGCTTGTCGGCGTATTCACGGGAGCTTACGCGGCCTGGCCCGCAGGCGTATTCAACGACTACTCGAGCGTCGACGCAGCCGACGAGTTTCTCGCGGCTGCGCCTGCGATAACCACAGGTATTCCGAGTGCTCGCAATCGCGAACCGCCCCCATCACCGCGGCCCCTATGGGACACGCCAATCGACTTCGCCATGATCGAAGCCGCGCGGGGGCTGTTCTCCTTCGATGCCGAGCTCGGCTACGGCGGCTCGACGATTTACTATCTCGATGCCTCTCCAGCGACGCCGCTGCTCGTGAGAGACGCGCATCCCATCATCCAGCGTGCTGCTCGTCTGGTCGTCTTCTCCCGCGTCAGCTTCTGTTCCGTCGAGAAGATCGATCTCGCGGAACATGTGCCCTTCGTCGCGGGTAACGGGCGAAGACCGCCGATCTACCGGCTCGGTTGAGCGCAATTCACGGAGAGTTTCATGAAGATCGAGCGCGTATTTCTCCTGCACCACGTCCACGAGCTCGACGAGGTGGAGGACGTGAAGCTCATCGGTGTTTATTCCTCCGAAGCGATGGCCGAGGCCGCCCGCGCACGCGTCGCATCCCAGCCTGGGTTCGTCGACGATCCCGCGGGGTTCCACGTCGGTGCCTATGAGCTCGATAAGGATCATTGGACCGAAGGCTTCGTGACCGTCGTTGCTGTCGAGGTTCCGCTGAAAGGGTCAACGGAAACCGTCACCGCCCTCGCCTCGAGGCTGAAAAGCGGTCTGTACGAGCTGTGGCCCGAACGAGTCGAACCGACCGAGTCGTGGATGTTCAAGCCGTGCGAAACTATCCGTTGTGAGTCACGTTCGTACCCGGATGGGAGCACGCGACTCGTCGCCGTCGAGCGGGTGGAGGAGGTGAAGGCGTGAGCGCCGAGCGCGCTTCGCGAGCGGAAACGTGAAGCGTGACTGCCCGAAGGAGTCTATTCTTGCGGTCGTTGACCGTCCCGTTGCATCGGGGAATACGCGCCGTGCTCGACGACATCGAAAGCTTCGCTGACTTCTGGACGGACCCCGAGAAGTACCTCTTGGTACGGTTGCCGCGTAACCCGGAGGGGCTCGATTACTACTGGGTCGAAGCCGTCACGTTCGGAATGTCCACGTTCGACTACGACGAGGCGATTCGATCTCGAGTCATTCAGCGCATGCTCGCCGCTGGTGTGCAGGCGATCTCGCTCGCCGAGCTTCGTGAGCTTCAGGCCCGGCGAGTTTGGACGGACGCAGACCCGCATTGGGTGTCACCCGCTGAACCCCGCGACGCTCATCACGTCAGGCTGTCCGACGGTCGGTTTCAACGCGTCTTCCGCGGCCCTGACCGGACATTGTTCTGTGGGTGTGATCACGTTCTCGCCTCCGATGCGCTAACCGACGTGTTGGGAGCGGCGGGTGGCGAAAACGTCACCTGCGTGCAGGCCGTGATCTTCGACCCGGAAACCGGTCACGATCGTTCTGGGTATTGGGAGATTCGGCCGCGCCACGAGCTTGCGCCTCGACGGCTGAGGAAGCGTACGCACCAGGCTGACGCACACGTCTGGCACTTCCGGCACGAGTACCTTTTCGTTTCGCCGTCGGTGGCGACGGAGCTTCGCCGTCGGTTCGAAGATCTCGAATTGTCGCCGGGGTTTAGTCAGCTTGTCGGACGCATCTCATGCGAGTGGTAGACTGCCTCGCGTACAACGTCCTGCTCGACCCGGACCAGTGGCTCGGGTTCCCGTCGCCGTCCGCACTCCAGCAGTTCCTCATCGGCGCGGAGTGGCGCGTGGTTTTCTCACGGACTGCGATGCCGAAGTGGCGCCTGTGGGGACCGCTCACGGAACCCGCGTTCGATGCTTCCGTCGTCGAAGCCACGAGTCACCCAGAACTCTCGATTCGGTGGGCGACTGCGCTCGAGTTCCTCCACTTCTCGGCCAGAACGGCTCTTGCCGATCTGAAGTCGCGCATCGAAGCCTTCGCGGCAGACCATGAGCCGTCGGACGAGCTCGTCGATATACGCATGTCCACGGACGGTCCCGAGTGGTTGTTTGCGATGATTGCAGGCCGGCCCGCGATGTTCCTCGGCACCGATGGAGGGCTCGGCCTCGAGAACCTGCTGAACGGGGCGACGCGCGGCGGCGATTGGCTCGGTCTCCCGGCGGTACCCCGCTTTCAGGAGGTCAAAGAGCTCATCGAGACGGAATCCGAGAGCTGTTACGGAAGTCGCTTCGCGGGGTATCGTGCGTATCGCGATAACGGGGTCGGGCGGCTGTTGGAATGGGCCGGGTTTGACGCGACGAAACGATAAGCGATTGGCTAGAAGAGCCGCTGACCATGGGACATGAGGACGCGGTGCCCTGGCGTGCCCCGATTAGGGACAGTACCCTGGGCTGACATAGATGACGATCCCGGATGACATCCAGCGCCTCATAGACTTGGTGGGGTATCCGGAGAAGCCCCACGGTATCGGAACCGATTGGACAGGCGTCGAGCGTCGGCTCGCCCTCTCGCTGCCCAGCGATTTCAAACAGCTCGTCGCAGTGTTCGGCACGGGGCCTTGGGGCGGTTTTCTGCACGTTCTCACCCCTTTTGCGGAGAACGAGCTCCTTCTCGAGCGGGCAGCAAATCGTGCCCTCGGCGCCTTGCACACGATTCGCCGAGCTCATCCCGAGCAGGTTCCGTTTGCCCTCTTCCCGGAAGAGCTGGGGCTCTTTCCCTGGGGCATCACGGACAACGGCGACACGCTGTTTTGGCTGACCGAGGGCTTCCACTGGTCAACAGTCGTATTCGACGCTCGCGCGGCAGCTTGGGAACGGCACGACCTCTCGTCGTCAGCGCTCATCCGTGCGTTCTTGTTGGGCGTGCTGCCTTCCCGTTGCTTATTGGAGCCCTTCGCAGGAGAGCGTCCGCTTGGTGTTCACCTTCAGGGAGGATGAACGCCGTGAAGTTGGCGATTCGCGAGACATCGGCGTGACGATAAGCACGAAAGCCCCACCACACGGCGGGGCTTTCGCAATCACAGCCAACGCTACCGCGCACTCACGGAATCAAGCAGAAGTGCCGCTTGTGCCACTGCCGTCCAGACAGCGCACTGCGAAGCATCCTTTGTCGGTCGTTGAGATCGGCATCGGGCGTCTTTTCAGCAATGCTGAGCGCGATATCCCAATCGCCGACTTCGAGGGCGCCCGCGACGACTTGGTTCAGCACCTTCACGCGGATGCTGGGCATGACGAGCTTCGAGATGGTGTCGCCGAGCTTGGCGTCTCTTAGCATGCCGGCGAGATAGGCGAGATAGTCGCCGGTGGTCGAGCGGTCGCCCTTGGGCGTGCTCTCGAACGCGTCCATCAGCTTCGGCAGGAGGCCGCGTGCGGTGTCGGCGGCGCCGATGCGCACGAGTTCGTGCACTTTGGGGAGGGCTTCGCGCAGCTTGTACCCGTTGAGCTTGCCCTCCGGAAGGAGCGCCGGCGCGACGAGCTCTTTGGTCCATCGGAAGCGGCCCATGTCCACCGTGTCGTAGTTCGACGGCGTGACCTTGCCGCTGATGGCGTCGCGCAGGGGCGCGAAGGCTTTGTGCTGGATCTCCTTTTCGGTCCGTGCCTTGAGATATTGCGAGCCGCCCTGCGGGTCATTGCGGAAGCGGTACAAGGCGCACCCTAGGACGATGTCGGAGTTGATGTCGTCGTTGGGCTTTAGATTCGAGATGCGTTCGGCATAGCTCGCGGCCTTCGCTGCGTCGACGAGCGCGAAGTCGACGAGAGCGTCGAGGACATACTGCTTCGTAAACACCTCGGGGAAACGTACACAGAGCTCGAGCGAATCCTGGGGGCGCTGCCAGCGGAGGGTGTGTTCGTACACCGTCGACGCGGCACGCTCGTGGCTGTCGTCGCTGTGGAACTGCTTCAGCAGCTTGCCGACGAGGTCATGCTGCTCGCAGCGCAACGCGCACGAGAGTGCGTATTGGAAATAGCTCGAGAAGCCATAATCGAATTCCTGGATCGCTTTCGCGGCGTCCTCCACAGCGGGCCACTGACGCCCGATGAGAAGTGTCGACACGATGAGCGCGGCGTGCTCGTCGTTGCTGCCTTTGATGTCACGAAGTCGAGCGATGCGAGCCTTGCCGGCGGCGGGGTCGAGCAAAAGCTCGGCGGCAGCGAGCGACACGTGGGCATGTGTGACGCCGTAATGTTCTTCCCAGTGCTTCGGTGACTCCTTCGGCGTCTGCTCGCGCGCCTCCGCGAGGAGCTCCTTCGCGCGCTCGATCTCTCCTGCGTAGAAGAGCCCGATCGCAATGCGCGCCGCGCCTGCGCAGCGCCAGCCATCGTTCTTGGGAACCGACTTCAGCCAACCCAAGACAGCCTTCTGCGGTGCGCTCGCGGCGTAATTGGCGAGGATCTCCAGCTCGTCGTCGGAGACTCGCTTGTGCTTCGCGAGCTGCTCGATCATCAGCTCGACGAGATCGAGGGGCGTCGCGTGCGGACCGTCGGTCACGCTGACAGACGGCTCCTTTACCAGTTTGGCCGTTGCCTTCTCGGGTTTGACTGCGGCCTTGGCAGTCTTGGCTGCGGGCTTCGCGGTCTTCGCCGCGGGTGCCGCTGCCGGCGCCTTTGCCGTTTTGGTTTTGGTATCGGCTTTTGCCGCCGGCTTCGCCGACGCACCGCCGACGGAGCGCACCTCGAGGTAACCCTTCCTCGTCTTCTCGGCGATCAGCTTGCCGAGGAGCTTCGTCGCGGCGGCCGCGTCGGCTTCCTTCTTCACCGTGGTTTGCCCGGTCGAACCGATCTTGCCGTACTGCGTGTGGACTTCACGCCCGACGCACCACGTCTCCCAGAACTTGTTCGACGAACCATCGATGAGCTCGAAACGCCGCTTCGCCGCCATGATTCCTCCCTCGCCTGTAGCTGTGAATCAGATGCCGGAACGTACGGGGTCGCCATCCATTCCCTCCCGGCTGGCAGAACTTCGTAGGGTGCTGGCGTTCGTCAGAGTGTGCAGAAATACCGCACGTGCCGGCGCGTCCCGGAAAGCGCGTTGCAGACCATGTTTTGTCGGTCGTTGAGGTCGGAATCCGGTGTCTTTTCGGCGACGCGGAGTGCGCTGTCCCAATCGCCGACTTCGACGGCGCCCGCCACTACCTCTTTCAGCACCTGCACTCGGCTTCGAGCCGTGACCAGCTTCGACGCGGTGTCACCAAGCTTCGCATCCCGCAGCAGCCCTGCGAGGTAGCCGAGGTGTTCGCCGACACTGCCGCGGTCGCCTTTCGAGACCTTGTCGATCGCCTCGAGGAGCTTGGGCAGCTGCTCGCGCGCGGTGTCGCCTGCGCCGATACGCACGAGCTGATGCATGTTTCGAAGCACCTCATTGAGCGTAAACTCGTTGAGTCTCCCGTTCGGCAGCAGCTCCTTCTCGGCGAGCTCCTTCGTCCACCGAAAGCGACCCATCTTCATCCAGTCGGTGCTCGGGGACGTGTCGTCGCCCGCGATCGCGTCCGGCAGCGGCGCCCATCGCTCCTTGTCTTTGAGGCTCTCGTCGGTCCTGGACGTCAGAAATCGCGCGCCGCCTTCGGGGTCGCCGCGAAAGCGGTACAAGGCACAGCCGAGTATGACCTCCATATCCGGATACTGCGGCGGTCGTAGATTCGAGATCTTCTCGGCGAAGCGAGCGGCACTATCGCGATCGACGAGCGCGCAGTCGACCAGGGCGTCGAGCACGTATTGCTCCATGAACGTTTCGGGGAAACGCAAGCACAGCTCGAGCAAATCCTGGGGGCGCTTCCAGCGGAGGGAATGCTCGTACACCATCGACGCGGCAGCCTCGTGACTGTTGTCGCCTTCCAGCGCCGAGAGGAGCTTGCCGACCAAATCATGTTGATCGCAGCGCAGCGCACACGAGATTGCGTAGCGAAAGTAGCGTGTGGAGTTGAACGAGATCGCTTCGACGGCCTTGGCGGCGGTCTCTGCTGTAGTCCACTGACGCCCGATGAGAAGTGTCGACAGGATGAGCGTGGCGTGTTCCCCGGGGCTGCCTTCGACGGCGCGCAAGCGTTCGAGGCGGGTTTGACCAGCGGCGGGGTCGAGCAAGAGCTCCGCGGCAGCGAGCGCCACGTGCGCGTGTGTTACGCCGTGGTGCGCTTCCCAGTGCGTGGGTGCTTCCGCCGGCACATTCGCCCGCGCCTCTCCGAGTAGCTCCTTCGCGCGCTCGGTCTCACCAGCATAGAAGAGCGCGATGGCGATGCGCGCCGCGCCCCCGCATCGCCAGCCGTCGTCTTCGGGAATCTTCGCCAGCCAGCCGAGGACCGTCGGTTGTGATGCCGTCGCGGCGTGATTGCCGAGTATCTCCAGCTCGTCTCGGAAGAATCGCTTGTGCTTCGCGATCTGCTCGATCATCAGCTCGACGAGATCGAGCGGCGTTGCGGACGACCGCTCTTGTGCGCCAGCCGCCGGTGACTTGCCAGCTTTGGCGCTCGGCTTCGTGACCTTCCCCGCGGGGGGCGGCGTGGGTTCACTGCCAGCCGCACCTACCTCGACGTAGCCCTTCTTGGTCTTCTCCGCGACGAGCTTGCCGAGCAGCTTCGCCGCTGCGGCTGCGTCGGATTCCGTCTTCACTGTGCTTTGCCCGGCCGCGCCAATCTTGCCGTACTGGGTGTGGACCTCGTTGCCGACGCACCACGTCTCCCAAAACTTCCGCGACGAGCCCTCGACGAACTCGAAACGCCGCTTCGCCTCCATGCGCTCTCCGATCTGCCGCGTGAATCCGGCGCCGGAGCGTACGGGGCCGATGGTTTTTCCCTCCCGGTTGGCAGAACTTCGTAGGCTGTCGGCGACGTCTCGGTGAGCTCTGATGAAGGACCTGCACCTACTGACAGGGATCGGGGTTTTCGCGATGCCGATCGAGAAAACCAACCCATCCCCAACGATGCCGACCTTCCCCCGAATCCGACCCTACAAGACATTTGCCGTCGCCGCCGACGATACCCGGACGCCGGTCCGCACGCACGAGCTCGTCCTCGAGCGCCCCGTCGGGGTCGACCTCGAGATCAATCTTGCGCCGCATCCCGGCTTCCGCGGTCAGGTGTCGTTTTCCACCTTTCGAGGGAGCAGCCTGATAATCGAACCGGCCGCGTCGAACGTCGCATATGTCTTCATCGAGGACTGGCCGGTAGGAGATCGCCGGCGAAAGATCGGGTCGAAGCTCAATTCGCGGGGGACGCTCGGGCATGTTTATCTCGTAGACGGCCGCTGGCTGAAACAGGCCACGGATGACCGTACGTTCGCCGTTGAAGTGGGCCCGGGGAAAGAGCTTCTGATCGAGCTCGCGCCACGCGCGCCCTGGGCACGGCACGTCAAGATCAGCAGCTCGACCGACCAGCTATGCATTCGCCTGAATGCGAGCAACATCGTCATGTTCTCCGCCGAGGATTGACGGTGCCGCGCTCGGCAGGGGCGTTCTACTGTGAGCTCGGCGTGTCCGCCTCGCCTCCACCGTCCACATCCAGCGGCCTACCAAAGTCGAGATGCACGACCGTCGCCTCTTCATCGACCGGCGACCGCACATGCTCGACGGCGTACTTCTCCGTGTCGGACCGCCCTATCGTTTCACCGTCAGCAGGCGCGGCGCCGCGGCTGATCATGTATTCGGCGACATCGAGGATGAAGCCGAGTGCATCATCGGCGTCGTCTCGCTCGAAGGAAACGAGCAAGTCGGGGAGGTCGAAGGTGGTGAGGCCGACCGTGATGAACTGAACGTCGTCCTCGCCCGCCGAGACGGCGGCAACGCCGGTCCACAGAGCAACCGGGAAGCCTTCGACGCCGATAACGTCGAGGAAGAAGTCTTTGGGGTGAGCTGCGCGTGCGCCGCCGTCATAAATCGCCACGGCGTCGGACGCCTCGGCGATCGCGGCGACGATTCTGGAGTGTCGAAGACGCGAGTTCGCCGACGAGTCGTCGGGCGTCGCGACGATGATATGTGCCTCGTGGGTCGTTTCGATGTCGCCGGCGAACCTCGCGACCGATAGCGATGCCGCCGCTTCGACCTCGCCGGTCGCGATGGGTGCAGCGACGACGGTCAACATGGCTTCGGTGCCTGAAGGGTCCCGGAGGGTCAGGACGTCTCCCGTCTCCGTAGCCAGGTGTTTGCCGAAGAGATTCGAATACGCCTCGACGATTGCTTCTGGAGCGAGTTGGTCGGCGCTGCGTAGGAGGACGAAGGTCAGGTGCATGGTTTGTGCGGGTGAGCCGCTATTGCAATGATAGGGGAAGCGAAACAAGCCCTCGAATCTGATCTGCAAACAACAACATCTCTCCAATCATCGCCGACTGTTTCACCATGACCGCGCCAGGAACCTGTCCGGCAAAGTCGACGTCGTGCACACGCTTGTTTCCCGCGTACACCAAGGCCCGCCTGGGGCAAGCGAGGGCCAGCGACCCATCGGCGCGAGGGTGGAGCCCGATCACGACATCCTGGTAATCGAGGCGTTCGACGGTCCCAGACGAGAGCGACACCAAAGCGGTGGTGCGATCTCCATCCGTCACCGCGACGATGTCGTCGTTCAAGGCGCAGATGCAGCCGGCGTCCTGTGTGAGCGGTCGATGAACCGCTCGAACCTCGAGCGTCTCCGCATCGCGGACTTCGAGTCGACCATCTCCACGGGCGACGACGATGCCTTTGCTTCGAGGCAACACTTCGACGGCGGTGAACGCATCGGGGCTGCCCCACGCGGCGTTGTCCGCGAGCACACTCTTCTCTGTCTCTCCAAAGACGGAGAGTCGTGAGCCAGTCACCAACGCGTAGAGGTCCTTCGTGCCGGCAAAGAGGTAACGCCAGGTGTCCGGTACCGGAGGTAGCTCGATTCGCCGAAGGATCTCGAGCTCGGGGAACCTGACCGCGACGACCGTCGAGCCGTTGGTCATCGCCAAGGTCGTTGCATCGAGGGCGACAACGCCCTTCAACCACGCGTAGCCGTCGTAGATCGACGCCTTGCCGGTCTCGACGTCACCTACGTAGAAATGGCCGCCGCCGGCGACCCACTGGGTGGATTGGGGAATTGCGGCGACGACCGAAACAGGCGGAGGAGCGAGCTGTCGAAGCGATGGGGACACGCAAGGAGCCTACACCCAAGTCGTCGACGCTCACGAGTCGAGAAACGCCGCACGAGATCACGCTATCGTCGCACTCGATGCCCCCCGTATCCCTGCGCCCGCTCCTCCTCGCGCTCGTGGCAGCGACCGCCGCCGTCAGCGGTTGCAATCAGAACGCGTCCGACTCGGCGCCCGCGGCCAGCAGCTCCGCGCCTGCGAAGCCGCAGCGCTACTACACCATCATGGTGCCGCTCGGCGTTCCGCCGGAGTCGAAGATCCTGTTCGAGGGCAAGGCGATCGCCGAGGTGAAGGCTTCGGAGGACGGGACGAATCACATTGCCGCGATCGCGCTGCCGGCGGACATCGATATCTGGTCGACGGATCGCTTGCAGGCGCAGGTGCCGTCCCCGTGTGGGGAGGCGCTGCTTCCGCTCGTGCGACCTCCGAAGGAGGAGAGGGCCTCGACGGACGGAGATCCGACGAAGGTGTTCTTTCAAGTGAAGGATGGCCACTGGGATCTCGCGCGCATCTACGTGTACGGCGCTGAAAAGGAAGGCCCGACGATCAGGGTCGGCAAGCACACCCTTGTCGCGGACAAGCCCGAAGGCCACACGCACAAGCTCTTCGGCTTCAGCTGTCCCGAGGCGCGAAAGGTTTTCTTCGACGACAAGGAGGTCGGCGAGTTGCCGGAGCCGACGGAAAAGAACGCGACGACGTCGTACCTCGTCGCTACCGACAAGGCGCAGAGCTTCTGCATGCGGGAGCACACGTACGGCGGCGTCGGAATGGCCTACCCGAAGAACGAAGAATACAAGGACGCCAACGTCTACAAGCTGATGTCGTGGGTCGACTTCTATATGAAAGACCCGCCCGAGAAGATCACGGCCGAAGGATCGGACCTCAATCGGTACGCACGTCACTCTCTCAAGACGGGTGCCTGTACCGACTGAGCATTGGCCGAGACCTCAAGCGGCGAGCGCCATCGTCGGCTCCGCACGACCAACGCGCAGTTGCGACCGATACACCGCGGGGGCGACGCCGAAATGGCGTTTGAATGCGCGGCTGAGCGCGAACTCGGATTCGTAGCCGACGACTTTGGCGATGTTGGACAACGTGCCGTCGCCGTCGGCGAAAAGGTCCGATGCGCGCCGCATTCGTTGTGCGGTCAGCCACTTGAGCGGCGGGGCGCCGTGCTCTTTCCAGAAGAGGCGCGCGAACGCGGCGCGTGACATGCCAGCGATCTTCGCGAGCGATCGCACGGTCCAACGCGCGTCGATGCGCGTGAGCATGGCGTTGGTGGCCCGCGCGATCCGCTCATCGCCTCGTTCGCGCCCGATGCGCGGCTTTTCGTCGTTCGCACACGGGACCTTCGAGGCTTCGAGGAAGAGGTGCGGCGCGGCCATGACGATCGAATGCCTCGTCCCGAGGCGACTGTCGAGACGCGCCGGTCTCGAAGCAGCTCCTAGCCGTGAATTCGAGCGTTTCGGATATGGCCGATCGTGCGGCTTCCGGACACGTTCGGGCGATGATTCGCCTCGAGGAAGATCCGCAAGAGAAAGAGCCCGCAGCGAGTGCACATCCGCTCGCGATGGTCGAAAAGAGCCTATTCGAGAGCCGCACCGTGCTCGTCTTCGGCGAGGTGACGACCGAGCTCGCGCAGGCGACCGCTGCGCGCCTCCTCTCCCTCGCGCAACAGAGCAACGAGCCCATTCGCATGATCGTGCACTCGCAAGGTGGTCACGTCGAAGCGGGCGCGACGATCTACGATCTGGTGCGCTTCATCGGCCCCGAGGTGAAGATGATCGGTACCGGTTGGGTCGCGAGCGCAGGCGCGCTCATCTATTCCGCGGCGAAGAAGGAGAATCGCTTTTCGCTGCCCAATACGCGCTTTCTTCTCCATCAGCCGCTCGGCGGGATTCGAGGCAACGCGGCCGACATCGAGATCGAGACGAACCAGATCCTCGCGATCCGCGAGCGGCTCAATCGCATCTTCGCGGAGGCGACGGGCCAGCCGTACGAGAAGATCGCCGCGGACACGGACCGGAACTTCTGGATGACGGCGGCGCAAGCGCGGGACTACGGGCTGGTCCACGCGATCGTCGAGCGCGCGAGCGAGGTCTGAGCAGGCGCACGGTCGGTCTGGTATGTAGTCCTTGCATTGACGCTGGCCGACCTGCCCCTGTGGTTCCTCCGTGGCATCGCCGTTATGTTCGGCTTGCTCTGGGGGAGCTTTCTGAACGTCGTGATCTACCGCGTACCGCGCGGGCAGAGCGTCGTCAGCCCGCCGTCGAACTGCCCGAAGTGCAACAAGCCGATCCGGCCGTGGCAGAACATCCCGGTCATCTCGTACGTGCTGCTTCGCGGGCGCTCGGCCTGCTGTAAAGAGCGCATTTCCCCGAGGTACGTGATGGTGGAGCTGATCGGCGGCGTCCTGGCGCTCGCGGTCTTGGAGCTCCTGGTGCTGCCGCTCTCGCAGCCGACGACGTCGCTCGCGTATGCGGGTGCGTTGTTCTCGACGGCGTTTGCGTTCTCCTTGTTTCTCGTGGCGACGGCGTTCGTCGACCTCGAGCACTTGGTGATCCTGCCGGACAAAGCGAACCTCGCCGCGGCGATCATCGGCATCGGCACGGCTTCGCTCCGCAACCTCGAGGTCCTCGATACGGTGATCGGCGCAGCGGTCGGCCTCGCGCTCGGCTTCGGCATCAACACGATCTACCGAATGCTCCGCGGTCGAAGCGGCTTCGCTTCCGGCGATTCGATCTTGCTCGGCGTCGTCGGCTCTTGGTTCGGGTGGCAAGGCGCGCTCTTCGGCCTCTTCGCCGGTGCGCTTCAAGGCACGGTGATTTTCATTCTGGTGCGCCTGCTCGGCGGAAGGGTCGAAGAGCCCGAGGACGTCACGCGCGAGCGCGAAGAGATCCTCGCCGAGATCGAGAAGCTTCCCGAAGAGGAGCGAGCAGCGGCGATGGAGGAGTGGCGCAAAGAGGACGAGCTCGCCGACGCGCCGGGTGAGGGGATGCAGGCGCCGCTCGCGTTCGGTCCGTTCATTGCGCTCGCGGGGCTCGAGCTCTTGTTGTTCGGCGAAACACTGCGCGATGCGTTCCTCGCGTGGGCCGGCGCATGATGCGCAAGCTCGTTGTGGCGCTGGTCGCCGCGCTCGCTCTCTTCTCCTCGGCGTGCCCCGAGGCGAAGATCAATTACGTGCCGCTCGCAGAGCAGCCGAAAGAGGCCGAGCCGGTCGTCGTGCCGTATCCGCCGCCCCCTGCGAAGGTGGATGTCATCGTCGAGGCGCCTTCGACGATGGCGAATCCGGCTTGGCTCGACGGCCAGTGGAAATGGCGAGGCCGGCGATGGTTGTGGGAGCCGGGCCGATGGGTGGACCTCGCGCCCGGGCAGGTCTACGCACCGCCCTTCGTCGTGCGTCGCTCGGATGGGGAGCTGCTTTGGTATGTCGGGGTGCTCCGGTACACAGGGGCCATTCCCCCCGAGGCGTTGGAGTCTGCTTCAGCGTCGGCGTCCGCATCGGCAGCACCGCCGCCGTCGGCTTCGGTGCCCGCCCCATCGGCTTCGGTCCCCACAACGGAGCCGACTGCTCCCGCACCGAGCACTTCCGTGCCTGCGCCCAGCTCCGCCCCCGCGACCCCTTCTGCTCCCGCACCTGCTTCCACGAATTGAACGGAAACGTCCCATGATGCGCTCTTGGTCCTTCGCTGCGCGGCTCATCGACGAGGTCGCGCGCCTGCTTCGATGCCTCGGCAAGCACCGCTACCTGCAAGAGACGGATCACCGGATTCATTGGACGGTGGATCACGTCCTCAAGGACCTTCCCGCGTTCGCGCCGCATGCTGCCGCATTCAAGGCGCTCACGGCGAAGAACGCGGACCTCGACGTGCGCTCGCGCGATCCGCGGCTGTGGCGCGCGGCGACGGCCGACGACGCAATTGGTGTGCTCACCGCGTTTTGGTCCGGCGGCGATGATGCGATCGCGCGTCGTGAAGAGCTCGTTCGCCTCTTTCAAGAGCACGAGTTGCCGATTGCCGAGCACGACGCGTTCAAGAGCAACCCGGAGCTGCCTCCGTTTCCCGAGCTCATCCTGTTCGATTGGGTGCTGTTGCCGATCGATCAGCTCGACGCCGATCGCCATGCGGGGGTGCTGGCCGCGCTCGAAGGCTCGACCGAAGAGGCGCACCCGTCAGAGCCCATCTATCAAGAGGGTCCGGCCTTCACGATCGTGGAGCTCTGCGAGGGCGCGCCGCTCGGCATCTTGGAGGACGACATGACCATCTGGTCCGACGGCCCGTACGAGTACGCGGACTACGTCTTTCGAGGTGTGAGCAAGGCGGCCAAGCTCCCCGAGCCTCCGGTGGGGCTTCGCGACCTCGACGAATGACGCCGTCCTCGCCGGAGATCCGAAACCTGGCGCACGCGGGGCCGTATCGCCCGGCAGTCCAGTGCATTTGCTCCGGTCTCTTGGTGTCGTCGCGGTTCCGTGGGAGTACCTCCGCGTGACGTCTGCCCGCGACGGCAACAACGCCGACGAGGCGATGAGCCGATACGCCGAAGGGGACGAATCGGCTTTTGCCGTCGTACATCGTGCGGTCGCCGAACGTCTGCGAGCATTCCTCACGAGGATGGCGCGCTCGCCCGCGCTCGCGGACGACCTGCTGCAGGAGACGTTCTTGCGGATGCACCGCGCCCGGGGCTCGTTCGAGGTGGGCGGTCGGGTCCTGCCGTGGTCCTATGCAATTGCGCGAAACGTGTACATCGACCACGTCCGACAGCGCGCAGTGCGCAAAGAGCGACCCGTCAGCGTCGACGCCGATGACGGCGATCTGGATCCCCCCGCCGGTCCGGAAACCGACGGCGAGCAGGTGACGATCGCGGCCGAGCTCGCGGCGACGGTCGAGCGGACGCTCGCGAAGCTCCCCCCGAACCAGCGCGAGGCGTTCGTGCTTCTTCGCTACGAGGGGCTGAGCGTATCGGACGCGGCCGCGATCCTCGGCACGACGGAAGGTGCGGTGAAGCTGCGGGCGTTTCATGCTTACGAAGCCCTGCGTGCAGCGCTGGGCGACGTCGCACCGAAGAAGCGAGGTGCAGTATGAGCGACCAGTTCGACCTCGCGGATTTCGCCTCCATCCCGGATCCGCTCGCGAAGCCGGCGCGTAGCGCGCCGCCCGGCCCAGTGCCGGCTGCAGCGCCTGCGCCCGTAGCGCCTTCCGAGGTTGGTCCGACGCGCAGCACGCTCCACAAACGGCGCCTCATCGCGATCCTCGTCGCGTTCTCGTGGCTCTTCGCGGTGCAGATCTTCATCGGCATTCGCGACGACGTTCCCGCGTGGATCATGGTGCTCCACGTCGGCGTTCCGACCTTGCTCGGCTCGGTCGCGTTGTGGCTCGCGGTTCAACCCGGTCGAGTCGGTCTGGGCCCGAGCATGAAGGCCGTCGCGGGTTTCGTCGTCGCGGCGGCGGTCGTTTTCGGTGTCGCGTCGCTCTGCACGCCTTGTCTCGAGCGAGGCCTGCCGCTCGTGCAGAACAGCTTCCTCTGCGGCGATTGGATCATGGGCATCGCGATCGTCCCCCTCGCGGCGCTCGCGTGGGCACAACGGCGCTCGTTCGCCGCGGGCTGGGGCTTTCGAAGCGGGCTACTGGGCATCTCCGTCGGCTTCACCGCCGCCGGTATGCAGGCGCTCCACTGCGCGCATTCCGACGGCATGCACGTGCTGCTCGGCCACGGCTGGCCGGTGATCGGAATGGGCCTGCTCGGCTACTTCTTGCTGCGCGATCGACTACGCGTCGCCTGAGGCGGCGCGAGCATCTGCTCGAAGAGCGATAGGCTCTGCGTCGCCAGGGTCCGCATTCGCCTCGGTCCGAGGTCCGCTCCGTGTTGGGCGAGCCATCGATCGAGCGCCGAGCCCAATCCGATCGAGCACGCCGCGAGCAGCTCGACGGGGAGGTCGTCTCGCACTGCCCCCACCCGCCGGCCGTTCTCCAAGGCGTGTATCAGCGGAGCGGTGAAGGCCGGCTCGTACGCGCCGAAGGCTTCCGCCATCGCCCCCGGCGATCGCGCCGCCATTCGCAGCAATGCAGCCGTGCGCGCATTGCCGGCCATTGCGCCCATTGCGCGCTCCACCATTTGCTCGGTCTGCGACCAAAACGCGTCGGCCGTCTCGACGTCGTTCCAGTCTCCGATTGCGCTCGGGAGGGGCTCGATCGCGCGCGACACGACGGCGCGGAACAAGTCGGCCTTGTCGCGGAAATGGTGGTACGCGACGCCTTTCGAGAGGCCGACGCGCTCGATCATCGCGTTGTACGAAGCGCCTTCGAAGCCGTGCTCGGCGAATTGCTCCGCAGCGAGATCGAGCAACGGCGCCAACCGCTCACTGAATGCAGTCGCGGGGTGAGCGCCGGCGTCACGCGACGCAGTCGATACCTTTTCCCGCTTCGACGCCTTTTTCCCGCTCATCCCGGTCACGCTCCACCGCTCGCTTGCGCAGACGGTACCACTCCACGATGGCGCGATCTGCCTCGAGCAACGTGCTGCTTTCGACGTCGCCCGAGCGGGGCACGGCCGAGGACGACATTCGTGCGTCGTCGGGTTGAATGAAGCGTAGCTCCGACCACAGGCTGAATTCGGCGAGCAGCTTCGACCACGGCGACCACCGCACCCGCGTCTGAAAATATCGAATGCCGATCCAGGTGCGCTCGCCGTCGACCGGGCACAACATGACGAGCCCGGCGAAGTCGCGGCCAATACCGAGCCGCATCGTCGCCGGAAACCATGCCTGCATCGATCCGCTGATTTCCCAGCCGAAGCGGCGGTGCGCGAGCGTCGCATCCAGCGTGATGCGCTCCCCGTCGACGCGGACGTCGTGTTTCACGAATCGATCGAATCCGCCCATGAAGCGACGGTGCGCGAACTCGACATGGTGGAAGTCGAGCATCGACTCCACGGTGCGGCCGAGCCGCGCATTCCACGTCATCTCGCCGCGCGCGTGGTGCCACGCATCGTCGATCAACACCTCGCGACCGGGGATGTCGTCCGCCGATAGAGGTTGCGCGTCGGGGCGCATCCAGACGAAACCGCCCAGTTCGACAATGGGCAGCACGGTCAGGTGCAATCGCTTCGGCATCGCGCGGTCGAGCGTGGCGCAGGGTGCGCGGGAGCAGCCGCCGTCGGCCCCGAACCGAAATCCGTGATAGCCGCACTCGAGCTCGCCATCGACGATGCGGCCGAGCCCGAGATCCGCGCCGCGGTGGGGGCACGCCGCATCGGCAGCGACGACGGCGCCATTTCGATCCCGGAACAGGACGATGTTTCGCCCGAAACGCGTCACCGTCCGCGGGCGTCGTGCATCGATCGCCCCGGCGTGGGCAATGGCGTACGGGCGGAGCGGGATCCTCTCGAGAACGGGACGAGTCAACATGACGCACCTCCTTGGACCATCGGTCTAGACTGGTAGTCTAGACCGATGGTCTAGCTCGTCAAGGAGGCGGCGGCGTCTGCGGCCCGCCGTTGCTATGTGTTGCGAACGAAGCCGGAGAAGTCTCGCGTGAGGTCCTGCGTCGATTGCGTCGGTCGGCCGAGATCGGCGCGCGCGCCTTTCTTCACTCGGACCTCCAGGAGGGACGGCCCGGGGTCGCGCACGAAGGCATCGAGCGCCGCCGTGAGCTCCTGGTCGTTCGTCGCGCGGGCGACCGACGTGTAGCCACAGGCCTTCGCGATCGCGAGCAGATCGACGGCGAACGCGACCGTCGGCTGGCCGCCGACGCTGTCGTGTGCGCCGTTGTTGAGGACGATGTGGCGATAGTTCTTCGGCGCGAGCTGCCCAATCGTGGAGAGCCCGCCCATGTGCATGAGCGCGGCGCCGTCGCCGTCGAGGCAGACCACCGTGCGGGCCGGCTTCGCGAGGGCGACGCCGAGCGCGATCTGCGAGGCGTGGCCCATGCCGCCGACCGTGAGGAAGTCGGAGCGATGGGCTTCCTTTCGCTTCTCGCGGATCTCGAAGAGCTCTCGCGAGGGCATGCCGGTCGTGGCGACGATCGCGACCTCTGCGGGGAGCTTCGCCACGATGCGCTCGATCGCGGCTTCGCGGGTCATTTGATACGGACTGTCGTCTTTGCGCTTCAGCTTGTAGCTGTCGAACGTGCCTTTTTTGATCACGAGAGCGTGTGGGGCAGATCGCTTCTTCGCCGATTCGATCGCGCGCGCGACGACCTGCGTAGCCACTTCGATCGAGTCGGGTACGTCGCTGTGCTCGACGCCGATGGCGGTCAGCGTCTCTTTCGTGACGCGGCCCATCTGCACGTGTTGCGGCTCGTCCTTCTCGCCCGGGCGACCGCGCCAGCCGATGAGCAGCAACATCGGGATCCCGTAAACGGCCGGATCGGCGAGCGAGGTGAGCGGGTTTACGGTGTTGCCGAGCCCGGAGTTCTGCATGTACACGCAGCCGATCTCACCGGTCGCGAGGTGGTGACCCATCGCGAGCGCGATGGCGCCGCCTTCGTTCGCCGTGATGACGTGACGCTCCGCCGGAGCGTTGTCCGTCACGTACGCGCAGAAGTCTTTGAGGAGCGAATCGGGGACGCCGGCGAAGAGCGTCACGCCCTGGTTGTGGAGGACGTCGAAGAAGGCTTGGCAGCTGAGCACGTAGAGCGGGGTACCTGATGTTCCCGCCCGTGGGAAGCGTCAGGGGAAGCGTCGTTGCCGCGCATGTCACATCGGCGGCTCGAACTCCTCGCACGCCAGGTCGATGTTGCTCGTGAACGCGGTCTCGACGGCGGTCGGCACGGTCTGCGCGCCGGCGCAGAGGTTTGCGGTGTAGCCGTTCGCCCCATTTTGCATCCCGGCGAACGCCCACAGCCTATCCGCGTGGAAGACGAGGCAATCGATGCCGCCGCTGCAGCACGTTCCCGGCTGGCCGCAGAAGTTCGTGCCGCCGGCAACGTTCGGATCGCCCGCGACGACGATCGCGGCGACACCTTTCGGCTCGCCGCCTTTCAATGCGACGAACGTCTCGTACATCGCGTTCGGTGTGTATGGCGGCGTGACGGGGCAGCCGATGCCGCAATCGTTGCCGTTCGCTTGATCGTAGGCACCGTAGTCGTCGACGTCGGTGACCATGATGAGAACGAGAAGCGCCTCGGGGCGGAGGAAGCCCGTCGCGTCGCCGTTGAGCAGATCGCGCGAGCTCGTGAGCACGTGCTCGCAGCCGACGTCGGTGCCCGAGCCGGCGACCACCTGATCGGCTGCGCCCTTGAATGCGGCGGCGATCTCCTCCTTCGTCATCGACGTGGAGTCGAACCACGGGTCCGCGCCCGTCCACCCCGACGGAACCTTGAAGCCGCCGTCGTTGTCGTCGGTGACGCCGATTCGATAATCGATGTCGCCGCAGTTGATCGCTGCGAGCGCGTCGATGATCGCGGTGAACGAGTCGTTGACGGAGAGCGCATTGATCTCCTCCGCCATCGAGCCCGACCCGTCGAGCGCGAAGAGCACGTCGATCGCCTTGCAGCCTCCGAGCGCGCACTCGCCGCCGCCACCGCCGCCGGCATTGAAGGCGCCCGTCCCGCCGCCTTGTGCGCCCGTCCCATTGCCGCCGGTGCTGGGGTTGCCGCCCGAGCCGCTGCCACCGCCGCCGGGGCTCGAATTGGGATCGACGCAGAGGTCGCTCAAGCAAACGAGCGGAGCGTCACACGCTCCGCCGTTCGTGCACGCGCAGCCCTCGCTGCCTATCGCGCATCCCGTCTCGTCGTCTTCGCCGGCTGCGCAGCTCAGCGAAAGCCCGAATGCCATGGGGACAAGCGCAAGAAGCGAAAGAAGTCGGCGCATCCCTCGAAGGTACCGTGAGGACGAAGCGCCCCGCTATGGGCAGCGGCGGGGCGCGCTCGATATCACGGAGGTGGATCAGGGCATGGGGACGTAGAGCTCGACGTTGCGCTCGTCGGCGTGCCCGCGCCCGTCGGACTGCCAGCCCGACGTGAAGTCGAGGAAGCCGAGGCGGCGGCCCTCCTCTGCAATCGGATCGTTTTCCGTCTGGTAGTCGAACGCGACCAGCCGAATGCCGAGGAAACCGTTGTCGAGATCCCATATCTCGACGGTGCGCATCTGATTGGGGAAGTCCGCGAGGGCGGCGGTCTCGACTTCCCAATAGGCGGAGCCGTCCGTCTCCGAGACGACCCTGCCGACCTTGTGATGGTGTGTGTGCCCGGCGAGGTGCATCAGCACGTTGGGGTATTGGAGCAGCACCGTTTGAAGCGCATCCGGCAGGACGGCGTCGTCCTGAGCGACACCCCCGAAGCCCCCGCCGTCGGTGAGCTGCCCCGAGATGTGATGCGACGTAACGATGACGTAGCGACCGGCCGCGACGGCACCGTCGAGCGCCGGGATCAGGAAATCGTCGATGTCGGATTGATGAAGGAGGCCGTCCGCGCTGCCCGACGGTGCGGCCGTATCGAGCACGATCAATCGAATCGGCGCGTTCTCGAGGTCGGCGGCGTACATCGCGCGGCCGCTGCTGATGATCTCCGAAGGGATGCCGTGACCGTCGGCGTCGGCGTGCACCTTCGCGAGCAGATCCGATCCGGAGAGCGGGATGCGCCGCTCGTCCGCGGGCATATCGCCGAGGACCACCGGACCGCCGGGGGAGGACCAATCGCGCGTGCCGACCGAGGCGTAGTCGGAGAGGTACTCCGCCTCTTTCGGGGCGGGCGGGAAATTCCCTTGGTTCAGGATGTCGTGATTCCCGCTCACCCAGAAGTAGGGCATCGCGAGGCCCTCGGGCACGAACGGATCTTTGGGGTCGTTGTTGGGGCCCGGCGTCGGGTCGTCGTCGACGCCCGAGTCGCAATCGACGAGCTCCGAGCCCGACAGAATGCCGAGGATCCAATCGACCTCGTTGGATTGCGCGTTGTCGGTGTTGTCGCCGCCGAGCACGACGAAGTCGATCGGCGTGTCGTCGTTGATGCGGTTGATGGTGCGCACGGCGGCGTTCACGATTCGGCACTCGTGGCCTTCTTGCGGGCGGAACGCGCCGCCCGTGAGGCCCTGCGGGCTGTCGACGTTGACGACGCGCGCGGGCGATTCGTCGTCGGCGAGCTGAATGTCCGCGAGATGCACGAAGCGCGTCAGCACGGCCGCGTTCGGGCCGGGCTCGGGCGCGGCCGCGTCGTCGAGCGTGCGCCGCGTGCTCGCCTCGCCTTCGGTCTTGTCGTAATCGCCGTACCCTTCGTTCAAGAGGCGCGTGACGTCCTCCGGCAGCCGCGGGTTCAAGTATCCGACCTGGTCCGGCTCGATGCGCGGCGTGATCGTTTCTTCGGTCGTGAGCGGCGCCTTCGACAGCGGGGGCAATTGTTGGGGTGAGCTGCCGCCTGCGCCGCCTCCACCCGTCTCGGAGTCATCGCCACAACCGCCGAGGGCAGAGCCGAGAAGGATCGAGAGCGCAAAGGTCGAACAGACACGGCTTAAAGACATGCTCGCAGGGTACAGCGACATTCGCGTGAATCCGAGGCGCACGAGCGCAACTACAAGGAGCGAAAGAAGAGAGCAGGCGAACGGCGATGGGATGGCGTTACAATGGTGGGGTGGGTGGGGACCCGACGTACAAAAGCCGGCTTTGGCTGGTGATCGCGTTTGTCGGCGTGGTCGCCGGGTGTGTCCGCACGGCGGAGGTGGCGTCGCAATCGGACGGCGCCCTCCTCCTCGACGCATGCCAACAGCAGCGGGAATCCCCGGAGGTCACGGCTTGGTACTGCGGCGATTTGACCGCGATCGAAGCGGTCGTCCTCAGCGCGACGGACCGTGAGGTTGCGCTGGCCTTCGACGAATTTGCCGCGAACTTCGCCGGGAAGAGCGTGAAACGCGTCGACAGCGAGTACGCGAAGGGGGAGGCGCGGCACAAGACGATGCGCCTCGAAGGGCAGGGCCGCGCGGGCGAATCGCTCGAGGGGGAGATGGTCGCGGTGTCGATCGGCAACGGGGTTCGCCTCGTCACTTGTTCGAACCGGACCGACCCGGCGAAGCCACGCGGACACACCGTTCCGGCGACGCCGTCCTGCGGGGCGGTCGTCTCGCATCTGGTCTACGGCGGCGCTGGCGCGCGCGTGAGCAAGGTCGATCTTCCCGCGGAGAACTAGCTCGAACGCGATCGGCCGCGCCCGGCGGCGGGTCTGCTAGGGTTGCGCCCGATGAGCCTGCCCCAGCACGTTTTCCGCGAGTACGACATCCGCGGCGTCGCGGACCGCGACCTCGAGGATCCCTTCGCCGAGGCGCTCGGCCGAGCGTTCGGTCGGACCCTCGCGGACGAGCTCGGGCGCGCACCTCGCATCGCGCTCTGCCGTGACGGGCGGCTGTCGAGCCCGCGCATCCACGACGCGCTCGTCCGCGGGCTTCTCGGCGCCGGCGCGATGGTGGTCGACGTCGGCCTCGGCCCGACCCCTCTTCTCTATTTTGCGGCTCACCACCTCGCGACCGACGGCGCCATTCAAATCACTGGCAGCCACAACCCCGGTGAGGACAACGGCTTCAAGATGATGCGGGGAACGGCCTCGTTCTTTGGGGCCGACATCCTTCGCCTGCGCGATCGAATGGCGAAGGGCGAGCCCGCATCGAATGTTGCTCCCGGAGAGATTTCCGAGATCGACGTCAGCGACGCGTACATCGAGGCAGTTCGAAAGGCATCACGCCTGCCCGAGCACCCCGAGAAGATCCGAATCGTCGTCGATGCTGGCAATGGTGCAGCCGGGCCGCTCGGCATTCGCACCCTCGAGGCTCTCGGCTTCACCGTGGACCCTCTCTATTGCGATATCGACGGTCGTTTCCCCAATCATCACCCGGACCCCACCGTTCCCGAGAACCTGCGCGAGCTTCGCGAGCGCGTCGTTTCGACCGGCGCACGCCTCGGCATTGCATGGGACGGTGATGGGGACCGCATCGGCGCGGTCGACGAGCGTGGCGAGATCATTTGGGGCGACAAGTTGATGATTCTCTTCTCGCGCGGCGTTCTGCGCGAGCACCCGGGCGCCACGATCCTCGGCGAGGTGAAGTGCTCGCAGACGTTGTTCGAGGACGTCGCGCGCCACGGCGGCAAGCCCCTCTATTCGAAGACGGGGCACTCGCTCATCAAGACGCGAATGAAGGCCGAAAAGGCGCTGCTCGCAGGCGAGATGAGCGGGCATATCTTCTTTGCAGATCGCTACTTCGGATACGACGACGCGATCTACGCGGCGGTCCGGTTGTTCGAGATCGCGAGCGGTTGCGGCGAGGCGGGGCTCTCCTCGCTCCTCACCGACGTGCCCGCGACCTTCGCGACACCGGAAATTCGAGTGCCCTGCGACGACGCGCGCAAGTTCGACGTCGTCTCGAGCGTGACCGAGCACTTCCGCGCAACGCATTCGATCCTCGACCTCGACGGCGCTCGCATCGATTTCGGTGACGGCGCCTGGGGCTTGTGTCGAGCCTCCAACACGCAGCCGGTGCTCGTGCTTCGTTTCGAGGCACGCTCCGAGCCGCGGCTCGCCGAGATTCGCGCCGAGGTCCAGCGCGTGGTCGAAGGAGCGGGCGCCAAGGTCGTGCCTTCCCACCATTCGCACGCGTCGTGACCGACACCGACGCTTGGACGATTCGGCGCGTCCTCACCTGGGCCGCTGACGATTTGCGCACGCGCGGCACCGACACGCCGAGGCTCGATGCGGAGATCTTGCTCGCGCACGTGCTCGGCTCGACGAGGCTCGCGCTGATTACCGATCCCGAGAGGCCGCTGTCGAAAGAAGAGCTCACGGCTTACCGCGAGCTCCACAAACGCCGCCGCGCCGCGGAGCCCGTCGCCTATCTCGTCGGGCAGCGCGAGTTCTACGGCCGGCCGTTTCGCGTCGATAAACGCGTCCTCGTGCCGAGGCCGGATACCGAGACGCTCGTCGACGTCGCGCTCGAGCGCCTCGCGCACCTATCGCTCGACGCGCGCGTCCTCGACCTCTGCACCGGATCGGGGTGTGTCGCCATCACCCTCGCGTGCGAGCGGCCGACCTGGACGGTCATGGGAACCGATTTGTCGGAGGACGCGCTCACGGTCGCGCGCGACAACGCCGCGCGGCTCGGGGCTCAACCGCGCGCGTGGTTTCGTCGCTCGGATCTGTTCTCCGATCTGGGAGAAGCCCACGACTCCTTCGACCTGATCACCGCCAACCCCCCGTATATCCCCGAGAGCGAGCGAAGTGAGCTCGCCCGCACCATCGTCGACTTCGAGCCTCACATGGCGCTTTTCGGCGGCAATGATGGTTTGGACGTCGTGCGGGCCATCATCGACGGCGCGCCCGCGCACCTGGAGCCGTCGGGCGTCCTCGCCATGGAGATTGGATATGGACAGGCTCAGAAGGTCGCCGAGCTGATGCGGGTGTCTTTCGACAATGTCGAGATCAAGAAGGATTATGGGGGAATCGAGCGGGTGGTGAGCGGCGTCGTGCGCTGACGACGCGGGGCCGGCGCGCGCGGGCCATGGTCGTGATGCGCGAAAAGCGTGAGGTAAACGTTGAGTTTACCTCACGCTTTCTTGACGGAAAGCAAACCCCATCCCCGTTGCCGTCCCCCCAAACGCGCTCGGCCCTCCGATTGACGCCCGAGCGATGACAGCGCTGATGGCCGGATCAACTAGGGCACGAAGTACCATTTCAACGTCAAAAGCCCGAGCGCAATCCCGATTGCGACGCTCGCGATCAGTCCACCACGCGCCCATCCCGGCACCTTTTGCCCTGCCGGCACGGCGCGCGGCTCACCCGTCGCAACCAGGAAGACGCCGGGCACGAGCACGACGGGCCCGATGACCGCCGGATAGATGAAGACCGTGTTGGTGACGAGCGCAATGCCGAAGACGCCGACGATGCAGAGGAGGCCGATACCCAAATAGGCGAGGCCGTCCTTTCGCGGGTTCAAAAAGCCTGTTCCTTCGAGGACGGCTTCTTTCAATCCGCCGGTTTGGAGCGGTGGCGAGTAGTCACGTTGCAGCGGCCCGAAGCCCGCGGTGCCCGGCGGCGCATCCCAACGCGGCTGTCCGCCATATCCGTACGCGCCGGCGATTGGCGGCTGAGGGGGCCCGCCGGTCGGCGCCTGCGGCAAACCATCGAAAGCGCCTGCGGGAAGCCCGCTCGCGGAAGGTTGTCCCGGTTGCCCAGGGTACGCTTGGCCGCCATAAGGCTGTTGCGGCTGCTGCCCATAAGGCTGCTGCGCCTGCTGCCCATAAGGCTGTTGCTGCGCACCCCACCCCTGGCCTTGTCCCGGCGGCCACCCCGGAGGTTGATTCATGGTCGCAGGCTACGCCCGGCGCGACCGCGGCCTCAAGGAGCGGTGTAAAGGCTCAGTCGAAAACCGACGAGCGCGCTCGGTCGCCGGATCGTGTCGCTCCACATGTAGTGGGTAGACACATACGGCCCCATCTTGAGCTTCCAAGCCTCGATGCCTTCCCAAAACACGCCGGCTTGAACGAACGAGGCGCCGGTTCCGTCGATGAGCGTCTCGTCGGTATCGCTGTTTTTGGTAACTGGGAAACCGAGCCCGAAGTCGGCCATCGCGCCCAAGTTGCGCCACTGCCCACCCAGCCAAAACAACGGATAGAGGTCGGTGTGGAAAAACACGTAGGGTGCGGGGCTGACCGTGTCGCCGTTGAGGATTGTCGTGTAGCCAGCGCCCGCGCCGAAGGTCAGCCACTCGGCGAGCGCGCCGCCGATCCACAGGCCCGACGCGCCCATGAAGCCGAGGCCGCTCTCGGTATAGAAGGCGAGCCGACCGATCTTCTTCGCGTCGGCCGGGTAGCCGTTCGATGCGCCCAGGCCCGCGGACGCCATGATTCCGACGGCGAACCCGCCGCGGTGCTCGGCCGGCGCCGTCTCCCAGCCCTTCGCGTCGTCGCGCGGCGGCTTTGCCGCAGCGGGCGCTACCGTCTTCTCCTCGGGCGCTCGAGCGGGCTCGCTGCTCGTCTCGACCTTTGCCTGCTCTTCCGCGCTCGCGACACCTTCGATCGCGAGCATCACCGACACCGCTGAAATGGCCACGCCGAGCCGCACGGCGGCGACCTTACCACGCCGTCCGAGCCCGAGGCGGTCGAGAGGCGCTCGGCTCGTGCTTCAGTCTTCGTCTTCTTCGCCGAACGGATTGCCCAGCTCGTCGACGAGGCCGGTCCCACCTTCGATCGGAATGGCGCGCGCGAGGGCGACACGCTCGATGATGACCGACAGCTCCGAGAACTGCGCCACATCGGGGAGGAATTCGTGGTGGCCGTTCCACAGGTCGAGGCGGATCTTCTTGAAGGCCGTCAACGGTGCGCCGGCCGTGCTCGGTGCCTGGAAGGGGATCGCCACCCGATCGATCTGCGCCCACGCGAGGCGCTTGATGCGCGGCATCCCGAACGCGACCTCACGGGTCTCGATGCCGTCGGGGCGGACGATCACGCCTGTCAGTTGTTGTCGGACGATCGCAGCAAGCGCGCTGGTGAACACGAGGATGGCGAACACCGGCGCGGTCATCACGCGGTATCGGTCCCCTTCGACGACGGCGCGATAGAGCCACGAGCCGGGGATGTGCGGGGCAAGAATCACCGCGCTCCCCACGACACAGGCGATGGCGAAATAAATCGTGGCCGGGAGGCGAACACGCCACGGCATGAGGAACGTCGCCTTCGTCGGCTTGTACGTCATGTCGAACCCCGGGGGACGCGATAGGCGGGCCATGACAAGCTCCTCTCAGTTTCTCGGGCAGCCTTTGCTCGGGCAGCCTTTGCTCGGGCAGCTCTACGGGTGGTCGGCGGGCTTGGATGCTCAGAATCGCCGGACCTTGGGACGTGGTATGCGGGGGCGATGCTGAAAGTCATCGATCACATCGGCATCAACGTGACCGACTACGAACGAGCGAAGAAGTTCTACGCGGCGGCCCTGGCCCCCCTCGGAATCGAAGTCGTGATGGAGTTTGGGCACGCAGTCGGGTTCGGCAAAGGGGGTAAGCCCGAGTTTTGGATCGGTACTGGCAAGGCTTCGTTCCAGAGCGATGCGCAGGTCGCCTCGATAACGCCCATACATGTGTGTTTCACCGCCGCGACCCGGGCGGACGTCGACGCCTTCTACAAGGCGGCGATCGCGGCCGGCGGCAAGGACTTCGGCGGCCCCGGTGTTCGGGCGCATTACCACCCGAACTACTACGGAGCCTTCGTCCTAGATTTCGACGGGCACAACATCGAGGCTGCCTGCCACCTAGCGGAATAACGCCTTTGCTACCGGTGCAAGCTCGTCCCACCCCACCTGTCGTTGCGACCCCTGCGGATCGCCGGCCTGGGTTCTTCGACGGGACTGCCTTCTTTTTCCGCGGGTTCTCGCTGCTCGGGAAGGCGCCGGGAGCGCTGCCGCTCGCCCTCGTGCCGATCGGCGCGGCCCTGGCGTTCTCGGCGAGCTTCGTCGGGCTCGTCGCATTCTTCGTTCCGGGCTGGGTCGATGCCTGGGTGGGCACCGCGGGTTGGTGGGTGCCGATCGTGAAGGTCGTCGCCACGCTGACGATCGCCCTTTTCGCGATCGTCGTCGCCATCGCGCTGACGCAACCCGCATCGGGGCCGGCACTCGACAGCATCGTCCGGCGCGTCGAGCGTGTCCTCGGCGTGCCGGAGCATCCGGCGTCGTCCTTCGGTATGGAGATCCTTCGATCGGCGGGGTCCGCGGCGCTCGGTCTTATCGGCGCGGGCATCGCCTTCGTCCTGCTCCTCCTGATTGGTCTCATCCCGGGAGCGGTGGTCGTCACGGCACCGCTCCAGTTCATCGCGCTCGCGTTTTGTGTCGGTTGGGACGTCTGCGACTACCCGCTGAATGCGAACGGCGTTCCGCTCGGCGAACGTGTCTCCTTCGTGTTTCGCAACGCGCGGCCGATCCTCGGCTTTTCGATCGGCATCGCCGCATGCACGCTCGTTCCGTGTGGGTTTCTCGTCGTTCTGCCGGTCGGTGTCGCCGGCGCGACCGGTCTCGTCAGCGCGATCATTGCGTGGGAGTCGAAGAACCGGCCGCTCCTCCCGGCGCATCGCTGAGCCCGCAGCGCTGAGCCCAGCGCGATTGGTTGAACGCCGGGCTCTGGTTGGAGCTAGGGTACCGCCGTGCACGACGCCTTTCTGCGCGCCTGCAGGCGCGAGCCGACCCCGTTCACGCCCGTGTGGTTCATGCGCCAAGCCGGGCGCTACATGCCGGAGTATCGAGCGCTGCGTGCGAAACACACGCTGCTCGAGATCTGCAAACAGCCCGAGCTCGCCGTCGAGGTGACGATGCAGCCGCTGCGGCTCGGGATGGATGCCGCGATCTTGTTCGCCGACATCCTCCTGCCGCTCGAGCCGATGGGCGCGCCGTTCGAGTTCGCCAAGGGCGAGGGTCCGGTCGTGCACGAGCCCGTTCGAGACCGCGCGGCGGTGGAGCGCCTTCGCGTGTTCGAGCCCGAAGAGGGGCTGCCGCACGTGCTCGAGGCCATTCGCCTGCTCCGCAAAGAGCTCGACGGAAAGACACCGCTCATCGGTTTCGCGGGCTCGCCGTTCACGGTCGCGAGCTACCTCGTCGAAGGCGGAAAGAGCAGCGACTACCGGCTCACGAAGAACATGATGTGGAGCGAGCCGGAGACGTTCTCCCTCCTCATGAGCAAGATCGGCGAGGTCGTGCGTCGCTATCTCCTCGCGCAGGTGAAAGCGGGCGCGCAGGCGATTCAGCTGTTCGACTCGTGGGTCGGATCGCTCACGCCCGAGGACTACCGCGAGCATGTGATGCCGCACGTGAGCCGCATCCTGAAGGATGTCGAAGCCACGGGTGTTCCGGTCATCCACTTCGGAACCAACACGCATTCGCTGCTCGAGCTGATGCGCGACGCGGGCGGGACGGTCATCGGCGTCGACCACCGAACGCCGCTCATGGATGCGTGGCAGCGCGTCGGCTTCGATCGAGCGGTGCAAGGCAACTTGGATCCGCTGCTTCTCTGCGCGCCGGTCGAGATCGCCAAGAAGCGCGCGACGGCGATCCTCGAGAGCGTCGGCAAGAGGCCCGGGCACATCTTCAACCTCGGCCACGGCATCATCCCCGAGGTGCCGGTCGACAACGTGAAAGCGATGGTCGATCACGTGCACGAGACGTCGGCGAGGATCCGAGGGTCGTGAGCGACGGGACGACCCAGGTCGTCGTCTGCGGCGGTGGGATCACCGGTCTCACCGTCGCCTATCGTTTGTTGCGCGCGCTCGAGGGACGCGTCCGCGTCACCGTCGTCGAAGCAAGCGACCGACTCGGTGGCAGTCTCGTCACGCTCCGCCGCGACGGGCTCGTCCTCGACGGAGGCGCGGATGCCTTCGTCGCGTCGAAGCCTCAGGCGAAGGAGCTCTGTCGCGAGCTCGGGATCGCCGAGCGACTGCAAGAGACGGATGCGCGGCACCGACACGTGTACTTCATGCGCCGCGGCCGTTTGGTGCGCTTGCCGGAGGGCATGGTGCTCGCGGTGCCCACGCGCTTCTGGCCGCTCGTGAAGAGCCCACTCTTCAGCGTCGTCGGCAAAGCTCGAATGGGCCTCGATCTACTCGCGCCGCGGAGGCACGACGACGGCGACGAGTCGATCGCGTCGTTTCTCGGACGTAGGCTCGGCGCCGAGGCCGTCGAGGTGTTCGGCGAACCACTGCTCGCTGGGATCTTCTCGGGTGATCCGACGAGGCTCAGCATCCAGGCGACGTTCCCGCAGCTCGTCGACCTCGAGCGAAACCACCGGAGCCTCGTGGTCGGCGCGCTCGCGCAGCGGTCCAAAGCGCCCGCGCCGAAGAACGGCAGGGCGCCGTCCGCGTTCCTCGCGCTTCGCGGCGGAATGGGCGAGCTCGTCGAGACGCTCTCCGAGCGCCTTCGCATCCTCGGTTGTGAGATCGTGAAGGGCGCGGCCGTGTCCGCGGTTCGGCGCGACAGGGCCGGCTTTCGGGTGACGGTTCGACACGCCGATCGGGAGGAGACGCTTGTCGCGAATCGCGTGGTGTTCGCGAGCCCTGCGGCCGCGATCGCGCGTGCGATCGACGACTTGGATCCCGAGGCTGCGCGCGAGCTGAGGAGGATCCCGCACGTGTCGACGGCGTCGCTCTTGCTCGCGTATCCGCGCGCCGCGGTGCCGCACGCGCTCGACGCGTCGGGCATTCTCATCCCGCGCCGCGAGGGTCACGACGCGAGCGCGGTGACGTTCATGTCGAGCAAGTGGGAAGGACGCGCTCCCGACGACGTGGCGCTCCTTCGCGTGTTTCTCGGCGGGCACGCGCGACCAGAGGTGCGCGGAATGACCAACGACGACCTCGTCGAGATCGCGAAGGCCGAGCTTCGATCCACGCTGGGTATCACCGTCGATCCACTCACGGCCGAGACGTTCCGATGGAGCGACGCGCGGCCACAGCCGGTCATCGGACACCTCGACCGCGTGCGCGCGATCCGATCACGCCTGGCGAAACACGGCGGCCTCTACGCAGCGGGCGCGCCGTTCGACGGCGTCGGCATCTCGGATTGCGTTCGTCAGGCGAACGAGGTCGTCAACGAAGTCGTTCGTAGCCTCTCGGACTGATAAGCTCGGCGGTCGCGTCTTATGTGCGAGCTCCTTGGGATGGAGTGCAACGTCCCGACCGACATCGTTTTTTCTTTCACGGGTCTCAGACAAAGAGGTGGCAGGACGGCCGAGCACGCCGACGGGTGGGGCCTCGCGCTGTACGAGGGGCGCGCCGCGCGTGTGTTCCTCGAGACGACCGCCGCGGCGAACAGTCCTCTCGCGCGCTTCCTGAGCGAGAACGCGATCAAAACGAAGCTCGCCGTCGGTCATGTTCGCAAGCGCACGCGCGGCGAGGTGTCGCTCGCGAACACGCACCCGTTCGTCCGCGAGCTCTGGGGGCGACACTGGGTCTTCGCGCACAACGGCACGGTGAAGAGCGCACGCGCGCTGAAGCTCGGTCAGTTCGCGCCGATCGGGACGACCGACAGCGAGCGCGCGTACTGCCATCTGCTCGAGGGGCTGCGATCGAGCTTCAGCTCGTACCCGCGCAAACCTGCCGATCTTTGGCAAGCCGTTTCGTCGATCGGACGAAGCATCGGAAGCCTCGGCAGCTTCAACTTTCTTCTAGGCGACGGCCGGCACCTGTTCGCGCGTTGCGCGACGAAGCTTTGCTACATCGTTCGCCGCGCGCCTTTCGGCCATGCCCAGCTGTCGGACGACGACGTCACCGTCGACTTCTCCACGGTGACGACGCCGAGAGATCGCGTCGCGATCGTCAGCACCGTCCCGCTGACGAAGAACGAAACCTGGACGCACGGAGAGCCAGGTACGATGTGGGTGTTCGACGAAGGGTCGCTGCGAGCGACGCTACCGTGCTGACAAATGCCCGGGCTGCCTTGACGAAATTGCCACGCCCGGTAGCCTGATCTTGTCCATTTGCGCAACGTTTCAGTGGCCTGCGCGTCGGTGAACGAACCGTCCTTGTCGTGAGCGATTTCGAAGAGCCCACCCGTGTAACGACCGTCGGTCCAGCAAAGGCCGAGCCCACGCAGCCGCGGGGAACGGACTGCATCGTCGTCATCTACACGAAGCAGCCGACCTTACTCGGCAAGCGGTTTCCGCTCGAAAACTCGCCTACGCGGATCGGTCGCGGCGCGGACAATCAGATCGTGCTCGACGGCGACTCGGTCTCGCGGCGTCACGCGCAGTTCGAGCGGCGCGACGATTACTGGCTCGTCGTCGACGTGGGCAGCACCAACGGCACGTACTGCAACGACGACCAAATCCAGGGTGAGGTTCGCCTTCGCAACGGCGATCGCGTGAAGGTCGGCCCGACGATCTTCAAGTTCCTCTCCGGTGCCGACGTCGAGTCGCAGTACCACGAAGAGATCTACCGCCTCACGATCATGGACGGCCTCACGCAGGCCTACAACGCGCGGTACCTCTACGAAGCGCTCGAGCGCGAGATCATCCGCGGGCGCCGCCACGAGCGGCCGCTCAGCGTGCTCATGTTCGACATCGATCACTTCAAGCGTATCAACGACGTGCACGGCCACCTCGCCGGCGACTTCGTCTTGAAGGAGATCGCGCGCATCATCCAGCAGCGCATCCGCCGCGACGAGATCTTCGCCCGCTACGGCGGCGAAGAGTTCGCGATCATCCTGCCCGAGACGCCGCTCGACGGCGCCATCTCCCTCGCCGAGACGCTCCGCCAGAAGGTGGAGGAGAACGTGTTCTCCTTCCAGGCCGACACCATCAAGGTGACGATCAGCGTCGGCGCCGCGCAGCTGACCGACAACGACAAGGTCGCGAACGACCTCATCAAGCGCGCCGACGAGCTGCTCTATTCGGCGAAGCGCGGCGGCCGTAACAGGGTCTGTTACTAGGCGCTGCGCCGCCGTCGATCTGCGCTAATCACAGGGCGGTCGATGGATCAGCCGCCCAACATCGTCGTTCGTCCGCCCGGGCCGGAGTCTCGCCGTCTAGGTGACGTGGTCGCAGCGCTCGAGTGTCCGGCCTTCGAAGAGCGCCGGAAGAAGCGCGCCGCGCTCGACGCGGGTGCGGACGCAGCCGGCATCGTGCTCGCGCGGGGCGAGGGGTCGAACCTGTTCGACGTCGACGGCAATCGCTTCGTCGATCTCGCGGCGGGCTTCGGCGCGGCGATCCTCGGGCATGGTCCGAGCCCGGCTCACGAAGCGGTGAAGGCGCAAACGGGCGAGCTCGCGCAGGGGCTCGGCGACCTCTACGCGAGCGACATCAAAGTGCGGCTGTTGGAGCGCCTCGCCGGTATCTACCCCGAACCGAAGGCGCGCGTGTTGTTCGGGCAGTCGGGGGCCGATGCGCTCACCGCGGCGATCAAGACGGCGGCTCTCGCGACGTCGAAGCCGGGGCTCATCGCGTTTGAGGGCGCGTACCACGGGCTCTCGTACGCGCCCCTCGCGGCGTGCGGTTTTCGACCGAGCTTTCGCGAGCCGTTCGCGTCGCAGCTCAACCCGCACGTCGCGTTCGTCCCGTATCCGCGCACGCTTGCGGATGTCGAGCGCTCGTTGGATGCGATTCGCGAAGCGCTCGCCCGAGGATCGTTCGGCACGATCTTGGTCGAGCCGGTGTTGGGTCGGGGAGGCGTCGTACCCGCGCCGCCGGGATTCCTGCGCGAGCTCGGCGCTCTCGCACACGCGTCGGCAGCGGTCGTCATCGCGGACGAGATCTGGACCGGATGTGGGCGGGGCGGCAGCGTGGTTCGGTCGCTCGACGAAGGGCTCGTGCCGGACATCGTGTGTTTGGGCAAAGGCCTCGGGGCCTCGTTTCCGATTTCGGCGTGCATCGGCAGCGAGCGCGTGATGCAGGCGTGGGCACGCGGCGGTGAGGTGCTCCACACGTCGACGCATGCCGGCGCTCCGATCGGATGCGCCGCGGCGCTCGCCGCGCTCGAAGCGATCGAGACTCAAGGCTTGGATCGCCGCGCGGCGAAGCTCGGCGACACATTGATGGAGAGACTGCGCAGTGAGGTCGCCGGGATGCGCGCCGTCGTTCGAGGCGCGGGCTTGCTCGTCGGGATCGAGCTTGCGAGCGGCGCGGTTGGCCTCGCGGCGTGCCGGCGTCTTCTCGAGCGCGGGTACGTCACCACGGTGGGCGGCGCGAGCGCGGAGGTCATCGTCGTCACGCCGCCGCTGACCATCGCCGAGGATGTGTTGCTCGGCTTCGCGGCTGTCCTTCGCGACGTCGTTCGTGAGGTGGACTCGTGAGCAGCCGATCCGCATGGCCCGCCGAAGCGGAGAGCGATGCCCTCCACGCGCGCGTCCGCAGCTTCATCGAGGGCGTGTCGGCCGAGTCGTTCGAGGAGCTGTCGGCCGCGATCGCCCGGTTCCAAACCGAGCATGTGGAGCCGGTTCGCAGGCTCGCGCGAGCGCGCGGCCGCGCGGGCTCCAACGCGGAGATCCCCGCCGTTCCCACCGACGTCTTTCGTCTCCGGCGCGTGGCGGCGCACCCGCCCGAGCTCGACGTCCGTGTCTTCAGGACGAGCGGCACCACGAGTGGCGCGCGCGGAGCGCATCCGTTTCGTACGCTCGAGACGTATCGAGCAGCCGCGATGAAACACGCGCTCGCGACGTTCCTCGTCGAGCCCGAGCCGAAGCGCGCGATCGTCCTCGCGCCGACCAGCATTGAAGTGAACGACTCGTCGCTCTCGTTCATGCTCGACCTCTTCATCGAGGTCTTGCGGTTGGAGGCGCAGCACGTCTTCGATGCGTCGCGCGGGGTGGATATCGCGCGCCTCGATCGGGCGCTTGCGAACGCTGCGCGAGCTGGTGAGCCGGTCCTCGTGATGGGGACGGCGTTTGCCTACGTGCACGCCCTCGACGGGCTCGACGATCGCCAAACCGCACTCCCGCGCGGGAGCCGCGCGATGTTGACCGGCGGCTTCAAGGGACGATCGCGCGAGGTGCCCGAGGACGAGCTGCGTGCGGGGCTCGCGCGCGCGTTCGGGCTCGCAGAGAGGGCGGTCGTCGGCGAATACGGCATGACGGAGCTGTCGAGCCAGCTTTACGAGACGTCGCTCGTCGAGCAGGCCGCGAGCATGCGCACGTATCGACCGCCCGCGTGGGTTCGCGTGAACGCCGTCGACCCGGAGACGCTCGCGATGTTGCCTCGCGGTACGGAAGGCATCGCGCGGATCGTCGACCTGGCGAACGTCGACTCGTCCATTGCGATCCAGACGCAGGACCGCGTCGTCGTCGAGCCGAACGGCGACGTGCGCCTCTTCGGTCGGTTGCCGGGCGCGCCGCCGCGTGGATGTTCGCTCGCGGTCGAAGAGATCGTTGGGCCGTGATCGACGAGCGACTCGAGGCGTTGTTCGGCATCGCGCGACGGGTTCGCGATTCCAGCGATGCGCTCGGTGTCGAGGTGCGGGCCGGCCTGCGCGCAATGAGCTCGCTGTCGACCGAGGGCATCGAGCTCGCGCTCACCGAGCATTTGGAGGTGGATGCGACCGAGGCGCAGCGAGCATCGCTTCGAGCGTGGTGTCGCGCGGGTCGCACGGCGGGCTCGCCACCGGCGACGACATGTCACGTCGTTCTCTCCGCGCACGTCTGCACCGCGGCGCTGAGGGCGATCGCGATCGCCCTCGAGAGCGCCGCGAACGTCGTCGTCAAACCATCGCGACGCGATCCGGTGCTCGCCGAAGTCCTGGTGCGCGAGCTCGCTCGAGCCGGGATATCGATCTGCGTAGCGACCGACATCGATCCCGCACGACACGACGAAGTGCACGCGTACGGCGCGGACGCGACGCTCGATGCGATCCACGGTTCGTTGCCGGAAGGTGTTCGGTTTCGCGGTCACGGCTCGGGGTTTGGGCTCGCGTGTGTGGGACCGAACGATTCGATCGACGATGCTGCATCGGCGCTCGCACGCGATGTCGTGCCGTTCGATCAGCGCGGCTGCTTGTCACCGCGTGTCGTGCTCGTTCCGGATGTGGCGCGCGCGACTGCGTTCGCCGATGCGCTCGACCGCAGTCTCGGCGCCGCTGCGTTTTCGGTCCCACGCGGAGCGCTCGCGCCCGACGAGCGAGCGGAGCTCGCTGTATTCACGCGGACCTGCGAGGCGCTCGGGGAGGTGCTCGCCGGGCCCGAGCACACCATCGCCCTCGCCGAAGACCTCGACCGAATTTTTCTGCCACCGACAACCCGGGCGGTCCTCGTGGCGGTGGTCGAGCCGTCGAAGGCGCACTGCGTCGTCGGTCCGCTGACCCGATACCTCACGACCATCGGTGGCAACGCCGAGGCGATCGATGCCTATGCGGCCGCCATGGATCCAGCGGATCGGCTCGCCAGCGCGCGGCGCGCCCCGCTCGGGTCGATGCAGCGACCACCGCTCGACGGCCCGGTCGATCGGCGCCAATCAACGATGACTGAATAGTCGCATTGGCCGCTTGCGGCCTCGCTTCGATGACTCGAGGTCGCGGCCGTGGTCAGCGAAATTTTGGCGTGACGTTCAATGTCGAGCACATCGCGCACACCGTAGCCAAGCGTCGGTTGACGCTCGTCTCCCCTTGGGCGACGGTCGGCTGTACTCTCCTTCATTCGGCGATTCACGTGCATCCGGGCGACCTGATCTCCGGCAAATATCGACTCCTTCGCCAGCTCGGGCGAGGCGGAATGGGATCGGTCTGGGCTGCGCGCAACGAGCTCACGGATCGGGACTTCGCGATGAAGTTCCTCTTGCCCGAGCTCGCGAAGAACCGCGACGCGCTCCACCGCTTCTTTCTCGAGGCGCGCGCGTGCGGGCAGATCAAACACCCTGCCGTCGTGTCGGTTTACGACATGGGCCAGGCGGAGGACGGCACGCCGTACCTCGTGATGGAGCTGATGGAAGGCGAGGGCCTCGATCAGCGACTCGCGCGCTCTGGTGTATTTCGCCCCGGTGAAGCCGCTGCCTGTGTCGCGTTCGTGGCGCGCGGTCTCGAAGAGGCGCACGTGCGCGGCCTCGTGCATCGCGATCTCAAGCCGGGCAACGTCTTCTTCGCCGTCGACGATCGCGGCGAGGTCATCCCGAAGGTCCTCGACTTCGGCGTGTCGAAGGCGACCGCCGCGGCCGATCCGAAATTCGTCCGCACCAACACCGGCGCGGTTCTCGGCTCGCCCGCGTACATGAGCCCGGAGCAAGCGCGCGGCGACGAGAGCATCGATGGTCGAAGCGACGTGTGGTCGCTCGGCGTGATCCTCTACGAGACGCTGACCGGTCGCTCGCCGTTCGACGGCAACAACTACAACCAGCTGATGGTCAACATCATCACCCAGCCGCACAAGCCGGTGATGGAGTTGAACCCGATCATCTCGCAGGAGCTCTCCGACGTCGTCGATCGCTGCCTCGAGAAAGATCCCGCGCGCCGCGTTCGCACCGCGCGCGAGCTCGCGGACAGGCTCGAGGACATCGCATCGCGCATCACCGGCACGCCGTATCCCGGTATGCAGTTCCGCAAGGCGCCGGTGCAGCCGCTCATCGCGAGCCCGACGCCCACCGAGACGTGGGTCGAGGTCGCGCCGACCAAGCGTGAGAGCAAGCTGTTCGTGTGGATGAGCGGCGCCGTGTTCGTCGCGGCCGTGCTCGCCATCGGCGCGCTCGCCGTCGTCCGTTCCGCTCCGCCGCAAGTCGACATCGCCGGTCGTGGCGCAGCGCTGATGAGGGACGCAAAAGCGCGCGTCGACTACACGCTCAACGTCGGCGAACCGACGCCGGAAACGAAGCCCGAAGGAAGCGCGCCTGCGCCGAGCGTGTCGCCCTCCACGACACCGACCGCAGCGCCTTCGACATCGGCGAGCGCCGCGCCGTCCGCCGCGCCGAGCGCGACCGTCTCGACGCACAGCGACTCGTCGCCAAGTACCTCGACGCCTTCGGGCTCGACGGCGGCGACCACGACCTCCGCGAAGCCGTTGGTCTCCGGCAAGAAGACCAGCAACCGCCCGCCGCCTGCACATGGCGGTGTGACGTCGCCAGGTTTCTAGAGATCAGAGATCCCCCCGCCGACGCTGCACATGGAATGCCGAAGACGCCGAAGGGCATTCGCCCTCGGCGTCCCGCTTTCCAAACGATGAAGGGTGCGTCAGGCGGCCGGGTAGACCGAGACGCGCTTCTTCGTGTTCGTCCGCCACTCGTACTTCACGACGCCGTCCACCAGGGCGAAGAGCGTGAAGTCGCGGCCGGTGCCGACGTTCTTGCCGGCGTGGATCGACGAGCCGACCTGACGAACGAGGATGCTGCCCGCCGTCACGGCCTCGCCGCCGTAGACCTTCGTTCCGCGACGCTGAGAATTCGAGTCGCGACCGTTGCGTGAGGAGCCGCCGCCCTTTTTATGAGCCATGGTTCAACGCCTCCGAGATCAGCCCGTGATGCCGGTGATGAGCAGCTCGGTGAAGGGCTGCCGGTGACCGTTCTTGCGGCGGTAGTTCTTCCGGCGCTTGAACTTGAAGACGATGATCTTCTTGTCGCGCGCATGCTGCGTGATCTTCGCCGAGACCTTGGCGCCCGAGACGGTCGGCTGACCGACCTTCGGGGCGGCCGCGCCCTCGCCGAGCGAGCCCAGCATCAGGACGTCCGAGAACGTCACCGTTTCACCCTGATTACCAGGCAGCTTCTCGACGCGGAGCTTCTGCCCTTCCACCACGCGGTACTGCTTACCGCCCGTCTTGATCACTGCGTACATGGCCTCGACCCGATCGCGCGCAGGACAGCCCCGCGCGCCAACAATCCAATGTTGGAAAAGGGCGGGCACTATACCCGCCAGCGTTTGCTTTTCAAGTGCTGTGTTGCCGCCGGCCGAGCCGCGCGGCGGCTACTTCGCGGCTGTTCAGGCAAATGTGAACTTGTCGTCCTTCACGTCGACCTGCACGACCTTCCCGGCGCCGAACCCACCCTGGAGGATCGTCTCGGCGAGGGGGTTCTGTAGCTCGCGCAAAATCGCTCGCTTGAGCGGTCGAGCGCCGAGCTGGGGCTCGTAGCCCAGCTCGACGAGGCGCGTCTTCGCCGCATCCGTGAGGCTGAGCTTGATCTCGCGATCGCTGAGGAGCCGCTCGAGGCGGCGCAGCTGGATGTCCACGATGCCGCGGAGGTCGTCTTTGCTGAGCGCCTTGAAGACGACGGTGTCGTCGATGCGGTTCAAGAACTCGGGTCGGAAGAACGCCTTCAGCTCTTCCAGCATCACGTCCTTCAACGCCTCGCGCCCGTCCTCGGTCGCGAACAGCTTCGGATCGCTCTCCAGGATGCGCTTCGATCCGATGTTGCTCGTCATGATGACGACGGTGTTCGAGAAGTCGGCCGTGCGACCGCGACCGTCGGTGAGGCGGCCGTCGTCGAGCACCTGAAGGAGCAGGTTGAAGACGTCGGCGTGGGCTTTTTCGACCTCGTCGAAGAGCAGCACGCTGTACGGCTTGCGACGCGCCGCTTCGGTGAGGAAGCCTCCTTGCTCGCTGTCGGCGTAGCCCGGCGGCGCACCGATGAGGCGCTGCGCCATGTGCCGCTCCATGAACTCGCTCATGTCGAGGCGCGTGAGCGAGTGTTCGTCGTCGAACAAGAACTCCGCGAGGGCTTTCGCGAGCTCCGTCTTGCCGACACCGGAGGGCCCGAGGAACAAGAACGAGCCGATCGGCTTACCGGGATCGCGCAGACCGACGCGGCCGCGCCGCACGGCCTTCGCGATCACGCGAGCGGCCTCGTCTTGGCCGACGACGCGCTGGCCGAGGCGCTCCTCCATCTTGAGGAGCTTCTCCGCTTCGCCCTCGAGCATCTTGTTCACCGGGATGCCCGTCCAATCGGCGAGGGTCGACGCGATGTCGTTCTCGCGGACGACGTAGCTGCCGAGGGCGACGCCCGCTTTGCGTGCGGTCTCCTCGGCGGCGGTGAGGCGTCGCTTCACGTCGGGGATCGTGACGTGCTCGAGCTCACCGATCTTCGCGAAGTTCTTGTCGCGCTTCGCCTGCTCGTACGACGACTCCACGTCGAAGAGCTCTTTGCGGAGCGTGTGGACCGCCTGGATGACGCCGCGTCGCGCGGTGATCTGCTCCTTCAGGTCCGCGACCTTCGGGACGATCTGCGCGAGCTCTTTTTCGAGCCGCTCGCGCGTCTTCACGCTGAGCTTGTCGTCGTCGCCTTTCAGGGTCGCGATCTGTGCGTCGAGCGAGTCGGCGCGGCGGATCAATGCGTCCGCTTCTGCGGGCACGCCGTCGATTTCGACGCGCTTGCGGGACGATGTCTCGTCGAGGAGATCGACGGCTGTGTCGGGGAGCGCGCGATCGGAGAGGTATCGTTTGGCCAACGTCACGGCCGCGCCGACGGCGCCTTCGCTGACCTCCACGCGGTGGTGGCGCTCGTAACGCTCGGCGACGCCGCGGATGATCTCCATCGCCTGCTCGACCGACGGGGCCTCGAGCACCACCGTCGAGAAGCGGCGCACGACGGCGGCGTCGCGCTCCTGCATCTTCTTGAAGCCTTCTTGCGTGGTCGTCGCGATGATGCGGATCTCGCTGCGCGCGAGGAGCGGCTTCAACAAGTCTCCGACGCCCGCGCCTTGAACGCCCTGGCCGAAGAGCGAGTCGATGTCCTCGACGACGAGCACGACGTCCGCGTCCGGGAGGGCGCGCAGCCGATCGACGAGCGTCTTCAGGCGAGCCTCGATTTCGCCGCGGAGCTTCGCGCCGGCGACGAGCGCGCCGGTGTCGAGCTCGTAGACCCGTGCGCCCGCGAGGTTCGACGGGACGTCGTTGTTCGCGACGCGGTCGGCGAGCGCGCGGATGACCGACGTCTTGCCGACGCCGGGCTCGCCCACGATGAGCGGGTGGTTCTTGAAACGCCGCTCGAGGATCTGGAGCAGACGCCTTACTTCTACGTCGCGCCCGATGACCGGATCGAACTTGCCCGCCTTCGCCTCCGCGACGAGGTCGCGCAAGAACTCGTCCTTCGCGCCCGCGCCCCCGGCCGCCGCCGAGGATCGCTCCGGCTGACGCGCCGCTTGCTCGAGGATCGCGACATGGGGACGGAACGCGCCGGGCCCGATTCCTTGTGCGCTGAGGATTTCACCGGCGGGGCCGCGGATCTCCTGCGCGAGCGCGTGGAGGAGGTGCTCGATGCCGACCGCTTCGACCTTGTCGCGCTGTGCCTCGCGTTCGGCGCGCGACAACAGATCGAGAAGGCGCGCACTGACATACGCGACGCCGCTCGTCTGCTTCGGGAGCTTCCGCAGCTGGATCTCGGTGAGGTCGCGCACCTCGGCCGGATCGGCGCCGGCTTTGCGGAACATCTCGACGACGCCTCGGTCGCGGTCGAGCATGCGCTGCAAGAGATGCAGCGGGCTGACCTCCGCGTGCTTCTGCTCGTCGGCGAGCGCCTGCGACGATGCAACGAGCTGCTTCGCGTCGTTCGTGAAGTTCTGGAGCTCCAGCGTCTTGTCGGCCATGAGGGCGGCAAGCCTATCGCAACTACAGCCGGTGCGCCGCGCTCCCCCGTACGATCGCGCGCGCCTCGAGCTGCGCTCGTCGCTCGGCGTCGGGAAAGCCGATGGTCGCGATCCGCGGAGGCTCGTGGTCGTCGAGCCGATGCAGGTGCGCCGCCGCGATCTCCTGGAAGTCTTCCCACAAAACGAGCGCGTATGCCGCCGCGTCGCCGGCCTGCCAGGTGACGCAGACGAGCTCCGTCTCGGGCAGGAGGCTCGGCTCGCCCTCCGCGAACGTCGTCACCGTTCGCGACCCGCCCGTCGGATCGGCGATCGTGCGGCACGCTGCGACCGCGAGGTCTTCGTGGGCTTCCGCGATGCCGGCTTCGAGCGCCTCGCGTTGCCGTTCGTATTCATGCGCCGCGAACAGCGCACCGAGGTGGGCCAGGCGCGGCGCGAGCGGATGCTCGGCTTCGAGCCGGAGCGGGACGATCGCGCCTTCGTCATCGAGCGTGTACGGCACCGGTGAAAGCGGCGCCTCGCCCGAACCCCACGCCGCCTCGGCTTGTTCGAGCAGCGCTTCCAGGATCCCGACGTCTTTCGATGTCGACACCGAGCACGAAGTCGAGGTCGGCACCACGCAGACGGGCGGGGCGGCACCCTCTTCTCGGAGCGAAGCAAGCCAACCCGGGACGAAGAGATGCGATGGGGCGAGCCCGTCGTCGTGCTCGAGCACGAGGATCGACGCTCCCTCTCGGCCGCGGGTCACCACGGGCGGGCGAGCGCCTGCGTTGCGAAGCCCACACGCGACGATTTCGCGGTGACCGAACGGAAACGAGCCGACCTCGTCGGCGCGGAGAAAACGCAGCATCTCGTCTTCGTCGACGGCGGCGTACAAATAGAGGAACGGCGCGACCGGGGTCCGCACGAGCGGCGCGACGAAAGGCCCGTCGTAGATCGCCGGACGGACGACGGTAACCAAGCGCGGAGCCAGCTGCTCCCAGACCTCGTCGAAGGCTCCGGCTCGATCCTCCATCGTGTTATGCGCGTGGTTATAATGCGACGACCATGGCCTCGGCCGAAGTCGTCATCTACGTCACCACGTATTGTCCCTACTGCGTGCGGGCAAAGGCGCTCCTCAGCAAGAAGGACGTCCCGTACCAGGAGGTCAATGTGGAAGAACGCCCCGACCTCCGCAGCTGGATCGCGCAAAAGTCCGGGCAACGCACAGTGCCTCAAATTTTTGTGAACGGGCGACCGCTCGGCGGGTTCAGCGATATAGCCGCGCTCGATCAGCGCGGGCAGCTCGACCCCCTGCTGTCTCGTGCACGCACACCCGAAGACCCGGCCGTCGAGGTTTGATGGCCTGACCAAGCACGCGCCTGTCTTCCGCGGCCGCGTACCCATCGATTGACGCCATGGTAGGCTTGCCAGCACCCATGGCCTCGGCCGCCGAACACGACCTCGCCGACAAGGACGACCTGGTTGGTCGCACCGTCGGCAAGTACACGCTGTCGCGGCTGCTCGGCGTCGGTGGAATGGGTCGTGTGTACGAGGGCGTCCATTCCACCCTCGGCAAGAAGTTCGCGCTGAAGTTCATCGATCGGGAGAGCGCGACGACCGAAGCCGTGCAGCGCTTCCAGCGCGAGGCGCAGGCCGCGAGCGCCGTCGACAGCGCCCATATCGTCGACATCTTCGACGTCGGCGAGAGCGACGACGGCCACCCTTACATCGTGATGGAGCTGCTCCGAGGCGAAGACCTCGGCCATCGCATCCGCCGCCTCGGCCGCCTCGACATGCCCGAAGCGCTCCGCATCGTGGCGCACGTCCTTCGCGGCCTCGCGCGTGCGCACGAAGCAGGCATCGTCCACCGCGATCTGAAGCCCGACAACATCTTCCTCGTCGAGCGCGACGACGATCCGTGCTTCGCGAAGATCCTCGATTTCGGCGTCTCGAAGATTCAGAAAAGCGACGCGAGCACCAAGACGATTACCCGCGAGGGCGTGGTCCTCGGAACGCCGGTGTATATGTCGCCCGAGCAGGCCCAAGCGCTGCCCGACGTCGACAACCGAAGCGATCTCTGGGCGGTCGGCGCGATCTTGTACGAGTGCCTGACGGGCGCGCCGCCGTTCTCCGGCGCGACGTACGAGGCGGTGATCGTCGGGATCTGCACGAGAGACGCCGAGGACGTTCGGATGCGCAACCCGGAGGTTCCCGAGGGGATCGCGAACGTCCTCAAGAAGACGCTCTCACGCGACAAGAACGCGCGTTACGCATCGGCGCGAGATCTCCTCGACGCGCTCGTCAGCGAATCGGAGGGGCTTCTTCCTACGTCGCTGAAGAGCGACTCGCTGAAGCGCGCGGTGATTCGGCCTCCCTCGAACCCGAGCGGCAAAGGCGCGTTGACGCTGGCCGCCGTCTCGACCGTCGCGGCGACACCCGCGCCCGGTGGAAGCGGGGCCATCGCGCCTCCTCCGACGTCGCGCACGTACATCGCCGTTGGAGCCGTCGCGATTGCGATCGGCGGTGTCGTCGCGGGTATTTGGTACGCGAACGAAGGCGGCAAAGCCGAAGGGGAAAAGCCGCAGGTCATCGTCCTGCAGACCCCGGGCGCCACGACCACGGTCGTCGTGACGGCCAGCTCGCCCACGGTGGAGCCGACGGCGACGGAGACGGCGAGCGCCGAACCGTCCGCGTCCGCGTCGGCGGCCGTCTCTGCTTCGGCCGGCGCGACGACGGCGACGAAGCGGCGCACCTTTCCGACGGCGAGCGCGAAAAAGACTGCGGAACCCACACCCGAAAAGCCGAAAGACGGCGTCGGTTCTGGGCTAAGAATCAAACCGCAATGACGTTCGGAAAAGCGGCGTACCGCGCCTTCGGCGGAAAGGTCGCGCGCCTCGTCGTGCTCGTTTGTTGGGTAACGTCGGCCATCGCAATGGTCGTCTACCCGCTCCGCGCGTTTGCGCAACCGGGGGAGCAGGCACCGGACAAGAAGCCGGACGAGAGCGCCTACCAGCTCCACATGACGAACGGCGTGAAGCTCTTCAACTCGAACGACTTCACCACGGCCATTGCGGAGTTCGACGCTGCTTACAAGACCTCGCCCAAAGCGAGCCCTCTCATCAATCAAGCCCTCTGTTATCGAGAGCTTAAGAAGTACCCGAAGGCTGTCGAGCGTCTCGAGCTCGCGCTCGCGAAGCACAGCGACACGATGACGCCCGAGGACAAAGAGGCGTCGAAGAAGGCGATCGCCGATATGCGTGCCCTCTTCGCGTACGTGACGATTGCCATCACGCCCGAGGATGCCGCCATCGAGATCGACGGCGAGGCAGTCAGCAAACTGGAGCGCGCGCAGGCCGTCGCGGTGTCTCCCGGGGAGCACGAAGTCTCGGGCACCAAAGAGGGTTTCTTGCCGGCGTCGAAGAAGGTCTCCGTCGCGAGCTCCGACCGCGTCACGGTCGACCTCGCGCTGGCGCCTGCGCGCGGCACGTTGCGGGTCATTGCCGCAAAACCGGACACGATGATCGAAATCGACGGCAAGTCGAGGACGACCGGCTCGTGGCAAGGCGAGCTGCCCGCGGGCTCGGTCATGGTCCGCGCAGTCGGCGAAACGGGCGCGGGCGCCGTGGAGATCGTCGCGGGAAAGACCGTGACGATCGATCTGTCGAAGGGCTCGACGGTGCTGCCGCCGCTCCCGACGGCGGTGGTGCCCAATGGTCCGCGCCGCGGGTTTTATGGCCATTTGAACGGCGCCGTCCTCGTCCCGGTGAAACACCCGAAGATCTTCGCCGACCTCGACGACGCACCGTCGAGCGGCGGTTACGTCGGCGTCCGCGCCGGGTATCGCGTGCATACCTATGCGGCCTTCGAGGGAATGCTCGAATACGGCAACGTCGAAGGCCCCGCGAACGGCGCAGGCGACAAGACGTATTCGCTCTCCTCGATCCGCATCGGGCCCGCATTGAGGCTCATGAGCCCGGGCGAGCTCGTCAAATTCGTCGGCACGCTCGGCGGCGGTCTCGCGATTCATCTGATGTCGTACGAAGATCTCGACCCTGCCACCGCGCCCGTCCTCTGCGTCGACGGCAAAAACGATTGCGAAAGCAATGGTGTCGACTTCTATGTTCAGACGGAGGTCGGCGTCGAAATCGACTTCGACCACGTCCTCATCGGCGGCGGCCTCGCGCTGTACTTGAGCGGCACCAAGGGGATGGAAGACAACCCCCTCGACGAAGAGAACGTGCGGACCACGGAAGTGCCGAAGCCGTACGACAACGAAGTCCTGCCGCAGATCGGGCCTCGGGTTTATATCGGTTACGCGTTTTGGTGACGGGTATCGACGATCGTCGGTAGCGAGCGGGGCGCGTCCGTTACAATCCCGCCGGCGTCCGCTACGATGCCGAGATGCGAACGGCGGCCGTTATGTCGACGATGTTCGCTGCCTCTGTTGTCGTTGTCGTCGTCCCGGTCGCGGCGGTCGTTGGTTGCGGGTCTAAATGTGGCGACCTGGTCTGCGACGATGACGAGTACGCAAGCTGTCGTTCGGACTGCCCCATTTGCGGGGACGACATCTGTGGGCCGCGGGAAACCTTCGAGCGATGCCCGGAGGATTGCGCCTCGGAATCGGGTTGCGATGGTTTGTGCGACCCCGATGACCCCTGCGCGGCAGACTGCGTCGAAGACCCGGACGAGGACGTATGTTGCGAAGACTACTACGAGCCGTCCGCGTGCTGCGGCAACGGATGTTGCGAGACATACGACGAGACCGACTGTCCGGAAGACTGCGGATACACCTGCGACAACGGCGTTTGTGAAGGAGGCGACGAGGACTGCGGGTGCGATTGCGAGGCGTGCGGAGATGGGTACTGCAACTACGCTTGCGAGGACGAACGGGCCTGTCTCTTGGACTGTAACCCCTGTTTCGATTGCGGAGATGGCTTGTGCGAGGCGGCCTGCGGGGAGCGTCCCTCGACCTGCCCGATGGATTGCCCGTGAAACGGCGCGCCTCCATGCTCGCATCGCTGACCTTCGGGCCGCACGCGACCGCGAGGCCGGTCGTACGCAAGGGTAAGGCGGCGGCGCGCATCAACCGAACCCGTGCATGTTGCCTGCCCGTTGCGTGCATCGTTGCGGCCCGCTCGCGTGTCGGTCGCCGAACGCGTTCACATGCGAAACCGCGACCGTGTGATTTTGGAACGCCGCGTGCACGAGGGGGCCCGAATGCAAACGCGTACCAAGAGCGTCCTCATCGGCGTCGGCGCGTGCCTCGCGGTCGGCGGCGCCATCTACGGTGGGATGAAGCTCATCGAGCCGGATTGGACGACGAACGCACCGTGTGAGTCATTCGATACCTGCATTGCGCACTGCGATGCCGGCGACGCCTACGGATGTTTCGAGGCGGGCAGGATCCTTTACGACGGCGAATACCAGCCGCGTGATGTGGTCCGCGGGCGCGACCTCATCGAGAAGGGGTGCGACGGCGGCAGCTATCAGGCGTGCGACCGCCTCGCGGGGATCGTTTTCGAGGACAAGCAACGAGCACATGCGCTCAAGCAGCGTTCGTTCGAGCTCACACAACGTGCGTGCGACGAGCGCAACCTCGATGGGTGCACGTCCCTCGTCTACGATTTCAAGTTCGGCTGGGACGCCGATACGGACGAGGGAAAGGACGAGGCGAGCGCCGACGCGCTGATCTCGCGCATCCTGCCTGTACACAAGGATCGCTGTCATGCGGGCGACGCGCGCTCGTGTTGGAAGGCCGCGCGGCTTTCGGAAGGGCTCGGTGGAGAGCCGCCTCGTGAAAACCTCGAAAAGGCTCTTCCGTTCTACGAGCGCTGGTGTCGTCTCGATCCGACGTCGTGTTGGGAGCTGTCCTCGGCCGAGCGTAAGGCGGGTCGACCCTATCGGGAGTCGATCGAGAAGGCATGCGAAGCGAGTGACGACGGCTCGAGTTGTTGGGACCCGAATGCGGAGAACGACCGCGACCTCCTCACCCGTCGAATGGAGAAGGCAACTTTCGCGTGTCAGCATGGGAAGCGAAAGGCTTGTCTCGATTTGGTGTTTCTCCCACGAGGGGCCGCGAGTCTCCCGCGCGAGGATAGAGTCGCTGGCCGCGCGGTCGGCATATCCGCCATACAGAATGAATGCGATCGAGGGCTGGGCGATTCTTGCGACATGGTCGCGAGCGCGCTCGGGTTGGATGTCGACGGGGAGCTCGCGCGCGGGCAGGACATCCTCACCATTGCGGTTGCCCATGAAAAAGGCTGCGCTGCGGGCTACGAGCACAGCTGTTTCAGTCGAGATCTCACGCCGATCGTTCGCGACGTGGACGCCCTTTACACAGAAGCGTTCCACAGCTGCGCGAAGCGCGGAGACAAGCTGTCGTGTTGGGGTGTCGGCGAAGAAGCCCTCGGCGCGCCCGACGGCACGAAGGGGATCTTCGATGTCCCGCTCTCGGCTCCGGTGACGAGCGCCGTCGCGTTGAGCTCAGGTACCTGCGCTCTGCTCGCGAATCACGATGTCTATTGCTGGGGTGACGATCTCTTCTGGAAGGGTGGACGCACGCCGGCACGGGTCGACGCGCTCCATGGTGCCCTCGCCATCAAAGGCTACGAGCGAGAGGTGTGCGGTCTCTTCCCGGATCGACGTGCAACATGCATCGGCCAGTTCTGGGATCGTTCGACGCCCCTCGAGCTAACCGACGTCGACGACGTCTTTCCGTTCTTCTACGCGACCTGTTGGTTGCCGTCGAAGTGTCGATTGCGCATGAACACGCCTGCGCACGACGTACCGGCGGCGCAATCAGCTGCTGGAAGCTTCCCGCGGAGAAGCCCTTTCCGATTGAGGGCGTTCGGGAGGCCATCTCGCTCGAAAAAGCATGTGCCGTCACCAAAGAGCACCTCGCGTTCTGTTGGGGAGGGAGATACGGCGTGCCGTGGGGCGTTGCGGAGGTCGTCCGAAACGACCCTGGCGGGGTTGGAACGCTGTAGGCGGCGAGGGCGGAGGCGCGCGATTGGCTCGCCTCCGCCCTCTGCACGTCAAAGCGAGCAAGCCGTCGGCGTCAGCGCTTGCGACGTCCTGGGCCGCCATACGCTGTGCAGGCCATCGCAGAAGTACGCAGGAACGCTCGGGCCCGACACATTTTCCGCGCTCCACCACTCGTGGATCTCGAAATGAACGTGCGGACCACCCGAGTTACCGGTGTTTCCCATCTCGGCGATGTGCTGTCCCTGGACGACGTAGTCGCCCACGTTCACCAAGACGCCGTTGAGCTTGATGTGTGAGTAGGTCGCGACGGTGCCATCGGCATGCTCGATGGCGATCCAGTTGCCCGAGTTCGCGGGGCTACACGGGTTGCAATTGTAATCCTCCCGTAGCCCGACGACGGTGCCCGCGCGGGCGGCCAGGATATCCGCCCCCAATCCGGCGTCTTGGTCGTATTGGGCAAAGTCGAATCCGAAATATTGGTTTTCCGGGTGTGAGTCACCGGGATCGTCGTAGTTGCCGTTGACGACTGTCCAGAGCCCATTGCCGGCGAACGGTAGGCGGTACAGCGGGGTCGAGTGATAAACGATTTGCCCGTCCGACCGACGCGCGAAGACCCACATCGCGTTGAGGAACGACGCGGCTCCGACCGCCTTGGTCGTCTGAACGCCTTGCGGGTTGGTGTCGTACCAGCCGCGCCAGTAATTGTCGTGCATGTAGTGGGTGTAGATTTCGCTGTCGCCGTTGCCGATTCCGAACAAGTGAAGATCTCCGGCGAACGAGGTTGCGCTGAGCGCCGTGACCGAGGCACCGAGGCTCTGCCACGCGGAGAAGGTGACGCCGTCCGACGAGCTCTGGAAGTAGACGGCATTGTTCGTCCCCGTTGCGAACACGTACAGCTTGCCCTGCTGAACGACCGCCGCGGGACCGGCGCCGTTCGTCACACCGCCGAACAGCGTCCACCCGGTGAAGCTGACGCCGTCGGTGCTCGTCCTGCGGTAGATCTTGTTGTCTCCACCCTTCGAGAAGACGTGAAGCGTCCCGTTGAAAGATACAGCTGCAACGGCCGTGTTCGTCCAGCCTCCGAGCGACACCCAGCCGTCGAAGTCGACGCCGTTCGTGCTTTTTCGGTAGTAGAGGACGTTGTCCGTCCCGACCGAGAACACGTAGAGCTTACTCTGGTGAACAGCCGCTGCGAGGCCCGCCGAGGCGAAGCCGCCGAGCTCGCTCCACGTGGAGTAGCTCTCCCCATCGCTGGTGCTCTTTCGGTAAATGCGGCTATCCGTCCCGACGGAGAAGACGTGCAGTTTGTTGTTGAATGCGACGGCAAGCGGAGAATGGTTCGTCGTCCCGCCGAGGTTCGTCCAGGTCTCGACGATGGCTTGGGTCGCGCTGCCGGAGTCTTCCTCTGCCTGGACGTCGTCGGCTTGCTCGCTATCCGAGTGGGTGCACGCGACGAGCGAAGCCGTCAGTGTGAATACGGCGAAGAAGCTGCTTCTGGTGATGTTTTTCATGCGCTCAATATGAGCGTTGTGTACTGGTGTAGGAAGTGCTCGACAATGTCATAGGACAATCTATGTCATGCGTCGTTTTGGCTTCGATGGCCGGTTATTCGCGGTCGCTCGAGGCTGCGCCGGACGCCGCCGTCAGCTCACGTCTGGTTCATTCGCCCGTGGCTCGGGGTGTGCAGCCACATGGCGTTGGCCGAAAGGAGCGACCGATGTCCTCGAGCCTCACGATGCGCATTCAGTGGATGAAGCTGCTCCCGGTCGGGGCGTTGCTGTTCGGGGCAGGGTGCAACAGCGGCGACGCCGAAAGGTGCCTCAGCGGGGAGGGGACCACCTCCAAAGACGAGCAGTACCAAGCATGCCGCCGCCAATGTGCGGACGTGCACCAGGACGCGTGCCTGAAGTCGAAAGCGATCGCCCCCGAGGTCTGTAAGGAAACCGACGGCGAGAACGAAGAGGCGTGCTCCGAGGCGTGCGACGGTGGGGATGCCGAGGCCTGCGGGCAATTGGGGATTGCTCCGCCCGCGCGCGAACCGAAGTCGTGATTGCGCCGGGCCGCCTGGCCACTTCGGATCCGCGGGCGTGACGGGCCGTGCCCAACCCCGCCGAGCATCACCCAGGCGGCAACTCCGCAAATTGCGGAAGCGAATCTGTTATCTCGTACCAAGGCGCTTTGCTCGCAACATGGATATGCGCCTGAGGCCGGGCGCCAGGGTCCAGATCGAATAGACCGGCAGGCACCAATACGAACGGAACGTTGTCTCGCCCGACCGGCGCGCCGCCGCCGCAACGCACACAGAACGAAACCATGAATCGCGCAGCGTCCGGCGGCTGGTACGACCGCACCAGGTCGTGACCTGTCTGCCAGGCGAATTGGCTCAGCGGATAGAAGGTGTTGCTCCCATGAGCCGCGCTCCGTCCTCGCCGGCAGCGGGAACAGTGGCATTGAAGCCAGCGGGCCGGCACACCCCTCACCAAGAAGGTGACCGCGCCGCACGTACAGGACCCGCGAATCGTGTCGTCGGACGGGGACTCCGCGGGACGTTTCACCTCGACGGTGCGCCAGCCGGGCGGCGCTTCGTCGTATTGCGGCAGGTCATCGGCGATGACGTGCCACGGGGCCTTCGATCCCACGAACATATGCAAGCTCTCTGCGGGATTGAGCGCTCCAGTCAAATTGCCTGCCGGCACGAGCATGCGGTCGGCCACGGCTGTTGGAGCGACGGATCCGCAAGTGCCGCAGAACCGCCGCATCCGCGCTTCCGACGAGCGGTACTCGAGCACCGTGTCCTCCCCAGTCCGCCAGCGAAGACCGTCGACGGGAGCAACAAGCCAGCTTGCGAATGGTGCGCCGTGGTGTTTCCGACAGATGGAGCAGTGGCAGTGCATGAGACGCTCCAGCCCGCCCTCCACTTCATAGTGAAGAGCTCCGCACAGACAGGCGCCGGTGATCATACCCGAAGCATCGCACGGCTCCGGAGTGGGCCGTGCCGAAACGGTCGGGCGCGGCGCGGGGCGCTGTGTCCGCGGGCGCGGGGCCGGCGCGAACAACATGGGGAGGTTTGCAGTGTCTATCCGTCATTCATTCGCGCTTGAACGACAGCGCCGAACGAACGCGAACGAGACTTCAACAACTTACGGCGACTAGCAAAGCCCGTCAGGTGTGATAGCGCCACAATCGCGAGCGAATGCCGGGACGATAGTGCAACCCATCCCGATTTGTTCGCCCGGCTCCGCGGCCCCGGTGGGTGCGGCGCTCCGTGGCCCGGTGGGTGCGGCGCTCCGTGGCCCGGTGGGTGCGGCGCTCCGTGGCCCGGTGGGTGCGGCGCCTCGCACGACGTGCCCTTGGGGCGCACCGGAGCGGGCGCCCGTCGCTACCCAAGACCTAAGGCGTCGCCGCCGCTTCGAAGAGCCCATAGAGCTCCTCGTAATTCAGAGAGTCACCGAGGTTGTGCTGGGTGAGATTGTAAATCGCGACGACCTCGTTGTTCTCGTCGAGGATGACGACGTCGCGATAGCTAATGCCCCAATCCGTCCATACCGGCTCGGCGGGCGTTTCTTGCAGCCAGGCGAGGTCGCGTCCGGCGGTAATGAGGGAATTGCCCGACTCCGCGGCGATGGAATTGATACCGACGATCGTGACGTCGAGACCAGCTGCGGTGAGCTCGTCCTGCATCGTGTCCAGGTGCCCGAACTGGGCACTGCAGTAGCCTCACGTGGCGTGGCCGAAGTACCAGCCCGAGACCTTCTGTAGGTAATCGCGTGGGGAGACGGGCTGGTCCGCGGTCGGGGACGCGGGGTTCACGTCGATGAGGTGGAAGTCCGGGACGAGATCGCCGACGGCGATCGCGTTGCTACCGCCACCGCCGCCCGCTCCACCTTCGGCCGCGCCGCCTGCGCCTCCACCACCTGCGACGGCGCCGCCGATGCCGCCTTCCCCGCCTCCACCGACGGCGAGGACACCGCCCGTGCCGCCTCCGCCGGGTGCTGCGCCGCCGGCCGCGCCACCGAAACCTCCGGCGTTGCTCGCCCCGCCGCCGGCCGATGCACCGCTGTTCGTGCTCGAGGTCGCGCCGCCGCCGCCGGTCTGCGGGGTACCGTCATCACCGCATGCGACCGTGAGGTTTGCGAGGGCGAAGACGGATGCTGCGAGCGCTGCGTAGCGCTGGTGAAACACGTTACGAGCGTCGCGTATGCGCACCGCGCTCGTCAAGTCTGCGAGCCACATGACCAGCGCAGTCCCGCCCCGTGTGGAGTCCGTTTGGGGGACATCACTCCCCATCGCGCTCGGAGCGCGGCTATCCTCCGCGGCCCGGAGGAAAAACGAGCCATGTCGAACGAGTCCATCACGAGCGTCTTGAAAGAGGCTCGGCGCTTCGCTCCATCGAAGGAGTTTTCGGAGCGCGCCCGCGTCTCTTCACGCGAGGACTACGAGCGCCTCTACAAGGAGAGCCTCGAGGACCCGGAGACGTTCTGGCGCCGCGAGTCGGCGGACCTCGTGTTTCGCGAGCCGTGGAAAGAGACCTCGCGCGAAAAGGGCGGAAAAGGCCCGGCGAAGTTCCCCTTCGTGGAGTGGTTCGTCGGCGCGAAGCTCAACGTGACGGAGAGCTGTCTCGACCGGCACATGTCGACGTGGCGTCGCAACAAGGCGGCGATCCTCTGGGAGGGTGAGCTCGGCGAGACGCGCACGGTCACCTACGCGGAGCTCTACCGCGAGACGATTCGGCTCGCGAACGCGCTCGCAAAGCTCGGCGTGCAGAAGGGCGATCGCGTCGCGATCTACATGGGGATGATCCCCGAGGTTGCCGTCGCGATGCTCGCGTGTGCGCGGCTCGGCGCAGTGCACACGGTCATCTTCGGCGGTTTCGCTGCGGAGGCGATCGCTCAGCGCGTCGCCGACAGCCAGGCGAAGATCGTCATCACCCAAGACGGCGGCTATCGCCGCGGCAATGTGCTCGCGCTGAAGGAGGTCGTCGACCGCGCGGTCTCCCAGCCCGAAGCGAAGAGCGTCGAGAAGGTCGTCGTCTTCCGACACCTCGGTGAGCGGGGCCCGCACGTCCACATGACCGCCGACCGCGACGTCTGGTGGAACGACATCGTGGAAGAGTCGATCGCCGGCCCCGCCAAGGAGGCGACGATCGTCGACGCGGAGCACCCGCTTTACATCCTCTACACCTCGGGCTCGACCGGTAAGCCGAAGGGCGTGCTGCACACGACGGCGGGCTACCTCGTCGGCACGCACGTCTCGTTCAAGTACGCGTTCGATGCCCGTGACGAGGACGTCTACTGGTGCACCGCCGACGTCGGTTGGGTGACTGGGCACAGCTACCTCGTCTACGGCCCGTTCTCGAACGGAGCGACGTGCGTGATGTACGAGGGCGCGCCGAACTACCCCGATTGGGGCCGTTTCTGGAGCATCGTCGAGCGATGGGGCGTCACCACGCTCTACACGGCGCCGACGGCGATTCGAGCCTTCATCCGCCAGGGTGAGGCGTGGCCGAACAAGTACGATCTCTCCAGCCTGCGCCTGCTCGGCAGCGTCGGTGAGCCGATCAATCCCGAAGCGTGGATTTGGTACAACGAGGTCATCGGCAAGGGGCGCTGTCCCATCGTGGACACCTGGTGGCAGACCGAGACGGGCGCCATCATGATGTCGACGCTTCCCGGCGCGGTCTTCACGAAGCCCGGCTCGACGGGGCTTCCGTGGTTCGGCGTCGAGCCCGCCGTCGTCGCGAAGGACCCGAGCAATCCGTCCGGTTACCGCGAGGTCGACGCGAATCAGGGCGGGCTCCTCATCCTGAAGCGACCGTGGCCGAGCATGCTGCGCACGGTGTGGGGTGACGACGATCGCTTCAAGAAGCAGTACTTCTCCGAGATCGACGGCGTCTACTTCACGGGCGACGGCGCGCGCAAAGACGAGGACGGCTACCACTGGGTCGTCGGCCGCATCGACGACGTGCTCAACGTCGCGGGCCATCGCATCGGCACCGCCGAGATCGAGAGCGCGCTTGTGTCGCACCCCGCCGTCGCCGAGGCCGCCGCCGTCGGACGACCGGACGATCTCAAGGGTCAGGCGCTCGTCGTATTCGTCACGGTGAAGCCTGGAAACAAGCCGAACAGCGACCTCGCGGGGCGGCTCGGCGATCACGTCGCGAACGAGATCGGCAAGTTCGCGAAGCCCGATCAGATCCGGTTCGCCGATGCGCTGCCGAAGACTCGGAGCGGCAAGATCATGAGGCGACTTCTCAAAGACGTCGCCGCCGGACGAACGGCGACGGGCGACACGTCGACGCTGGAGGACCTCGCCGTCCTCTCCAAGCTCGCGAGCGACAAGTACGAGGAATGATGACGTCGGCCCGCAGCGGGCACGCGGCGAGGACCCCGGATAAAGGGAGCTTTTCCTCCCTTGTCCAGGACGATACGCTCCTCGGAATGGTTCGCGTGCCTGCTCGTCGGTGCGCTTCGTTTTCGGGAGGGGTCCGCTTGCGCTTGTATCCACTCGTGCTCGGTCTCGCGCTTTCGAGCGCGATTGGCTCGGTGACCAGCATCGCGTCCGCACAGCCGAAGCCCGACCCCGCGAAGCTCGAAAAAGCCAAAGAGCACATGACCGCGGGGAGCCTCCTCTACAACGATCCGTCGGGTCCGCAGGGCGCCAAATGCGAAGAGGCGCTGGTCGAGTTCTCGAAAGCGTACGAGCTCTCGGGATCGTGGAAGGCGCTGCGCGCGACGGCGATCTGCGAGCTGAAGCTCGAGCGCGACGGCGCGGCGCTCGCGCACTACGAAGAGGTCCTGAAGATCGGCGGCGAGCAGATCCCGCCCGAGGACAAGACGCAGATCGAAAACGACATGCGCACGCTGAAGACGGCGACCGCATATCTGAAAATCACGACGAACCAGCCGAATGCGCGCCTCGTCACGACGCGGCAGCCTTCGCAGGGTCTGCCGGTGACGAATCGATACGCCGTAACGGCGGACGGCATCACCGTCGGTGTTCACCCCGGGCAATACACCTTTACCGCGACCGTCGACGGCTTCCCCGATCAGACGTGGCAGTCGGAGGTGCCGAACGGCTCGCACCTCGAGCACCATTTCGATTTCACGCAGCAGCCCGACGTGAAGGCGCCGCCGCCGAAGCAAGAGACGGAGCGGCCGGTGCCGATCACCGTGTGGATCCTCACCGGCGTGACGGGGGCGGCCGCCGTCACGTGCGGCACGTTCATGGGGCTCGCGAAGGTCGCGAAGGACGACTACGACGAGCAGAACGGCGCGGGGACGACGAGCACGGCCGAGCTCGAAGAGATGCGCGACGACGTCATCACGAAGAATGTCGTCGCGGACGTGATGCTCGGCGTGACCGCGGCTGCTTTCGCGACCACGCTCATCCTGTACTTCACGCGACCCGAGGTCGCGGTCGAGGGCGACGCACAAGCTTGGACCATCACGCCCCGGGTGGGCCCCGTGCTTTCACCCGGCTCGAACGCCTTCGCCGGCGTCGAGGCGAGCGCGTCTTTCGTCACAACGTTCTAGCGACACGTTTCGAGGAGCAGGCATTTTGGAGATCGAGCCCGGCACCGTCGTCGCCCAGCGCTACCGCGTTCTGCGGCAGCTCGGGCGCGGTGGCATGGGCGAGGTCTTCGCCGCGGAGAACATCCGCACCGGCCGCACCGTCGCGGTGAAGGTCCTGCGCTCCGACTCGAAGCAGAAGAGCTCCGCGGTCGAGCGTTTTCGTCGTGAGGCGCGCGCCGCCGGCGCGATCAGCAGTGACTACGTCACGCAGGTGCTGGACGTCGAGGACGACGCCGAGCACGGCATCGTGATCGTCTTCGAGCTGCTCGAAGGCGAGTCACTGATCGATCGGTTGAAGCGCACCGGGCCGATGACGTTCGACGAGCTCTTCCCGTACGTCGAGCAAGTCTGGATGGGCCTCACGGACGCACACAAGTCCGGCGTCATCCACCGAGACCTGAAGCCGTCGAACGTGTTCCTCGAGCGACGCCCCGACGGAGGCATCCGCGTGAAGCTGCTCGACTTCGGCATCTCGAAGATCCCGAAGGAGGTCGGCGGCGAGACGTTGACCGAGATGGGGCAGAGCCTCGGCACGTTTTCGTTCATGCCGCCCGAGCAGATCGGCAAGGCGAAGACGGTGGATCACCGCGCGGACATCTATGCGGCGTCGACGCTCATCTATCAGGCGATGAGCGGGCAGCTTCCGTACGCCGCGAAGAACATCCTGCAGATGGTGGACTTGAAGACCAAGTCCGAGCCTCGCCCGCTCTCGTCGGTGCTCGACGGTCACGTCGATCCTCGGCTCGAAGCATTTCTCGCGAAGGGCCTCGCGCGCGATCCCGACAAGCGCTTCCAGTCCGCCGCCGAAGCGCTCGACGCATGGCGCGTGATGAAGCGTGCCGCGGCGGCTCGTTTGGCGACGCCGACGATCGATCCGAGCAGCGCGCCGACGCTGACCGCGAACGCGAACCAGCGTCATTCGTCGCCGAGTCACGTGGCCGTGCAGCAGCCGCAGATTTCCAACATGCCACCGCCGCAGCCCTCGGGGCGGACGCCGGCGACGGTGATGCTCACCGATCCGAGGAGCCACAACGTATCGCCGCTTCCGTCGAATGCGCCGGGCTACTACTCGAACCCGACGCAACACCTCGCGCAGGTGCAGCAGCCGCCGCAGCAGACGGCGGCGAAGCTCGGCGGCACGGTGGCCATGCCGACGACCGGGTACCCGCAGGCGCGGCAGAACGCTTCGCACGGCTCCGGCGCTCATGATCTCTCCGGCGTGCAGCGCCACGCCGCCAATGCTCACGCCGCCAATGCGCCTGCGTATGCGGGTGCGGCCGCGCCCGCGACGCAGAAGGGTCCGTCGATCAACGTGCCCGTCGTGAACGACACGACGAGCGAGGGAGGCGGCGATCACGTCGCGACCATCGCGATGCCGGTGCGGAACGTGGCGCAAGCGATCCAAGCGCACGGGCAACTCGGCGGGGGTGGCTTGCCTCGCGTTCACGAGGATCAAGCAGAGCGCGGGCAGATGGGCACGCAGCTGATGAGCCACGCGGCGCTTCGTCAGGCGGGCGCGAACATCCCGCAGACGCACCGAAGCGGCTCGCATCAGCGGCCAGCCCTCGCCAATACGGCGCCGGGCACCCCGTACAACCAGCAGCAGGGCTCCCCGATCCCGCCGGGGATGCCTCAGCAGCATTCACAGCCGCCGCAGCAGGGGGCATCTCCGCTGGCCGCCTCTCCTTTGGCGGCGACGCGCGCCGATCCGCCGGCTCCTCAGCCTGGCGAGGGTGGGGACCTGACGACGGTTTACCGGCGCGAAAAGCACGGCGCGGTCGTCGCGGAGCGCCGGCCGTCGAAGGTGCCGATGATCATCGGCGTCGTCGTCGTCGCGCTCCTCGGCTTTGCGATCGCCGCGGTGCTGTTGAAGTACTTCCAGACCGGCACGCTGTTCTGATCGAAACAGGCTGATCAGGAGAGCGCGAGCATGCGCTCGATCGGCAGGCGCGCCTGATCGCGGAGCGTCGCATCCATCTCGATGCGCGGCTCGAGGTCGCGCAGCGCGAGGTACACCTTCTCCATGGTGTTCTTCTTCATGTAGGGGCACTCGTTGCAGGCGCAGTTGGCCTGCGGCGGCCCGGAGATGAACTCCTTTTCGGGCGACGCCTTCTTCATCTGGTGGAGGATGCCGTCCTCCGTCATCACGATGAACTGCTTGCCTGGATCGGAGATCGTGAACTTGAGGAGCGCGGTCGTGGAGCCGACGAAGCTCGCCATGTCGAGCACCGGCTGCTCGCACTCGGGGTGGGCGATGATTTTCGCTTCGGGGTAGCGCTCTTTGAGTCCGACGAGCTTTCGCTCGCTGAACGTCTCGTGCACGACGCAGCTGCCCTGCCAGAGGCGCATCTTGCGGCCCGTCTTCTCCATCAGCCAGCGGCCGAGGTTCTTGTCGGGGGCGAACAGGATCTCTTTGTCCTCCGGAATGGCGCGGACGATCTTCTCCGCGTTCGAGGACGTGCAGATGTAGTCGCTCGCGGCCTTCACCTCGGCGGAGCAGTTGATGTACGAGATGCTGACGGCGTCGGGATACTTCGCGCGCCACGCGCGGAACCGGTCGCCGGGGCAGCCGTCTGCGAGCGAGCAGCCCGCGTCCATGTCGGGGACGACGACGACGCGATCCGGGTTCAGGATCTTGGCCGTCTCGGCCATGAAATGAACGCCCGCAAACAGGATGACGTCCGCGGACGTCTTCTTCGCGGCCTGGGCGAGCTGCAATGAATCCCCGAGAAAATCGGCGATGTCTTGGATCTCGCCCTCTTGGTAGTAGTGCGCGAGGAGCACGGCATTGCGCTCCTTCTTGAGATCGAGGATGGCTTGCTCGAGATCCGCCGGCATCTGAGACATGCCCGACAAACTAGGGTCGGATCGGCGCCTTTTCCACCCAATATCCCGGTTTTGATAGAGTGACGGCGTGCAGGGTGGTCAGGCGAACGCGGCGGTGACGGGGAGCGGGCGAAGCTCGCTCGTGTTGCCCATCGTCATAGGCGCCGTATTCTTCGTGCTCGGAAGCGCCGGCTTCTACGCGTTCGTCCTGTATGCGCGGGCGGCGGCAGACGCTGACGCGGATCTTGCGAACGTCGCGTCCGAGGACAAGCCGAAGAAGAAAAAGAAGAAGGCGCCGGCGAAGGAAGCGAACGCGAGCTCGGCGCCGACCGCGACGCAGGTTGCCGCGACGAAGCCGAGCGAGGTGGTCCCGTCGGAAGCCACGGCGGCTCCGACGACGACGGTGAGCGCGACCGCGCCCGCGGCAGCTGCGCCGGCCGCGGCGCCAGCACCGGCGACCTCGTCGCAGGGGCCGTTCGGACCGAACGGCAACCCGCTGAAGACGATGATCAAGCGCTGAGCCGCGGCGCTAGGCCGGCTTCTAGACGGGGCCCCAGACGGTGCCGACGCGACGGCGCTCGTTGTACCCGTCGACCGACAACGCGTACCGAATGAGCTCGTTCGAGAGCGGATATTGGAGCAACGCGCGCGCGTTGTCGCCCGCGCGCGAGAGCTCGGCGTCGCTTCGCCGCATCGTCTCGAGCCCGCCGAGCAAGTCGCCGGAGAGCACGTAGGCGGAGCGGTATTCGCTTCGACGCACGGCGAGGAAGAACGTGCGCGCATCGAAGCTGGGGTTCAGGGTCGGCGCGAGGTCCTGAATCACGTTGCGCTGGCGGCGGCCGATCGCTCGCTGCATCGACTGGAAGAAGGTCCCCATCGCGTGCTCGCGTTGCGGACCGATCTCGCCGACACCCCACTGCGGAAGGACGGAGCGCACGGCCGAGAGGAGCAGACCCTCCGCGCCGTCCGATTGGACCTCTTCGATCCACGTCATGCCCAGCGCGAGGCGGGTGAGCAACCGACCAAGGCCGAAGGCCTGCTCCGTCTCGGGAAGATCGATGTAGTTCGCGGGCCCGACGATCACCGGCGGATCGCCGGGGAACGAACGGATCGGTCCGTTCCAATTCGGCGAGAGGATGAGCTCGAACTCCGAGATGCCGAGGCAACGCGCGATGCGGTCCGCCAGGATCCGAACCGGGTGCCCGTCACGCGAGCCGATGCGTTCGCGCATCGAGATGCCGTAGCTCGAGATCTCGAAGCGCAGCGCTTTCGCGACGATCGGTTGGATGGCGATGGCGACGTCGATGAACGGCGAGCGTGCCTCGGGCAAGAGCATCCGTGTCAGCTCGCTCGCGGCGAGCGTCTGCTGGTACGGCGCCTCCGGATCGAGGCGGCGGTTTCGGAGCTTGGCGAGACGCTCCGGCTGGAGATCGCCGAGCGCGCCGCGCACCTCTTCGGCCGCGAGGCGTTCGTCGGAGCGAGCCTCCGTCGCGAGCGCGGCGTCGAGGGCCGTCAGCGCGGCGGAGAGCACCGTTCCGGACGGCGCGACGCATGCGCTTCGGACCGTGTTGAAGGCGCTCGGCTCCGCGAGGCGCAGCAAGGTCTCGGAGTCGATGGTGCAGAGCTCGCGCAGGATGTGCACCGCTTCTTTGGTGCGACCTGCCGCGAGCAGCCCGGAGCCGAGCGCCGCGCGGATTTCGGGGTGAGGCGGAGGCGCGCCGGGCGCGGATGCCGCACCGAGCGCGGCTTGCAGATGCGCGACGCCGTCCGCGGGCCGCTTCAACGCGTTCGTCTCGAGCAGGCCGAGGGTCAGCAGCCAGCGAGCTTCGAGCGGCCTTCGGCGCGCCTTCGCCATCTCGATGACCTGCTCGATCGCGTGCGCGAGGTTTTGCAGAGCCTCGGGATTTTCTCCGCGCGACAGACAAAGCCGCGCGAGGAGCGTCCAGGGCCGCAAGTCCTGCGGCGTCGAGACAACCGCGTCTTGGAGGGCGCGCAACATACCCGCGCCGTCGTTGGACTCGCGCGCGACCTCGGCGACGCGGAGCTGGTACTCCGTGCGCTGGACGAGATCGGTCTCGTATTCGGCGAGGCGCTCGAGGCTCGAACGAGCGAGCTTCTTGTCGCCCTTCTTCATGCCGAGCGAATAGAGCCGCTCTAGCGCGTTCTTGTTGGTCGGCTCGGCGGAGAGCACGCTGACGAGCGTCGTCTCCGCGAGCGTCATGTCGGACAGCGGTCCTTCGTAGAGATCCGCGAGCGCGAAGAGCGCGGTGGCGCGCGACTTCGGATCGGTGCTCGCCGTCAGCTCGACGACCCGCTGCAACGTGTCGCGCGACTCGGCCCACGACTTCTGCGCGGTGTAGAGGCGCGCGAGCACGAACAGGCTCGACAGATCGTCCGGCGACGAGCGCATCGCGCGGCGCATGGCCTGGATGCCCGGTCCGTAGTCGATGCGCGCGGCGTCGCCTTCCGCGTGGTGAATGCGCAGGTAAGCCTGCGCGATCTCCGCGCCGAGGAGCGTGCCTTGTGCCTGCGTCGTGGCGCGATCGAGCGCAGGGCGCAGCCGCTCGATGAGGCGCCGAGGATCCGACGCCAGCATCGTCGCGAGGGTCTTCGAGGCGTCGCGGTTCTCCGGATCGGTCTCGAGGGCGACCTCGTAGAGCTCGAGGGCGGTGCGATCGTCGCGCAGATGCGACGCGGTGAGCTCGGCGGCTTTGACGAGGTGCGCCGCCTTGCCGACGTTCGACTCGGTGAGCTTCGCGAGGGCGAGCTGGCTCGCGATGAGGGCCTGGTGATCGCCCATGTGCGTCGCGAGACGCTCCAGCCCGCGCGCGGCGAGGAAGCTGTCCGGCCAGAGCGTGAGCGCCTCGCGGTAGCTCTCCATCGCGCCGCGGATGTTGGGGTCCACGTCCGCGCTCTCGAGCAGCGCCGCCTCTTCGATGTGGTAGGCGGCCTTCGCGAGCGGGTCGACGGTGAGCTCGCGACGTGCGCGCACCGCAGCAAGGAGCTGATTCTTCGCTGCGATCAGCGCGGGGTGAGGGACGCCGACGTTGCAGACCAGCCGGCTCGCGATGCGGATCACGTTGTCGAGCGCGCCGATCTCGGCCGGGTGCTCGTGCGTGATGCGCGCCAGAGCATCGAGGGTCGAAGCTGCGCCGAGCTTCTCCTCCAGCGAAACGATCTCCCACAAGGCGCCGACGCGGGCGCGGCGTGAACCGAACACGTTCGCCTGCGCGACGAGCACGCCGCCGAGGTTCGGGTGGGCTTTGCGCGAGCGCTGCAGGTGCTCGAGCCGCTTCAGCGCGGGGACGTGGTTCGGCACGACCGCGACGAGCGCCTCCAAGACCTCGATGGCCTGTGCGGGGCTCGACGACTCGAGCGCCGTCGCGAGGCCGACGCGCAACGTGTGATCGATCGACGCGGACGGCTTTCGCTCGAGCCACCGCGCGTAGAGGCGCATGAGGCCTTCGTCGTCGCCCATGCGCATCAGGATGCGCTCCATCGCTTCGAACACGCCCGCGTCCCACGGGCCCTCGCCCGCGCCGCCGCCGAGCGCGGCGTCCGCTTGCTCCAGGCTCTTCAGAGCGGCTTCGTCGTCGCCGAGCGCGAGCTCTTCGACCTCGGCCGCCGTCGTGTGATGGACCGCGAGCGCGCGCGGGTCTTTCTCGGCCTTGGCGAGCCCGCGAAGCTCGCTGACGAGCCGCTTGTAGTTCTTCGTCGCCCGGAGCAGACGCACGAGCGACAGCGGCGGAAGCGGGTGCTCCGGCCGGAGCTTGTGCGCGGATCGATAGGCTTCGACCGCATCTGCCGGTGCTTTGCGGAACGACTCGTCGAGGTCCGCGACCTCGAGCCAGATCTCGAAGGCCGTCTCCGGATCGTGATCGGCGAGCGCGACGAGCGTCTTTCGTGCCTCGTCGAGCCTCGACATGCGCCGCAACAGCGCGACGCGCGCACGACCGGCATCGACGTCACCGGCCTTCGTAGAGAGGGCCCGGTCGATGAAGGCGAGGGCGCGCTCGCGATCACCTTTGCGCTCGGCGACCTCGGCGGCCTCGAGGAGGATGCGCGCGCGGAGGTTCGCGTCCTCGGCTTGTCGGATCTCCGAATCGAGGGCCCGCGCGAGCCGATCGTGATCACCCGCGCGACGCGCCGCGCGCTGCAGCGCGAGGATCGCCGTCCTGCGCGAAGCATCGAGGGTGAGGATGCGATCCGCGGTCTCGATCACCTTGTCGGTCCGATCGAGCTCGTCTTCCCAGATGCCGAGGACCTTCTCGAGGAGCCCGAGCTTTCGTTGCTTGTCTTGCTCGAGGATCGCGGCCTGCTCGAACAGATCGATGCGCTGCTCGGCGTTCTTGACGCCGGCCTCCGTGGCGCGAGGACCGGACTTCAACAGCGCTGCGAGCGCGTCGAACACGGCTCCCTGTCCCGGCTCGAGCACCCACGCCGCGCGGAGCGCGTCGATGGCTTGCTCGGGCTGGTTCAAATGGCGCGCGGAGATGTCCGCCGCGCGCAAGAAGGCGCGGATACGCTCGCGCGCGGGGCGCTCGGAGTTTGCTTCGAGCAGCCATGCGCGGACGCGGTCGGCGTGACGTCCGAGGCGTTGCAACGACTGGTCGAGCGTCTCGCGAATGCCGCGGCTCGACGGATCTTGGGACAGCGCGCGAGACGCTGCGTCGGCGGCGAGATCCGCACGTCCGAGCCGCGCATACGAGTCCGCGAGACGAACGTATTCGAAGGCGACGGCTTCGCGCCCGGTGAGCAAGCCGAGGCGCTTCACGCGGATTTCGACGAGTTTCGCGTGATCGCCGTCGATCTCCAGCTGGTTCACGAGCTCGGAGAAGATCTTCGTCTGCGTGATCGAGCCGTGCGGCGCGCGCTGCTCCGCCCGCGTGAGCGCGGAGATGCCGTCACCGCGCGTGCCGAGCCGGTCGAAGCTGATGCGCGCGCTCGCGTAGAGCAGACGCGCCGCGCGATCGGCGTCCGACTCGCGCTCGGCTTCGACGCGCAGCGCGTCCGCGAGACCTTGGTCGCGATCGTGGCGGGCGAGGTGCCGCACCAAAGCGTTGCGCACCGGCCCGGGGTTCGGCGCGAGCGACACGCCGCGCTTCAACGCTTCCCGCGCACCGGGTACTTGCTTCAGCTGTCGCTCGAGGATCTCCGCGCGCTCGACGCAAAGCCAAGCGGCGAGGGCAGCATCGCCGTCCGTGCCGTCGGGCATGTACGCCTCGGCTTCCCGCGCGAGGTGCTCAGCGAGCTCGTTGTGCAGGTTCTTTCCGGCCTCGGCGATCTCACGGCGAAGCAGCGCTTCGAGGCCGTGCAACGCAGCCGCGTGTTTCGCCGAGAAGTGGAGCGCCTCGCGGTACGAGGTGCGCGCCTCTTCGAAGCGGTTGCCCCCCTCGAGCAGGCGCGCGCGGTTCGCGTGGAGATCCGCTCGAAGCTCGTCGGTCTCGGCGATCGCGATCTCGTCGGCGAGGACCTCGAGCGCCTCTTTCAGCGTTTTTTCGGCGGGCGGGGCGGTGATGCTCGGTCCGGGCGGTTGGACCGCGCCGATCCTCCGCATGCGCGTGAGGGCCGGTTGCAGCGTGCGAACGCAGTCGCGCGCGGCTTCGTAGTGTTTCTTCGCGCGGGCGCGGTCGTAGAGGATCCACTCGCACAGGAGCCCGAGCTCGATGTACGCCCGCGCCGCGGCGACGGGGTCTTCCTTCTTCAGGCGGTCGGCTCGCGCGCGGATCTCGCGCTCGAGCGGGTTCGCGCTGACGCTCGGCGGAGCGGCTTCGCTCGGGCGCTCCGCGGGCACGTTCGTCGTCGCAGCCGCGACGCTTCCAGCGGCGGGTGCCGCCGCAGGCTGGTCGGCGCCGCCCCGTGTCGGCAGCGGTGCTTGTGGCCGAACGCCTTCGACGACGGCGCCGAACGCGCTGTACGAGCCCGGCGTTCGAGGGCGCGGGGACGCACCGGCTGCGGCTGCATCGGCCGCCTGGGCGGGTTGCGTGACGTCCGTGCGTTCGGCATCGGCGCTCGGCGCGACGGCTTGGCCGAAGTCCGTGTCGCGTCCGGCGGGCGCCGCCGGCTCCCAATCCGCATCATCCGCGAGCTCGGCCTCGAGCTCTTCGGGTTCGACCGATTCGGGCACGTTCTCCTCGGCGTGCGAAGGATCCGACGGAGGTGCGCTCGGCGTTCCGTAGCCGATCGTTCTCGTCGCACCGCTGGGTGTCGTCGTCCCGGGCTGCGTTCGTTGGGGCGGAATCGCCTGGATCGGTGGTGGCGTCATCTTCCGCGGGGGCGGCGCGAGGCGGGGCGGCGTCCCGGTTCCGGTCTGCGTTTTCCCCGGAGGAGAAGGCGGGCCGAGCCCGTCGTTGGTCTTTCCCCACGAGCCCATCTTCGGCGGTCGGACTCGAGGCAAACCGCCGGGGCTCGGCGGCGCCGGCGGCACCACCGACGAGGGCTTCGTCGGCGCATCCGCGTCCGGCGTCGCGTGCCCCATCAGCGTTTTTGCCGGGCGCGTCGCTCCTGCATCCGCTGCGAAGGCGCCTTCGATGTCGCGACGAGCTTCGTCTTTTTCGTCGGCCACTTCGGGGATGCTAACAGGAAAGGTGCGAGCCACGTCATGGCCCATCCCCGCGGGGTCGATCGCCCGCCCCGGGACGCGCGTGACGCAGCGGCGACAGGGCTGCTCGGAGCCGCCGGCGTGACAGCGTCGTTGACAGCAAAGCCGCGCCCTATAACCTCCGGCTTGTCGCCCCGCGGGTTTGCGGGGTCCGACACGGCTTGCCGCTTCGTATGAGCGCACACGGAAGCATTCACTCCCAGTTCCGCATCGAAGTCGCCGGCGAGACGAACGTCGGTCGAAAACGCAATCACAACGAGGACAATTTCTCGATCATGCCCGACTACGGCCTCTTCGTCGTAGCCGACGGCATGGGCGGTCACGCCTCGGGTGAGGTCGCGTCCCAGATGGCGCTCGATGCGCTGCGCGAGTTCTTCGCCGCGACCCAGGACGATCCCGAGCGGACGTGGCCCTACAAGATGGACCGCAGCAAGGGCTACGAGGAAAACCGGCTCATCACCGGCATCAAGCTCGCGAACCTGCGCATCTACGAGACCGGCCAGCGTGAGCTCAAGAAGCGCAACATGGGCACGACGATCGTCGGCATCTTCGCCGCGAACGACGGCGTCTATGTCGCACACGTCGGTGACAGCCGCGTCTACCGCTACCGCCAGTCGAAGCTCGAGCAGCTCACCGACGACCACTCGCTGCTCAACGACTACATCAAGATGAAGCGCCTCACCGAGGAAGAGATCGCGAACTTCCCGCACAAGAACGTCATCGTTCGCGCCCTCGGGATGAAGGACACGGTCAAGGTCGACACGCGCTTCGAGATCCCTCAGGCGAACGACACCTTCATGCTCTGCTCCGACGGTCTCTCCGGCCCGGTGAGCGACGCCGAAATCGCCGAGATCATGGGCCAGTACACCGACGTGAAGACGTGCGCGGCCAAGCTCATCGAGCGCGCCAACGAAAACGGCGGTCCAGACAACATCACCTGCGTGCTCGTGAGATGGACTCAATGACCGCATCGGACCGCGCGACTGCTGCGCGGTCCTGAGGCGGCATTTGTGGATCTGGGGGGCGCGGCTCGAGGGGCGATGTGTCCCTCTCCAGACAAAAACGCATGGTAAATGCGGCGTTTACTATGCGTTTTTCGTGATCGAAGGCGCGACTCCTCCCGCTCGACCATCGTCATCGTCATCGCCGTCGCTCACGCCCCCCAGGCCGTCTCGACATCGCTCCGCCCCTGCGATTCGATACCCCGATGCAAATCAGGGATCCGGGGTTCTTCTCGCGGGGGTCGATCCAGCTTCCTCCGAGTCCGCACGTGACGCCCGACTCGCTCCTCCAAGAGCTGCAGCAGGCGTTCTCCGGCAAAGGGTACGAGGTCTACAAGACCGCGTTGATCGGCGCCGATCTGGTGCTCAAACGCAGCGGCTGGACGGGCCTCGCGCTCAAGATCAAACACGGCCCGCACGGCACGGAGATCCTGTTCAACGCGTTCGCGCCGTCGGTGCTGGTGCGTCTCCTCGCGATGGGGCTCATCCCGATCATCATCCTCTACACCGGCCCCTGGAAGGCGATGATTGCCGAGTTCAAGGAGTACGCGCCGAGCTCGGGCCTCCTCCGTGGACAACTGCACGGCCAGGGCGCTGCGCCGCAGATGGGCCAAGGATACCCCGCGCAAGCCGGCTATCCGCAGCAGCCGCAACAAGGCTACGCGCCGCAGGGGCACCCGCCGCAAGGGCATCCTGGGCAGGGTTACGGACAGCAACCCGGCCAAGGCAACTGGGGCCAGAACTGAGACGGCCGGTAGGACGGGCGCCGTAACGATGCGCGTAACATCGCGCGCGTTACGGCGCTGATTTCGCATGGAAACGCGTGCCCGGCGCGGCACGGTCCCTGCGATGTCGGCCTGCGATGGCGCAGGCGTTTCGGGCGGTCGTTGGACGGAAGGCCGAGGACCAGTGGGAGAGCCTCCTCTCCAAGATCGTCGACGGCGGGCTTCATGACGGTGACCGCGTGCTCGACGTCGGATGCGGCGTCGGTCGAGCGAGCATCGCCGTCGCGTCGCGCGCCCGTGGTGTCCGCATCGACGCCATGGCTCGAACGGCGGTCGAGGCCGCGCACGCGCGCTCCCAAATCCGGCGGGAGCATCTCGACCGGCGCGTCGTCGTGCGCGTTTCCACCGGGGCGCTCCCGTTCGACGACGAGACATTCGAGGCGGCGCTGTCGATCGATTCATCCCTGCCGCTCGTCGATGCGCCCGACCTCCTCGCGGAGGTGTTTCGTGTGCTGCGGAGCGGCGGCTCGCTGTACTTGCGGTGGCACAGTGCCAGCTGGTTGGTCAGCACCGTGACCGACGGATCCGTCGCCGAAGCATCGGTCACGGCGCTCGAACGCGCCGGTTTCGTCGTGTCGGCGGTCGCTCGGACCTGCGCGACCACGTCGCTGGTTCGACGACCCCCGCGGCGTCGATTCGAGCCGGCCGTCGTCGCGACGTGGGAGCTTCGCGCGACCAAGGCGTGAGCCATCGACCTTTCGGCTATTGAGGTGTCGGGCCGAGGTGGATGTACGTCAATTCCCCTGGCCGAACGAGAACGGTCGCTTTGCCGACCGTTTCCCCGTTTCGAATGGTGCGAACGGTGGTCTGCCCCGGCTCGAGGTTCACGATGCCGGCGCCTCCGGTGTAGTTCGTCGCGCTCGCGTTGGGGTCGACGGTCAGACCTATCAGGCTTCCGAGATAGAAATACGTCGAGCTCGAATCGGCGTGATTGTCCGCTTGGATCGAGATACCTGGGGCAGCATTGCCGTCGCAATCGGTGGCCAGCAGCACGATGTGCCCTCGATCGGTGAGCTCTTCGGTTTGGAGGTCGGTCAATGCCTGTTCGATGTCCGCTTCGGTCAATAGCGGAACATATCGCTTCGGCCGCGGTAGGCCCGTGAGCGGACCGAGCTCGAGCAGCGCCGCGCGGTACGAATCGCTGTCGATATCGAAATAGCCGGTGAAGTTGGGCGGGACGTCGCGGAACAAATCCCCGGTGTTGGGATTGGGCGCGATCGTGGCGCTCGGCGCGTCACAGGGCGTGTCCGCTCGATTGCAGACCTTCACGTCCACGTCGGCGGTTGCGAGCTCTTCCCCCGAGAATTGAAACTGAAACGAAAGATCGTCTCCGCAGGCGGCATCGACCTGCGGCACGTCGTCGAGACATGACCAGAGCAGCAAGATTCCACTGCCGCCCTCGCTCGATCCGCCCTCACACGAGGCGCCGCCGCCGCCTTCGTCCGGTAACGGCTTTCCTTCATCCATTCCGAAAATGAGATTGCAGCCAGCGCTGCACGCGAGCGCCGCAATCGAAAGGATCGCAACGGGTCTCACCACGACGTCCTCGCCACGATGCCCGATGGCCCGACCCCGACTCTCCAATTGGTAGAGGCGAGACCACCTTCGTCTTTGGGTGCCGTCAGCCAAACGATGATCCCGGTGGCCGTCGCTGCGGCACCAATGGCGAACACGACCGTCGCGGCCGTCCCCATCGTCCGAGCATCTTCTCGAATCGTGATGCCCTCGGGCCCGCAGAAGTCGTCCTCGTCGCAGAAAGGATCCGAGTCGTCGTAATTCGATTTCCCGACGACCCCGACGATCACACCGGAGACCATCGCCGCGACGCCGATGCTGCCGATGGTGATCCCCACCGGCACTTGTGCCCCGCCTTTGCCTGCCGGCGTCGCGCCGGTCGCGGTTCGCTCGCCGACGGAAACGGTGATTTCCGTAGAAGGTCGGTCGATGACGACTTTGCTCTCGTTGCGGGCGTGCCCCGGTGCCTCGATCGCGATGGTGTGCTCGCCGGGGTCGATGGGCGTCGGGCTTCCGAGGCTCGCTGCGCCCATTTCGATTCCATCGCGTGTCACGACGGCATTCGCAGGTGTTCCCGACGCGACCTTCACCGTGAGCTTCGGAATCCGTGACTGGAGCGCGGCCGCTCTTTGAACGACCGTGGGTCTGCGCGAATCGTCCGCCGGCAGCTTTTGCTCGAGCTCCTTGAAATGGGCCCAGGCGGTCGCGATTCGTCCCTGCTTCTCTTCGCAATCGGCGAGAAAGAAGAGCGTGCCCGGGGCGGCCTCCGCTTTGAGGCTCGCTTCGAGCTTCGGGCACGCGGTGTCGTAGTCACCGCGATCCAGCGCCTCTTTGCCTTGTTGGAAGAGCGCCTCGGCCGCCGCAGGATCTTTCGATTGGGCTCGCGCACTCAACGGCATCGACGACGCGGCGGCGAGCAGCGCGCACGACAGACGAACCGAGAGTTTAGAAGCGGCCATTGAAGGTCGTCGGACGAGGCGCCGGGCTCGGAGAAGGATCGGAAGGCGCGGGTGACTTCGGTGCGGGCGCGCTCGTGCGCGGTCGCCCGGCGAATGAACGCGCATTCGGTGGCTCCGCGGCGGCTGGCTCGACGCTGGGGGCGGTGCCCGACGCTGCCTCGGTCGCGTCCGGTTCGGTCGTAGACGACGCTCCGTGCTGGACCTCGACGACGACGGACGTCGAAGCGGGCGCGCTCGTCGATGCCGTCGATGTCTGCGTTGCGCTCGTCGCGGCGCCTGTGCCCGTTGTCGTTGAGTCGGCGGCGGTCGACGCCTGCAACGTGAGGAAGCGCGAGCCCACCGCGAGCGCCGCGACGGCGACGATCCCCGCGCCCAGGAGCAAGAAGAGCCCGCCGCGCCGGTTGCGCGGAAGCTGCACGCGATCGCTCGAGACCGGCGCCGCCGTCATTCCGGGGCCACGCCGTGCGGCGCGCTGGTGTCGTGCTGCAGGCTCGTTCCCGCTCGGCAAGGTCATCGCGGCGAACAACTCCGAGGCTCGCTCGCGCGGCATCGGCGCGCCTGCCCGCGATGCATCGCCTCCCGTGAGCTCGGCTTGCGCGCCTCGAATCGCAGCGAGCATGCTCTTCGCGTCGGCGAAACGATCCTCGCGCCGGATCTGCAGGGCGCAGTCGACCACGCTCGCGAGCGCATCCGGTACGTCCGCGCGAAGGGAGCGTACCGGCTCGGGTGAACGCGTCATCGCTGCGAGCATCATGCGCTGCACGTTCTCCGCGTCGTGGACGTACCGCCCCGTGAGCAGCGTGAACATCGTCGCGCCGACCGACCACAAATCCGAGCGCGCATCGACCGCGCTCCAGTCGCCGAGGGCCTGCTCCGGCGGCATGAACGCGGGCGTGCCCATACTCGCGCCTGTCTTCGTCGACGTGACCGCGGACGAGTCTCGGCGCAGGCGTGCAATGCCGAAGTCGAGCACGCGGAGCTGGCCGCTCTTCGTCAGAAACAGGTTCTCCGGCTTCAGATCGCGGTGGACGATGCCCTTGTCGTGCGCCGCACAGAGCACGTCCAAGAGGCCCTCGGCGATCCCCGCGACCTCGCCGAGCTCGAGCCGTTTGTCGGGGCGTGCGTCGGCGATGGCATCCACGGTCGAGCCCTCGAGCAGCTCCATCACCAGGTAGACAGTGCCGTCCTCACACGTGTCGTCGTCGAGGACGGACACCGCTCCCGGGTGATCGACGGCGTTCGCGACGTATCCCTCGCGAAGAAACCGTGCGCGCGCCTCACCCGCGAGCGACAGCTGCGGGTGCAGCAGCTTCAGCGCACCTCGCTTGCCGTTCCGGTGGGTCGCGGCGTAGACGGCCGCCATCCCGCCGACGCCGATCACGCGATCGAGCCGCCATTTGCCACGCAGGACTTCCCCGACGCGGGCCTCGGCGCGCTCGAAAGCCAGGTCGAAGTCGCTCATCGCAGCTCGCAGATCACATCAGCCGCCATCGAGGGGTGTCAAGGTCGCGGACCTGGGCAGTTTCGTGCCGGTCCGCGCACGATTCGATGCTGTGGGCAGCGCGGGCCCGAATGAGTACGCTCCCGAACGACGTGCACTGGACGGTTTGGGCGGCGATTGGAGGTATGTCGACGTTTCTCGGTGGGACGGCGATCTACCTCGCTGCCTCGTTCGTGCTCTCGTCGTCGCACGTCGCGCGCCGACCGCTCCGCGTCGCGCTCCGCCAATGGTCGATGGAGCTGTTCTGGGTCCTCTGCACGCAGCCGCTCCTCGTCTTCGCGTACGTGTTTGGACGAAAGCTCGGCGGTGGCAAAGGACCACCCGTCGTGTTCGTGCACGGCTACTTCCAAAACCGTGTCGACTTCCTCTACCTCGCGGCATTCCTTCGGCGGAAGAACGTCGGCCCGCTCTACGGGTTCAACTACACGTGGCTGAGCGACTTGCCGTCGATCTCGCGCTCACTCGATCGCTTCATCGACGACATTCGGCGCGAGACGGGCTCGGACAAGGTCGATCTCGTCTGCCACTCGATGGGTGGTCTCGTGGCGGCCCACTACGTTCAACACGGAGGGCTCGAGCGCGTGCGCCGATGCGTGACGATCGCGACGCCACACAAGGGCATCGCCTACAAGGGGCCGATCCTCGGTCGCTCGCGCGCCGCGCTGAGAAGTGGTCACGGCATCGAGCCGCTTCCGAGCGTCCCGTTTCTGAGCGTGTATTCGCAGCACGACAACGTCGTGTTCCCGCACTCGTCGGCGCATCTGGCCGAGCCCGGAAGGAACGTCGTCGTCCCCGACCGCGGGCACCTCGCGATTCTGTTCGCGCAGCCCACCGCCGAAGCGGTCGCGAGCTTCCTCGGTGAGCCTGCGGCGCAGCCGATCACGACGGTCGCGAGCGTCGTGTCGTCGGTCGACGTCGTTCCGATGGACGGTCACGCAGCGGCGGAACCGAGTGGCTCTCACGCTCGAGCATGAGGATCGCGTCGCCGACGAGGATCTGATCACCGGGGTGCACGCGGCGAGGCTTCTGGATGCGCTCACCGTTCACGAAGGTGCCGTTCCTCGAGCCGAGATCGGTGAGCGTCACATCGAGGCCTTCGACCTGGAGCTGCGCGTGCCGTCGCGAGGCGTCGTCGCTCGCGACGAAGACCTCCGCCTCGAGACCGCGACCGATGAGCACCGTGCCCTGCTTCGGCAGCGAGAAGGAGCTCGCGCCGCGCTCCACGTAGACGAAGACGACGAGGTTCATAACCTCGCCTCGAGCGGCTCGAAATCGGCGGACGAACGCGGGTTCGTCATGGCGACGAGCCATCGTATGCGCCTGCGACGAATGGGTCGAGGGCTCCGTCGCGACGCGATAATCTGACGTGCTGTTGGAGCCCCTCAATCCATACGCGCCGCCGTCGGTGGACGACGCGCCTGTACGGAAAGTTTCGCCCGAGCCGCCGCGAGATGGCGCCTTCCGCTATCGGGAAACGAGGAATCTATCGCTCCTCGTCATCGGGTTGCTCGGTGCTTGTGCGCTCGTCTCGCTGCTGCACATCTGGAGTGCGCTCATCGAGAACGAGCTGGTCGCGCAGGTGCTGCTAGGCCATTTCGATCGAGAAGCGTTCGACGCGGTCGACGAGCGCGCGAGGATGCTTCAAGTCGCGAGCGCCGTCACGGTGCTCTCGACCGCGATGGCCTTCCTGCTCTTCGTCCATCGCACGAGCACCAATGTTCGCGCGCTCGGCGCGCGCAATCTCGAGTATTCGCCGGCGTGGGCCGTCGGTTGTTTCTTCGTTCCGATCGCGTCGCTTTGGAAGCCCGTCGCCGCCATGCGCGAGCTCTACTGGGCGGCGGAGCCCGAGCACGACGGAACCAGCTGGGTGCGCCGAGAGACTCCGAGCGTCATCGGGGCTTGGTGGGTTCTGTGGTGGGCAGCGATGATCGGCTTCAGCCTCAACAAAGAGCTCCTTTCAGGCAGTCACCCCGAGCAGGTGATCGTTCACAACCAGGTGGGCGTCGCGGTCCAGTTGATCCGCGTCGCGGCGGCCGTCTGCGGCGCGCTCGTCGTACGCGAGCTGTCCCGCCGCCAACAGGAGCGCGCCTACGTGGTGTTTTCCCGGCCGCCGCGGAAGAGAACGAAGAAGCGCAAGGAGCCCGCCTTCGAACCGCTGGACGATTCGAAATGACGAAGCCCGCGCTCCTGAGGAGCGCGGGCTCGGTGCGGACATGCTTTCGAGCGCGGAGCTCGGGTCGATCGATCAGTCGGGATCGTTGAACGGATCCTTGTCGATCGAGATCGAGAACTTCGTCTTCTTCTTCGCCGCCGGCTTCTTCTCGACCGGCTTCTCCTCGGCGTCCTCGGCGTCGAACGCCTCGACGCGCTCGGAGCGAGCGGCCTTGGAGAGGCTCTTCTTCGAGCTCTTCTTGCCCTCGGGCGGCGTCGCGAACTCGCGCTCTTCCGAGGCGGCGGGCGCCTTCGCGGCGGGCTTCGCGACCTCGGGCGGCGCGCGTAGGACGACGTCCACCGTCTTGTAGGCGCCCTTGCTGAAGAGCGTCAGCGGGACCTTCTCCCCGATGGCGCGCTTCTTCACCGCGGCGGCGAGCTCTTCGTTGTTGGTGACCGGGTCACCGCCGACCGCGACAATCATGTCGCCTGCACCTTTGTCTCCGCCCTTGAGCTTCGCTTCGGACGCGGGGCTGTTCTTCGCGACGGAGAGGACGCGCACGCCTTTGACGACCGACGTCGACTCCGGCGCGCCCTGGATGCCGAGCCACGCCGCCGGCTGAACGGCATCCGCGGGCACACCCTTGAGGAACGATTTGATCGCCGGCATCGGGACGCCGTAGGCGACCGGCGCGCACGGCTTTCCTTCGATGGGGAGGCACGCGCGGCTGAGGACACCGACGACACGGCCGCTCTCGTCGACGATCGGCGAGCCGATGTCCTTCGAGTTCACCTTGCTGCCGATCTCGAGCGCGTTATCGAGCTCTTCGTCGTCACCGCCGATCAACGTGCGCTTGCTGCGCAGCACGAGATCGTTCGCGACGGGCTTGGCTTTGTTCACGACCGAGAAGGCGCGGACGTTGGAGCCGTCCTTCAGCGGGTTCGCGTTGCTCGACTTGAGGCCCTCCGTCCATTTGCCGCTCTGCGGGACGAGGAGCGCGAGGTCCCACGCGCGGTCTTGGTGGCCGACCTTCACCTTGCGAACGGTGTCGTCCGCGAATTTCGCTTCGAGGTCGTTGCCGTTCCCGAGCGGGGAGAGCGCGGTGAGGATGCGGCCGTCGCCGTCGAGAACGGTGCCGAGGCCTACGACCTGACCTGCGCGCTGCAGGACGACGAGGCCTTTGTTCCCCTTCACCTGCGGAGACTCGTCGGCGACGGGAAGAATCTCGTCGCTCGCTTCTTTCAGCGCGGCCTTGAGCTTGTGGGCGGCCGCGACAGGATTCGGTTTCTTCGGGGCGGGCGGTCCGTCGTCGGCGAGGACCGACCCTGTTGCGAACACGACGGCGATGGCCGCGACCAACCCCAGACCCCAGCGGCGTTGTTGACGACTGTTCACGCCATCACTGTAGCCGTCCGTCGACCGGGGAGGGGACATCGAAGGGTCGAACGCTCGAAGTTGGGTGCGCATCGGTTGAGCTCCTGCCGAGGGTCCGCGAGATAGGCTGTCGGCGAGGTCGACGCTTTGCAAGTGGTGGGCCCATCTGATCTTCCCTGGCGTCCGGGATTTTTTTCGAGAGGTGTGGCTTCGAGATCATTGGGGAGTGACTGTCCGTTTACGGTTCCCTGGCCAAATGGACCACAGGGGGAGCATGTAGGCACCGTGGCGCGCCCTGGGGGATGAGGTCCTCCAGTAAGCCGGCGCCGGGTGGGACCGTTTTCCGACGGACGTGGGCGCGCGCGCTCGGACCAGGACGGCGAAGCGCGGACCCGCGAAGATGACGGCGGTCACGAATGCCGCGGACGAGGGCACATGAATCGCGATGAGGGACGAACAATGGTGAAGGCGCTGGCTCGGTCGGAGGCCGCGACCGACGAGGCCGAGGCGATCGCGGGGCTCATCGCGGCGCAGCAGTACAAGGATGCGCTGGCCCGCTGTGCCAAAGCCTACTCCGGCCCCCTCGGCCGGTTGTGCATGGCGCTGACGGGCTCTCAGGCGGAAGCCGAAGAGCTCGTGCAAGAGACGCTCATCGCGGCCTACGACGCGTTTCCGTCGTTCCGGTTCGAGGGGTCCGTCCGGTCGTGGCTGTATGGCATCGCTCGGCGGATCTGTGGACGCCACAACGAGATGAAGAACCGCCGGCAGGCGCGCCTTCGCTTGGTGCACGACACCGGGCGTGGCGCGGATGCCGGTGAGCTCGCGATCGAACGCGAGCGTGCGGTGCGAGCTCGAAACGCGCTCGCGACGCTGAAGCCGAGCGAGCGTGAAGCGGTGATCCTCCGCTACGACGCAGGGCTCAGCTTCCGCGAGGTGGCGCTGGCGTGCGGGGTCGACGAAGCGGCCGCACGCAAGCGCGTCAGCCGGGCGCTCACGCGCCTGAGGGAGTCGCTTGCCGATGTTTGAGCACGAGCGTCTCCGGGGATTCGAAGGGTTTTCGTCGCGCCACGGGCGCGCGTGCGCGTGTTTTGGAGGAATCGGGTCATGAGCATCGCGAATGACGAACGCTGCATCGAGGTCGAGGAGTCGATCGCGGACGTTCTCGAAGGAAACGTTTCCGCCTCGTTGCTCGAGCACATCGCCGGATGCGATCGGTGCCGCGATCTCAAGTACGAGGCCGAGCAGGCCGCGGAGGCGATCGAGTGCTCCGGCGCGGATTTTCAGCCGACGGAAGGCTTTGCGGAGCGGATGCTCGGGCTCGTGCTCGAAGCGCGTCCCGAAGGACCGCAGCCGTCGCTCGCGCGTGAGTCGAGCCTCTCGACGAGCTCGATCGTCCCGCGCACGAACGCCGAGGCACCGACCAGCGGCGCGCAGCGAAAGAGCCAAACGGACGAGCCCGCGGCAGCCGAGACCATGGGGCTGCAGCGAACGATCGCCTCGGCACCGACGGAGTTTGCGCCGCGCGACGGCGTGCCTGTCGACACCAACGCGACGATCATCCAGCCCGCTCCCACGATGATCGGAGAGCCTTCCGATCGCGACGGGTCGAAGAGCTCGGAGGCTCCTACGGTGCACAAGACGCTCTCCGAGCCCAGCTCGGTGTTCGTCCCGACGCACAAGACGGTGCCGCTCTCGGCGGTGCTGCGCGAGCCCGTGACGACGCCGCAGAACGTGATGCTCACGCCGATGCCTCCCGTCGACGGTCGCATCGTCGAAGCGACGACGGGTCGCAACAACACCGGCCCGCAGGGAATCCTCTCCGGATCTTCTACGGCCGGCGCGCAGAGCGTGGAGTCGACGCTTCGGTCCGAGGACGACGGGCAGCGCGCAGCGCTCGCCCGTGAAGCCGCGTCGCGCGTCGCACCGGGCGCGAAGCCCGCGCAGCGCGTCGCCAACAAGAACGGCTCCGGCGGCGCCGTCGTGTCGCTGTTCCGTCGCAAAGGCTTCATCGCGGCGCTCGTCGGCGGAATGGCTGCGGCTGCGGCCGTCGGTGGTTTCCTCGTGAAGAACAAGAAAGGGACCGATCAACCGGTTGCATCGGCCGAAGGCGCTTGGACCGGCAACGTACTTTCTGTCTCGCGCGCGTCGGCGGACGGCGGGACCGGCGGTTTCGAGGTCTGCAACGACAAGGACAAATGTGCGCCCGCCGTCGCCGGCGCCGAGATCGGTCCCGGCTCCACGCTCAAGACGGACGCAAAGACCCGCGCTCGCGTGAAGCTCTCCGACGAGACGTGGCTCGCGATCGATCGCAACTCGGAGGTGGCGCTCCCTGCCGGCTCGACGCGTCAGGCGAAGGTCGTGCGCGGCCTGGTGGTCGCCGACGTCGCCAAAGTCGACGGTGCGCAGCCCGCGAAAATCCAGGTTCCTCAGGGAGAAATCGACGTTATTGGGACCAAGGTCGCGGTCACCGTCACCGACCGTCGCGCGGCGGTCGAGGTCGTTCGCGGCGAGGTCGACGTCACCAGCGCCTCGGGTGTCAAAGCAAAGGTTCGCGCAGGTGAAGAGGCGACGCTCGGCGATCTCGGCGAGCCAGTCGTCGCCGCGCGCACCACGATGAGCGACGTCCTCGAGTGGAGCTCGGAGAGCCAGGACGACGTGGATGCACCGGCGCTACGCGGCGTCGGCGAGCTCCGCGCGAAGAAGCCCGGCCAGAAAGACGAGCGGGTCGGCGCCGTGCGCCTCACGAAGCACTCGGTGAAGGTGCGTGTCGTCGACGTCGTCGCGCGCACCGAGGTGGACGAGACGTTCACCAACACCACCGACGAGGAGCTCGAAGGCATCTTCCGCTTCCCGCTGCCGCCGGGTGCGCAGATCGAGAACCTCGCGCTCGAGGTCGACGGAAAGCTCCTCGACGGCGCGTTCGTGGACCGCGATCGCGGCGCCGCGATCTGGCGCGGCGTGATCCAAAACGCCGCGCCGAAGGCGCCCAAGCCGAAGGAGGAGATCTTCTGGGTGCCGGGCCCGTGGCGTGACCCGGCGCTCCTCGAGTGGCAGCGCGGCGGTCGCTTCGAGCTGCGCATCTTCCCGATCCCGAAGAAGGGCTCGCGGCGCGTGGTGCTCACCTACACGCAGACGGTGCCGCAAGCCGCGGGTGTTCGGCGGTTCACCTATCCGCTCGCGCACGACTCGAGCGGCTCGACCAAGATCGACGAGTTCAACGTCGACGCGCAGGTGCTCGGTCACGACGCATCGTTCGGCATCGAATCTCGCGGCTACCAGCTCGCGCGTGCGGGTGTCGCGTCGGGGGGCGAGCGTTTCACGCTGAACGAAAAGAACTTCGTCCCCGCGGGCGATCTCACGCTCGAATATGCGCTGCCGAGCCGCACCTCCGCGCTCACCGCGTGGGCCTACGACATGCCGGCAGGCGGGACGACGTCGAGCGCGACGCCTGCTGTCGCGACCAACGCGCCTTCCGCGCTCACGGGCAACGCGCCTCCGGGCGATCGATCGAAGCTCGCCCTCGCCGAAGCCAAGGCGCTCGCGGAGGACGGCTCGCCGTTCGTCGCGTTCGCCGTGCGGCCCACGCTCCCGCGCTTCCCTGAAGGCAAAGAGCGCCTGCACGTCATCGTCGTCGACTCGAGCCGCTCGATGGTCGGGGAGCGATTCGCGAGGGCGACGCACCTCGCCTCCAGCGTCGTGCGCGAGATGGATCGCCGCGACGAGTTCATCGTCCTCGCCTGCGACACGACGTGCCAGGCGATGGGCGCATCGGAAGGGCGCACGATCCCGCTGCCGACCGAGCCGAGCGCCGAGGCCGCACAGCAAGTGGAGAGCTTCCTCGGCTCGATCGAGCCCGATGGCGGATCGAACCTGCTCGCCGCGGTTCAGGCGGCGCGCACGGCCGCAGGTGCGCTGTCGGGTCGCGAGCTGCGCATCATCTATCTCGGCGACGGCACCCCGACCGTCGGCCCGACGAAGGCCGCGAGCGTCGAAGCCGGTGTCCGCCACGTTCTTCCGTCGGGTGAAGGCTCGGTCATCGCGGTCGCGCTCGGTGCAGACGCGGATACGACCTCGCTCGGTGCGCTCGCACGCGGCGGAAACGGCGTCCTCGTCCCGTACGTTCCGGGCCAGCGCGTGAACGCGGCTGCCGTCGACGTCCTCGCGTCGGCGTACGGCTCCGTCCTCAGCGACGTCGAGGTCGTCCTGCCGCCGGGGCTCACCGAAATCACGCCGAAACGGCTCGATCCCATCCCCGCAGGCGGCGAGGCGTTCATCTTCGCCCGCATGCCCGAAGGCAAGACGATCGAGGGCAGCGTCGTCCTGCGCGGCCGCGTCGGCAACGAGCGGTTCGAGCAGACCTATACGACCAAGGTCGCCCCGACCTCGGCCGCCGGCAACGCGTTCGTCCCGCGGATGTTCGCTGCTGCGAAGATCGACGAGCTGCAGCAAGCAGGTCTCGCCGACGACCGTGATCGCGTGGTCGCACTGTCGAAGCAGTTCAGCGTCGCGAGCCAACACACGTCGCTCATCGTTCTCGAGAGCGAGGCGATGTTCAAAGCGTTCGGCCTCGAGAAGAACGGCAAGAACAGCGCGTTCACGGGCGAAGAGATCGCGACGAGCGAGAGCTCGTCCGACGACGCGGAGCGTGAGGAAGGCCTCGCGGAAGACCGCGCTGCGAAGGATGAAGACCAGTCAAGCTTCAACCGCGACGCCGCCAAGGAGAAGAAGGGCAGCGGTCGCGCGGCTGGGGAAGCGACTGCGGGTGGCGGCGGTGTCGGATTCGACTCGAACGCCGGCCCGATGCCCACGTCCAAGCCCGCCGCGACCGCGAGCGCCGCGCCCATGACGCCGCCGGCTCGCCCTGGGCAGGCGTCGAGCCGACCCAGCGACGACCCGTTCAGCCCGAGCTGGGGCAAGTCGCCGCCGCCGCCGCCCGTCGCGCGCCGCCCGGCGATGATCCCGATGCGCAAGGTCTTCGATCGCAAGGCGCAGTTCTCGAGCGACAAGCTCCTCGCGACCGAGGTGGCGACGAGCCTCGTCGAAGCCGAGACCGCGCTGAAGGCAGCGCCCGACAGCCGCGACAAGACCGTCGCCCTGTACAAGGCGCTCATGGCTTCGGGGCGCGTGGGTGAAGCGCTCGAGCTCGCCTCGAAGTGGAGTCAGCGCGATGCGCTCGACCCCGACGCGCTCCTCGCCCGCGCCGACCTCGCCGCGATGAACGGCGACCGCGAGCGCGCCATCCGCATCCTCTCCGGTCTTTCCGACGTGCGCCCCGGCGACAAGGCGATTCAAAAGCGGCTCGCCACGGTGTTCACGCAGATGGGCCTGACCGACGTCGCCTGCCATCACCGCATCGCGCTCGCCGACATCGACTCGACCGACACGAGCTCCGTCGCGTCCGCCGTCCGCTGCTCGCAGGACCAAGGCCTCGGCAACCTCGCGCAGACCTTGCTCTCGTCGGCTCCGACCAAAGAGCGCGACAAGATCGAGACGACGGCGCGCACGCTCAAGCTCAACGACATTCCTGCGCTCTTCGGCGACGTGCGTGTGACGGCGACGTGGAACGTGCCGGTCGATCTCGACCTCGCGGTCGTCGACAAGAACGGCAAGCGTCTGTCGTGGCTCGGCTCGACGCTCTCGAACGTGAGCGTCCGCGCCAAGGACGCGACGAGCACCTCGACGGAAACGCTCTCGCTCTCGGGCATGAGCTCCGGCAACTTCATGGTCGAGGTCGTCCGTGCGAAGAGCGCAGCCTCCAACGTCCCTGTGACCGGCGAGCTCGTGTTCACGCTGCCCGGCGGCGAGACGCGGCGCGTCCCGTTCACCCTCACGAACCAACGCCTCGACGCCGGTTCGCTCCGCGTGTTCTTCACCTCGCGGCTCGTCCCGGTGACGGGTGTCGGCGGGTGGGGCGCGGTCCAGTGATCGTGTAGCCCACTCACGAACCTCGAGGCACGATTACCCCACGGTCGCCGGAATCTCGGCACCGTGGGGTGTCACATTTGTCGATGCCGTTCGGTCCTAGGCCCGGAGGCATACGATGCGACTCTTCGTTCTCGGAGCGACCGGCCGAACCGGCGGTGAAATTGTCGATGTGGCGCTCGCGCGAGGCCACGAAATCACGGCTTACGCGCGCTCGCCGCAGAAGCTCACCCCGCGCGAGCGGTTGCGTGTCGCGGCAGGCGAGCTTCACGACGTGAGCGCGCTCGCGAAAGCAATGCGTGGCCACGACGCCGTTCTCTCCGCCGTGGGACCTCCCGCGCGCGACGCGTTCAAACCCTGCACGCTGATGACCGATGTCGCCGCGAGCACCGTCGCAGGCATGACCACCGCCGGGGTCTCGCGTCTCGGGATCGTCTCGGCCGCCGTGCTCTTCCAGGAGCCGGGCATCTTCTATGCGTTCTTTCGGTGGTTCCTCCGTCACCACCGGCGGGACCTCGAGACGATGGAGGCCGTGGTCACCGCTACCGATCTCTCGTGGACGATCGCGCGACCTCCTCGGCTCGTGCAGAAGCCCGTCGAGCAATACCGCGCGGCCAGCGGCTCGCTTCCGCCGAACCATTCGTTCTCCACTTCGTTTCGATCCGTCGCGGCGTTCCTCGTCGACGCGATCGAGGGCGAAAAGCACGTTCAGCAAGTCGTGGGGGTGACGCAATGACGCCGTTCGAGCTCGTGCGTCTCGTCCACGTCCTCTGCGCCGTCCTCGGGCTCGGGCTCATCGCCGCGGTCGGGCTCGTCGCGCGCAGCGAGCGCTCCGCTGCTTCTCCGCCGAGCGAGCTGCTCTCGTTGTCGCGTTGGTCGACGGCAGCACTCGGCGTCATGATGGGCACCGGCATGCTCCTGAACGTCCTCTCCGGCGGGACCTATCACCATGCTTGGTGGTTTCGTCTCTCGGCGATCTCGCTCGTCGCCACGGGCGCCGTCGTCGGGTTCACGCGCAGGCGAGCCCGCCGCTGGATCGCGGGTGAGGTCGACGCGAGCGCGGCACGTCGCTACGTCGTCTCCATGTCGTGGGCCGCTTGCGGTCTCGTCGCGTGGATCACCGCGCTGATGGAGCTGAGGCCGTTCCAATGAACACCGCGCATCGTTCGGCTCGCTCCGCCGAGCGCGATCTCGCGGAATGGGAGACCCATCGGCCGCACTTGCTCGGGCTCGCATACCGCATGCTCGGCGACGTCGCGCGCGCCGAAGACATGGTCCAAGAAGCGTGGATTCGGTGGACCGGTCGTTCGGAGGAGGCCGACGACCCCCGCGCGTACCTCGTCGCTGTCGTCACGCGTCTTTGCCTGAACGAGCTCGGATCGGCCCGCGCGCGCAAAGAGGAGAGCCGGAGTGATCGCCTGCCCGAGCCGGTCGCGCTCGACCAGAGCGGCACGTTCCAAGTCGAGGTCCTCGACGACGTCTCGATGGCGCTCCTCGTCATGCTCCAGCGCCTCACACCGTCGGAGCGCGCCGTCTTGTTGCTTCACGACGTCTTCGATTTCGGTCACGCCGACATTGCGGATCTCATCGGCAAGACGGCGCCCGCGTCGCGCAAGCTCCTCGAGCGAGCGCGCTCCAACATCGCCGCCGAAAAGCGACTCCTGTCCGCGTCACGCGAAGAACACGCGCGCCTGCTCGAGAGCTTCGTGAAAGCGGCGCTCGAAGGCGATCTGGAATCGCTCCTGGGACTTCTCGCGGACGACGCCGTCCTCGTCACCGACGGCGGCCCGAACGGCCGCGAGGTGGAGGGCTTTCGCAACCTGCGCGCGCCGCTCCAAGGGGCCTCGCGCGTTGCGCAGTTCATCTCCACGGTCTCGGCCCGCGGCGCGAGGACGCTCGAGCGTGAGCTTCGAGAGCTCAATGGGCGTCCGGCGCTCCTGTTCCGTCGCGACGGAGCGCCTTTCGCGGCGCTCATGCTGGGCGTCGCCGAGGGGCGCATTCATCGCGTCTACTTCCAGGCGGATCTGTCGCGTCTCCGGCGCATCTGAAAACACGCGGCAAGCGGTCATCCGAGAGCGCGCAGCTCTCGGATCCCGCGTCCAGTCTTTCGTCTGAGCAGCGTGCGGAGCGTGACGCCGTCGCGATAACCGACGGCCGAGGCAATCTCGTCGATCGTGTCCTTCGTCGTCTGCAATCGATGCACGGCCTGCTCGACCCGCAGATCCTGCACGTAGGAGAGGGGCGATCGACCGAGCACCGTTCGCACACGGCGCTCGAGCGTGCGCCCGCTCGCACCAACCGATCGCGCGGCCTGGTGCAGATCGAAATCCGTCAGGTGTTTGCGCGCCCATTGCTCGAAGCGTTCGACCAGCGGGTCGGCGTGCGCGAGGTGATCCGGCATCGCAAACGCGGCTTGGGAAGGCCGCGCGTCGAAGACGAGGTGCCGCGCCGTCGCGCGTGCGAGCGACGGGCTCGCCTGGCGGACGAGCCACAGCGCGAGATCCACGTGCGCGAGCGCCGCGCCGGCGGTCACGACGCGCCCCGACTCCACCACCATTTGTGAATCGTCGAGGGCGACCCCCGGGAAGCGCTCACGAAACACCGGCGACAGCCACCATGTCGTCGTCGCGCGGCCGCCGTCGAGGATCCCCGATTGGGCGAGGACGAACGTCGCCGTGCACGCGCCCGCGATGCGCGCGCCGGACTTCTTCCATGCGCGCAGCAGCTGCGCCGTCTCCGCCACGTCGGATCGCTCGAGCGCCGCCGATATCGTCTCGATCGTCTTTGCGCCGAGCGCAGGGACGAACACCACGTCCGGGCGCGCGCGGGCCGAAAGCGACTCCAGCTCGAGGCGAAGGCCGTGATGGGTCGTTGCTCGCTTGCGCAGGCCACACAGCGTCACGTCGTAACGAGGAGCCTGTCGAGTCTCCGGTGCGAGCGCGTTCGCCGTCTCGAGCGTATCGAGGATGACCGAAAGCCCACTGTCGAAGACGCCGTCGAGGACGAGCACGGAGACGCGCATGGACGCGACTCTAGCATTCGAGATTGGCCGTTCGCCGGTGGCGAAATCGTCAAGAACGATAGCGATCCCGCCAGTGGCGAAAACGCATCCGACGTTGTCGTTTGCGCCACTGACCCGTCGAACGAGCCGTCGCTAGGTTGCGTGCCACGGACGCCTCGTCGGCGCTCCGAAGGAGAAGACAATCATGGTCAAGGTCGCCCTTTTGGCTCGTCTCGTCGCAAAGCCCGGCAAAGAAGAAGAGGTCGCGTCGTTCCTCGCGAGCGCGCTGCCCCTCGCGCAGAACGAGCCGGGCACCATCGTGTGGTTCGCGCTGCGCTTGTCGAAGAACGAGTTCGGCATCTTCGACGCGTTCCCCGATGACCGTGCGCGCAAAGCTCACCTCGAGGGGCCCATTGCGGCGGCGCTCATGGCAAAGGCCGGTGAGCTCCTCGCCGAGCCGCCGAAGATCGATCCCGTCGATTTGCTCGCCGCGAAGCTGTCGTGATCGAGCCACACGCGCCGCGGGCTCCGGACCCGCGGCGCGCCGTTGTTTCGCGGTGCTGGGCTTCGCCGCAAACGGCGCTTCACGTGCGATCCATTGCGCGCACGACGCTTGTCGCGACGAAATCGCGATCCGCCTGACGCGAATCGAGAGGCGAGCGCGTGGCACGACAATGGCACTCGGCGCGGTCCCAATGAGATCGCGCTCCTTCCTTCTTTTCGGCTTCGCAATGCTCTCGATGATCGCACCCGCGGCCGCCGGCTGCGGCGACAGCGATCCAGGGGACGCGCCGGGAGGTGCGGGGGGCACCGGCGGCGGAGGTTCTTCGCAAGGGGGAGAGTCGTCGGGGACGATGACGACGTCGACCGGCGGCGGTGAGCCCGGATGTACGACGCTCGCCTTCGAGCCGCTGCCCGAATCGGCGATCGAATGGTCGGGCTTCCCCGCGTGTGATCCTCAATCGGGGATCTGCATCGTCTACCCCGCACCGATGGAACACGTCGGCCCGGTCGCGATGTCGCCTTCGGGCACGGCGTACGCGGCCTCGAACAACACCATCGCTTCGTGGAAAGACGGCACCGGCGTCGTCCATCGCCTTCCGACGAAGATGGCAATCTCGTCCATCACCGCCGTCAGCGACTCCGATGTCTGGGCCGTCGGCGAGGGGAGCTTGCTCGCGCATTTCGACGGCTCGATTTGGACCGTCTCGGAGCTGCCCGAGCCGAGCGCCCTCTACGGCGTGTGGGCGAGCGGGCCGAACGACGTCTGGACGGTCGGCAACTTCGGCGCGATTGGTCATTACAGCGGAACGTGGTCGGCCATCACACTCCCCGACGACCCATCGCTCTTTGCCGTCCACGGCACCGGCCCGCTGGACGTATGGGCGGTCGGCAGCCATTCCGGCATCGACGGTGCCGTCTACCATTTCGACGGGATGCAATGGCTGGAGGTCCCGGTCGACGCGAACGAATGGCTCGAGAGCGTGTACGCGGCCACGCCTTCGGACGTGTGGATCGCCGGGCGTAACGGCGTGGTCCTCCGCGGGAATGCTTCCGGGTTCGTACCGGTCACGATTCCGGTCGCAACGAGCGAGTCACAATCGTTCTCGTCGGTGTGGGGCACCGGTCCGAACGACGTGTGGCTACTCGGCGACACCGACACGCTCCATTTCGACGGGTCGACTTGGACTCGCCTCGAGCCGATCGGTTTTACCATCGCGGGAAGAAGCGCGACGGACATCGTCGCGGGGGCTTACACGGCGGCCAATCATTGGGACGGGACGGTCTGGAAGGAGGACTTCGGTCTCTCGGAACCGCCCCTCGCGCAAGCGTGGGCCGCCGCCCCCGACGACGTGTGGTTCGTCGGTGGCGAAGGTGCCGTCGTGCGCACCGATGGTGAAGACATCAGGCGCGGCAAGCTCGGCGATCGCAGCCTGACGGCCATTTGGGGATCCGGTCCGACCGATGTGTGGATCACCGACGGCGATCGCGTGCTTCGAGGGGATGGCGAAACGTTCTGCGAGGTGGCTGTCCCGGCGACGGACTCCTTCGGCTCGTACCTGACCATTGCGGGCTCGGGGCCGAACGACGTTTGGCTCCTCCAGAGCGACGCGCCGCCTCTTCACTTCGACGGCTCCAGCTGGACGCCGGTCGGCGAGGACCTGAATGCGCTCTCGATCGTCGCCTTCTCGCCAACCGAAGCGTGGGCGTCGGGCGACAACTTGCTGCATTGGGACGGCACGACTTGGGACTATCCCGAAACGGACTTTTCCCCGGCCAACGGTCGGGACGAGTCGTTCGGGCTGTTGTGGGGATCGGGGCCGACCGACCTATGGGTTGTTCGCGACGTATTCCTCGAGTCGCCCAAATTCGCCCATTGGGATGGCTCGGTGTTCACCGAGATCGATTCCGTCGCGAACAGCAGTGGCACCTTGTCCGGCTCCGCGCCGAACGATGTTTGGTCATTCGGATTCGACGTGCTGCATTACGACGGGCAAACCTGGGCCGACGTGCCCTCCGGGCGACTACGTGTCAATGCGAGCGTCGCGACGACCGAGGATGTTTGGGCGGTGGGCGACCATGGGCTCATTTTGCGTCGCTCGAACTCGCTCGGACCGCCGTGAGCGGGCCGCGCCCTCACCCCTCCGGCCAGACGCGGAAATACTCGTCGACCGCGACGATATCGTCTTTCAGCTTCTGCATGCGCGGGCTCGGGTCCTCCTCGAACTCGCGCAGGGCCAGCCACCCCACGTTGACGAGCTCTTTTTGGTGCTCCGACGGACCCTCTTCCGCTGACGCCCACTTCTTCATGGTCGTGAGCTGCACCAAGAACTGATCCCAAAACTCCGCGGCGGCTGGGGCCGGATCCATCTTCTTGAAGCGCTCGACGGTATCGATCGTCTCCGAGAGGCGCTGGAAGAATGCGCGTCGATTGGGCAATACCGGCGGAGGCTCTTCGAATACCCGCGGGTCGATCTGGTCGTCGCTCACGGCTTTCCTCCCTTGTCGCTTTCCTCGCCCGCCTTGTTGGCGCCGTCGATGACGGTCCAGCCCGAGCCGCCCGGGTCGGGCACCTTGTGCTCGCCGTCACCACGAACAGGGACCGATGTGTATTCGGTTTTGTAAGGCACCGCGTTGGGGTCTTCGATGCCGGGGCGAGGTGTCGTCGGCGTTCCGGCGCCGAGCTCGGCTTGGGTCGCCGGCCTCGGGGGACCCACCGACACATAAGCCGGATTACCCGTGTCGGGATCGGCGCCGGTCTTCGGCGTGACGATCTGCTGCGCGCCCCCTTTCGAGCTCTGGACCTCTTGCGCATACTTGCCGCTGGCCGAGATGCTCCAAAAGTCCTTCTTTGGCGAAGACGTCGATTCGAGCACGGTCGTCCCGCCCTTCACCGTGACCTCGGAGACCTGTTTGGGTACCACTTCGCCGGTCGCGCGATTGCGCGATAGCGGTCCGATACCCAATCTCGACATCTCGGTCCCCGCGTCCTTTGCGAGGTAGTTGCCCGGCCGGCCGCCGGGCGCTTGGGCCATGTTGAACGTGGTATCGCCGTTCAGCGTGTACGTCTTCACCGGCTTCGTGAAGTCGGTACCGCTCAAGTGGCCGCGGATGTCCGACGGCTTGTATCCATTCTTGTAATAGAACTCTTTGGCGACCAGCATCCGCGCTTCGATTTGGTCGCCGCGCATGCCCGGGGCGGCTGCGATTCGCCGAATCTCGGACAAGTCCTTGTTGCGTATTGCTTCCAGGTTTCGCGCCCGCTGCGCGATTCGCTGGCGGTCGTGCACGCCCTCGGCGCTGACCGATTTGAGTGCTTTGGCGAACCGGCTCTCCGGATTTGCGGCAGCGAGCTTGCTCACGCCGAGGCTGAAGAGATCGCCGCCGAAGAATCCGCCGATGATGCGACCGCGCTCTGCGCCTTTGCCGCCGAAGAGGCCGCCGATCCCTGCGCCGACCCACTCACCGATTTTGCCGCCGACGAAGCTGATGACGCCGCCGGAGATGGCGCCCACCGCACAAGCGGTGACGCCGGCCGCGAGCCCCGCGATGATCCCCAATCCGCCGCCGACGACAATCATGCCGATGGCGAGCCAACGGAGCTCGACCGGCACCTCGGGCTCGATCTCGACGACGGTCTGCGTGGGGCCGCCGATGAGGACGGTCGCCCAGCCCTCGCTGATTTTACCGTCGCATTGCGTGCGCTCGGACTTGCGAGCCGCGAGCCCGAGCGGCGCGCCCGGTCCTTCGCCGAAGACGACCGTCTCGCTGCCCTGCGCGATGAGCTTCTTATCGTGTTGTTTGCACTGGACCAGGTCGACGCCCGCGCGGGCCGCCCGTCTCGAGTCTCTTCCTATGATGACGGTGCTCGATCCTGTCGCTATCGGACCGACCCGCTCGGCGTCGCACGTCGCCCCGAGCTCCGCCCCGGCGAGCGCACCGCTGCCCGCGCCTGCCAGCACCGCCCCTGCGACCACCACGAGCGCGGCTCCGCCGGTCAGCGCAATGATGGCGACGGCGAACAGGGCGCCGACCACGGCTCCGGCGAGAAACCCGAGGAGCGCATGGGTGTGCCCGATTTCGTCTCCGAACCGTGCCGCCTCGAGCGCGCTCATGGTGTCCTTCAGCCTCCGTCGAGCTTCACGCTCGAGAAGATGCGGTCGAAGGTCGCAGCGTATTTCGCAGTGTCGGCGCGCGGCGTCGTCGCCGCCAGGTTGAGCGCGATACCTTGTTTGGTGACGCCGATGATCATTCGCTGATCGACCCAGCCGGCGCCGCCCTTCCACGAAAAGCTCAGCTCGACGACGGGCTGACCGCCCGTGGCGGCGTCTTTGCGGTCGGTGAGCTCGAAGCCGGGGAGCTTCTTCGCGAGCTCGACGAGCTGCCGGTCCGCATACCGCGATAGCGTCTCGCCCTGGCGAACCGGCTCTTTGGTCATCACGACGGTGGCCGTCGATTGTTTCCCCGCCGGGACCGGCGCGGCAAAGGCCACGATGGTCTTGTCTTGCCAATCGCTCGGGACATCGAACGATACGTCGCTGTTTTCAAAGCGTGCCATCGGAAGGCTCCTTCAACCCGTGGGGATCTTCGTGAAGCGGCCAGCGAGATCGCCGACGTACATGGCGACCCCTTGAAGCGAAAGGGCGCGTGACTGTGCCTTCTCCTGGCTCATGCCCTGTTGCTGTCCCGCTTGGATATCTCGATCGAGCTGCCCGCCGTCCACCGACGAGGGTGCGGCCTCCGTCTTGCGGCCGAGGTACTGTTTGACGTTTTCGATTGCGCTCTTCGTTCCCTCGCCGACGTGCCAGATCCCCAGCTCGTCGCCGGAATTGACGATGTCCGCGATGTCCAGTCCGGAGAGGCCGCCGATGATCGGCTCGGTGACGACGCTCCCGACGGCTTCTTTCAATTCGGGGATTGCCAGCAAGCTCAGGCCTTTCGTCTCTTTCAAGGTCTTCGCAGCCTTGAACAACGTCAATGCCTTTCCGAAGTCCTCTTTCAAGAGGCCCGCGGCGGTCGCCTGCTCGAGTGCTTCGATCGGATTGCCGGACGCGACGGCCTTGGCGATCTGCGCCGCAGCAGCCGGATCGATGCGGATCTCCTTCGCGGCGTCGGCCGGTGTCGCAGGCGGCTTGCGCAAGAACGTATTGGGTGACGCTTCGTCGTAGCCGCCCGGCAAAGATACCTCGCCTCGGCCCTGTAGCCGCATCCGTGCGTCGTTGATCGCGCCCGCCGAGCCCGGGGCGGCCGGTGTTTGCACCGCCGTCACCTCGGGCAGGACGGCTTCGCTGGCCTGTTGCGTATTGATGTACGTCATCGGCGCATCGACGAAGATCTCCTTCGTCGAGTGGACGTACGTCGTGTCTTTGCCGCGGACGATCACCTGACCTTGCGCCTCGATCACGATGTCCTGTCCGCTCAGCGTAATGGCGGCGCCCGAGGTCTTCAGCGCGATGAGGTCCTTGGAGATCGTGATGCTCGTGCCGTTCTCGACGCTGACGACGTGGAGCTTGCCGACGTCGTACGTCATTGCCTGACCGACAACCGTGGAGACCGACTCACCGACGTTGACCGATAGGCTCTTGCCCACGGTCGTGGAGTCGTTCGAGGTGATCGACGCCGAGCGGTCATTGAGCACCGTCGACGTTTGGTCGTGTTTGACGACTTCGCTGTAGTCGCGCTCTGCCTGCAGATGGACCTGCTCGGCGCCCTTCTTGTCGTCGAACATGAGCTCGTTGAAGCCGTTCGACCCTGGTGAGCTGTCGGACTTCCACCCGCTCTTCGTTTTGTCGTCGGGGAGCTTGTAAGGCACGCGCGACGTGTTGTTGTAGACGCGCCCCGTGATGACCGGACGATCGGGGTCACCGTCGAAGAACTCGACGAGCACCTCTTGTCCGATGCGCGGCAAGTTCATCATCCCGTATCCGAGGCCGGCCCAGGCTTGGCTCACACGGATCCAACAGGAGCTCTCATCGTCGTAGCCGTGCTCGCGGTCCCAATGGAACTGCACGCGTACGCGGCCGAATTCGTCGGTGTGAATCTCTTCGCCGGGCGGGCCGACGACCAGCGCGCTCTGCACGCCGAGAATCCGCGGCCGCGGCGTCGCCCGGGCCGGTCGATAGACGTCTTCGGTGAAGACGGCGCGTCCGACGAACTTGTATTGCCCGTCGTGGTTGCCCTCCAGGCGCATCTCGGTGACGAGCAGCGGCTTTTGAAGATCGCTGCGGGGGTGGCCCGAGATGGTGAACAGCGTGCCCGGCGCGATGTCGACGGCGTTGGTCTCGAGCTCCACGATGCGACGGCCCGCCCGCTCCGCCTCGAGCAGCAGACGCGCTCGGCGTTTTCCGTATTGCTCGTCGGACTTGTAGAGGCCGCGATGGTCCGCCATGGGAAGCGGCGATCCCTGCGACTCGACGGCGTACGAGCCCGGTAGATATTCGTACCGTTCGAGCCCGAGCTCGCGGTCGACACCCAACTTGTGCTCTTGGATGAGCTGGTAGTCCGGGCGCAGGCGAAAATCATGATCCCGGATCGTGAAGTCGCCGGCCCGCGCTTCCGTCGACACACGGACCTTTGCGGCGAACTCGGAGCGCCCCTCGTGGGTCATGCCGTCGACGAAAGGCAGCGCTCCCGAACGCAGCTCACCCTTTTGCGGGGCGTCGTGGAGTACGAGCTTCGTCTTCGCCGGAGCATTCCCGTCGCCCGCGTCGAATTCGAAGAAGTAGCTGATGCCTGCTTCCTCGAGCATGCGGCTGACGAAGGCGAAGTCCGTTTCCATGTATTGGACTCGGTATTCGTGCTTCGGATACGTCTCGCTCAGGCGGGGCTCGGCGGTGATTTCCCACTCCGAGAGCACCTTGGTGACGATGTCCGGGATCGAGATGCGCTGAAAGATCCGGATGTTCGTGCGAAGTGTCGTCCGCCAGAGGCCGGGGACGATCACCAGGCGATAGGTACTGAGGCCCGTCTCTTCGCCTTGGAGCTGCTCGAGGTGGCTGCAGACCCCCGTCCACGCGCGCAGACGTGGGTCGGCGAGACGCGCGTCGCCGACGATTCGGAACGATGCGCCGTGGCCGACGATGCTCTCGAGATCGAGATCGGAAATGGGGCTCCGTGCGACGACTTCGATCGCAAACAATCCATTGAGCCGCTCGACGATGGAGAATCTCCGGACGTCGAGCGAGTCTTCCTTCGAGGCGAACGTGAGCTCAAGGTTCTTCGACACTGAGGCTGGTCCTTCCGCGATCCAGGTTGCGAGGATGTTCGGCGCGGGCCGGCGTAAGGATGAAAAGCGCGGTTGTGGGTGACCCTACGCCCGAGGGCGCGGCGCGGTTGCGTTACCCGCGTCGTGTCGGATCGAGCGTGAGGTGACGCCCGACGGCGAGCGCCCGGAGCGAGAGCGCGTGGCTCTCCGAGCGGTCTTGGCGGACGTGGACCTCGGCGATGAGCCGAGCCGAAAAGCCGTCGAGCAGAGGCAACATGTCGCGCGCCGACGCGGGCACGTACACGGGTATCGCGTCGGGCCCCGTGCCGAGCACCGCCCGTAGATGTTTTGCGCCGAAGAGCGTTCGCTCGTCGTAAGCGCGCGCGTCCGACAGCGCGCGGTCGACCTCGGCGTCGATTTGGATGCTGCCGGGCCCCTTGGAATACGTCTGTTGCACGTGCTCGCGAATGCGCGCGGAAGCGCGGGCTGCCTGGAGCGCCGCGCCCGGACCCTGGAGCTTCGCCGCCTGGACGCCCATTTCCGTCAGCTCGAGAAGGCGTTTGTCCGATGCTGCGAGCGGCGACACCAACGTGAGCATCGCCTCCAAACGAGGGATTTCGCCATAGAGCATTCGAAGGTCGCCTTCGATGACGGCGAGCGGCGGGGTGAATCGGCCGTGATCGTCGATGGCCTCTTCGAGCGCGGCGCGCACTTCCGCGGGGCTGATGGGCGTTTCGCGCGTGAGCACCGCGAAAGCATCGAGGCGCGCGCGGTCGTGTTCGGCGTCGTCGGACGCGAGCTCGTGTTTCGAATCGAATTCGTCGAAGTCGCTCTCGGTGAGCAAGGCCTTCCACCAAATGCGCATTCGACGGCCTGCGGCCTTTTCACACCAAACCAGATCGACAGGAGCGATCGAGCGGGTTTGTCGCTTCTCCGAAATGGGTGCCTTCACGAGCGGGGGCGCGTCGGCGGCCGCATTCGACGCGGCGACCGTTCCGACGACCGGTGCATGGCTCGGTGCGGAAACGGCAATCGGCGGGAGCGCGACGCCCATTGGAGGCTGACTGGGCGCCATGACGGCCATTGGTGGACGGCTCGGTGCAGCCACCATTGCGGGGGCTTGCGCGATGGGAGGCATTGCCGTCGGCTCGGCGGGACGCGGCGCCGGCGGCTGATACCCGGTAAATGGCATTGAATCGCGCGCGGGCTGCCCGGCCGATCGCATGAAGGGAAGCGTGGAGGCCTTCGAGCGCGCGAGGTGCGGGAGCATCGTGGGAGCGCTGCTCGGCCCGCGGTCGCTCGGTTGGGACGTCGCCGGCTCGACGATGATGCGAGCGCGCTCGCTGCCGAGCAGATCATGCTGGCCACGCCACGTCAGCGTGCAGATCTGTCGATCGGTGTCGATGAGGAGCGTATCGGCGACCAGCGGAATGGGTGTCGCCGCACCCTCTGCGAACGCGCGGAGCGCGACGGTCGGAAGCGCCGTGACGAGGCGCGGCAGCTCGGGATTGAGGTTTTCGAGGATGAGCCGCTCGCCCGGCATGAAGAACTCGCGCTGCTGGTCCGGCGGTGCGTCGTTGAAATAGGCGCGATCGACGCGTGTCGCGATCGGCTCCTGCTCGAAACGCTCGCGGGTGACGTCGCCGACGTCGCGTGTCAGTGCGCGCCGGTTCGGCCAAGCCGTCGAGATAGGACCGAGGCCGGTCAGCGGGACGCTCGCGCGGCCATCGAGCGAAAGCTCCATGGATTTGTCGACGCCCCCGATCGCGACGCGAATCGTGACCGAGCGCCCCGGTTCGCCCGATGCGAACGCAGAGCCGACGACCAGCACGTCCGCGCGGGCCTTGAACGGCGCAAAGTCGGACGGCGCGCGCAGGCCGCGCTGCCGATCGCGCTCGTACGCGACCTCGGAGGTCGCAAGCGGCTCCTGGTGATCGGCGAGCTCGCAGGCACCGGGCTGCAGGACGAAGGTCGTCTTGACGACGACCGTCACGGCTTTTCGAGTCGCCGATGTTCTCCAGACCAATGCGGACGCGGGAAACGGCGTGCGTGAAGCGACTTCCATCTCGGGGATCACCGTTTACGCGTGGCTTCGGTAGAAGGTTTCATCGCGACGCCGCGCGAGCGAGCCGCGATCCGCATCGTCGCCTCGAACAGGTATGCACGCCACTCGGATTAGCCGCCGCAGACGGAGCGCCAAAACCCGGTGGCCGCGCGCGTTGCAGGCTTCCGCCTCGGCTCCTCAGGAGCCGGCCATCGGCCGGCGTCGGCTCAACCACGCACGATGGAAATGGGCGCGCACAGGCTTGGGTGCCAGTGCGACCGGAGGGAGCACCCCCCCAGGCGGGACCCGAGCCGTCGTGCGCGCGCGAAAAAAAACAAACGCGCGTGACCGACTGCCTGCCGGCTCCGTGTTTCCTCCGCACCCATCTCGTGAGGAACACCATGTCGACGCTCGATCATCTCCAGGTTCGTCTCCATTCGCTCCTCGGCCTCTGCGCCGCGCCCCGGACCATCGGTCTCGTTGCCGCCCTCGCGCTGTCTTCGAGCGCATGCGGCGTCTTCTCGCTCTCGACGCCGTCGTCCGGGGAGAACAAGGGCTCGTCGGCAGCCACCGGGGAGGACGCCGAGAAAGACAGCGAATCAGCGGAAGGCGGCTCGAGCTCCTCGAAGGCGCGCTCGTCGGGGAAAGCCGACCCGCGGAATGCTCCGATCGACGACGGTCTCGTCAAGCTGCTCGGAAGCGAGGCTCGCTACAGCGCATCGTCGCTGCAGACCGGCGAGAGCCCGATGTGCCCCGTCATCAACGACCGCTCTGCTGTCTCCGTCGTGTCGGTCGACAAAGATCGCGACCTCGATTGCTTCATGCTCACGGAGATCGACAAGAAGGCGAGCCCGAAGGGCTACGCGAGCATCCGCGAATTCCAGGACCACCACGCGCTTCAGCGGGCGATTGTGTCCCTCCCGAGCAAGAAGCACGACGGCGTCTTCGTCCGCGTCAGCAACAAGACGCTCTTCGCCGTCGCGGAAGCCGAGGATCTGCGCATCCTCGCCATTCCGTGCAAAGACGAGACGAAAGATCTCGATAGCGACTTCGTGCTCGGTCACATCGATACGCTCTGCGATCCGTCACGCGCCCAGTTCGACGTCTTCGCGAGCGACAAGAAGGCGGCGACGTCGCTCTCGCTCGCCGACGGCAAAACCAAGCTCATCGAGGGCGCCCTCGCCGCAGCGAAGGCGCGCGCCGAGATCGTGGCGAAAGAGGACGCCGAGGCTCTGAAGAAGGCCCGATTCCCCGCGATCGTTTCGGTCGACGGCGGCGCCGGTGCGGTCGACGCGGTGAAGTCGCACGTCGGCAAACCCGAATCCAAGATTCAGGCGAGCGCGATCAAGAGAGCCGTGGTGACGTCGCAATGGCGCGTCGAAAAGGATCTCGCCGGCCGGCCGGTCAAGCGGACGGTGGACGTCACCGTCGGCTTCGCCCGCACCGATGCGTATGCGGCCGACCCGAACAAGAAGTGCGCATTCGTGACCTACGAAGCGGAGCAGAAGCATAACGGCACCGCGTGGGGCGTCGTCTATGCCTCGGGGTTTGCGACGAAGTGGACGCACATCCCCTGCGAGAAGCTCTAATAAGCAAAGGCCGCCGAGCTCGATAGCCCGGCGGCCTCCGTCGTTTACGCGTTTGCTACGACCTGCAGGTCATTTACCCCAGTGGCCGTAGGTCGTGTACGAGCTGCAGATGTACCAGACGCGCCCGTCGTCGCCGGAGCAGCCGGTCGTGTACCCGAAGTACGCATCTCCGCATTCGTAGGCGCCCGCAGGGTTCGGTCCCCAGCCAGGTCCCGCGCAGTCGGCGGTTTCGAGGTAGCAGGGCGCGCCATAACAAGCCTCGCACGCGATCTTGGCTTGAGCGCTCGAGGTCGGGTCGAGCGGAGGCGGAACGCAGAACGACGTCGCACCGGTGGGACACTGGTTGTACCCAATGTCGTGACAGACCACGGCGAGATCCTGGCAGGCGCCGTTGACGCAGGCCTCGTCGTCCGCGCATGTCGTGCCGCAGCCGCCGCAGTTGTCGGGGTCGTTGTCGAGGTCGACACACGCGTTCCCGCATTCGGAGGTGCCGCCCGTGCAGACGAGGTCGCAATTCCCGTTATTGCAGATCTGGCCCGCAGAGCAGACCGTTCCGCACCCACCGCAGTTCGAGGTGTCGAGGCTCGGATTGACGCACAGGCCGTTGCACTCGGTGGTGCCACCCGTGCATTGAAGGTCACACGCGCCGTTGCTGCAGACCTGGCCGCTGGGGCAGGGCGTGCCACAACCGCCGCAGTTCGAGGAATCGTTGGACGTGTTCACACACGCCCCGTTGCACTCCGTCGAGCCACCGGTGCATTGAAGGTCGCAGGCCCCGTTGCTGCAGATCTCGCCGGCGGCGCAGGCGTTGCCGCACCCGCCGCAATTGGCCGGATCGGTGTTGGTGTTGGTGCACGCACCGTTGCATTCGAGCGATCCGCCGGTGCAGACCAAGTCGCAGACGCCGGCATTACAGATCTCACCCAGCGCACAGACGCCGCCGCAGCCGCCGCAGTGATTCGGGTCGTTCATCACGTCGACGCATGCGCCGCCGCAGTCGGTCGCGCCGCCGACGCAGGTGAACGTACAGGTGCCGTCCTGACAGACCTCTTCGGGGTCGCAGGCATTGCCGCAGCCGCCGCAATTCGCCGGATCCGTCCCCACATCGACGCACGCGCCGCCGCAGTCGGTCGCGCCGCCGACGCAGGTGAACGTACAGGTTCCGTTCTGACAGACCTCTTCGGGGCCGCAGGCATTGCCGCAACCGCCGCAGTTTGCCGGGTCGGTTCCGATCTCGATACAGGCGCCCCCGCAATCGGTCGTTCCGCCGACGCAGATGAAGGCGCACGACCCGTTTTGACAGACTTGCTCGGGCCCGCAGACGTTTCCGCAGCCGCCGCAATTGGCAGGATCCGTCGAGGTGCTGACGCACGCGCCGCCGCAGTCCTTTGCGCCGCCGACGCAGCTGAACGTGCACGTTCCGTTTTGGCAAACCTCTTCCGGGCCGCAAGGAATTCCACAGCCGCCGCAATTGGCAGGATCGGTCGAGGTGCTGACGCAGGACCCGTTGCAGTCGGTGGCGCCGCCGACGCACTCGAAGGCACAGGCGCCGTTTTGACAGACCTCTTCCGCGCCGCAGGCGACGTCACACCCGCCGCAATGGGCAGGATCGACCGTCGTCGCTACGCAGGCATCTCCACACGACTCGAGACCGACGGGGCAAGCCTCGGCGCCGCCGCCTTGTCCGCCCACGTCGATTGCCGACCCGCCGGCTCCGTCGCCGCCGGCCCCGCCCAAACCACCGGTGCCACCCGAGGCACCCGAGCCGTCATCCCCACAACCGACAAGTGCGATACCAAGCGCCAGCGCCGCGCCAGCAGATCTCATGACAGTCATCCGTCCTCCTCGAGTGCGCCCCGCCAAAAAATGCAAATTGCGCAAAGTGTGACAGTTTGCCATTCCGAGGCTTAATGGCTCCATTGTCAAGCCATTAAACAGTGCCGCGCAGAGGCAGTCGCAATGGTGATTTCTGGTTCTCCTTTTGAACCGACATTCAAGCCGCGGCAGCGCGTGATTCCCGCGCGAATCGCCTCGGAAATGGCGCCCGCCGATCCCGAGTCGCCACCCCGCAGATGACCGGCGAAGACCGCGACCAACCCGGCGCGATAACGAGCGCTGGACGTGCAGCTCTCAATCGCGTTAACCTGAAGGATTTTTGCTATCACTCAATGCACGAAATCGACCCTCGCCGAGGTGCCGTTTCGGGTCGTGGCGAGCGGGCCGGGTGGCAGGTTTCCCGTGCGCTCGAGCCCGCGTTGGCGGTCGCTTCGCCCCTGTAGTAAGGCGTCGGACGCCATGACCGCCCCTGCGGATAGCCACGGACACGACCACGATCACGACTTCGATCCCGAGCCGGCCACGGCGCTTGCGCCCGACGAGCCGCGCACGCCCACGTGGATCCCGGTGCTCGGCGGGACGTTGTTCCTGGTCTTCGGGGTGTATTTCCTCGCGAGCGGCAACGGCGAGGGAGAGCAGGGCGTCGCTTCCGCCAGCGCTTCGGCCGCGGCCGCACGTCCGCCCGCGGCGCTGAGCGCCCGTCCGACGCCCCCTAGCGCGCCGACGTCGATGAACTCGGCCATCCGAGAGCGGTTGATGCAGGGACGGCAGCGTCCGACAACGACCGCGGCGCCCACGGCGGCCGCAACTGCCGCGCCCACGGCTGCTGCGACCGCGGCGCCCACGGCTGCGCCGACCGCGAAAGCTACGGCGAGGCCGGCCGCGCCGGCGACCGGGAAACCGAGGACGCCGTGAGCGACGCGCCGGCATTCGAGAAGGTGCTCGTCGTCGGGACGGGCACGATGGGGCAGGGGATCGCGCAGATCGTCGCAGCCGCCGGTCTCGAGGCCCGCGTGTTCGACAGCGACGCCGCGAAGATCGATCAGGCGCGCGCGGCGATCGAGAAGGTGACGCAGCGCCTCGTCGAAAAAGGAAAGCTCACCGCGGACGCACGGGGCGCGCTCCTCGGCCGGTTGCGACCGTTCACGAAGCTCGAAGACGGGGCAGACGGCATCGACCTCTGCATCGAAGCCATCCCCGAGCGCATGGATCTCAAGGTCGAGGTGCTCGGCGCCATCGCCCAGAAAGCCTCGCCGCGCGCGGTGATCGCGTCGAACACGTCGAGCCTCTCCATCACCGAGATCGGCTCACGCATCGGCGCGCGCGACCGCACCGTCGGGCTCCACTTCTTCAATCCGCCGCCGGTGATGGAGCTGCTCGAGGTCGTTCGCGGCCTCGACACGAGCGAAGCGGTGATCGAGGCGAGCCTCGTTTTCGCGAAGAAGCTCGGCAAGACGCCGATCGTCGTCAACGACAGCCCCGGTTTCGCGACCAGCCGTCTCGGCGTCGTGATCGGCGCGGAGGCGATCCGCATGCTCGAGGCCGGCGTCGCGTCGGTCGAGGATATCGATCGCGCGATGGAGCTCGGCTACCGCCACCCGATGGGTCCGCTGAAGCTCGGCGACCTCGTCGGCCTCGACGTGCGCCTCGGGATCCTCGAGCACCTCCACAAAGAGGTCGGCGAGCAGTTCCGTCCGCCCACCCTGCTCCGCCAGATGGTCCGCGCCGGTAAGCTCGGTAAGAAAAGCGGCGAGGGCTTCTACAAATGGGGCCCCGACGGCAACGTCATCGGCACCTGGAAGCGCTGACGCAGCCGCTACGCCTTAGGCCGAGACAAACCGCAAAGACGCAAAGGGCAGAAGAAGAGCGCAAAGGGTTTTGAGAGGACGCTGGCGCGCGCCGGCGCCTCGATTCTCCGAACGCTCTCCGTCTTCACTCCTTTGCGCACTCTTTCTTCACTTTGCGTCTTTGCGGTTCGTCTCGAACACCGCGCATCGGTAGACGCTAGCGGTCGAGGAAGGCTCGAAGGCGAGCCTTTGCTTGGGGCCACTCGCTCGCGAGCATCGAGAAGAAGGCGGTGTCGCGGACGATGCCGTCGGCGCCGGGGCGGTGAGCGCGGAGGATGCCGTCGAGTCGCGCGCCCAAACGCTGGATCGCGGCGCGCGAGCGTTCGTTGCGGCTGTCGGTTTTCCACGTGACGCGCCGGACGCGCCAGCGTTCGAAGGCGTGCGTGCAGAGGAGAAGCTTCGCCTCGGTGTTGAGCGCGGTTCGCTGCACGCGTTCGGCGTACCAGGTGAAGCCGATCTCGACGGCGTCGGGGCCCGTCGGGATCGGCTCGGCCGGCGTTCCGTCCCACTTCCACCGCTCGATCGAATAGAAGCGCGTCGATCCGACGACGGTGCGCGCCGCATCGCGAACGACGAACGGCAGGCCTTCGCCTCGTTCGCGCTCCGCGACTGCAGCCGCGACGTAGTCGCTCATGCCCGGCAGATCGCGCGGGACCAGCGTGAACGTGTAGGTGGCACGAGCGGGCTCGGCGGCAGCGAGAAGAAGGGGCGCGTGCTCGAGCTCGAGAGGCTCGAGGTGCACGTGACGGCCCGAAAGCGACACAGGCTCGAGGAAGCGCATGCCGCGGAACGTGGGCGGCATCTGGTCCAGCTCAAAGATCCAGATCGCAAATATCGGCTGGACCAGTGCCACCTCTCAGCTCGGCACCTTCGCGGTCACGAGGATGCGCTCGCGCTTCGAGACGACGACGCCGCCGGGCTTCTCCACGGTGACGGCGAACAACGTCGGCTTGCCGACCGGGACGCGCGCGGTGATCGGGACGACGACCTCGCCGTCGGGCCCGACGTCGAACACGCCGCCGTCGACGGGGTAACGCTCGTCGCGCTCGGCATCGAAGATCCACAGCTGGTATTGGCTCGACTTCGGATCGTTCGGCGCGACCGACTTGAAGGTCATGTAGCCCTCTTGCCGCTCGTTGCTCCAGACGACCTCACCGGACGCGCCCTTGGCGGACGGGTCGTCGGTCGTCGCCCACGGCGTGCGTACGGCGTCTTTCGCTTCGGCGAGGAGGCGGTCGCGAGCTTCAGCGGGTGAGAGCGAAGCCTCGACGGTCGTGGCGCCGGGGCCTCGTTGTCCTCGCGGCCAGAGGACCAGGAGCGTCGCTGCTGCGATGCCCAAGCAAGCGGCCGCGGCGAGCCACGGCGCCCAGTTTCGGCGCCTCGCAGTTTCGATGCGGACGACCGGGGCCGGCTCCGGTGCCTTCATGGGCATGAGCACGGTCGCGGCGGGTCGTGGGCCGCTCGAGTCGGGGATCGCAGGCGGCATGCGCATCGTGCCGCCCGATACGACGCCCGAGGACGGCGCGAGCGAGGCGGAAGCTGCGATTTTATCGGCGAGATGTCGGGGGAGGGGCTCGTCGATCGTGAGCTCGGCGAGGGCGATCGCTGCCGCCGCCAGCTCGAGCTTCGGATCGAGCGTCGCGCCCGGGCGCATCGAGGCGACGAGCTCCATTTCGCGGCCAGGGTCGAGACCGACGAGCGCGCGATCGCAGGCGAGCGCGAGCGTCCGGTCCATCGGCGGAGTTGTGGTCACGTTCGGTCTCCGATTTCTCCGGCAGGGCTCGCGCCGAGGACCTCGCGAACACGCAAGAGACCTCTGCGCGCGTGAGCCTTCACCGTGCCGAGCGGAAGGTTCGTGGTCGACGCGATCTCCTCGTGGCTGAGGCCGTGGCAGGCCGACAGCACGAGGACGATGCGTTGCTCCGGTCGGAGCTGGGCGAGCGCCGCGGCTGCGAGTGATGCCTCCGCGGAGCTCTCGACTCTGCGCGTCGCCGATGGCTCGACCGGCGTGGGCGCATCGGCAAGCGACTCCGTCGAGGGAGCACGCTGCCGCTTGCGGCGTCGGTCGATGAGGCGGCGGCGGGCGATCATGGCGACGAACGCCGTCTCCGATGCGACGGCAGGATCAAAACGCGCCGAGGACCGCCACAGATCCAAGAAGACTTCTTGGACCGCGTCTTCGGCCTCCTCCCTCGAGGGGGACATGCGGCGCGCGAGCGCCCACACGAGCCCCCCGAAGCGATCGATGCACGCTCGGACGGCCGCGCCGTCACCAGAAGCCACGCGCTCTAGGAGGGCAGGTCCCACGGGCGTGCGCAGTGTAACAGTGGGCGCGGTTGGAGCGAGCATCACTGCGGCTGCGGGTGGATGGTCGCCACGGACCACGGGTTCGTGGAGGTGTCGACCGCGAGGAGGCGGAAGCTCTCGCCGTTTTCAGGGGAGAGCGCGCCTGCTGCGATGGCGAACGCCCGGATGCCGGCGGCAGTCGTCACGTGGAACGAGGCGACGACCGCGTCGTTGGCGTTGGCGGGCGTGACGCCGAGCGGGATGGTGCCGAGGCCGATGTCGAGTCCTGCGCCGTCGCTCGACGAGCCGAACGAGAGATCGCTCACGACGACCGGGTTCACGACCCCTTCGACGTTGAGGATGCCGAGGTCGACCATCGGAGCATCCGGCGAAGCATGCGCGACGCGCACCAGCGCCGACTCGGGTTTGCTTCGGTCGAACGCATCCGCCATCGAAACGAGCCGGAACGCTTGTTCGCCCGCGCCGCCGAGGAGCCCCGTCGCGACCGTGAGGTATTGATTGCCCGCTTCGAGCGCGCCGGTGCTGGCGCTCACCGCGGGCGGACTATCGGCGCTCGAACCTGCCGCACGAAAATCGATCGTGTAGGTCGCCGGCGGTACACGGACGGGCCCGGCGAGGTTGCCGAACGACAGACCCTTCGCGAGTGCGGCGCTGCCTGCATAGAGGTCGACCGACGGGGCGTTCGGCGACGCGTGGAGCGCGTAGACGACCGGGTTCTGTCGAACGAAGCCGAGCGCGCCCTCCGGGCCGATCGCGAGCAGCGCAAATCCGTCGCTCTCGTTCGCGGGCTCGGCGACGAGGCCCGTCGCGATGACCAAGATCTCCGCACCCTCGGGCAACGCCGGCGTCGTGAATGCGGTCACCCGGCTGCCGCCCGCGTCGATGCCGATCTGGAGCGCGGCGCCCGCCGTCAGCGGAAAGCCGGCTTCCGGTGTGGACGTGAAGCGATCGATGTTGGTGATCTCCGGGGCGCTCGGGTCGTCGTCGTGGAGATCGATGGCGACCGTCGGCGCATCGGCCGACGCGTGGACGACGCGCAGGATGGCGTTGCCCGATCCGGCGGGCGAGAACTCTTCTCGGATGGGAAGCACGCGGAACTTGGTCGAGTCCGCGGTCGAGGCGAGAAGGCCGGCGGCGACGGCGCTTACTTTGTCACCCTCGGCGAGCTCGATGCCGCCGGTCGAATACACGGCGGGATCGGCCGCCGTCGACGGCGACGCCTTGATCTCCACGTCGTACGTACCCGGGTCGACCTCGAGCCACGCCGAGGCGTCGCCGTACGCCAGAGCCGATGCGATCGGCGAAGCGCCACCCTTCACCCAGATGTCGACGGCAGGAGCGTCGGCGGAGGCGTGAACGATGCGGATCATCGCTTTGCCGTCTTGAGGCTCGATGCTTCCGCCCGCTCCTTCTCCACCCTCGCCGGATCCGCCCGCCCCCGTTCCGTCGTCGGTTTGGCTCTCGGAGTCGCAGCCCGAAACACTGCCCGCGACCAAACACGCACCAAGCACCCAAGCAATCGACAAAGATCGCATCGCGCACCTCACCTGTCGCCCGCGCAGTCGTGCGCGGACGTCTCTTTTGCCGACGCGTCGAGAAACGGGGGCACCATGCCCCGCGGCGCTCGAATCACTTCGTCTCGTCGGCTCTCGAAAGGTGCACTTCGTGGCCGGCGGAGGTTTGGATGCACCCGCGACGAAAAAAATGATCCGAGGCTGCGTCCGGCGCGTAGAGGGCCCTTTGTCAGGCCCTATCGCTCAGATCCCGTCGGGCTCGGACTTCCCGCCGTCCTTGGTGCCGGCGTCTTTCGAGCCAGCGTCGGCCGCGCCCGCATCCTTCGACCCTGCGTCCTTCGAGCCAGCGTCCTTCGTGCCAGCGTCTTTCGAGCCAGCGTCGCTGGTCGAGCCCGCGTCGCCCGCATCACTCGCCCCGGCGTCGGCGGGGGCTGGAGGCTGCTTCCAAGGTCGGAGCTTGCCGTCCTTGTCCGGCGGCCAGGCGAAGATCTGAATGTCGCCCGTCGCGCGGTCGACGAGACGCACCTGGGTCGCGCGGTTCTGATCGGCCATGCGCAGGAAGAACTTCGTGTTCACCTTGAAGACCGGTCGGTTCTTGCCGGCTTCGCGCTTTTCGTGACCCGTGTCGCCCGCGAGCGGAACGTTGAACCTCAAACGATCGAGGATCTCCGTGCCGACGTAGAACTCGAGCGCCCATCGCCCCATCACACGCTGCGTCGCCTGGGCCTTGTCGAGCTCGAGCTCGGACACCTTCACGACGGACGGGACGCTGTCCTTCGTGCGGACCTCGAAGACCCACTGCTTGGTCGAAGCGACGGGCTGCGGATCCGGCGGCCAGCCTTCTTTGGGGGCCTCCGCAAGGGCGTCTCCGGGCGCGAACAGATCGAGCGCGCCGAAGCATGCGGCGGCGCCCAACGCGACGCCTAGAGCTCCCGCGGCGACCCAGCGAAACATGCGGCCACCTCTTCCCACGCATCCGCGCTGCCGTCGAGACAAGACCACAGCGCGAGCATCTCGGCCGGTGTCGGCGCGACGATGAAACTCGGTGGATTCGAGCCGGCGCCGAGATCGAACCGGACGGCCGCCGCGTGCAAGAGCACGCGTTCGACGGCGTGCACGCGGCCGCGTGGGTCGACGACCGAAGCGACACCGCCGTAGCGACGATCCCCGATGATCGGAGCGCGAGCGTGCGTCGCGTGGATGCGGATCTGGTGGGTTCTTCCGGTGCGCGGCTCGAACACCACGAGGCTCACCGGTGCATGTTTCGCCGCGCGCGCGACGGCGATGCGCCGAAAGCCGGTGCTCGCAGGCTTGCCTTCGATCGGCTTGTCGACGAGCCCTCGCTCAGGCAGCTCACCCGCCGCGAGCGCGATGTAGCGCCGCTGAAAGCGCCCCGCCTCCTTCGCCTGCGCTGCCGCCTTTTTCCCTGCGTCGCTGAACGCGAACGTGACCGCGCCGCTCACGCCGACGTCGAGGCGTGAGACCGCGTGTGGCGTGCCCGTCATCTTTCGAGAAGCGAGCCATCGAGCCACCAGATCGCGCAGGCTGGTTGCGCCGCTCTTGTCAGGCTCCGTCGCGATCCCGCTCGGCTTGTTCACGACGACGACGTCGTCCGACGCGAACAGCACCGCGAGGTCGGCGGCGGTCATGCCTCAGTCCTTCGGCTGGGCACCCACGAGCGATGGAGCCTTCTGCGGAGCATCGAGCTTTTCGATGATGCCGCGATCACCGTCCACGCGTAAACGCTCCCCGGTACGAACGCTGAGGGTCACGCCGTCGACGTTCACGACCGCGGGAACGTTGTACTCGCGCGCAACGATGGCCGCGTGTGACAGCGGCCCCCCGAGCTCGGTCACGACGCCGGCCGCGACGAGAAAAAGTGGAGACATTCCAATGTCCGTCGTGCGCGCGACCAGGATTTCTCCCGGGACCAGCGCCGTCGCCGGGTCGGCTCCGGCACCGACTACGCGCGCCCGCCCCTCGACGACACCCGGGCTCGCGGCGAGCCCGTGCAAGCGCGGCGCAGCCGACGGCGGAAGGCGCACCGGCGGCGGCCTGCCCACGAAGGTCGGGGGCGGGTCGGGCCGCCCGGCGTCGCGCAGGTATTCGGCGCGGCGCAGGCGAATGATGTGCGCGACGTCCGCGCGCCCCGTCTTCAGCGCGGCGAAGAGCTCTTCGTAGGTGCAGAAGAAGACGCTCTGCGGCGGGAGCGACGGCTCGATTCGAAGCAAACGCCGATCGATGTCGAGCGCGACGAGGCGAATCACGCCGAGCGTTCGCGTGACGCGCGCCCGCATTCGCTCGCGGAGGCGCGTGAACTGCTGCGTGCGTTCCACGAGGGCGCGCAACACGCGGATGTCCGCGCGGCCGACCGTCGCTTCGAGGCGCGCCATCTCACGGTCGGCGAGGGCGCGCGCGCGCCCCGGGCCGGCGTCGGGATCGATCGCAGGCCCGCGGAGCGCAGCCTGCAACATCGAAAACAGGCTGCTCGGATCTTCGAGCCACCGCGGCGTCATCAGCTCCGCTTCGCGCACGCAGCGATCGCCGAACGACGCGAGGAACTCCAAGAGCGCGGCGCGCGTCGGGCCCTGCGGCAGCGCCTCGACGTTCGTCACGTTTCCCGCTTGCAGCGCGGCCATCGCGGCCGGCTCCCTGCGTGCGATGTTCGCGATGCGGAGCAGCGCGAGGCCGGGGTTCGCGCTCTCGATCTCGGCGATGCCGCCGGTGAGCGCCTGCGCGACGCGCGCCGCCTCGAGCCGCACCTCGACGATCTCGTCGCCGTGGGCGTCGCGCTTCTTCAATACGCGACGCAGCCAAGTCGTCAGCGCGAGGTGAGCCGCGAGTGATGCAGACGCGCAGGTGAGCATCAGCTCGCCGGCCGACATCAAGAGGTCGGACGCGGAGGCCAGCGTCTGGCTGAGCGCGTCGTCGGGCAAGAGACCGAGATCGAGCTCGGTGATCTGCCTGCGCCCGCGCTCCGCCTCGGCCTCGTAGGCCTCGACCTCACGCTCGAGGCGCAGCCCTCGCATGAGCAGGCTCGGCAGCGTGAACGGTGCACGGACCAAGAAGCCGCGTTTGGACGTCGACGTTCCCTGCTTCTCGAGCTCGGCGACGATCTCGTCGGGTGCGCCGCCGCTCTGCTCGAGGAGCGCTCGCGGCGAGAGCCCCGGCACTTGCCCGGCGATATCCATGAACTCGCTGAGGTTCAGGTAGAAGCGGCCGTGCACGTTCGTGACGAGGACCGCTCCCTTCGGGACGCTGCATCCGAGCGCCGCAAACGCAGCGCGGAACCCTGCGTCGCTGAACCTCCGCGCGATCGACCACGTGAGCGGTGTCGCCGCACCGGGCAGTGCTTCGCCGACGTTTGCGCGCGACCAAACCGTCTTTTCGTCGCCGCCCTCGGGGAACACGCCGCCGGTGATCGGGCGCGCTTGAAGGACGACCACCCGCTCGGCGCCGTCGCGCGACTCGACCGCGAACTCCACGTCGAGCGCGGGTTTGTCGGGATGGGAGAGACGCTTTGCGATGACGGCGAGCTCGGTGAGCGCTTCACGAGAGAGCGAGCCGCGCGTCGATTGGCTCGGCTCGATCGGCCTCGCCGCGAGGCCCGTTCCGTCGACGACCAACATCGTCGTCTTTTCTGCGATGACCTCGTCGACGAGCGCCCCGTCGCGGCTGATTCGATACGTGTCGACCGTGCTCGCGCCGTCGACGACCGGGGCGCCGAGGCCAAACGTCGAATGAACGAGGCGCTCGTCGACGTTCCATCGATCGCCTTCGAGGCCGGGCGGAGGCGACGTGAAGAGCACACCCGCGGACCTCGCGACGATGACCGGCATGATGAGGACCGGCATTGCGACAGACCGGATCGACCAGCGGTGCAGATAGAGCAGCGTCCGCGGCAGATACAGGCTCGCCCATACCTGGCGGATCGCATCTTCGATCGCCGAACGACCCTGCGCGCCGATGATCGATGTCGCGAGGCCCGCGAGCGATGCGCCGCGCGCATCTTCACACGTCGCGCTCGACCGAACGCCGAGTCCCCATGGCGCAACCGGCTCGAGGATCTCCCAAAGTGCCCCGACGGCCTCGGAGAGATCGGCGGGGAGGGGATCCGATAGGATTCGGTCCCTCGCGCGGGCGGCGCGGTCCATCCCGACGCGCGTGCCTGCGAGCTTGATCAGCGACGCGATGTCGTGGCCCTTGGGCAGCTGTTCGTCGACGACGCGTTCGAACGTGCTCGCGTCTATCACCCAACCCGGGGGCACGGGGATGCCTTCACCCTCGAGATCCGCGAGCATCACGGCCTTGCCGCCGAACCGCTGCGGGCGCGGATCGCTGCGCGAAGGTTTGCCGCGGCTCGCGCGGATCACCGAAAACCGGTGAAGGAGCGCGATCGCGTGACTCGGCAGCTCGACGACGTCCAAAGTAGGCTGCAACCCGAACTCCTACGTCCGTACGAGGTACCACACGACCCCTTCGACGTAGATGGATTTCACATGGAGCTTGGGTGCACGATGGCGTCCAGAATCGTGGCTCGACAGCGGCCCCATTTTGCAAACGCGCTTCGCGCGACGGTGTTCGCCGCGGTGCTCGCCGGTTGCACGACGAGCCCCGCTCACGACCGCTCGACGGCCAGCGCGCCGACGAGCAGCGCGGCGACGGCGAGCGCACCGGCGATCGCGAGCGCTCCAATCGAGACGAGCTCACTCACGGCCGACGCGACGGCGCGCGGCGCGACGGTTCCGGCGAGCGGTGAGCTGCCGGCAGGTGCGGTCGTCCCGGACAGCGTCGCGGGCTCGAACGAGCGCGTCCCGTTCGTGCTCCTGCTCCACGGATACGGCGGCAACGGCGCGTCCATCGCGCGCCATTTCGGCTTTCCCGCGCTCGCTCGCGCGCGCAAGTTCATCTACCTCGCGCCCGATGGCGTGAAAGACTCGAAGAACGCGCGCTTCTGGAACGCGGGCGAAGCATGTTGCGATTTCGATCATGCGGGGCCCGACCACGTCGCGGAGCTCGGCCGTGTGATCGCGCAGGCTCGATCGAGCCGGCTCGTCGACCCCTCGCGCATCTTCGTCGTCGGCTACTCCAACGGCGGGTTCATGGCGCATCGACTCGCGTGCGACGTCGAAGGCATCGCCGGGATCGGCAGCGTCGCGGGAAGCGTCTCGTTCGATCCTTCCGCCTGCAAGAACGCACCGCTCTCGATCGTGCAGGTGCACGGCGACGCGGATCCCGTGGTTCATTTCGACGGTGGGTACGTCCTCGGCAGGACGAACGTCGCCAGACACGCGGGCGCCTTCGAAGGCATTCGACAATGGGCGCACCGGCTCGGCTGCGACGCCACCGCGGCGCGCGGGCCGAAGTTCGATCTCGATCCCGCGATCGCCGGCCTCGAGACGGAGCCGAGCACCTTCTCGTGCGCACCCGGCGTCGCGTTCCTCCGCGTCGCCGGCGGCGAGCACGACATCGCGTCGGAGCCGTCGTCGATGGCGCGCGTCCTCGAGCTCGTCATGTCGGGGGCGAAAGGCCCCTGAGCACACGCTCGTGGTAGACGAGCAGCTCGGCGCTGCCTGGTCCGCGGTTCCAAATATAGTCGTGCGGGCCTGCGGTCACGATGAGCTGGTGCTCGATCTTCCGAGCCTCGAGCTCCTTCGCGAGCGCCATCGTCGGCTCGAGGAATGGATCCTCCGCGCTCGAGACGAGGCGGATCTTCTGTTTTCGCTTCTCGGACGCGCTCGCCGCGCGGTCGGCGATCGTCGCAGCCTCTTCGACGCGAATTGCCGGCTGGAGCGCCCCCACGGAAGCCCAAACCTCCGGCATCGCGAAGCCGAGATCGAGCGCCCAACGCCCGCCCATGCTGACGCCGTCGATCCCGGTCGCATTGGAATCGACCGAGCCTTTCTTCATCTCGGCGACCTTGGGTAGGAGCCGATGCGACAGAAAGCTCCCGAACGGTGCCCAGTCTTTCGGCTCGTGCCCGCTCGGAATCGGGGTGTAAGGGCACGCGACCACGACGCCTTTCCACGGCGACGCCGAGAGCGACGCGCGGATGGACGCGAGCCGCGTGTCCGAGAGCATCGCGTGCACGTCGGCTTCCGCGAGCTCACCCTTTTCGAGCCGCTCGCGCACCAAATCGAGATCGTAATCGTCGCGCCAACCGCGCGCGCCGGCGTCGAGGCCGCGGCCTGCTTCGCCGCGCCCGTGCAATGCGACGAGCACGGGCCAATCCGCGGAACCTTCGGGGGCGAAGACCGCCGCTCGCTGCCCGTCCGGCTGATCACCGTCCGGATCGAACGATGCCTCCTGCCAACCCGCGTTGGGTGTGGCCGTTTTCGCTCGCTCGTTGCGCGGTGCCGATTGCGAGCAACCGATGAGCCCAGCGCCGAACAAGGCGAGGATCGAGCGGCGCTGGACGATGGCTCGGCGGGACTCCACCAAAGCATCATGCCGAAACTTTGGCGCGGGCGCTCGTGAACGCCGTCACGTTCAGAGCTCGCACTGCGGAAAGAAGCCGTTATCGTCGCAGGAATGCGGCGGCACGAGGCTCGCGCAATCGAACCGGATCTCATAGCCGGGCACGCACGGGACCGATGGGCCGAAGAAGCCGAACATCTCACCGGTACAATGGCAGTACCCGACGAGCTCGGTGCCCTCGCAGCTTTGTGAAGAGGACAGCGGGGCGTCTGCCGCGCGGCACCCGGCCACGCCGTCGGCGACGTCGCATTGCAGCCCTTCCGTGCCGCAATCGAAAGCCTCCCAGCGACCGATACACCGATAGGCCACGTCGCCCGCGCAATAGTCGGCTTCGGTTTGGGGGTCACAATCAGGCTCCGAATCGGGTGCGCAGACGATTTTCGAATTGTTGCTGCACCCCGAGCTGATCTCGGTGTCGCAGCGGCAGGGCACCTGCTGCCCGTCCTCGATGCACGTCGAGCAGTCGGTGTGGTGCGTGAAGCCGGCCTGGCAATAGACGATCGTGGCCGCATCTTCACATGCAGTCGCGAACGAATTGTCGTCGCAAGCAACCTCACCGGGTACGTCGCAATAGGCGACGAAATTGCCTGTTTGATAGCAAATCGTGCCCGGTATGTTGCAGGCTTCCGGCCACTGATAGCCGGGGTCGGACTCCGATGCGCCCTGGCAGCGGATGATCGTGTCCCCGTCGCAGAACGGCTCGGTCCCGTCGCACGGCGGGGTGTCTTCCGGGATGCACGCGAGGGTGCCATAGAGGGGGTTGGAGACGACGCATTTTTCGTCCACGCCGCAGCTCTCCCGAAGCAGATAGCCGTGTTCTGTCCCGTACACTCTCGGGCCGATCAGGCCGGGGTTCGGCGGAAGGAAGCATTCCAACTTGTCGGCGCCGTCGCAATGCCCCGGCTCGGGCTCGTAGTGGGAACCCACCAATTGCATCACACACTCCGGCGCGTCGGTTTGAACGCAGCCTGCCCATTCGACGAGACGGCCTTCGGCCAACTCAGTCGACGGCAAAATGATCCATTCCTGGATGTCGTACGTGAGACATGTCTCGTCGGCGGCGCATGGCTCTTCGACCAAGTAGCCGTCTTGGCCGCACGTCACGGCAACGTTGTTCTCGCAGGAGCCCGGCGTCGGATTGACCGCATCGACATCCGAAAGAGGCGTGCAAGGGACGCCCTCTCCGCCGCTCCCACCGCTGCCTCCGACGGACGTCGTCGGGGCGCCACCCGTGCCACCCGTGCCGCCTGTCGTTGCGGTTCCACCGGCCCCACCCGTCGCGCCCGCCCCGCCGTCGCTCGGCGGGCTCGCGCCGGACCCGCCGGTGGAGGGACCATCATCGTCCCCACAAGCGACGAGTGTGAGCGCACACAGCAGGATCGGGAGGCCCGTTTTCATGGGCCCTCCGATGCCGCGCGTTCGAGTCGCGTTCGGAACGATGAGGTGTTTTGAGGGCCTCTGAGCCTTTGGAGGAGCCTGGCGCCGTGGTCGGCTCGTCGGAGCTTCGGTCGACCCCGGAGGTCAGAGATCACACTCCGCGAAGAACCCGCCCGCCGTCCCTTCGCACGAATATGTAAGACCGAGATCGGCGCAATCGACGCGCGTCTCGAAGCCGGGCACGCAAGGTGGACGATTCGGCGGGCCGAACAGGATGAACAAGCTGCCCTGGCAGTCACAACAACCGACGATCTCCGTTCCATCGCAGCTCTGCCCGGTGCCTTTGCATTCCGGGGCATTGGCGGCACGACACCCGGCTACGCCCGCCCCGACGCCGCATTCGAGCCCTTCGGCGGCGCAATCGTAGGGCTCCCAATACCCGAGGCAGCGGTAGGCGATGTCGCCGTCGCAATAGTCCGCGTCCGTCGCGGGATCACAGTCGGGTTTCGAATTCGGTACGCAGGCCAGCTGTTCGCTCGTGCTGCACCCGGCGCCGAGCGCGGTATCGCAGCGGCACGGCACCATCTGACCGTCGTCGAAGCACGTCGCGCAGCTCTGGTGGTAGGTGAAGCCGTACCAGCAGCCGACGACCGTCGTCCCGTCTACGTCGCAATGGAGAGTGTAGGTTTCGTCGTCGCACGGCACCTCGCCCGGCGCTCTGCAGAAAGGCATCGGGTTACCCTGATAGGTGCCCTCGTAACAGACGTCGCTGCCCGCGCACGCCTGCGCTTGTCGATGCCCCGGCTCGGATTCCCACGTCCCGAAGCAGCTGACGATCGTGTCATTGTCGCAGAACGGCTCGGTGCCGTCGCAAAGCGGTGTGTCCTCCGGAAGACAGGTGAGCGAGCCGATCGTATCGGAGCCGGCGCAGATCTCGTTCGCACCGCAGCTCTGCCGATGAAGCCAGCTGTCGGTCGTGCCGAAGCCCGATTGGGGGGAAACGTCGACAGGCCCCGGCGGCAGCCCGCACCAGACTTTGTCCGGCCCCTCGCAGTACGGAAGCTCCGATTCGTAATAATGGCCGTTCCACTCGAGGGAGCAGGGCGCGGCGTCGGTCGGAATGCAGCCGGCCCATTCGACGAGTCTGCCTTCGAGCCAATCCCCGTTTACTTGCAGCGTCCACTCTTGCAGCTCGTAGGTGTGGCACGTCTCGTCCGGGGCGCAGGCGTCTTCGACGAGAAAGCCGTCTTGGCCGCAGGTGATTGCAACATTGTCGTCACAGGCACTGGGCGTCGGATTCGGCGCATCCAAATCGGCGAGCGGCGTACAGGGGATTGCCTCGCCACCGCTTCCACCCGTGGAGGTCGAAGGCATTCCACCTTCTGCGCCGGCGCCGCCGTTGCTCTGTACGCCGCCGCCGGAGCTCTCGGCGCCGCCCGCGCCGCCTCCGCCATTGCCCGGCGCTGCGCCTCCCGAGCCGCCCGACGCCGGATTCGTGTCGTCGCCGCAGGCGACGAGCAAGAGCACGGCGAGCAACGCCGAAAGGGTCCCCTTCATCGCCCCCTCGGATGCCCGACCGATTGCTGGCGTTCAATGCCAGCCGCGCGTACCGAGTTAGAGGGCCTCGATCTTGCCGACGTTCACGATCTGACAGGTCTTGTCGCTCGCGCTGCCGAGGCGTTCGCCGGTAACTCGTACCTTCGAGCCGACGCCGACCTTCTTGCCGCCCGTCGCCTTGATCTTGAGGTCGTCCTCTTCGTACTTCTCGGGGAGCGCCTCCATCTGCGCTTCGTCTTTCCCGATCTTGAGCGAGATGCTGATGCCTTTGTCTTGCGCTTTGTCCTTGATGGCCTTCTCGTCCGGCAGGAGCTTCACCGAGCACGTGTCGCTGCACATCGTGAACAACCCGCGGGGGATATCGAGGTAACCCTCGAGGCTCACGAGCTTCGTCACGCTCAGACCCTTCTCCATCGTCGGGTCGTATTTGGCATCACAGACCGTTTCGAATGTGACGGCTTCGACAGGCTTCGGCGGATCGCTGCACCCTACCGTCGACATGACGGCGACGAGGGCGCCGATTGCGATCGATCCTATGCGAACTCGGAGGCGAGCGTCGTTCATGGCCCGCTCGAAGCTATCACGAGGGAAGGCGGCGCCGTCGCGACGGCCGCGATCAGATGCCGAACCAGGGGCCCGGCTCGACCGCGTGGCCTTCTTTGCGAAGCTCGAAATAGAGGATGGATTCTTTGCGTTTCGACGTGACAGGACCGAGCGCACCACCCGAATCGATGCTCTCGCCGACGCGAACCTCGGCCGCGCTCAGGTTGCCGTACACCGTGAAGTAGCGATCGCCGTGGTCGAGGATGACGGTGATCTTGTCGTCCTCGTATTTGTCGGCAAACACGACGCGGCCTGCTGCAACGGCGCGCGCCGATGCGCCCGATGGCGCGCGCAATTCGAGCGCCGGACCCGAGGCTCCGGATCGTTCGAGCTTCGTGATTTGCGCGCGTCCCGCGAGCGGGAGTGGAAGGATCCCGGACAGGGCTGCAAAGCCCTTCGATGCGGCGCCGTCGCTCGAATCGATGTCGGCGCCGTAGATGGTCAATTGATCCGGCGGGGCCGTCGATGAATCGAAGGCCCGGTTGAACGCGTCGTCGCGTTCGCGCGCCTGTCGCATCGCCGTCTTCGCGCTGTCGTATGCCTTCTTCTGCGCCTCGAGCGGTCCACGGTCGGCCGCGATCGACAGGAGCTGGTCTCCGATCTCGTCGCGTCGCGTGCGGAGCTGCTTTTGGCTCTCGAGATCGCGCGCGAGGCCGAGCCGCGTGCGCTCGACACGAGCCGCGTAATCGACGAGCTCGTCGAAGCCGCCGCCCGCGGGAAGGAGGCCGGCGCGCACTTGCTTGTAATAGGTGCGCCCGCGCGCGAGGACGCGCCCATCGGTGTTCACGAGCTCTTTGTCGATGCCGGCGAGCTCTTCTTCGAGCGCCGCCTTCTCGGTGTCGAGCTGTTTGAGCGCGATGTCGACCTCGAGCGGTGTCGTCGGGACCTTCATCGGCGGACGACCGGGCTTCCGAAGGCCCTGCGCCGCGAACTGGTCCAGCGCGGTCGTCGGCGCGCGCGGGACACCCAGCGCGACACCGCCGCCCAGCGCGACGAACAAGCCCAACACCGCGGCGGTCGTCTTCTTCATGGTTACACGCTCGCCAACTTGCGCAGGCTCACGAACGCCGTCATCGCACCCAGCAGGCCGCCGAGGGTCACCATCCCGAGCGCGACCTGCCACGGCAGGAACGAGGGCGTGATGCCGAGCAGGTTTGCGAGCTGTTGATCGAAGCGGTCGCGAACGATGAGGAACAACAGGCCGAGCAGCATGACGGCGAACAGCGCGCCGAGCGCGCCTTGCGTCGCGCCTTCGAGCACGAACGGCCGGCGCACGAAGCCGTTGGTCGCACCGACGAGCCGCAGCACTTCGACCTCGATCTTCCGGCGCTGCAAGAGCAGGCGCATCGTCGATCCGACGACGCTGATGACGGCGGCGAGCACGATGAGCGCGAGACACGCGGCCGCGGTCACACCGCCTCCGAGGAGCGAGGAGAGCCGCTCCGTCCAGCGTTCGTAGGTCTCCACGGTCTCGACGGCGGGCAGCGCCCGAAGCTTCAACGCGATGGTCTTGAGATCTTCGTCGGCGATGCTGTCGTCGAACGCGACCTCGAGCGAGCCGGGGAACGCCTCGACTGGAAGTGCGGCGAGCGCCTCGTCATTGGTCACGACCTCGCGCCGCGCCTCGTCGCTCGTGACGCGCCGAACACGCGAAACGCCGCCCGTCTGGGAGAGCGCCTGCATCAGCGCGGCGACCTCGCCCTCCTTCGCACCGTCCTTCAAGTAGACCGTGGCCCTGCCGGCGCGCGACCAGCGGTCGCGAAGCGCCTCGACGTTCGTCACGACCAGCAGCGCCGCCGCGAGGCAGACGAACGCGACGGAGAGTGAAAATATGCTGAGGACCTGCAAACGCCAGTCGCTGCGACCCGCGCGCCAGGTGCCGAACATTCCTCTCGAAACGAGCGCTCCGTTGCTATCCATTTGCGCCTTCGCTCCTCAGGCAGCCTCGATGTCGATGTCCTCGAACTCGTCGTCGTCGAGCATGGCGTCGCTTTCGGCGAGGCCTTGCGGGACGTCGGTCGCTTTGCCCTCGTCGAGGATGACGACGCGGCGCGGGCGCACGTCGAGCAGCGACCGATCGTGCGTCGCGAAGAGCACCGTGGTCCCCGTCTCGTGGATGTCCTCGAACAGTCCGAGCACGTCGATCGCGAGCTGCGGATCGAGGTTGCCGGTGGGCTCGTCGGCGAGGATCAACGCCGGCTCGTGAACGATCGCGCGGGCGACCGCGACGCGCTGCTGCTCGCCGCCGGAGAGCACCCGTGCCGGGTCGGCGCCGCGGCCGGCGAGGCCGACGCGCTCGAGCGCCTCACCGACGCGCGTCCGAACGAGACGCTGAGGAAGGCCGATCACCTCGAGGGCGATCGCGACGTTGTCGAACACGCTCCAGCTGGGCACGAGCCGGAAGTCTTGGAACACCACGCCGACGTTGCGGCGAAGGGCAGGGACCGCCGAATCGGGGAGGCGAGCGACATCGCGCCCGAGGAACAAGATGCGGCCGTCGTCGACCTGCTCGGTGCGGTGGATCAGGCGAAGCAGCGTGCTCTTGCCGGAGCCCGAGGGGCCGGTGACGAACACGAACTCGCCGCGCTCGATGACGAGCGACATCCCGCGCAGAACGGGCTGATCGGCGCGGTACGACTTGTAGACGTCCTCGAAGACCAGGATCGGGCGCGACGCAGCCGACGGGTCGTAGCGGTGGCCCGCCCTGAGCGCCTGATGACGGAACGAGCTTTGCGCGGAGGAACCGGCCATCGCGACCCCAGTTACCAGCAGGGTGGAACCAGGAAAACTTTTCGACGTCCGGGCCTCGTGTCATAGCCATAAAGCCTGGGCGCGCGCGTCCAAGCTCGCGCCATGAAGATTGTGTTCTTCGGCCTGCCGCTGGCGGCCTATCTGCTCGACCGCGACGGTCACGACGTCCGCCTCGCCGCCCTCAGCCGGACGGATACCCCGGGCCGCAGGCGGCTCGTCCGACGCATCGGCGCCGACCGCGTCCTCGAGCGGCCGAAGACCGACGCCGCGCTGCTCACCCGCGTTCGCGAGATCCAGCCCGACCTGCTCGTCAGCTGGTTTTGGACCACCAGGATCCCCGCGGCCTTCGTCGAAGCTGCGCGGTTGGGCGGCGTCGGCGTGCATCCGTCGCTGCTACCGCGTCACCGTGGTCCCGACCCGACGTCGTGGGCGATCGCCAGCGGGGATACCGTTACCGGCGTCACTGCCCACCGAATTGCCGACGAGTACGACACCGGCGCGATCCTCGCGCAACGGCAGCTCACGATCGATCCGTCGTGGAACGCGTGGCAGCTGGCGAAGGCCCTGGATCGTCCGAGCCTCGCCGTCCTTCGAGACGTCTGCGGGCGGTTCGCACGCGGGGCTCCTCCGGTCGAGATCGAGCAGGACGAAGCGCTCGCGACCGCGGCCCCGTTCCTCGACGAAGACGAAGAACACGGCACGTTGCGCTGGGCCGCTCCGACCGATCGAATCTTGCGGCTCATTCGCGCGCTCGCGCCGTCGCCCGGCGCGACGACGACGATCGCGGAGACGCCGGTGAGCATCGTTCGCGCACGGGCCTGTGCCATCCCCGCCGTGCTGGAGCTATCGGGCGAAGCAGCATTGCTCGCCGGGCGCCTCGTCGTTCGCACGGGTGACGGCGCGGTCGAGCTGCTCGAGGTCGAGCACGAAGGGGAGGCGCTCTCGGGCGCGGCGCTCGCTGAGCTCTTGGGGTTGTAAGGGCTGGTGAAGCGAGCTGCGCAATAGCCGAGGCGCGGTGGGTGGAGGGCGCGCGGCCGGGCGAGGTTCGTGCAGGGCGCGAGCCGACGCGGAAACGCTGGGCGGGCGTCGCTGGACCGAGCCGTCAGTGCAACGGGGACGCGAAAGAAGTGGTGACGATGCTTGGAATGGTGGCGCGTTCATTCGCCGCGCCTCCGCCGCGGCTCGGCGCCCCGCCGCCATCACGCTTCCCGCCGCCCG
>JABFXY010000187.1 GCA_013361525.1 Polyangiaceae bacterium | reverse complement strand
CACGTCTCGCGAAGCGAGACCAGCCGGGGCGGCTCCCACGAGGCTCGGTTCGCCGCAGGCGAACGCGGGAAAGAAGAGCCGAGTGGGGCAGGCCACGTCTCGCGAAGCGAGACCAGCCGGGGCGGCTCCCACGAGGCTCGGTTCGCCGCAGGCGAACGCGGGAAAGAAGAGCCGAGTGGGGCAGGCCACGTCTCGCGAAGCGAGACCAGCCGGGGCGGCTCCCACGAGGCTCGGTTCGCCGCAGGCGAACGCGGGAAAGAAGAGCCGAGTGGGGCAGGCCACGTCTCGCGAAGCGAGACCAGCCGGGGCGGCTCCCACGAGGCTCGGTTCGCCGCAGGCGAACGCGGGAAAGAAGAGCCGAGTGGGGCAGGCCACGTCTCGCGAAGCGAGACCAGCCGGGGCGGCTCCCACGAGGCTCGGTTCGCCGCAGGCGAACGCGGGAAAGAAGAGCCGAGTGGGCCGGCGCGTCCACCTCCGCTGACGGACGACAGCTACACCGCGTCGGTCCCGCGGGATCGCCACGTCGACATCGGGGCGACGTTCGTCTTCATCTCGCCGATCTCGAACAGCATCGGCGCGGAGCCCGCCCAGCTGCGCTACCGGCCGGGGCCCGGCGTGAGCGCGTACACGCGCATCGTCTTGCTTCGGTACCTCCATGCTGCGGCGGTCTTCTCGTGGGCCGAGCACGCCATCGATGCCGACCTCGATGCGCTCGGCGCGCGCGGCCCGCTCGAGACCGGCTCGATGACCTCGTACCGACTCGAAGCGCACGCGATGCCGACCCTACCCATCGGCGAGCGCGTCCGCCTGTTCGGGATCGTCGGTCTCGGTTGGGGGCGGCTCGAGGTCGGCCCGATGTCGGCGCCCGACGGCGACGGCTCCCTCGTCATCCGTGGCCGCGGCGCGTCGTATTTCGACGTACCCCTCGGCGCCGGCGGATCGATCGAGATCATCCCGAATTGGATGGCGTTCGACTTTGCGCTCTGGGGCGCACCGACGTTCGCCAAAGAGGGCACCGCGCATACGCCTCTCCTCGCCATCGACGGAGACGGTCACGCGCAACAGATCGGCCCGCTGCCCGAGGTGCCGGTCTGGTTCGTTCAATCGTTGGGGCTGAGCCTCCTCTTATGAGCGAACGGACGACTCGAGCGCCGCGCGTCATCGCGGTCACCGGCAACATGGGGGCGGGCAAGTCGAGCCTCGTCGCGTGGCTCGAGCAGCAGCTCGGGATGGTGCCGTTCTTCGAGCCGCACGACGAAAACCCCTACCTCGAAGACTTCTACGCGGACATGCAGCGCTGGGCGCTGAGCTCGCAGCTGTTCTTTTTGATCCGGCGCTTTCGCATCCACAAGGACATCGAGGTCCGCGCGCGCGCCGAGGGGCGAGACATCGTCCAGGACCGAACCCTCTACGAAGACGCCGAGATCTTCGCGACCCATCTGCAGGCGGCCGGACACTTGGTCGGTAGGGATTGGGAGATGTATCAGGACCTTTATCGCACCTTGCGGCGCGAGATTCGGCCGCCCGATCTGATGATTTATTTGCGCTGCTCCGTCCCAGTTCTCGTGAAGCGAATCAAGAGGCGGGGGCGCAGCTTCGAGCAGAGTCTTCCGCGATCCTACCTAGCCAAGCTCCACGACCTCTATGAAGCGTGGTTCGCGCGGTACGACGACTCCGAGACGATCGTCATCGACACCGACAAGGTGGACTATCTCGAGGACCTGTTCGACCGCCACGACCTGCTCGCGCGTTTGCGCCGTGCGCCAGAGGGCCGATAGGCCGTCCACTCGAAAAGGCGCGTCACACCAAAGTTCCTGCTCGGTTCGGTTTTTGTCGTAAGCTGAAGGCGCCTTTCGGCATCGTTCACGACCGACGGCGACCGAACCCTCCACCAACCGTTTCCCGAGGCCTTTCTCGAGCCACCGCTACACCATGAAGATCACCTGCCATTCCTGCGGCGCCAAGTACACGGTTTCGGACGAGAAGGTCCAGGGCAAGACCGTCAAGATGAAGTGCCGCAAGTGCGGCTCGACCATCGTCGTCGGTGGCGCTTCTCACGGCGATGCTGCCGCTGCCGGCGATGACGCCGCCCTTCACGGCGCGCCCGACGCCGCTCAGGACGGCGCGCTCGACGGGCCGCCTCCGGGCAGCTACCTGGTGTCGGTCGCAGACAACGACCAGCGGACGATGACGCTGGCGGAGGTCGTCGAGGCCTACAACGCGGGCGTCATCACGGCCGAGACGTATGTCTTCGCCGACGGGATGACCGATTGGCAGCCGCTCGCGGACAACCCGGCGATCGTGCAAGCGTTGAACGAGGCTGCATCCGCAGGCGCCGCGCTCACGGCTGCGTCCGCGGCGCCGATGGCTGCCGCGCCGGCTTACACGGCGCCCGCACCGACGCCGTCGCCGTCTTATGCGTCGGCCGCTGCGGACAGCAAGGCCGCGACGCGACGCGACTCCGGACGGAAGTCGGCGGACCTCTTCGGCGGAGGGCTCAACACCGAGCCTGCCGCTTCGAGCTTCAGCGCTTCGACCCCCAGCAGCCCGTTCGGCGGCGGGGGGCTCTCCGGCAAGCGCGACGAGAACTCGGTGCTCTTCTCGCTCAACGCACTGACGGCGGCCGCGCCGCCGCCCGCGCGCCCCTCGTCGGCGACGACCGCGACGAAGGAGGACTCGGGTCTCATCGATCTGAAGGCGCTCTCCGCGGCCGCTGCACCCGCAGCGCCTGCCGCTGCAGCTCCGGTCATCGACACGGTCGGTCTGTTCCCCCTCGGCGCGCCGCCGCCGCCCGCACCGACCGCGACGCAATCGGCCTATGCCGGGCCGGTCGTCACGGAGGAGAAGAAGGGCAGCAAGGTTGGTCTCATCATCGGCGGCGTCGTCGCGATCGCAGCGGTCGTCGGCGTCTTCATGATGGTGAAGGGCGGCGACGAAACGAAGGCGGCTTCGACGTCGCAGCCGACCGCCACGCAGACCGCGGCAGCCACTGCGACGGCCGCTCCGACGGCGGTTGCGACCGCGACCGCGACGGAGACCGCGGCTGCTTTGGGCAGCGGCTCGGCCGAGGCGGCTGCTTCGACGAGCGCCAGCGCAAAGCCGATCGCGGGTGGTGGACGCCCCACCGGCGGTGGGCGTCCGACCGGTGGCAACACCGCGAAGCCGAGCGGAGGCTCGACGACGACCGCCGCTCCCGCGACCGCGAAGCCCGGGGGTAACCCGTGCGGCTGCAAGCCGGGCGACGTCGATTGCGCGATCAAGTGCTCGATGAAGAAGAAGTAGTCGGTTGCGACCCGCGCTCGCGTGTCCGCGCATCCAGCGCGGCGTCGTGGGCGTGGGTCGTAGCGTTTTGTGGGGCGCTCTCGTCGTGTGGCACGCGTGAAGGCGCGAGCGCCGTCGTCGTCGACGTGGAGCCGGTTCGTGCCGCCCCGGACGCGTCGAGCGCGCCGAACGCCAGCGCCACCGTATCCGCGCGTGTTGCGGCACTTTCGAGCCTGCCCCGCGGCTCGATCGTCTGGTCGCACGACCTCGAGCAGGCGTGGGCGGATGCCGAGCGAGGAAACAAACCTCTCCTTGTGTACGTCCGAGCTGCGTGGAGCACCGCAGGCCTCGAGATGGAGCGCGAGACGCTGACGAGCGAGGTGGCAGGGCGCGCGTCGCGGCCGTACGTAGCGGTCTACGTCGACATCACCGACGACGACGTGTTGGCTCGCACCGAGGCGCGACTCGGCGTCCCGATCGCGGTCGTCCCGATCACGTTCCTCATCGACGTGCGAAGCGACCGTCGGTCGGCGCTCGAAGGATACAAGGACGTGGATGCCTTCGCGGAAGGCCTCTCCGCCTTCGTCTCGGGGAAGTGATGGCTGGTCAATCCCGTCCGGGCGAGGCATGCTGAGCTCGAACGTGAGGACCACGCTGACCCTCGGCTTGCTGAGCGCTGTGGCCATCGCGTGCTCGCAGCCGAGCCCACCTGCCGCGCCGCGAGCGAGCGGCTCGACGTCGAAGTCGAAAGCGAGCGCACCCGCGTCGGAGACGGCCGCCTTCGGTCTGCCCGTGGCCGTGCCGAAGCTCCGGTTCATGCCCGATGTCGACGGCTCGCGCGGCCTCGTGATGCGCACCGACGAGGGCGAGCTCAGCCTCGTCGGCCGCATTCGTCTGTCGACGACGGCGGCAGGCATCACCGCGCGCGCCGACGAGCTCTTGCCTCAGGGGCGCATCGTCGCGCAGCGCGTTCCGAGCCGTCTCGGCGGCGGGTTCATTTTCCTCGCGGTGACCGGGCGCGGGACGGAGCTTTGGCGAAGCACGTCGTGGCTCGGAAAGCTCGAGCCGTTCGCGTCGTTCGGGACGGCCCACAACGACCGTCCCCTCACGATGGGGTTCGACCGCATCTACCTTCGTTTGAGCAGCAACGAGCTCGTCGCGCTGGACCCCAAGACCGGCGGTGTCATGCCCTACGGTCCGCTGCCCGTCGCGCCGGCGTACGGCGAGATGTTGTTCCTCGATGGATGGCGCGCGGTCGTCGATACCGACATCGGCGGGACGCTCGCGACGTTCGATGCGGGGGCGACTTGGCGCCGCCTCGCCGTCGCGGGGCGTGTTCGCGGCGTCGTCCCGAGCGCGTCGGATCCCGACGACGGCGGCGAGGCGATCGTGCAGGTGGACGGCGGCGGTTACCGCCTCAACGCCGACGGGCATCTCTCGTTCTCCGCGAGCGCCGGTGTCCCTACGCCGTTCGCGACACCGCCGACGGATCCGGAGGCCGACAAGAAGGCAGGCGCGAAATCGCCGGGGCCGCTCGGCAAGAAACCGCTGCGCGTCGCGCTCGAGCGAGGTTTCCCCGATTCCGCGAGCAGCGCCATCGTCGCTCATGAAGGGGCGCTGGCGCGCGTGTCCCTCGACACCGGCGCCGTCACCGCGGTCACCGAGCACGCGTACGCAGACGAGCACGCGGAGTGCTCCGGCGTCGCGCTCGGGACGAAAGGTGCGCGGCCGGAGGATTCGATCGGATTCGTCTGCGGCTCGCCCCTCGGCGACACCGTCATCTACGCCTTCGAGCGGCCGCTGAAGCTGCGCGAGGTGATGCGCTTCGACGGACCGCGCGTCGTCACCGAGAGCGGGCAGGGGGCGCTGGTCGTGCGCGGGCCGTGCCCCGGCGGCGCAGACTCGAGCGAGGCGCGACCCTTCTGCGTGCGGTTCGCGGACGGGGCCACGCGCGAGGTTCGCATTCGCGGCGAGGTCGGCGCCGAGCGGGTCGTCGCGCTCGAAGACGGGCGCGTCGTCATCATCGTCCCGCCACGCGTCGGTACGCAGGGCCAGATCTCGATCCTCGAGGGAAAGAGCTCCAAACACGTCGTCCTCAAGATGCCGGAAGGCGGAGCCCCGCGCGAAATCGAGACCGGGATGTGGCTCGAAGGCTTCCATCAGGCCGCAAAAGACGAGGTCGCCGGATGGGTCGAGGCGGGCGGTCCGACGTTCGGGGTTCGCATCAAGCTCGACGGGACGGTGACGATCGGTGACGTGATCGACGAGCCCGGAGGCGTCGTGGTCGGTGGTCGGTTCGGGCTCGCGCTCGGCGATCACGGTCATCTGCGCGAGACCGTCGACACAGGCATCACCTGGCGCGAGATCGAGCTGCCGCGCGTCGACGATGCCGCCAACCTCGAGCGCAGCCGACGCTGCGGCGCTGTCGGCTGCGTACTGCCGAGCTGGCTGAAGATCGGCTGGGGCGAGAGCGCGCACGAAGACGATCTGCGCGAGGCCGTCGCTCCTCCAGGCGTGAAGTCGTCGTCGATCAAGCTCTCGGCGGGGCCGGTTTCGCTCACCTGCAGGACCGGCCGCTCGGAGCCGAAGGCGAAGGGCTCCGGCAAGAAGAATCAGGGTGTCCCGCTCGGCGGATGGCTGGGCCTCGACAACGTCGAAGCGCCCGCCATGCAAACCGGTGAGGTCGGCGTCGACAACGGCGCGCCGTTCGATGCCGTTCCGATGCGCGCCTACGTGTGGGGTAAAAAGGAGTCGGACTGGTCGCGGACGGGCCGCTTCTTGGTTCGTTTCAGCAACAAGCTCTCGCTCGACGAGGTCCGTTCGAGCGCCGTCACGACGTCGCCGTGGGCCAACGAAGCGGCCGCATCCGAAGCCTTCGGCCTCGGCACGTACGGCTACAACGCCGTCACCTGGTCGGCGCAGCGCGATCACGACGCGGCGCTCGTGAGCGCATGCCGCGGGCGCGTCTGCAACCTGTTCTCTGTCGAGCCGGAGCAACCGGTCCTCACCCTTCGCACCAACGAGAGCGGGGGCCTTTCCAAGCCGTTCCAAGGCTCGGCGGCGAAGGTCGGCCAAGTTTGGTTCTACCTCGGGGATTCCGGCATGCCCGAGACGGTGACGCTCTACAGGGCCGATCTCGGCCACGTGCGGCAGGTCGCCGCGTTTCGCCGGCTGATGTCGCCGCGCTTCTCGTCCGCCGCCATGCCGAAGCTCGTCCGCCGAGCGAAGAGCGACGGGCTCGGGCTCACCTTCGTCCTTCGCGAAGGCCCGACCGACAAGCGCGGAGCGCGTTATGTGCTTCCGATCGACCCGGATTCCGGCGTGCTCGGCGATCCCGTTCGCCTCGGCCGCCCCGACCTGGCGGACATGGCCGTCACCGCCGGCTGCGGGGATCGCGACGGCTGGGTCATGGAGCTGCCGCTCGAGCCCGCGCCGGAGGGCACGCTCGACGGCGGGCACGCGACCTTCGACACGGTCGAGCTCCGCCTCCGGATGGAGGAGGGCTCCGCCTGCATCGACGCCGGCGCCGCGTCCGTTTCCGGCGGGCTCTCGGCCGGCGACAAGAAGGGCAAGGGGGAGGGCAAGACGAAGCCTGTCGGCTCGGCGTTCAGCCTGATGGCCTCCGACCGGGCTTCGCTCGGGCGGCGCGAGCTCGTCTGCGAGACCAAACCTCGGAACCCGCTCTCGATCCCCTGACGCGCATCGACCCGGACGAGACCAGCTCGTCCTGTTTCATGCGCAGGTTTTGACCGAACCCACACAGGCCTCCTATCCTTGCGTTCGATGCGCGCTCTTTTCGCTTCATTGCTTGCTTTGAGCACCGCCTTCGTCGGCATGACGATGGGTGGCTGCGGCGACAGCTCCACCACGTCCGACGGAGGCGGAGGGTCCGGCGGGGGTGCGGGGCTCAGCGACCCCGGGCGCATCTGCATCGACAACGTCCGGCTCTGGGAGCTCGCGGACCCGCCGTCCGCGATGCACCTCAAGTTCCGCGTCCTCGACGAAAACGGCGACCCGGTCCGCCCGCTGCAGCCGCTGCCTTCCGAAAATGGCGAGGGCGACGTCACGATCATCAACGACGAGAAGGGGACGCCCTTCGGCGGCGAAAATGAAGGGCTCGCCCGCATCGATCAGGACGAGCTCTCCACCGTGAAGCTCTACACCGTCCTCGCGCTCGACATGTCGGACTCGATCTTCACGCGCGACCTCGTCGATCAGGTCGTCGACGGCGGGCGAGCCTACGTACAGGAGGCGCTCGCGAACTCGGAGCTCGAGCACCAGATCGCGATCCTCTCGATCGGCGCCCCCGATCGCGATGAATCCGTCGTTCTCGTGCAGGATTTCACGAGCAGCCCGGACGAGCTGCTCGCCGCCCTCGAAGGCATGCGCGGCTTCGAGAACCAGGGCACGACAGACCTCTACGGTTCCTATCTTCGCGGTCTCGACATGCTCGACGCGCAGCAGTCGACCGACGAGCTCGTCATCGAGCGTTTCCTCGTCCTCATCAGCGACGGCGAGCACGAGGCGGGCAACACGGCCACCCTCCGGGACCAGGCGCTCTTCCGCAAAGAAGAGTCGAAGTCGACCAAGATCACGATCGGCATCCAGGGCAACTACGACGCGTGCGCGCTCGAAGAGCTCGCGGGGCAACCGAGCGGCTGCCAAGACCCGCTGAAGGGCTGCCGCCAAGGCATCACCTGCAGCAACGAGGCGCCGCCTCCGCCGAGCTGCACGCAATTCATCCCGGACGTCGATCCCGAGGCGATCGCCAGCGCGTTTACCGACATCGCGAGCCGCGCCGACGGCATCGCGCGCAGCAACTACAAAGCCGGCATTTGCACGCCCATCGCGCTCGGCATCAACTCGCTGACGCTCCAGGTGAACGTCGACGGCGCGATCGACACCGAGAAGATTCTCTACAACGCCAACGACTTCACCGGGCAAATCGACGAGTGCGTCGCGCGCTTCGACGAGGTCATCACCCCGGACCCGAGCTCCCTCATCCCCGAGGGTGGCGGAGGTGAAGGAGGCGCCGGCGGAGGTGTGAGCACCGGCGGTGCAGGTGGAGCCGGCGGGGCAGGTGGCGCGGGCGGCGCCGGTGGAGCCGCCGCCGGTGGAGCCGGCGGCGCTCTCTGAGTTTCCCCGGTCGTTCCGCGGGATGTCGTGCAGCGCGAGGCGTCGTTCAACGACGCCTTCGCCTCACGGTCCAGGCGCCCGCCATCGCGAACAACCCGGCGAGCGTCCACATGCCCTCGCCGTCGCTCGCCCCTGCCGCACGACACGAACATAGGCCGCCGCCCTGCGGGAAAAACGTTCCGCCGCTGTCGGACCCTCCGCCCGTCGCGCCGCCGCCCTGATTGCCGCCGCCGGTCGTGCCGCCGCCCTGATCGCCGCCGCCGCTCGCGGTGCCCCCGCCGCCACCACCTTCACCGCCGCCCTCCTCACAGGTGCCGGTGTCCGTGTTGCAGACCTCGTTGCGCTCGCAATGGTCGTCTTCGGTGCATTCGACGCAAACGCCCTCGCGGGTATCGCAATGGGGCGCGGCCGGATTGGTGCAATCGCGATCGGTTCGGCAAGGCGTCGTACAAATCCCGATTTGATCGTCGCGTGACGTGCAAATCTCGCCTTCTTCGCAGCCATTGCCCGTCCCTTTGCAGCCCTCGACGCATTGGTTGATGGACGTGTCGCAGACGATGCCGGAGGTCGGTCCACCGCAATCGGGATCCTCCAGGCAACCGCAGAAGTAATCGCCGCTGCCGTCCGGCAGACAGATCGGCCCGTCCTCGGACGTCGCGCACAATCCCGGATCACCATCGGGAACACAAACCTCGCAATCGCCTGTCGCGAGATCGCACGCGGGAGCACCGGCTTCGGTGCAATCCGGCGACGTCTGGCATCCTCGAACCTCGGTCACCAGCGCCCCGAGGAGCAGCGTATCGGTCGTCGCGGTGACGGCGACGTCATGCATCGACTCGCCCGGCGCGATCATCGACGTAATGCTCACCGCGTCGAGGTCGTAGCTCGCCATCGAATCGGGAACACCCGAGAGCGGTGGGGAATCGGTCGCGCCGACGACCCCGCTGCCCATCGACGTTCGTGACGAATTGAAGAAGTTGTCCGCGGGATTCAGCGCATTGGACAAGACCGTCCCGTCCCAGGCGAGCGAGTCTCCAGTCGTGTCGAAGTCGCCCTCGTACGCCATGACGTGGAGCGAACCAGAGATGGTCGGGCTGTCGGGCACGGTGAGGCCGACCTGAGCCTCGAGCGTCGCGTTCTGAACGAGATCGAGCCCGTCGTGGATGCGAACCAGAACGGCCGGCGCGCCGGCCGCCTCGTAGACGACGACGAGCGACCACGCCGCGTACATCACGTCTTGGCTGAGGGTGGGGATCTCGAGCGCGTCCATCCCGGCGACGCGATAGGCACCCGGCCCCTGCGCTTGCACGAATGCGGTGACATCGGCCGTCGCCTGGTAGTGGGCCTCCTGATTGCCGCCCGCGTCGATGACCCAGCTCTCGTCGGCGGCGACCGTTTCGACCTCACCACCGAGCCGCTCGAGCGTTATCTCCTCGTCGGCGAAGAGCACGGCGCGGCGAGCGCCCCAATACAGACGAGCGTGATCGATCGTGGCATTCGGCGGAAGATCGAGCGTCACGCTCGTCCGCGGCTCATTGAGGACGCCGGGCAAAAAGAGGGTATTGGCGGTGTTGTCGCGCCAATAAATATCGGGGGAGGAGTCCGCGTCCGTACCAGGAAGAACGAGCAAGCAGCTCGCAGTCGTGCCCGCCGGTGCCGGGACCATCGACGCGCAATCGAATCCCATCGTCGTCCCGAGGACACGCACGCCGCCGCTCACGGTGCCCGCGTATCGCTCCACCGGCTGTGCTCGCGCGGTCCCTGCGGTCGATACAATCGAAGCCAGTAACCCCAGCGCCAAGATAGGTAAGTACGTTCTCATATGGTGTTCGCTCTCCGCTCCGTTCCAATGAAAAGTTTCCAGGAACGATCAGGATACGAGCGGCGTCCACCGCGTGAAATGCGACGCCCGCGCCGCACGATCCTCTGGATCCTATGCGCGCCGAGCGGGTTCTCTATTGGTCGTTCGGCGGATGGGCCTGGACATCCGGACGGCGGCGCAACATGGTCCGCCGCCCGGAGGCATGAGAATGACGGTACGTACTTCGATGTTGGTGCTGTTGGGCTGTTGGGCGGCGGGTTGTGCGAGCAGCACGGAGCCCGTGACGGAACCGACGACGGAAGCGCCCACGGCGACGGCGCCGGACACGGCCGCTGCAACGGCCGAGCCCGCGGCGACGCAAACGCCGGCCACGTCTGCGCCCGAGGTGAAGGTTTCGCTCGAGGATGCCGCGAAGAAGTACGTCGCGGAGTCGTCTGCGGCTTGGGCTGCCAAAGACGCGAAGAAGCAGACTGCGCTGTATACGCCCGATGCGGTCGTCGCGCTGCCGGGGCCGAAGGGACTCGAAGAGGCGAAAGCCACCGATATGGAGAAGGGGCTCGCCTCGTATTTCACCGCGTTCCCCGATTTGAAGCTCACGTACACCCGCGTGGTCGGCAAAGGAAACCTCGCCGTCGCGGAGTGGGTATTCACCGGCACCAACAAGGGCGAGCACATGGGCAAGCCCGCGACGAACAAGAAGGTCGGTTATCGAGGCGCGAGCGTTCTCACCTTCGCCCCGGACGGAAGGGTGAAGCACGAGACGGTGTATTTCGACATGGGGACCATGATGGGCCAGCTCGGGCTTGGACCGAAGGGCGCGCCTGTCCGGCCCGTCGAAGCGACGCCGACCGCTGCGCCGGAGCTCATGTTCGCAAAAGACGGCGAATCGCCGAATGAAGCGGTCGCGCGCAGCTGGTTCTCGACGTCGGAGAAGGGCGACGCGAAAGCGCTGATGGCGCTCGCGTCGGACGATATCGTCGTGTCGAACCAATACATGCCGGCCGACACGAAAGGAAAGAAGGCCCTCGAGAAGGAGACGGCCGAGGGCAGCAAGGCCTTTACCGATCAGAAGACGTCGGTCGTCGTGTGCGTGCCCGCCGGTGATCTCGTTGCCTGCGAATACAGCTGGCAAGCCACGTGGAAGGGGCCGGCGATGGGGATGAAGCCGACGGGCAAGACGGGCAACGTCCATTCTCTCGAGGTCCTCCGCGTCAAGGACGGCAAGGTCGCGCAGACGACGGCCTACGCGAACGGCGTGGAGTTCGCCTCGAGCTTCGGGCTCATGGATGAAAAGCCCGCCGGTGCTCCGCCTGCGAAGGGGCCCGCCCCGAAAAAGAGCCCCTGACGCCGCGTGATCCGCTCCGCGCGATCGGTGTTGGATCGCGCGGTCCGCGGAACGTTTCGACGCGTATCGTGTCCGATAGCGCCGTGGCATCGAACGAGCGAGCTTGGGCAATGCGACGGAAACGAACCTTGTCGTTCGGGGTGGTGGCGCTGCTGTCGATTCCGTCTTTTTCGCTGGCCGCCCCGACGAAGGAGCAGCGCGCGCAGCTCGAGGTCGATCGAGCGCGCGCGATGCGCGCCGCGGACGAAGATGGTCGCGCAGGCGCTCGCGCCTACCTCGAGCACCTGAAGGACGGGCTCGACACCGAAGACGAGTCGGCGATCGTGGGCGCCGCCGCGGCCCTCGACGAGCTCGCCGGGCTGCATTGCCCCTCTTCACTCGGTAAAGAGGCGCCGGACTTCTGCGCGCCGCTGTCGAAAATCTCTTGCGACGTGAAACGTCTCGCCGCGGAGCGCTCGCTCCGGCGCGCCGACAAAGCTCAATCCGACGAGGAAAAGGCCGAGGCGCCGACCCATTACGAACGCGCCGCGCGGCTTTATCTCTCCCTCGCGCCCAACGAGGCGTGTGGTCGGACCGCCGAGCTCTATTACAACGCGTCGCACGCGCTCCGCGCGGCGCGCAAGCTCGGGCCGGCGGTGCAAGCGCTGGAGCAACTCCTCAAGGTCGGCGGCGACGCGAAGCTCGAGGCGCTGAGCCTCCACGAGCTCGGCGGTATTTTCCAAGCGGTGGGCGAATACGATCGCTCGGCGAGCTACTACGAGCGCTTCGCGGCACGATTCCCGACCGACGCCGAGGCGCCCAGCGCGCTGTTGGACGCCACCGTGCTCAGGCTCGGTTTGTCGCAGCGTACGAGCGCAGAGAAGAACGCCGACCTCTTCCTCAAGGTCTACGGCGCCAAGCGACGCGAGGAGGCGGCCCGGGTCTCTTTCGCGCTGGCGGCGGACGCGATGGAGAAGGAGAGCGCGGATCCGGCCGTCGTGAAGCGATCGCTGGACCGCGCGACGAAGACGATGGACGCGCTCGCGCTACCGTATCGCCTTCAGCTTCATGTGCTCGTCGCCCGCGACGCCCGCACACGTGGAAAGACGAACGACGCGCGTGCGGAGCTCGTGAAGGTGCGGGGCGCGGAGAAGGCGCTTTCGACCACGGGTCGCGGAGCGGACAGCGAGATGGCGATGCGCGAGCTCGGCAAGGGTTTGAGCGCGGTCGGCGAAGCGACGTTTCTTCTCGCACGCATGGACGACCAAAGCGCGAAACGGCCCGCGCTCGCGGCGCCGAAGAAGGGAAGCGCGCTCGATTCGTGGGTCCAGGGGTCACTATCGAAATGGCTCGACGAACGAAACAAGGGCGAGGACGCGATCGAGAAGACGTACGCGTCGATCCTCGACATCCAGCCCGCTCCGCCGCCGCGGTGGGTCGTCGAGGGCGCTGCAGAGGTGGCGCGGATACGGATCGACGTCGTGCGCGACCTGATGAAAACGCGCGTCGACATCGCGCGCGCTCTCGGCAACGAGCAGGCCGCCGCCTTCGACGCTGCTATGGAGCCTTCCATTGCGCGGGCGGAGGCCGCAGCGCGAAAGTATTTCGATCTGTCCGCGAAGCTCGAATGGCGGGGCGAGCGTCACGTCATGATCGAGCGGTGGTTCGCGCGCCGCTCGAAGAAGCCGTTTCACCAGGTCGTCGAAATGTTCGCGCCGCCGGGCTTCGTGCCGGGGATGAGCCTCGCGCCACCCGACCCCGTGCGAAAGTAGACGCTCACTGCGTGCACCGAGAGACGTCGGGCGGCACGCACGGATCGGGCCCCGCGTTCACGGTCGGTGGCATCGACATGGAACAGTTCACGATGCACGCGTTCTTTCCGCAATTGACCGTGGTGTTCCCACAGCCGCCCATCGTGCAATTCACGATGCACGGTCCGTCACCGCATTGAATGGTGGCGTCGACACACCCGCCGTCGTGGCAATCCACTTTGCATTGGTTCGGCCCCTTGGGGCACTCGATCGTCCGGTCGGCACACGCGCCCGGGGGAGGTGGTGTTCCCGCGCCGCCGACTCCGCCGGTGCCTTCGTTGGCGCCGCAGTCGAACTCGCAGTTCATCTGCGTCGGGCTCATTTGGTAGTTGTAACAGGGCAATAAGTCGTCGACCGGAGCCGTCTCGCAGAACATCGAGTCTCCCGGGCACTCGATGAGGCACGTCGAACCGTTGGTGCACTCGCCCGCGCACCCATCCTGCGCTTCGGGCATGCACTCGGCCTCTTGCGGAATGGGACACTCCGGTGAGCCGCCGCCCTGACCGGCCCCGCCGCCACCATTCGAAGGCCCGCCCGCCGTTCCGCCTCCGCCACCGGTGCTGCTGCTCGTCGGGGCGCCGTCCGCGTGGAGGTCGTCGAGGCCCGACAAGAGCTGACAGCCCGCGAAGGACAGCGAGAACAACAGCGTCATGGACCCATGAACGACACGGCTCAAGTACATCTCATTCCTCGTCGGCGACCGCAGCGTCCGGCACCGTACCGTGTTTTTTCAGGAGCGCGCGCAGATAGCTCCGATCCATTTGCACGAGGCGCGAGGCCTTCGAGAGATTTCCGCCCGCATGACGCATCAGCTCGGCCACGTACCACCGCTCCCACGTGGTCGTGGCATCGGACTTCGCGTCCCGGAACGGCACCGTGGGGTCGAAGCGGCGCGCTTCCGCGGGAGCACCTTCCGCGGCGCCGAATGGCGCCGGTCGAGGCGCGCGGATCGACGACGGGCCTTCGAGTGTCTCCAACCCCAGGTCCTCGAGCAGCAACGCTCGTTCGATCGCGCCGCGGAGCTCGCGGACGTTGCCCGGCCAATCTTTGCGCACGAGCCACGCCATGAGCGCCGGCGACATCGCGCGACCCGGCGCGAGCTCTTCGTAAAAGTGCTTCGCGAGCAGAATGATGTCGTCGCGCCGCTCGCGAAGCGGCGGAACATGCAATCGCACGATGTTCAGTCGATAGAACAGATCCGCGCGGAACGAGCCTGCATTGACGTCGGCGCGCAGGTCGCGGTTGGTGGCGGCGACGACCCGGACATCCAGGTCGATGCGCCGCGTCCCACCGACGGGTTTTACCGTCCGCTCCTCCAGCGCGCGCAGCAGCTTCGGCTGGATGTCGATCGGAAGCTCGCCGATCTCGTCGATGAAGATCGTTCCACCTTTCGCGACCTCGAAGGCCCCTTGTCGATCGCGGGTCGCGCCCGTGAAGGCGCCGGCGACATGGCCGAACAGCTCGCTCTCGACGAGCGTCGGCGGAATCGCGGTGCAATCGAGGACGACGAAAGGCCCCGATGCCCGTTTGCTGCGCTGGTGGATTGCGAGGGCGAGCGCGCCTTTGCCGGTGCCCGTCTCTCCCTCGACGAGCACCGACGAATCGGAAGCCGCGATGCGCGTGAGGATCGCGAAGATGCGACGCATGGCTTCGCTCGAGCCGAGCACGTTCCCGAAGCTCGGCTCCGTGCTCAGCGGCTCGCGGATCGCACGGTCCCGCTGCAGCGCGAGCGATGTGTGACCGACCTCGATGCCGACGCCGTCGAAGACGTACCCCGACTCGATTCGCATTCCGCCGACCCACGTCCCGTTCTTGCTGCCGTGGTCGCGTAACAGAAAACCCTTGTTGGTGGCGCTGATGCTGCAGTGGTGGCGCGACACGCGCGGGTCGGCGAGCACCAGGTCGTTGCTCGGTTCCGTCCCGATCGTCAGCTCGGTGTTGGACGCGGTCACCCGCTTGCCCGTATCCGGTCCCGACTTCACCACGATGGAGAACCCGTCGATGGTGTGCTCGACGATGTGGCCTATCGGGAGCGTGTGATCGTCGCGCGTCATCCATCGGACAACCTACGGCGGTTGAGCCCCGGCGCGAAGCGCTGTCGCCTCGCGGCCTCATCCGCCGCCGGGACCGGGCCCAGGGCCGGGCGGCCCCGAGCCCATCGAGCCGTCGACGGGGATGCCGGCTCCCGTGGGCTGGCCCCGGTAACAGCCGACCATATGCGGAAATCCCGGAGTGGCGTGGTACGCGTACCCGTCGGGTCCTTCGTAGCCATTGCAGCGGTCGAGGTAGACGAACGGCTCCGATTGGGTGTCGACCGCGCTCCGATCGACGAAGTCGTGCACGCACCACGCGTGGGCATGCAGCACGCACGCCTTTCGGACGCTCGTCCCAGCGCTCGACGCGGGGTCGTCGACGCTGACGTACTTGCAATAGAAGTCGCACGTGCCGCCGTTGCAGCCGCAATCCGCGTCGGTATCACAAGCGCCGAGCTCACTGCCGAGCGCGGTCGCCTCTCCGGGTGAATCGCCCCAGCGGCCCAGGCCACCGTAGACCCACGCGCTCCGCGCGCGCTTGAGGGACGTGCACGCGCCGCTCTCGTCACGCGCCACGCAGACACATGCCCCTTTGATCGGATGGCCGTCCAGCGCCCAGCCGACAATGCCGCTCTCTTCGGTACAGGGCCCGTCGAACATCGCCTCGACATCCCATGTGCTCGCCGCATCGACGTAGGAGCGCGCGGGCGCGCCCTCGTCGTCGCGCTCGAAACAGGCCTCGTTGACCGCGTGATAATGCATCTGCGCAGCCGTGTGTCCGCCGCAGAGGTCGAGCGCGACGCTCATTCCGTTCGCGTCGGACGCGGGCTCGCTGGCCGTATCCGGCATGACGAACATCGGTGTCCCGAATGGCTGCGGCGTCGGGCCCTCGTTGGGGCCGAACACGGGCACACCATTCGTCAGGACACCAATGGTGCCGAGGCACGCGATCTGTGCGGCATCGAAACGACCGCCATTCGCGAGGTCCTGGTAGAGGAAGCCGTCGCCGCATTGGCCGGACGCCTCGGAGCTCGGCGATTGCCCGCCGAGGAACGTGTCGTACGCGTCGACGCACCCGGCGAGCTCCTCTGCGTTGGTCGCGCTCGCGTTTTCGGATGTTTTCACCGCGGAGAGGGGGATCTTGTAGACCGAGCGCCAGGCCTCGAGCGGATTGGGTGTCGTTTGTACGAAATCGTAATGGGGCAGCGCGTTCGATAGAACGTACGCGAACGAATCGTCGCATCGGACGTCGATGCACGGGGTCATCGACTCGCCGTTGTTGTCGATGACGATGCCGTCGAGGTTCATGAGCGAGCGAACCACCGCGTCGGCTTCGGGCCCGCAAGCTCCGACGTCCAGATCGAGCTCGTCCCAAGCTTCCGTGCAGGCCGTCGCGACCGTCGAGCCGCCACCGCCGGCCGGGTCGTCGCCGCCTGCGCCTCCACCTTCGCCGCCGGCGCCCCCTGTGCTCACCGACTCTTCACACGCCGCCGACAACAACGAGATGACCAGCATCCATCGCGCACCGCGCATTCATCCTCCTCTTGTTCCGGGGCGCCATCGCAATGCGTGTGCCTCGCGGTGCAGGCATGAATACCCGCCGAAAAAGACGGAACCGCAAAGACGCGAAGGGAAGAAAAAGGGCGCGAAGGAGAGGGGGAAGCCGAGGGTGGTGGTGGTTGCCCTCAGGCTGGAGCCTTCAGCCACCGGAGCCACGCGCGGCGGGAGCGGGTGAAAAGCGCGGAGGTTCGGCGGCACGTTGCCTGCTCCAGGCGGCTACGTGCCTCGCTCGACCTTGGGATCCGTGCCGCTCGCGCTGTCCATCGGTTGCCTATGTTTCGGCTCGGCCGGACCGGCGTGCGGAGAAGCGGAGACGCAGGACCTAACGGCGAATGAGCTCACACTGCAGACGGGCGAGAGCGTTCGCTACGAGCTTGCCTGGTCTTGGGAGGGGGCGGAGGAGGGGACGTTCCACACCGACCTTGGATTCGAGGTCACCCTCGAGGCAGCGTACGTCGCGAGCGTCTCCGCCGTGCTCGTGCCGTGCGCGGACGACGCCGAAGAAGAGACGTCGTGGGTCGAGTGGCTCGCCCCGAAAACGGCGCGCGCCGACCACGGATACGAATGGGACGATTCCCTCGTCTTCGCGCCGGTCGTCGAAAACGCATTCGACACCGAAACGCGCGAGCTCGGTGTCGGGCTCGCGAGCGGTCACACCTATTGCGAGCTGCATTGGTCATCGGCGGCGGTGTCGGCCATTTCCGATGACGGATTCGCAATGCAGAGCGCCGTCTACGTGCGGGGCAGCTACACTTCGCCGTCCGGTGTGGTGCGCGCGTTCGAGGCCGACACGACGCTGGGCGCAGGCGCGTTGCGCGAGCTCGACGTGACGAGTTTCGCGGAGGCATCGCTCCGTGGCGTGGACGGTGCCGGCGTCGGTGCGGTGGTGCTTCTGACCCGGTACCCCGCTCGGGCCTTCGACGGGGAGGACCTGGATGCGCTCTCGGACGAGGAAGTAGCGTACGCGTTCGTCAGGGGGCTTTGCGCGTCTGCGGAGCCTCGGGCTGTTGGGTTGTGATCATCGGATCGGTGGCGCCGGGGCGCGCAAGATTGGGTAGGAAGAGCGAGGGATTTGTGCGGGGAGGGGAGCGGGTCGCGAGGCGGCGGAGGATCGCTGGGCGGTGCGTGGCGAACGAATCGCGGGGTGGGGAACGAGTCGCCGGGCGGCGGAGGATCGCGCGATTCGCGGAGCGGGGGGCGGCGAACGAATCGCTAGGGTTTGCTCCATCCCCCCGCGATTCATTCGCGTAATGGCGGTCGACGGGCTTGCGGCGTGACCAGAAATCGAGACGTTATGCGCCGCTGAAGCTTCTGCGCACGTTCACGCCGTCGACAACCGCGAACGAATCGAGGGTGGATACTGCAACCTATGCGGATTCGTTCGCGGGCGCCTGTGGCTGGCGCTCCCGAGCGCTGCGCGGGCCCCGAGCACCAGGCGGAATCGGCAAAGCAGCGAAACAAATCGAGGACCCAGCCCGACGAATCTCCGGCCTCCGCGACCGAATGCGAGCGGGCGCTGCCTCGAACGAATGGGGCGTGCGGCGCCGCGACCGAATAGCGGGCGCCGCCGCGACCGAATGGACGGGAGAATCCATCCCCCCGCGATTCATTCGCGCCGTACGCATTGGCGCCCGCGGCACGCCGGATCGCGCCCGCGCCGCCCTCGCGGCTGTGCCGTCGGCGGCGCTTGCCCTCGCCGCTGTGCCGTTGGATCCGAAGTCGATGGGTCCAGACTCAACCGCCGGACTTCGGATCGCCGTCCCCGCAGGATCTACGCCGGAGACGGTAGAACGAGCGCCGCGACCTCGTTTTTCGCGGTGGTCGCGATCCGAAGTCGCGGGGTTCGGTCTCGACCCCGGCGCTTCGGATCGCGCCAGCGGCCTCGCTGGCGGACCGTGGAACGGCGCGTGGGCGGTGCGGCGAACGACTCGGCAGGCCAAGGCGGCGAACGACTCGGCGGGGCGACGCGACGAACAACTCGGGGGGCGGTCGACGAACAACTCGGGGGGCGGGCGACGAACGAATCGGCAGAGGCTGCTTCATCCCTCCGCGATTCATTCGCGTATTGGCGGGCCAGGTGGTTCACGTGCGACCGGATTTGAGCAGTCATGCGCCGCTGAAGGCTCCGCGCTTTCGAAAACCGCGAACGATTCGAGGGTGAATAACGCAACGCATACCGATTCGTTCGCGGGCGGCCGCGGTTGGCCGACCCGGCGCCGCGCCGGCCGCTAGCACCGGGTGTATCGGCAGAGTAGCGACCGACCCGCCCGGGTGGCGTTGCGAACGAGTCGGCGTTTGCCCCGTCGCTGTCCTCCGCGCTGTCGTCGCGCCTGCGCCCTCGACCCATTTGCCCCTCGCGGAGTCGCGCGTGCGCCGTCGGTCTCACTCGCCCGGTGCGGTGTCGGCACCGAGCCCGCGCCGCCTATCCGCCGGCGTCCCCCGGAGCCGCCGGCAGAGCTCGCCCCCCGCCCGCCGCTGCCATTCCGATCCGAAGTCGATGGGTCCAGTCTCAACCGACCGACTTCGGATCGGCGGCGCCGCAGGATCCTCAGGCCGACGACGATAGAACGAGGGGCTGCGGTCGCGCTTTCGCGGTGGTCGCGATCCGAAGTCGGTCGGTTGAGCCTCAACCCCGGCGCTTCGGATCGGCTCGCCGCCCCGCGGTCGCCGCCCGCCCCGCGGTCGCC
>JABFXY010000091.1 GCA_013361525.1 Polyangiaceae bacterium | reverse complement strand
CCTCGCAATTGAGCGCGAACGGGACGGAGTTGATTTCGGACGCGGTGTGCGCCCAGCCCGAGCCAGCGGGCTGCCAGGCGGGCAGGGGATCCCGAAATGGCAATTGGCTCTTGTCCGTAGCCATCGTGCTCGGCGGAGTGTTTCTTCGGCGAAGGCGGAGGTGATGAGGCTCCTCGAAGATCTGCCTCGGAATGTTCGCCCCTGCAGATCGGCATTTCGTAGCTCCGCAGCGTGAGGAATCGCGGCTGCCGGGTGTGCGCACACGTGCGCGCGCCTCATGGTCGGCGGCACTCGATACGACAGGCGCCGCCAAACACGGATGGCGTCGGTGCAGGGGCCCGATCGTGTCGGGTAACGCAATGGATCTGTCGGTTTCCGCGATGGATCGAGCTCGCCCGGGCCGGATAACTCTCTCCTCGCAAATCGGCGAATTGACCTGGCCCACGGGAACGACGCGACCCAGCGTGCGCGTCGCGCGGAGCCGAAAGAGGAGACGGTATGAAGTCGGAGCTGCAACGACTCGGGTTCCTGTTTGCGATTGGCCTCTCGGCCTGCGCTCCCGGCACATACGAGGACGACGAGCCGGAAGAGTTGGCGGAGGAGGATCGCAGCGAAATCGTCGGTGGCGTCCAGACGACCATCGAGGATCGACCCTGGCAGATTTCCTTGCAGACTTCGGGCGGCTCACACTTCTGCGGCGGGACGATCATCGGTGCGAGCTGGGTCGTGACGGCGAACCATTGCCTCGAGGGGACCTCCGCGAGCTCGCTCCGCGTGGTCGCGGCCGCGACGAATCGCAATGGGAGCGGGGGGCAGATCCGCAAGGTGAGCCAGATCGTCCGCGCTGCCGGCTACGTGACCCCGGAGCAAGGGAAGGACGTCGCGCTGCTCCAGCTGACGACTCCGCTCGATCTCACCGACCCGGGAGCGAAGGCCATCCCCTACGCGACCGCCACGACGGTCGCGGCTGGTCGCACCGACCCGGGCATCATGGCGACGGTGAGCGGATGGGGATCGCTTTCGTCCGGGAGCAGCTCGCTGCCGTCCAACCTCCAAACGGTCGACGTGCCGCTCGTTAGTAATGCTGCAGCCGACCAGGCATACCCAGAGAACATCACGGCGGACCAACTCGGCGCCGGCCTCATTGGCATTGGCGGCAAAGACTCGTGTCAGGGCGATAGCGGTGGCCCGCTGGTCGTGCCGAATGGCCAAGGCGGCGTGGTCCTCGCGGGCGTCGTCAGCTGGGGTTATGGCTGCGCCGCGCCGCAGTATCCAGGAATGTACGCGCGAGTTTCGTCGTTTGCGTCGTGGATCGAGCAGACCACGGGGATCGCGGGTGACGCCGACGACGGTGGCAGCTCATCCGGCGGCGGCGGCACACCGAGCGGGCAGACCGTGCTGCTCAATGAAACGAGCCTCGCCGGCGCGAAGAGCAGCTGGACCCATTTCGCGATCACGGTGCCCGCGGGACAGGCGCAGCTCCTCGTCGACAGCTTCGGCGGCACCGGCGACGCCGACCTGTACGTTCGGCGCGGCGCCAAGCCGACCACGTCGACCTATGATTGCCGCCCCTATCTGGGCGCCAACAACGAGAGTTGCGTGTTCGACAATCCACAGGCCGGCACGTACTACGTCTCGATTCGCGGCTACCAGGCCTACACGTCGTTGAGCCTCAACGCCCGCGTCGAGAACTGACGGCCTCGGACGACGAACGCCACCTGCAGCTCACCCGTCCGCGGCGTCGGAGCATTCGATGACGATCTCGAGGTCGGCATCGGAAAGCGTTCCCGCCGCGAAATCGCACAGGTCGACGCCTCCGTCGAGGATACATCCCCAGACCTCATCAGCTGTCGGGTCACCGCATTGCACCGTCTCGTCGAAGCCGGGGCACGACTCGAGGATGTCCGCAGCTTCCTCGCACGCGCTGCCGCCGGTGCTCTGCGCGGACCCTCCGAGCGGCGCCCACAGAGGAGCGCCCTCGCAGCCCGCCAGGATCATGCAAGCAATACAACCGCCAAGCGACCGCAAGATACCGTCTGTCATCGCTGCCCTCTGCCGCATTGTTTCCCCGAGCTCACAACGGAGCATACGCGCGAACGCTCACGCCGACTTGCCATACCTCGGTTGCCGGGGGTTCGGGGTCGGCACCGAGTAGGAAGTACGGGAACGTGAAGTTACCGACGACGTCCGCAAGAGGGCGGTCGTCCATCGGGATCGTTCCGCCGAAGCGGAGTCCGAGCGGCGCGAAGCACCCGTCGTCGGCGAAATCTTCGCGGAACGTGAGCATGCCGAAGCCGGTGTCCAGACCTGCGAAGAGCGGCTCGATGATCTGGATCGTCGCCTGGATCGGGATGCCAGGGCCGACGATGTTGGGGTCCGATCCGTACGTTGCCAGCGCTCCATCTGCCTCGGTGCTGCCATCGACCGGGAACAATCCGGTGATCGCGACGCCGGCGTCGAGGCGGAAGATTTTTCCGGCGTGTAGCTTGAACGGCACCATCGCTGTCATCCGAAGCACGGCGTCGTCCGGGACGCCGGAGTCGACGGTGAACGCGCCGAATTCGAGGCGCCCGCCGAGCTCGACGAGGTCGAGGTTGAGGAAGCGATACGTCGCGCCCGCGGTGAATTCGTGGATAGCGGGGAGCGACGCGCTCTGGAGCGGCACATTCACGTGTGTGTCGAAGGACAGGTCGTCAGTCGCGCCCAACGCGAGGCCGATCCCGAGGTTGACCGCGGACGTGAGGCTACGGTCGTACGTGAAGTCGAGCCGAGGGGAGAGCACGAGCTTGGGCAGCGTCATCGGACGCTCTGCGAACGCAACCGGGTAGTCCAGCCCGCGCTCTGGCGGCGGCGGGGCGACCGCAGGAGCGGCAGCCGGCGGAGGCGCGGGCGGAGGCGGCGCTGCCGGAGGAGGCGGAGGAGGCGGATCTGCCGGAGGAGGCGGAGCTGCAGCGGGAGGCGGATCTGCAGGGGCCGGAGCGACCGGAGCGACCGGAGCGGGATCGGTTGTTGGCGTAGGTTGCGGCTGAGGTTGCGCAGCCGCGGCGTGTGCAGAGAACACGAGCGCGGCGCCGAGCGTCGCCGCGACCGTTCTGTGGGTAAGCATGCTGCCGAAATGCTTGCCTGTTCTCGCTGTCACGGTCAATTTCCCGGCTGAAGTAAGAGGGTGTCGTCCTTCTTCGCGAACGTGATGGGAGTGCTCTGTCGCGCGCGGGCCTCGAAGGCCTCCTGACCCCTTCTTCGCAGCGGTCTCCGCGTTGGGCCCTGCCCCAGGATACCCGTCCACGAGATCGAACATATTCTTTCGCTTTCGTGTCTCGTCTTCGCCGGCGTCGGGCGCAACGTATGCGCCGGCGCCCATCATCTCCCGCACAGCTGCTCCGCACATCCGTCTTCGGCTGGTGTGCGCGCGCGGGGCTTGCGCCGGCGACGATGAGCGCCCTCGCGACATCATATTTGCCATCACGACAGCCTGCATCAGCGGCGGAGATTCGACTGCTCCTTCGCACGTCGGCGAGGCCGATCTTGGCGAGCTCACCGGAACCATGAACTACATGCCGATGGCCGTCGGAGGGATGGATGAGCGACCCATCTTGCTTGCCTATCCTTCAATCGACGGCATTCGAATTCGTCGGGCTGATTGCTTGTCGCCGTGATTGAGCTCGCCTCGACGATGAGGCGCTGAAGTCGTGTCATGGTAATCTGGCGCCGTGCTGCCCTCCGCGCTCATCATCACCGTCGCTTCGCTCTTGGCATTGGGCTGTCGCGCGGCTCGGCTCCCCGCAGAAGAGGGAGCGCTCCGAGACTCACCTTCGCCTTCCAGCTCGGCCTCGACCACGCGTGAGCAGCCGCTTTCGTCCGTCATCGACGGCAGCGACGCCTGCCCGTTCACGAGCGAGCTCGGCCCGGCAGTCGGGAGAGTCTTCCGGGGGTGCAACGTGTTCGCGCCGATGGACTACCAGCTGCCATTCGTCGCGTGCACGCGCGCGTCACCTTGTCTGCGACCCTGCCGGGTCAAGGACGTGCGCGGCGGTTCGGTAGCGTATGTGCACACGTACCGCTACGACGCGGAGGGGCGGCTCTCCGAGGACGAGAGCCGCGACGCGAATGGGGTGCTCGCGTCGACACGGCGTTATGCCTACTCGTCCGCGACGGAATGGATAATCGAAGAGGTCGACCTGGCGCCGAACCGAAAGGTCCTGCGCTTCGACTCGAACGGCCGCCTCGTCGAGAAGGTGACGACGTTCCAACACGGCCCCGTTTATACATTTCAATTCGAATATGACGGCGCTGGCAAGGTGCTGGTCGAGCACGCGGCGGCCACCAGGCCCGATAGAAAGCCGCTCTCCCAAGACTTCCCGTACGAATACGACGACAAGGGCCGCCTCGTCGCGCGACACCAGCCACATATCGGCAGGCCCGAGTACAAATACAGCTATGGCGCCGACGGCAAGGTCGAGACCATTGCCTACCACGGCATGCAATTTCACCCGCGCCGTGACGCCGCGGGCCGCGTCGTCGAGATGCTGGACGGGGCGCGACCGTATCAGCGCTTCGTCTACGACGACGAAGGGCGACTGACGAAGGTGCAAGAGTTCGCAGGTGACCAGGCCAGCGACGTGCGGCTGTACGACTACGATTGCGTGCTCAATGCGCAGTGAAGCCCCCGTCGACCGGCAGGCCGACGCCGATCACGAAGCTCGCGCCGGGGCTGCAGAGCCATAGTACGGCGGCCGCCACCTCCTCGGCTCGACCGAGCCGACCAATCGACTGCTGCTTCATGATCTCGGCCATAGCGTCCGACTGACCCTTCAGCATGTCCTGCACCATCGGCGTGTCGATCGTCCCGGGGCAGACGGCGTTGATGCGGATGCCGCGCGGCGCATATTCGACGCCTGCGCTCTTGGTCATGCCCAAAACGGCGTGTTTGGTGCCGTGATAGGCTGCGCGCTCGGGTAGGCCGACCAATCCACCGAGCGACGAGCAATTGACGATCGCGCCCGACCCTTGCGCGCGCATGACGCGTAGTTCGTGCTTCATGCACGCCCAAACCCCGAATTGGTTCACCGCCGTCACGCGATGGAAATGTTCGGCCGGCTCGTCGGCGGCGTCGCTCGGTGGCACCTGGATGCCGGCGTTGTTGAATGCCATGTCGAGCCGGCCGTATTCGGCGACTGCCCGATCGACCGCGGCAGCGACTTGCGCCTCGTCGGTGACGTCGCAAGCCACCGCGACCGCGATACCGCCTTCGTTGACGATCTTCGCCGCTTCCTTGGCTGCGAGCTCCCTATCGCGGTCGGCCAGCACCACGGACGCGCCGTTCTGCGCAAAGGCGCGGGCGGTGGCGAGGCCCATTCCCATCGCGGCGCCGGTTACGAACGCTACCTGGCCCTTGAAGTCGTAAGTCGGATTCATGTCTGTTTCTCCAGGTTGTCGGTTGGCGTCGCTCACCGAATGCCAGAGGGGGTGTTTTTCCTCGTCGGAAGGTGCTCGTTGAAGAACGACGTGAGCTTGTCCCAGGGAATGAGCTGCACGCGGTCGTACAGGTCCACGTGGCCCGCGCCCGGCACGACGTAGAGCTCCTTCGGTTCGGACGCCCTCTGGAAGGCGTGCTCGCTGAAGATGCGTGAATGAGCGTGGTCGCCCGTGATGAACAACACCGGGCGTGGAGAGATCCAATCGAGATGGTCGAAGGACCAAAACAGCGACATCGCGGCGCCGCTGGTGAGCGACATGGACGTGGTGGAGCGCGGGTGATGCCCGCGCGGCGTGCGGTAGTAGTCGAAGAACTCTCTATCGATGGCGGACGAACGCTCGGTGATGACTTCAGGCGTGCCAACCACCACGGCTCGCTCTGCACCATCCACCTCGGCCCACCGTTGTGCCGCAATGGTGTCCAGGGTCTTGCGAAGCTCGGCTTTGTCGAGGCTGTCGGCGAGCCCTTGTCGCCTGGCCTGACCGATATCGTACATACTGACCGTGGCGACGGCCTTGATCCGCGGGTCGATCTCCGCGGCGGCCAAGCCGAAGCCGCCACTGCCGCAAACACCGATGACGCCGATGCGGTTCCGGTCGACGAGCGGATTTGCGCCGAGATAATCCACGGCCGCGCTGAAGTCTTCGACGAACGCCTCGGGCGACGCGATGAAATGTGGTTTACCGCCGCTCTCTCCGTTGTAGGAGGCGTCGAACGCCAACGTGATGAACCCTCGCTCCGCCATGGTTTGCGCATAAAGGCCGGAGGTCTGCTCCTTCACGCCGCCGTACGGGTGTCCCACGATGATGGCGGCAGAGGGCTTCGATCGATCCAGGCTCTTTGGTACGTACAAATCACCGACCAGCGTGATCCCCAGTCGGTTGTCGAACTTCACCTTCTGGTGATTCACGAGCGCGCTCTCGGGAAAGGTCTTGTCCCACGCAATCGTGTCCTGCGCCGCCACGGGTTCATCGGCCGGAAGCGCCTCGCCGTGGCACGACAGTGCGCCCATGGCGGCGGCGAACGCGGCCAAGCGCAGAAAATGGCGTCGGATGACGCCGAAACGTCCGGATGTATCTCGCGCCGCGTTCGTCGCGGCTTCGCAATTCCTCTTCATCGTCGATCTCCTGGGCACGACCTCGTGATGCCCAGAAGATGCGCGCGCGCCCGCCGATGAACTAGGCACCGGCGCGTGCATGAGCCGTCAAGCTGCGCTGGACAGCGCGCTCACGTTCGCCGGGCAGCCGGCTTCGCCTTGGTGGGCTCGGTCCGTGTCTTCGCCAGCTCGCGGACCGTGTCGACGAAGAGCTGAAGCGGCGCGGAACGCTGGGCGCGGCTCGGATAATAGAGAAAGAAGCCGGGCACGGAGGCGGCGTACGGCTCGAGCACGCGGCGGAGTGTGCCGCTTCGAAGCTGCGTTTCGACCAGCGGCTCCATGACGTACGCGAGCCCGAGGCCCTGCTCTGCCCAGCGTGTGCAAAAGAGTCCATCATTGACGAGCACGGCGCCACGCACGGGAACGCGCCACGTGCGCCGACCGCGCTCGAGCTCCCAGGCATAGGGCGAGCCGGTCGTCTCGGAGCGAAAGGTCAGGCACTCGTGACGCAGGAGATCTTCAGGCTTGTCGGGCGTCCCATGCTCTTCGAGATAGCTCGGGGAACCGACGACGACGAATCGGAACGAGTCGGTGAGACGAACGCTGACCATGTCGCGCTCGACGTATTCGCTCAATCGAATGCCCGCGTCGAAGCCCTCGCCGACGATGTCGACACGCCGATCTCCAAATACGATCTCGACCTCGATGCGCGGGTGGCGCGCCCGGAACTTCGGTAAGACCGGCTCGATCACGAAAGGGAATGCAGAGCGCGGAACCGTCAGTCGAACGCGGCCGACGACCTCGCCGGGTTTCGCGGCTGCGTCCGTGAGCGCCGCGCGCATTTGCGCGAGCGCCGGGCCGGCCGACTCCACGAGGCGTCTTCCCGCTTCGGTGACCGACACGCTCCGGGTCGTTCGCGCGACGAGGACCACACGCAGCTGCTCCTCGAGCTGCCGGACGCTCTGACTCACCGCCGAACGCGACACGCCGAGCTCGCGCGCGGCGGCGGCGAAGCTCTGCGACCGAGCGACCGCGAGGAACGCATGCAGGTGCTGGAATGGGAGCGTATTCACGATCGGGAGCAAGCCCGACGCGGTCCTCATCGTCAAGGCTGGCTTAACAGCTCATGCTGTTCGAGGCGCCTTCCGGGACCCGTGGACGAGGGGCATGTTCCTTCCAACAACGCTCATTGGAGGGACCCGCAATGCACGCCACCATTCTGCACAAGCCGGGCGACATACGTTTTGAAGACTGCCCTGATCCGAAGATCCTCGCTGCGACAGATGCCATCGTGCGGCTTTCGGCCACATGCGTCTGCGGGTCCGATCTCTGGCCGTACCGTGGCATTCAGGAGATCAAGCAGCCGACGCCGATGGGGCACGAGTACTGCGGTATCGTCGAAGAGGTCGGCAAGGGCGTTACGTCCATACGACCGGGACAATTCGTCATCGGCTCCTTCTTCGCGTCGGACAATACGTGTCCCCATTGCAAAGCGGGCTATCAGTCGTCGTGCCGCCACCGTGAGCTCGTGGGCGGCGCGCAGGCTCCGCGGCTGCGCGTGCCGCTCGCCGACGGGACACTCGTCGCGACCCCCGAGATTCCCCCCGACGAGCTCGTGCCGAGCCTGCTCGCGTCGTCCGACGTCTTCGGCACCGGGTGGTTCGCCGCCGACGCGGCCAAGGTGAAGCCCGGCGCGACCGTGGCCGTCGTCGGGGACGGCGCCGTCGGCCTGCTCGCGGTGCTCTCCGCGAAGCAGATGGGCGCGGAGCGAATCATCGCGATGAGCCGCCATGTTGCGCGGCAGAAGCTCGCCCGATCGTACGGCGCAACCGACATCGTCGAAGAGCGCGGAGTCGACGGTATCGCGCGCATTCAGGATCTCACCAAAGGGCTCGGTGCAGACGCGGTCCTCGAGTGCGTGGGCACACAGGAGTCGATGGCGCAGGCGATCGGCGCGACACGCCCGGGCGGATTCGTGAGCTATGTCGGCGTACCCCACGGCGTGTCACTCGACGCGCAGAACTTGTTTTTCAGACACGTGCATCTGCACGGCGGGCCTGCCCCGGTACGTCGTTATCTGCCGACACTCATCGACCTCGTCTGGAGCCGCAAAGTCGATCCTGGCAAGGTCTTCGATCTGACACTCCCGCTCGAGCAGGTCGCGGAAGGCTATCGCGCAATGGACGAACGACGAGCAATCAAGGCGCTTCTCCGGCCATGAGGGAAGGACGACATGCCGCGGGCGCGTCGGAGGCATCGGTGAGGTAGTAGCCGAAAAGGAAGACGCGCTGGGCCTCCGGGCCGTGTTTGACGTTGATCTCGACCGAGGACAAAAGGACATCCTCGCCCAAGTCGTTCCCCGGGGGCGGCTCGGTGCCCAGGGTCGTCGCGATGCGTCGGACACGATGACGACCAGCCGCCGGCGAGCTCACGAAACGAGGTCGCGTGAACTCGAAGCGAGTGTTCGTGAGCGACGCGATGGTTCGTGAGCTTCCCAGCCGCGGATGCACGCGATTTCGCGAATTTCCGGTCCAAACGATGATGGCATTGGCCGTGCAGTGGCCCCTCCACGCGACCGACACGTCGCCTCAGAAGGAGCCAGAACAATGATCGGAACCAAGTTGCTTTTCATCGCTGCGACCGCGCTCATGGGCCACGTCTCGGAGCCTTCGGACGGCCTCGTTCAGAGCGGATCCGACGTCAGCGTCGTCAAAGCGGGTCGATGCGCAGGAACAGGGTGCTTGCAAGGAACGAGCGTGAACGGTCTGCGCCCAAATGGGTCGGCGGGGCAGGGTGCTGTTGCCCGACCGAGGCGTGTCCACGAGCCGAAGGCGCGCGCTGTCGGCATCATTCTCGATCAGCGCTGAGAGGGCACCATGAGAAAGCGCTCGCGCGTCATCGATGTTTTCGGCCTGATCGTCGCCGCGAGCGCGTGCGAGCCTGCGGAGCCGTCACCTGGGTCCGATTCGGCTACTGCCATCGCCTCGGTAACCGACAATCCAAACCAGGTATTGCCCATTGCCGTCGAGGGGACGCACCTGATCGTGCACAAGCAGGACGGTACGCGGGCCGCCGATGACGAGCTCATCGGCGCGAAGCTGCTCGTGAGCGTCGACGGCGGCCCTCCGCAGCTCCTTCGCGTCGACTCGATCGAAGCGGATCCGGCCGACAAGACCGGCGAGATTCTCCTTTACGCATTTTCCAGCCAAGACCCTCAAACGGGCCTATGGCGGAATGTTTGTCCCGCGGATCCAAACGGCCTGCAACGCGGGTTCCTCCTCTCCGGCTCGTGGACGCAAACGGGCGAGCACGTCAAAGACGACAGCGTCATCGAGCTCGCCTGCACGAGCGGTGGGGAAGGCAAGTGTTTGCGACTGGGATACCTGCCTTGGAAGAGCGATAAGGACTTCGCGCGCCACCAAGCCTGCACTCGAATGATGCGGGCGGACTACTGCGGGGACGGCACCAGCTACACGAAAAATGGCACGCTCATCAACGTCTATGATCCCGAAACCATCCAAAACGAGGATCCGACGGATGGATTGGAGTTCGAGGCCGCCTGGGGGCCGGAGGGTGCTATTTGCGTGAAGCGGACACGAATCCCCGAAAATGGCTCGCTCGACGATCTCGTTCGCGCTTGCCCCAACCGCCTCACCGGCCGCACGGGCGAAGGCTGCTCCGAGGCCATCGCCCTCGCGGACCCGAACACGTTGGTGCTGAACACCTCGAAGCCGCGATGATATCGCCTTAGCGCGCTATCCTGGCAGGAGTCGGCCACGAGTCTGTCTTCGAGCTCACCAGCCCGCGCCGGAGCGCCAAGACCTCGGTGGGATCCGTGCGCGCCGTGGAGGTCCGCCAGGCCGTCCCGAGATGGAGACCGATCTTGCGCCAAGCAGCGCGCGAATGACCGTGAACACGGATCATGTCGGGCATCGGGCTGATGATTTGGAGCCCGGTCCCTTCGCCGTCCCGAACCGAGAGGCCGACGCTGTCGATGAACGGCAAGCCCCGCGCGCGAACGGGCGCGATCGCCGGGGTCCCGAAGATCTGCGATACCGATCGAACTCGACGTGCGCGGGGCTAGAGCCCGAGCCCGCCGTCGACGTCGGACACCATGTTGCGCAGGATCCGTCGGAGCCATACGTCCGTCGGTGGCCGGAGGTCGTAGATGGCCTCGAGCATGGCGCGCGGCGCTCGTAACGGCGCGACGAAGCCCACGTTCTCGTCAGGAGGTGAACACGTAGTCGACGGCGAGGATCCAGTCGCCCTCCTGGTACCAATACGTATTACCCCCGGCTTTCTCGACGGCTTCGAACTGGAAGGTCACCTTGTCCGCCGCGTTCTGGGTGCCGGCCTTCTTCGGATCGTCGTCGATCGCCAAGAAGATCTCGATCACGCTGTTCGAGTCGACGCCGTACAGCACGATCTCGGGGTCCGAATGGATGAGCCTCGCGCCGGCGCCCTCGTACTTCGTGTCTCCGCCGCTCCACGACCCCTTGCTGCCGTCTCCCAGCGCGGTGGCCGTCACGCCGGCGCACCAGCTACCGCGTTGCGGCGTGGCCTTGGCATAAATATCGTAGATTTTGCACATGCGAGCCATGGGTTCGTCCTTTCGCGTCTCGATCCTCGTCGAGCTGCCGGTTAAAGACGCGAGGCTCGCATTTCCGTGATTCGCCACGCAAGAGCTCGGGACTGTCCTTCTCGTCGCGCGACACCTCGGGATCGGGACGATCGCAGTGTCAGTACGAGAACCCGTAGTTGACGCCGAGGTTCCAGTCGCCGTCCTGGTACCAATAGTAGGTACCCCCGGCTACCTCGACGGCTGTGAACTGGAAGGTCACCTTGTCCGCTGCGTTCTGGGTGCCGGCCTTCTTCGGATCGTCGTCGATCGCCAAGAAGATCTCGATCACGCTGTTTGGGTCGACGCCGTACAGCAGGAGCTCGGGGTCGGAATGGATAAGCCTCGCGGCGGCGCCCTCGTACTTCGTGTCTCCACCACTCCACGACGCCTTGCTGCCGTCTCCCAGCGCGCGCGCCGTTACGCCGGCGCACCAGCTGCCGCGTTGTGGCGTGGCCTTGGCATAAATATCCCAGATTCTGCACATGCGAGGCATGGGTTCGTCCTTTCGGGTCTCGATCCTCGTCGAGCTGCCGGTTAACGAGGTGAGGCTCGCACGAACCCATTTCGCTTGTCAGCATGAACGCCGCGGGGCCGGCGGGCGGCTCTATCCCTAGTCCGCCCGAAGGGCGGCCAAGTGACAATGAAGGGGCTGTCCAGACTTCGGCGTTCGGCTCCGCGTTCGGCCCGGCCTTCACTTGCGCGCATCAGCGCGGGCCGGGCGGAACGGGGAGCCGAAGCCTGGGACAGCCCCTAGAAGATGGGAGCGCCGCAGTCCGCGAGCGCGTCCGCTTCCTCGTGGCAGTCTGCGCCTGTCAAGACGCCGCAGAAGAGCTCGGACTCGTTGGCGCAGACGAGGAATTCGTCGAGCTTGTCCTCACAACCGCCCTCTTGTGCGGCAGCCATCGTGTCCCACCCGTGGTTGTAACAGTTGGCCAGGTTTTCTTCTGGCACGCTGCACTCTGCGACCAGGCGGTCGCAGGTCTCCTGGAAGGTCGGGCCGTCGTCGGCGCAGCTGAAAAGCCCCATCGCAGCAAGCACAAGGAAGTATTTCATTGCCGCTGAGTGGTCCCCGCCAGCCACCGCCATCATCCGACCAGCTTAGCGGTGCTGGCCGAAGCGGTGCGACATGAAACTGGTGGCTTTCCCCATGTCGTAGGTCGAATCGGTGAAGGGGAGATCGCCGCCGACGATCCGGGTGAACCGCTCCGGGTTGCGCTCGAGCACCTCCTTGGGCAGGCGGTTCAGGTAGAACTCCTGCGGCCGGATGTAATAGCGGCATGCATAGTAGATGAGGTTGATCCGGAGGCCGGAGCTCGTCTTCGGACAAGCCGAATGCCAAGTCGTGCCGTGGAATGCCACGATCGATCCGCGGGGCGCCTCGATGGGCACCATCATGTCCTCCATCGCCATCTCGGCCGCCGTCGGGTGCCGGCAGAATCGGTGGGACCCAGGGACGAACCGGAGCGCGCCGCCCTCGGCAGTGTAGTCGGTTAGTAGGAAGTTCACGTTGGCGGCTTGCGAGTGTCGCGGCAGCGGCTCGGGGAACGGACTATCGATATGCAGCCTCAGAGCCGGCGCGCCGGGGCCCTTTACGAACGCCTGTAGGGCGTTCACGACATAGCTCTCGCCGAGCATGTAAGTATGGAGCGCGACGGCCTTCGGCAGCATGAGCGCCTCTTCGAAGCACCTGCCCTCGGCGAGAAGGTAGTTGAGAGCCTGGGTCGTTTCCTGGTGGTTGCTGCCGTCCTTCTCGACCGCGTCGAGGCCGAGCCGCTCCGCCGAGACGGCGAGGATCCGCTCGACCAGCCGGTCGACGAGCTCGAGCGGGATGGCGTTCTCGACGACGGTGAACCCGAACGTCTCCAGCTCGGCGATGTTCGTCTCGAGGCCCAGCTCCCTGAGGTGTCTGTACTGTTCGTTGAGCCCTCGTGTCGCCTTCCAGTCGCCGATCTTCAATCCGCACCTCCCGTTCGACCGTCGTCCCGATCACATGGACACGGGCTCGCGCTCAGCGCCGCGAGATCCCGAGACACCCTCTGAATCAGCGAGAGCGCGTCCGCCTTCTTCTGGTCGTGCGCGCGAAGCCGCGGGATGAGAGCGTCGATGCTCGCCCCTTCGTCGCACGCCACGGCGCGGGCGATCTCTCGATAGGTCCGCCGCGCGTAGGGCAGCGCGATCGCGGCGGCGAGGATCCGCGAGGCGAGCGCATCTGCGATTAGCCCGTCCGCCACCGCGCGCTCGAGCGCGCACCGAACGTTCACGAGTGGCTCCGTCAGGCACGTCTCGCTGTCGGCGTCGAACAGGATGGCGACCTCGTCTTCCGCCGTGACGATCTCCTCTCGGTAGAGCTCGAAGACGCGTCCGATGCCGGTCATCCCAAGGGTCCACAGCTCGGCGGCGCGGAGCGCACCCATGCTCGAACCCCCATAGACCTTGATCCCCAAACGCAGCACGTCGAGCACTTCTCGGGGGCTCACCGCGAGCGCTTGATCGAAGACGCCGTCGATCACGCCGACGATGGTTGGGCGCGCGCGTCCATTGGCAAGTAGTGCGAGGTCCCCGCGTCGAATCGGCGGACGATACTCGATATTCGAGACCGTGGGCCTCTCGGCCCTAGGGACGCTCGGCCCGACGAATACCAGCGCGCCCGGCGAATGCTCAAACCCCATAACGAACGCGCCGTCTGCCGACATTGTCGAGGCGGAAGTCTTCCAGCGCGGGAATGACGACCCGCGCCACCGAGAACCCGCGGCAGCTCGGGTCCGAGATCTCGCACGCATACACGCGGTCGACCCCGCGCAGCCGGAGGCAATCGAGCAGATCGTCGAGGTCTTGATCGACGTATTCGTGGGACCGACTGTGGATGTCCGAAAACCGTGTCTCGGGGAACGTCCGATCGTGCGCGACCTGCCGACCGCGTCTCGAGGCAAATGCTTGCGAGTGGTCGTAAATGCGAGGTTCGCGCTCTCCGAGGTCCTCACGAGAGCCTTGAATGTTGAGCGCGGACGTCTGGACTGCCTCGGTGAACGCTCGCAGGACGGCGACCTCGGCGTCGAGATGTGCGCCGAACCCGACGCAAGGGCCGTGATCGGACGTCATCGCGCAGAAGATGACAGGAATGTCGAGATCGGTCGTCGCGTCGACCAGACACAGCCCCCGGCCGCTGGCTCGCACCTTCTCCACGAGCGCTCGGCACGCGTTCGGAAGGGTGCGCAGATCGACGCGGCGGTAGCTCGGCCGAACGTCTTCGTCGAGGTACTTGGCGCGGAAGGTGAAGATGCCCAATGCGTCGCGCTCGACGACCTCGTGGATGGCATGGCAGAGCGCCTCCTCCAGAACGTTGCCCGACGCCAATCCGTTGCTGATTCGCACGTCGAACAGCCGCCATGTCTCACGCCGTTTTCCCTGAGCGACGAACTCGAGGGGAATCAAGCGTCGGCGTTCGCCTTCGTCTGCGAGCAGGTCATCCACCCATACCCATTCGAGCGGCACGTCCTCCGGTACGCCGCCGCCGCCAGGCACGCCCTCGGTGAAACGGACTACCGGGTACCCCTCCGATTGCAATGTACGGAAGCAGCCCTCGACCCGATCCGCGGGGAGGAACCGTTCGCCGCAATCGGTCTCGATCGCCTCCGCCAGGCCGCTCGCCAACGAATCGATCACCGTGAGGCCTTTGCCGCTGTGCACCGACGCCATCGAGGTGGATCGGGGCCGGAAGATCGAGTGCACGGGCATGCCCAAGTCGTCGAGCCCCGTCACCTCCGCGACCCGGGTGATCCCGAATTGATCTCGGATGGCCATGAGGTGGTCCACGGTCTCCTGAGCCGGGCGCACGCGGGTCGACGACCCGGGAGCTTTCTTCAGCCGCCAGCTCACGAGACGCCTCCGTGGCGCAGCGCGAGCGCGTATCGATCGAGCGCTGCGGTAATGGCGGCTCTCGGGATTGCCCAGTGACGCGTGAGCTTCTCTTCGAGCTCCGTCCACGTCTCTTCGTCGTGCTTCGAGAGGAGATGCTCGCGTGCGACGGAGAGCTCGTGCGCGCTCGGAGCGTGTTGCTCGGCGCCGGCCGCGAGCACGACGCTCATGGCCTTGAGCGCTTCGGCGCGAAGCGTGCCCGACACGAAGCTCTCCCAGCAAATCGCCTGTTGCGCTTCCGCGTCACCAGCTGCGGCCTTTCGGACGATCTCGCGGGCGAGGTGCCGTCGGATCAGGTGCCGCTGAAGCGCCACGTACGTCTCCTCGAGATCCGTCGAGCAACCCTCGACGAATTGCGCCGCGACACGAGCGCCTCGGTAGTCGAGCCGCACCTGCAGCCGATAGAACGACTCCTGGATCTCGTCGTCCTCGGGAGCAGAGGGCGGGGCGGCGAGCGGCTCCTCGATGAGCCTCGAGAGAAGAGCGCCCTCCGCGAGCTCCTGGATCCGGTTCTCGAAGGCAAAATGCAGGATCAACGCGGACCGGTCGAGCTGAAACCCGGCGTGAAACAGCTGGGAGAAGTCGATTCGCTCGAAGCTCATCTCGCGGCCCCATCGAAATGGAGAACGCCGACTGCGCAGAGATCCTCGAGCAAGTCGTAAACCGTCTCCTCGCTCATGTTGCCGCGCGCTCGCCACGCCAGCGACTCGGCGGCGGTAAAGCTCCCTTGGCGAAGGACTTCCTCGAACCACGCGATGTGGTCCGGGTCATCGAGCTCGACCCGCGCGGATGCGCTGGCGTTCGGGTCGTTCGGCAAGAAGACGCTCACGATCCGCCCGCCGTCCGCGGTTCGTTCTTCGAGCACGGCGGCTGGAGCTCGATCGTTGGTGGTCATCCGCGTCGTCGCGAGAGGTCGCCCCGGAGGCTGCCGCCTCGGTCGCCTGTCGAGCGAAAGGTTTCTGTCGGCGGTCCGACGCGCCCACGCGTTCCACAGCGCCGAAGGCGCCTCTTGCATAGCGTGGAGTTGCGCTGCTGCTTCGCGCAGGAGCGCGGCAAAGTCCGGATCGTAGGCGGCCTCTCGAAGCTTGCCGGGCGGACGCGGTCGCAGAGACATTCCTCGCCATTTCGGATCCGACGAGAGCCGCGCCATCAGCGCCTCCTGAATCAGCTTCAGCGGGCTGATGCGGCCGAACGACAGCGTGAGCCCCAACGTCTCTTCGTGAATGGCGTCGGCGGTATGCCAGGTACCCGCCGGCAACATCAACAGGTCGCCGGGACCGAGCGTGACCTCTTCGAACTCCTCGAGCGGCAGGGATCTCCACGGCTCGGTCGCGCGCGCGGGAGACTCGTATTCACGATAGTAACCGTTGTCGAATGGCCAATCGACGGCCGGCTGGCGCGAATAGCGCCATTTCTTGTGCCCGATGATCTGGAGGCTCGCCGTCGACGGCGCGTCGAAATGGGTACTGAACCCGGTGTCGCGGATCGAATGGTAAGAGCGAAACCCGACGTCTCCTGGGTAACCGAGCTCGACCTTGATGCGGCCCGCGAGGTCGCAGAGCTCCGCGTCGAGCGACTCGAGCCCCATGATGCACACGGTCGCGCCGGCGGCGAGCATTTCATAATACTGCGACGGCAGGATGTTGACGCGCTCCTTGCCGGGGGTGCTCTTGGAACCCCGCTCGAAGGACGCATGGACCGAGACCGCGGGGGCGAGGTGGTGATGAAGCATCGCCTCGCTCTGCGCGACCTTCAACGCCCTCGCGAGACGCTGTTTGTCGAACAAGTCATCGAACTTGTCCGCCCGACCGCGGACGAGCAGAGGCTTCTTTCCCCAATACTCCTCTGCGAGCACGGGCGGCGTTATCGGCGTGAACAGCGAGGCGAATCCATCGAGCGGCATGTCAGGCTCCTCCTACTTGGACGGGCAACCGTCGCTTGGAACGAGAGGCGCCCGTGGCCTCGTCGTCTGCCGGGCCCCGGTCCGCGACCGCGAGCCAACGAATCCGCTCCGCCGCGAGGCGAGGGGAGGTCGCCGCGGCGAGCGACAAGTAGCTTCTTCGCTCGGCGAACATCAGCTTGTCGGCCACGAACATCTGCAGCGCTCGTTCGGTCGCCGCCTGGTCGATCCCGCGCGCTCGCGCCCATCGGACGATGTGATCGTGGCTGCGTGGCTCGGTGCAGAACAGATATACGTCTCGTTCGGCGGCGGTGAACTCGCCCGAGCGAAAGTCGCCGTAGCGCCGGTCCTCGATCACCAGGAAGGAGTCACCGTCACGATAGGCGAGAAAGGGATCCATACACTGCAGGGCGCGCGTCGGGTTCTTCTCGAACCGATGGTCGTGCAGGTCTCTCCAGCGCTGCACCGCCTCCTCGACCGGCGTCCAATCCGCCGAGCCCCCGCCATCGAACGCGAGCTCGGCGAGCTCCAGGCGCGCGTATACCTCCTCCGGGAGGGCAACCTTGTAACAGTCGTGATTGCGCACGCCGGTGATGCCGAACTCGTGGCGGAGTACGTCGACGGTCGAGCCGACGCCGAGATGGAAGCGCGCGACGTTCATCGGCTCGAAGCCGAGGGCGTAGGACTCGATGTTCGCCACGGTTTCGGCCACTTCCTCGTCCGTGGAACCAGGAAACGAGAGGATCAGATTCGCGGGGTGAGCGACGTGAAACTCGGTACAGAGCTTCATCGCGTGCAAGTTCTGAGCGGTTGTCGTTCCCTTGTTGATGCGGCGCAAGAAGCTCGTCGAGAGCCCCTCGACGCCGAATTGAGCCTCGCGCAGCCCTGCCTCGTAGAGGAGCAGGAACTCGTGAGCTCGTATGCTGGCTCGGAGCTCGTAAAAGATCCGAAAGTGCTTCTTTAGGGACGCGATCGTCTCTGCAAAATGGACAGCGTCCTTATGGCGCAGGATGTTGTCGATGAAATAGGCCTGCAGATTGCGGTAGCGATTGCTCAGCGCGCTCATCTCCGCGCCGACCCGCTGTACCGATTTTTCGCGGTAGCCACCCCACTGGACGTTGAGATTGCAGAAGTAGCAAGTGTCCTTCGGATTGCCGGTGCGGGCGCCACGGTCCCACCAGCATCCGCGTGAGGTCTCGAGCGGCAGCATCCACGACATCCCGTAGCGCTCCGCGCGCTCCGCGTAGTCGTCGTAACTGGGAAACGGGAGATCGTCGAGATTCGGCACCTGGGCGAATGGAGAGAGCTTGCGCCCGTCCGCGCGCGACACGAGACCGGGCGCGCCTGGAGCGGGGCGTTCACCGCGCGCGACTGCACCCAGCAGGTCGGCCAGCGGCAGCTCTCCCTCGCCGTGGATGACGTAATCGACGAACGGATACTCCGCGAGGAGCGACGGCCCCACGCGGGCCGAGACCGACGATCCGCCGAGCACGACGGTGGTCTCCGGGCTCCGCGCCTTCACGGCGCGTGCAAGCGCCAGGTTTCCGAACAGCTGGCCAAAACACGTTGTCAGGCCGATCACGGTCGAGCCCGCGAGCTCGTCGGCGACCGAGTCGATGTGTGTGCGCAATACGGCCAGCAAAACATCGAAGTCGACGTGGGCGGGCAGGTGTTGCCCGTCGGCGCGCCGCTCCCGCGCCAGCCACTCGCCGAAGTACCGCTCTACTTCGTGCGCCTTTTCTGGATAGAGGAACGGGGAATAAAGAAGATCGCCGACCTGATAACACTCGCGCGCCACCTTTTCGTACAGCGCGTCGCCGAGCGCGTACGCGATTTCGACGAACTCGGACCGGCAGGCGACGGACCAGGTCGGCTGCGCCCTGCGGCAATACACCTCGAGCGCGGCCAGTCCCGCGGACGGCCGGCTCGAATGCGACCACGGCATGGCGACCAACACCAAGCTCGGCTGCTTCGGGGTGGACTGAGTTCGTGACGTCATCGTGCGTAGGATGTTCGATTACGTGATCCAAAATGCACGGCGCGACGACAACGCCGACTCCGGCTTCGCGTCGCGCCATGCTCACTTCTACGGACTAGATGGGGCCGACCCAACCCATCTCGCGGATGTCGGTCCGAATACGGATCCGCATACGCGTGCTGGTCAAACCGGCCTCCCTCTTCGCGCACTGGTGACGATCACCGCCGCTCTCATCGATGCTCACGGCTTCGTTGTTCTCGTCGCGCTGCTGCTTCCTCTGTTGATCCATGGGACCTCTTTCTATGTTGGGACGTTGGAGTACTCCTTTGTCCGCGTCGGGCGGACCGGGGACAAAGGGCGGCCTAATCTAAGCAAGTCGATTCGAGGTCCATCTGGGGCGTCCAATGGTCCAGCGTGACGGGCGGCTGCGTCGAACGCGACGCCTGGCGGGCCCACCAGCACATTCAACCCGATTCGTGCATTCTTAATTGCGACGCCTTTCGACTGTCAAGGATACGTCGGTTCAAAGGTCCTCTCGAAAGCGTGTGTCGGTTCTGTCGGCAGCGCGCAGCTGACACATAGGTAAGATTCGGCAGCGCGCGTCTCGATCTCTCACCACGATGCGCCTGATTTTGTTCCAGCTCACCGGCCGCCATCTTCCGTCTTCAATCAACAAGTCCCGCCCGGCTGAATATCGTGGTCTTCGACATCGTCAGGGGCTATCCCCAGCCGTCGCAAAAGCGATCATCGTTTTGTGGATCGATTTCGACGTTCTTGTTCATTTTGGAAGTCTTTGAATATCGGCTCGAAGTTTCCGCTCCGGTTGATCGGAGCACGGCAAGTCTTACCGACCCGTCACGTCAAACTTTTACCTATTGCGTTGGTCAGGTCACGACGCAGGGCAAAAGAGGGCTCGGGTCGAGCTCGTTGGTGATCTTCGATCACCTTTGAGATGACTTCTGAATAGCTTCGAGCTCGCGCCCGGTGCGCAATTCAGGTATCGACCAGCGACCGCACCTCGGCGACGAGAAGACACAGTGAGCACAACCGCGGCGGCCCGGGGCCGACCCGTGCGCTAGACACACTCGCCGACACGTGCCACCGTCCCATCGACACCCAAGCCGCGGTGGGGTGCGCACGACGAGCGCCGCGCCCGATTCGTGGAATCCTCCCGGCTGGCGGGAGGCGACATACAGTGCACGGGGAATCGCAACCCAATTGGAATGAGGGTATCCGAATGCGTAAGGGTTGGTGGCTGCCGGTGGTCATGGGTTGCGGGCTCGTGTGTTGCACACGCAGCGACGAGCTCGAAGAGGCCGATTTGGTGGCGCCGCCGGCCCGTAACCCAAATGCGCATCCACCGCCCAACGGGTCCAGTGGGCCGCATGACTTCTTCGCGGTCCGCAGCTTCGATCTGGGTCAAGGGGCCGCGAATGGATGGGCCGGGATCGGCTACGACCGCGACGGATTGGACACCCACGACGACCTGAGGGGCCATTGTCGACCGGCCAATGGTTCCGACGCGGGGGAGATGCTCGAAGACGGACCCGGGGGAGTGGACAACTCGTTCGCCAAGAATGTCGTGCCGATGTTGGCGGAGTTTTCGCTCGGGGACGAGCGGCAAGCGCCGGAGATCGAGTCCTCTCTCAATGCGAGCGTGGATGAAGGCATCGCCGGACTAATCTTCAGTCACGTCGCGAGCGGCCACAATGCGACTGCGGTGGACGCGTTCGGCTACGATGCGCTGCGAACCAAAGCTGGGGCGTGGGCGGTGACCGATGAGTCCTTACTCGACCCGGCAGCTCCGACGTCGTCCGCCTCGCTCGCGAGCGGAAAACTTCATTTTGTAGACTCCTATGTCACCGATGGGGTGTGGGTGTCCGGTGACGTTCTTTCCAGCACCCAGCTCCTCGCTTTTCGAATGCGGCTAGGCTCGATCTGGCTGACTGTTCCAGTCCGACGTCCAGTCGTTACCTTCGACGCAGAGGCAGTCGATCCAGAAAACGGCGTCAGTACCAATGGTGTGGTTTCCGGCGAGATCTCCGTTGATGAGCTTGTCCTCGCGCTGCAAACCCAATGCGGGGAGGATGATCTCACTGCGATAGTCGACGCCCTGCGCGGTGCGGCGGATCTGCTCGCGGGTCGCGCGCAGAGTCCCGACAGCACCTGTGACGCGATCTCGTTCGGACTACGATTCGACGCTATCCCCATCGACACCGTAACCGAAATTGCAGCGGTCGACGCCGCCCCGTCGTCCGGTACATGTGTCCATTGAGTTGCTCCCGGCCCGTGATCGTCGGATGAGCTGAGCGCTGGATCCGGCGGAGATGCCAGACGAGGCTATTCCCAGCCGACGCGCGACACGCTGTCCCCGATGATGCAGCCAGCCTCCCCGCATACGACGCGTCCGCGACGCCGGTCGGGGATCGCGACGACCTTCCATGTCTTTCCCCAATCGTTGGAGACGGACAGATAGGGGCTGTCGTCGCCTTCCGCGAGGTGAGCGCCGACAGCCACGGGGCTACCGGGTTGTTCCCATTGAACGCCGCTCTTGCGTTCGAGGTTCTCGCCCAATCGCAGATACACCCCGCGCCGGCAGTCTCTGCCGTCCGTGCAATCGAGCTCCACGTTGCGAAGCAACACGCCGACGTCGCTTCCCGTGACCGATAGACTCAACACGTCCCAGCGGGCCTTTCCGTCGAAGACGCCGCTCGCATCGATGGGGCGTTCTTGGAACGAGCGCCCACCGTCCGTGGACAGAAGCAGAAAGCTCGCTTCATTGGGTCGACCGCCCACGGCATAGACGCGCGCGCCGTCGGCGGATTGCCGTATCCTGAAAGCGGCCGAGCCTTCCGGCATCGTCGACTTCGCGGCCGTCCACGTTCCTTGTTCGTTTTTCAGCAGCCAGACGTCCCGCTCGAGAGCGGACCAATCCGGACCGACGGTCACGACGGCCCGTCCACCCGTGATCGACATGTCGAATATGAGGCCTGGGAGTGAAAGGGCCGTATCCTTCCAAGTTTTGCCCCGGTCCGCGCTCGCGAATAGGCGGTCGCACGCAAAGAGCATTTGTTGCCCCCTCACCGCGAGCTTGGACCGATCGCATTGCACCGCCGGCAGCGGGTGGCTCGTCGCTGCTCGCTCGCCGAGCGGAGCCGTACGCAGAACCAGCCCGGACGCGGTCCGTTCGACAAAGAAGTAGTCGGGGCCGTCGAGCACGACGGTCGAATGGCCGGCATCGGCGGGCTCCGGGTTCAGCGTCGCGTTGGGCCCAGGCGCCTGACCCGGCTCGGGCGCGAGCACGACCCACCGCGCGGGATGCGAGGCGAGCGGAGCTTCGGGCTCGGGTGCGTGTGCGCTCGACGATACGTGGGGCGCTGCACCGTCGCGTGCAGCGGAGGCAGCGCACCCGACGAAGCCCCAGGCGGCAAACAGCAACATCAGGTTGGCGGTCGCGGCACGCATCGCGCTCGGTGTGTACGCGTTTGTCGAGGCGGCTGCCACACCCCCGACACGACGGGCGGGAGAGGGCGAGCATGGTAACTTCCCGCGATGGAAGCAAACTGTCCTACCGCGCGCGTCTGGCGCGGCGAAGCCACGGCCGATAACGCCCTAGCGTACGAGCACCACGTTACGGAAAGTGTGTTTCCCCAGCTGGCCGCGCTCGAGGGCTACCTCGGCGGTCACGTTCTTCGTAGACCGGTCGAGGATCGCGTCGAGTTCCTGATCGTCACTCTATGGGCTTCACTGGACTCGATTCGTTCCTTTGCCGGCGACGACCTCGAGCGCGCGGTCGTCGAGCCGGCCGCGCTCGCCGTGCTCTGTGGTCACGACGATTTCGTGCGCCACTTCACCGTGAAGCATTCGGCAGATAGAAGGAACGTCGGCCAAGACCGAGCCGTTCCGATTCTGCCCGTTCGGAACGTGCGCGCAGCGGTCGCCCATTACGAAAAACTCGGATTCCAAACCTCCATTCACGATCCGGATGCGGAAGAGCCCACGTACGGCTTTGCCGTCCGCAATGGTGTCGAGATCCACCTCACGCGCCACGCCCATGTGAATGAATCCGAAGCGGGCGCGTGTTATCTGCATGTCGACGACGCGGCTCGCATCCACGCGACCTGGAAGGCTGCCGCTGTCGAGGGCCGCATCACCGAAATCGAGGACAAACCCTGGGGTAAGCGCGAGTTCGCGCACGTCGATCCGGACGGAAACCTCGTCCGGGTCGGCTCGGACACTCACGTTCCTTACAGCGAAGACCGGTTGCTTTGACCGGTCTTCGCGAAACAACAAGGAGCGCCGGGTGCAGAGGTTGCCTTGTTTGCCGCGGAAACAGCTCCTCACCCCTAGGGAGCTGTTGGAGCGGCAAACAATCAACGCAACCGATTTGCGCTGTCGTGGGACGACTCAGCGCGCACGCACGCACTTCGGGGCCGCTCCGTGCGAGCAAGCCTCATCCGGGCGGCAGCAAATGTCGATGCACCGCGACCAGCCTCGCGCGCACTTACCCTGGGCGCATTCGCCGCGGTGTGCATCGAGTTGGCCGCAGCTTCCATCTTCGCATTGACCGCCGTCGCCGCATCCCTTTGGAGCGGCGCTCGTGCTTGCCGGCTCCGATGGTGCCGCCGCAGTCACGGACGCAGTTGATGATTCCGTGGGAGCGTGCGCGACGGTCGCGTCCGTCGATTCGCTCGTCCTCGGAGCAGACGTCGCGCGACTGTCGGGAGCATCCGATGGTGGAGGCGCTCCCGGCGTGCATGCGACGAGGAGGACGGCAAATGTCAGACGATGCATTGGCTCACACTCGTTGGAGGCTGGGTTATTCGGCCGGGTAGGCGCGACGGACGATCTCGTCCGAGAGGGCGCGCAGGCTTGCCTCTCGCTGCGCGAGCGTCGCCTCCGGGTTGGGGCGAGGTTCGAGCGTCGCCACGACCCCCTGCGCGAGGGTTCGGTGATAGCGAATCGTGCCTTCGGGCGCTGCGATTTCGACGCTGCCATCGCTCATGAGCACGACCCCGAGCTCGACGGAGGTCGAGCTCTCGACCGTACCGCTCGAGCTCACCGACACCGCATTACCGAAGGACAAGGAGGTGTCACCGCTCTCCGAGCCCTCCGTCGTGGCCGGAAGACGAAGCTCGTTCGCGGCTCTGGCCGCATCGGCGTAGAATTGATCGGCCTCGCTCCACGACACGTCGACGGGATAGCTGACGCCGTGCGCGCATCCGACCAAGAGTAGGGGCGTCGCGACCTTGACGATCTTCGCGAAGGCGGGCGGAATCAGCGTGCGATTCATGGCCATGAGGGTAGGAGGTTTTCGGCGAAAGAGAGCTCGGGAGCAGATTTTCGCGCCCGTCGCTCGGCAAGCCAGGCGTGGGTCCCGGGCTACGTGGTCGATATCGTACGGACCAGCGCGAGCGCGAATGCCCACGCGCCGTCGGCGGTGTTCGGGGCGAGCGCGCTGGAAGCCATAAGGCCGTAGACGTCGCGCAGGGTCGGTGCTCGGTCGGCGGGGATGTCGCCGCCCGCATGGCCGGCCTGGCGCGCGAGATGAAGGAAGATCGTGGCGCAGAGGGCTGCGACCAACCGGCGCGTGTAGACGAACCCCTCGGGCAGCGCAGCGGGCGGCGCGGCGTCGTAGGCGGCGATCAGCGCGGACGCGGTCGGATCGTCCATGCGCAGGAACAGGGCGACCGCGGCCAGGTCATAAAAGGGATCGTTCGGTCCGGCCATATCCCAATCGAGCAGCAGGAGCCGCTCGCCATCGAACACCAGGTTCGACGGGTTTGCGTCGTTGTGACTCGTGACCAGCGGGCGCTCGCGCGGCGGCGGCGTCTGCTCGAGCACCTCATCGATCGTGGTGCGCACGAAGCTCGGGAGCGCGAATGTCGCGAGCTGCGCTCGCATCGGCGCGATCATGTCGCGCGGATCGCGCCACACCGCGTCCGCGGGAAGCGGCAGCGCGTGTACACGTCGAATCGTCTCCCCGAGCTGGCGGATCGCGTCGTCGCGGGTCTCCGGATTGAACAGCCGCGGCGCAAACCCGCGATTGACGACGTGTTCGCTCACGACCGCGCGTCGCGCCTCGTCGTGGTGGATCACGCGCGGCGCGACGCCGGCGTCCCCGGCGCGCCGCTGGATCTCGAGGCTCTGGCGCCACGCCTCGATCGGCTCGCCCTCGCTCGCGACCTTGAGCACGTACACGTGATCCGTCGCCTCGACCCGGTACACCCCGGCGCCCGAAAGCCCCCCGGCGATCTTCGTGATCGACGTCGTCGGGCCGCGGAGGTGGTCGGGCAAACACGCCTCGAGCGTCATGCCCGCATCATAGCGCGTGTCGTTTGCCACAGGCCATCAAATGGGGAGTGCGTCCACTCCCCATTTGTCGTCAGAAGAAGATCTGCCCCGTAAATATCTCGGTACCATTCTGTAGGATGGTGATGGTAGCGGTTGAGACGAAAATCGGCGTCATCTTGCCTGGGCAGTCGGCGTCGACCGAAACAGTGAAGTCGATTCGCCCGTTGTCCGGCGGATAGGGCCCGCTAGAGTCTGATGCTTGACCGGGCGGATCATTTCCGCCCCGGTTTCGGCAGATCCTCGTCACGTCGATATCCACTCCGAACACCTTCGACCGGAGGCAACCGGACCGACGCCCTGGCAATGCAATGTGAATGCCAGTTCGTAAAGCGATGCATTCTTGATCGCCACCCTGTGCTTTCGCGAAAACGCAGGAGGGGCAAACAAGCGCTGCGCGGCGTTGCGCCCTAGAAAGCCATCGTGATGGCCAATCGCTGCTACTTGTAAGCGAAGATGGTGTTGTCGACTTGCTTCTTGTCGTCGGTCAGATGGCTGACGACCAACATCCGCTTGCCGTCTTTCTCGTATGAGCGAGAGATGACGCCCGGCTTCTGGCTATGGTCCTCCATTTTCCAGCCGTCCTTTTGGAAGTGAGCGGTGAAGCGCTGGGCAATCCCTTCGACGGTGAGCGACGCCTCGTAGAACGAGCGCATCGAGAGCGTCTCGGCGTCTCGATTGAACATGCAGACGCTCGAGTCGGTGACCAGACTCTCGAGCTCCCTCCAGCGCTCATCCTCCTTCTCGCGGAGGGTCTTGAAGCAGGCGGGGCCACCCTTGTCGATTGCGGCTTTCTCTTCGGGAGCCTTGTCGCAGCCGAAGCAGAGCGTGAGGCCGGCGAGGAGCGCGGCGGAGGAGAGGCTTGCCCAGATCAACTTGCTGTTCACGCGCGCCAGGGTAGCCGGCGCGCGGTGGGTTCAGCTCCTTTTTCACCGTCCGCGCTCGGCCGGGCGTGACTCACTCCTACGGGCTCCTCAGTCGGCCGGCTCGTCCATCTGGAACCAGCGGCGACGCTCGGCGGCATCGCGCCGTGCCTGCGAGACGAAGTAGTCGACGTCGACCCCCGCCTGCGTCGCGAGCTCCGCGAGCTCGGGCCTGCGCGCCGCTGGAAAGTAGCGATGTGCGGACAGGATCTCGTGCAGTGCGGCGAGCCCCGTCGGCCTCTTCTTCGCAGCTTCGAAGACGAGCTCGCACAGGTGGCGGTCGTGTTTCATGTGACGTACGCCGAGGTTCGGAAATGTGTAGGGGTCGGGTGCCCACGCATGGAGCACCGCGATGGCCGTCGAATCACCGCTGGCGGCAGCGTCGACCAGTCGCCCGCAGGCGGCGCCGGGACGCGGGTTCATGCCGACCCATAGCTTCGCCGCCGCGGCGCGCAGTGCGCGGCTCGGATCGTCCGTCGATCGCCCGGGACCATCCTCCTCGGGAAAAAGAACGGACTCCTCTTCGTCGAAGCACACACCTTCACCAGCCTCGGCGAGCGTCGTTGCGAGCGCGTCGTCGTTTTGGATGGTGATCACACGCACGACCCCGCGGCCGTCGAGCGCCGTCACGACCTCCTCCGGCAGCTCACCCTCAGGCTCGCTCCTCGAGTGCATCAGCGCCAAATCGCCATTGCTCTGCGGCCGCCCCGGATAGCCCAGCTGCTCCCGCTCCTGCGCCGTGCGCGGCCAAGCGCTTTCGGGCGAGGGCCAAGGTAGAAGCGGCGTTCCGAGGCCGAGGGCCGACGGGGTCGGGAGATCGCGGGTCCAGAGGACGAAGTAGTCACGCGACATGAATAGGGGCGTCGCGCATCGTGGAGATTGCGTCAACGGTGGCGCCGCGCTCGCGCCGAGCGCGTTCGTCACGCGCCGCGCTTGCGCTTGATCAATGCCGATAGGCTTTCACGGCTCTCGTCGTATTGCTTGATGAGCTCCTTCTCGCCCTCCGGGAGCATGCCCGGATGTGAGGGCTTCCATCGAATGTCGACGAGCTTGGCTTCTGCGGTGTCGAGGTCACCGCTTTCGATCGCCTTCTGGACCTCTTTGATCTTCCCATCCAGATTGCGGATCTGTTTGTCGTGCGCGGACGACTCGTCGTCGGCCTTGTCGACGAGGTATTCGACGACCTTCTTTCCCGTCTCCACCGCTCGCGGGTCGAGCTTGTCGACATCTTCTTTGCACGCGGCCACGACAAGCAAGCTCAAGGCGAGCCCCAAACGAGCGTTCTTCATCGCCATCGTTCTCCTTCAGGCACTCGGCGAAGCTCATACCGTCGCGTGCGTGCGATTCTCCCCGACGGGATCGTGCGCGGTTTCAGCGACAACTGAGCTGGATCGCGGCCATAGCGGATTCCGACGTCGGCGGACGTGCATGCTGGGACCATTCATGGTTTGGACCCACCCTATCTCTCACCAAATGAGAGGCCCCTATGGATAGCGATGGCGAACTGGTGCGCGGCTCGCCCGGTAGAACCAACGAGGAGGAGTAGCACCCAGCACGAGCAGCACCGGCAAGCACAAGGTCCGAACAATCAAGATCGCTGCCGCTACCGCAGCGGCACGTTCCGTCGGGTAGGTCGTCGCGATGAGCGCGAGCCCGAGCGCGGGATTTCCCAATGCGGCGGCGAGCGCGAAGAGCTTGCGGTCGTCGCGATGTTGGGCGGCAGCGAGCCAGCCGGCATACCCGCATGCGAGGAAGAGGAGCGGCGCCGCGAACAACAGGGCAGGCTGCAGGGTCCTCAATACCGGGAACCCGATCCGCAATAGGAGTATCACGGCGAAGACCGTTCCCACGTTTGCGGCGATCTCGAGCAGCTTTGCAAAGGTCCGCGCGCGCCTCGGCCACTGCTTGTGAATGACGATGCCGAGCGCCATCGGGATGTAGATTGTCGGAAGCAGCGTCATCGCGAGGTCCAAGGGCTTCGCGACGAGCTGCGCGGAATATACCGCTTTCAGGATTTGCGCCCAGATCGGCAAGAACAGGGGAGCCGTCAGCGCGACGAGCGCGAGAAAGACGAGGCCGTCGGTGAGCGCGCTCGGTCCCCGCCTGCGCGCCGCGGAGAGAAGAACGGGGATGCCCGGAGAAATCGACAAGAGGATGAGCGCTCCGCGCGTCTCGCCGGTCAACGAAAACGCGCGGGCAATGGCCATCGCAAGCAGGGGGATGACGACCCAGACGGCGACGAGCGCTCTCACGAAGAGCACGGGTCGCGAGCGAAAAGCTGCCCACGCGCCGGTACCGGTGCGCAGCGCGGCGCTCATGATTAGACCGCCGGTGCACAACCACGCCACGATCGCGACAATCTCACGCATCGGCCCGTTCCGCAGCCGTCGGGTCCTCGCGGAGGTATGCGAAGGCCGCGCTCACCATCGCCTCGACACCCCGGCGCAGCGTCGGCTGCGGATCGGGATAGAAGAGCGGACTGTGGTTGCCGGGCATCGCTTGCATCCGTTCGATCCACGGGCCCGAGAGACGGTCCCAGCGCTCCGCACCGACCCCTCCGAGGAGCCAGAACACGAGCGGAATGGGCGGGCCGTCTCCGCGCTCCGCGAAGATGCCGAAGTCCTCGCTTCCCGTCACCGCGAACGGCGCTTCGAGCACTTCGTCGAACAACGACTCGTGAACCGCTCTCACGCGACGGACCGCGTCGGCGTCGGTAATCAACGGCGGAAGCGACTGGGTCACCTCGATAACGGGTTCGCGCGGCGCACGGCCGCCCGAGGCCTCCGCCTTCACGATTCTCTCGATCGCGGCGAGCACCCGTTCGCCCGTCTTCGCGTCGAAGGTCCGCACCGATAGCTCGAGCTTCGCGTTGTCCGGGATGATGTTTCCCCGGGATCCAGCGTGGAAGGAGCCAACGGTCACCACCGCGGGGACGTACGGGCCGAGCTCGCGCGACACGATGGTCTGCAGCCGAATGACTGCCGACGACGCCATCACGATCGGATCCACAGTCATCTGGGGTTGTGAGCCGTGACCACCCGCGCCGATGATCTCGATGCGCACGTTCATCGCCCCCGCCATGAGCGCCCCGGGTCGATGAATGATCGCGCCGGCTCGCGCGGGCGCGAGATGTTGGCCAATCACGACGTCGGGCACTTCGGTGCGCTCGTAGAGTCCGTCTCCCATCATGGCGCGAGCGCCCGCCGCGTTCTCCTCGGCCGGCTGCGCAATCACCACCAACGTGCCGGTCCACGTTTGCCGGTTCTTTGCCATCACCTCGGCCGCGCCTACCAGGCAAGCGGTGTGCACGTCGTGACCGCACGCGTGCATGACGGGCACGTCCTTGCCCGACTCGTCGACGCCCCTCGCGACGCTGGCGTACTTCAGGTCCGTTTTTTCTTCGACGGGGAGGGCGTCCATGTCGCCCCGAATGGCCACGACGGCCCCGGGACCATTGCGCAGGACGCCGACGACGCCGTGCCCACCGATGTCCGTCAAGACCTCGTACCCACTTCGTCGCAAGCGCTCCGCGACGATTCCCGCGGTGCGCACCTCATTGCCGGAAAGCTCGGGGTGAGCATGGAAGTCGTAGTAGAGCTCTTCGACGGTGCCGATGATCGAGCCCATCCCCTGAAGCACGCTTCGAGCTCCGTTCGCGTCGAGCTTCGAGGCTGACGCAGCAGACGACGGAATGGCTCTGTTTCGTGAGGCGCCCATGACTCGCGATGCTGCAACGCTCGTTCCGGTCGGCGGTTGGCATCCAGACGATCGGAGACGGGTAGGGAACGACGTTCGTGATTTGTCGCCCCATTCGTGAGTGGTCAAAACGATTCGAGCGTGAAGGCGTACAGTCTCCCGTCGAGCTCTACAACGTCCGATGGCGCGAGTTTTCCCCGAACCCCGACCGCGACGAAAAGGGCCGGCAGAAGTGCGCCACCCGGCTCGACGGCAAGGGGGTGATGTTCGAGCAGATCTTGCTGTCGTATTGCTGGCGCTGGAACGGGGCCGTCAACAGGGATGAATGCGCTTACAGCAGCTCGCTCACGATGAACGCCGACGACGTCGGCATCGAAGGCATCATGGAGCGCCCCAAGAAGTGAGGGTTGCCTCGACGGCCAGGGCGGACGTCCAAGAATCCGAGCCGCCTGACGTTCCCGACACCGTTGTCAGGTATCGACGAGCGACTGCACCTTAGCGACGAGCACCTCGAGCGACACTGGTTTCTCGAGTAACGCGTCGATCGAGCCGTCGCCGGGCTCGACGCCCGACCCCGACAAGAGAATCACGCGGGTGGTAGGCGCGGTGGCTTTGATTCGGCGAGCTAGGTCGGCGCCGGACATCTCGGGCATATGCAGATCTGTAATGACGAGAGCGAATCGAGGCGGCGCTGCTTCGACGAGCGCCAGTGCGGCACGAGGATCATGACAGCTCGTCACCGTGAACCCAGCCCTCGAGAGCCTGCGGTCGTGTACGGCGAGCACAGCCTGATCGTCGTCCACGAGCAAAATCTCGTAAGGGGTCTTCGAGCTGCTGCCTGGTTGACGCGGAGTCACCGTACCTGTCCCACGTTCTAAGGGACGGTGACCCGGACGACAAGACCGACGTGACAGCTCAGGCGCGCGGTCCCGCGAGGTCCACGAGGTGCTCCTCGAAGGCGGCGAGGCGATGGCCGGCCTCGGCCGGGGGGCGCTCGAGCGCGAGCGCGCGACGAGCCGCGAGCTCGAACGGCACACGATCCTCGTGGCCGATGAGCTTCCAATAGTGTGCATCCTTCGGCAACAAGTCCTGTGACAAGCCGACAACGAGCTCGCGGGCGAGCCTGAAGTCGGCGCTCGTGACGAGCTTGAGCCATAAAGCGGAGAGCCGCGGTGTCAGGAGCGGAACCTCCAATGCGAGAATGCGCCGGCCTCTCACTGCGGCGATTCGCTCGAGGATTTCGCGTCCGCTCAACGTATCCGGTCCAGGAATGTCGAACCATTTGCTCGACGTGAGCGAGATGTCGGCTGCTGCGAGGAGCGCGGCTATCGCGTCCTCGAGCGCAACCGGGCAAGTCCGCGATTCGAGCCAGCGCGGCAGTACCATGAGCGGCAGGCGCATCGACAGGTCTCGTACGATTTGCCATGCGGCGCCGGACGCTCCGACGACCATCGATGCGCGCAGCTCGATGGTGGGCACGATACCCGCGCGAAGAATGCGACCGACTTCCAACCGACTCTCGAGATGTGCGGAAGGGCGATCCGCCGGTTCCGGCCCACCGAGGTACACGATGCGGCGGACGCCCGCTGCGGCGGCCGCTTCGGCGAACGACGCCGCAGCCTCACGCTCAATCGAGCGAAAGTCGCGCGCGCGGGTGCCCATGCTGTGGACGAGATAGTAGGCGAGGTCGATATCCGCGAGCGCTGCAGTCACCGTGCGCGGATCTTCGAGGTCGCAGCGCCGCCATTCGACACCGGCTCGGTTCACTTCGTCGGCCGGAGGATTCCGGCTCGCGGCAATGACCCGCCGGCCCTGACGCCGTAATGCGGGGATCAATGAACGTCCGATGAATCCTGTCGCGCCGGTGACGAGAACGCTGTCGGTGCGGCTCGACGCTGCACGCGACGAACGATGGGTTTTGTGCCGATCCACACCCCACCGTTTTGCAATCCGAGAGCCAGGCTGCTGCCGCAGCCACGCTTTCGTGGGTCCGTTTCGTCAGAAGCGCACGGACACGAAGCCGACGCCGACATCGATGGTCGCCGCGGGAGCCGCGTCACCCTGGGCTCCGTCGACGACCAAAAACGTCCCGCCGATGCCGAGGCCCGCTGCGGCGACGAGCGACGCGATGCTGCCGGCGATGTAGGGCGCGTCGCCCTGCTCGCAGGGCGCGTCGACGCAAGTAGCTGTGCCCATCTCCGCGAAGACAGCCAGTAGGACCCCTGCGGTGAGCGCTCCACCGCTCAGCACGTTGAGCACCACGCCGCCCGCGACCTTGCCCTTGTCCGGGCGCCGCGCCGAAGCCGGCTGGGGGGCGCCGTCGTCCGCGGCTGTCGTCGTCTCGGTGACGGCGGACGAAGGATGCTCCGCCTGCGCCGTCCCGGCCCACAGGGCTGTGCTCAGGGTCAACGTCGCCAAGCAAGCACTGTATTTCATCGCGTGATCATACCACCGTTCGAACGGCCCGCTACCTCGAGATGGCGCAACCTGACGGATTCGATCCCTATGGGCAGGTGATGAACGTCGTCTGGAAAGACCCGAATACCGCCATGTTGTCGTCGATGAGCTCGACCAAATAGGGCGTATCCGCTTGGGGCGTCCAACCCGCGGTCTGGAACGAGCTGAAGTTGCCAAAGTGATGTTGGCGCGTCATCGGCTTGACCTCGCCGGTCGCGATGACCGTCACGCGAGCGTCGAGCGGCGGCGTGTCCGCGGTGCCGGCCTCGACGAACCACCAATTGAGCGGCACCTTCGACATCACTTGTAGTCCGGGGCCGGGGTGAGCGACGAATGCGGGGTCGGTCGGCAATGCGGGATAGGCGCCGCCGTAGTGCATATCGCTCGAGCCGCCGCTGGCACCGAACCAGATTCCGGCGCGACCGACGGCGAGCACGTTGCGGTGGTGAATGAAGTTCTGCCCGGTCTCGAGGGCGTAGCCGTCGACCTGACCAATCAGACCAAAGCCGCCGGCGATCAGCGACGAGCCGCAGGCGGCTGCGCCCTCCGGCGTGTAACACATGACGTCGGGGCCGGGGTCGTGACCGAAGTAGTAATTCAACATCAACGCGCATTGCTGCTCGGCGGCGGCGACGGTGGTGTCGACCTGCACGGGGCCGACGCCGACCATCCAACGGTAGAAGTTGAGGTAGCGCAGCGCCGCCACCTGCGCGTCGAACGGCACGGTTCCCGGATCACAGCCGCCTGCACCCGGGTTCCACTGCGTCGCTGGTGCCTGCGTGGCCGCCGCGAGGCGCCCGCACACTTCGTCCTTGGTCCGCGTCATCGGATCTGAAATCGGCTCGACCACGCAGCTCGTGCCGTCGAAGGTCCAACCAGGGGCGCACAAGCACGCGAGACTGTCGTCGCACAGGCTGGTGCCGGTGCAGGTCGGGCTACACGGCTGGCCTGTGTTGCCGCCGCCGGAGCCGCCGCTGCCGCCCGAGCCTCCGTTGCCTCCGTTGCCGCCGTTGCCGCCGTTGCCGCCGCTCGGTTGGGTCGAGCTGGAAGAGCCGCCTTCGTTGCCGGCACCCTGAGCCGCGCCGCCGCTTTGGTCGCCACCGCCGTTGCCGCCAGAGGGGCCGTCGTCGAGCGCGTCGTCACCGCACGCAGCGAGCGACCCGAGAGCCAGAATTGTCGTGAAGAAGAGCGCGTTTCGCATCGTGGGGCGACCATAGGTGGCGCTGCGGGCGCGCAAAAGAACGCTGCCCGGTCCTGGACGGCGTGGTGTTCAGCTCCGAGCCTGAGCGGCGAGCCGCTGCTATGCTCTCGAGACTTTCTTAGACAGGAGCTTTCAATGCGACATCACGTGGTAGCACGAGGGGCATGTTTGGCGGCTTTCGCACTCTACGGCTGCGAGCAGGAGCCGATCGTGCCGAGCTTTTGGCTCCGAGACGTCGTGCACGCGCACGAGCAGTTCATCGTCGTAGGCAGCTCGCACGATCAGGAATCCGTGCACGCCATGCTGCTCACCTCCAACGATGGCCGACATTGGCAAAGCGTCTCGCTCGACCGGCGGACCACGTTGAACGGCGTCGCTCACGGCGATGGGCGCACAGTGGTCGTCGGCGGCAATGAACATGAGGGCGACACGCGCAGCTTGGTCCTCGTATCGACCGACGGTGCCACGTGGGAGCCCACCTTCAATCCCCCTGGGGAGGCGCTCGACAGCATCGCGTTCGGAAATGGATTGTTCGTCGCCGCGTCCAATCGTTTCGTCTACGCATCGGCCGATGGGGGAACGAACTGGACCAAGTCGGACGACCTCAGGTTCGAGTGGACGCCATCGGTGCACTTTGCTGCTGGGCAGTTCTTTCTCACAAATCGTGACTTGGCTTTCTCGACATCGACGGATGGACTCACCTGGACACACCACCAAGCACGTGAGGGCTTCGGGCTGAGCTTCGTCGGGGACGACGGCGGGCAGGTAGTGGGTTTGTTCGAGGACGACGACTGCACGGACGTCGATGGCTGCTCGACGCCGCCGGGCGGCGTCGCCCACTCCGATGACGGAGTCACCTGGTCGGAAGACGTGTTGCAGGTCGGTGCGCCCCCCACGGGCTTTGCTGCGACTGTCGACACGGCCGCGATGTCCACCCGGTCAGGGATATATGTCCAAACGCCAGCTGGTTGGACCTTGGCGCCGCCAACGTTCGATGGGGATGGTGGATCGGATGCCTACTATGCAATCACCGCGAGCTCGAGCACGCTGGTCGCCGTCGGCGATCGAATCGCCGTCAGCTCCGGCGGTGCCTGGGAGATCATCGACCCACCACGGGCCCGGTGATGACTGCTGCGCCCGTCCATCTGGAATCAGCGCCGACGTTCAGCGGCATCTCGCCGTGCGGCGAATAGCCCCGAAATGATCGGGATGGCGTCGAGGGCGGACCTCCCGTCGGCCATTAATTACCGTTTTCGCGTTACTTGATGGCGATGCTGGTTCTGCCGATCAGGCGTGCGAGTTTTCCACCACGTCCGGGCTCACCGGGCTCGTCGTAGCCGAGCCAGAGATATCCCGGACCGACATCCAAGAATCCGAGGGCGGGGTCCATGGCGACCCACTCGCCGACCCAGAGCTCAGGCCACGCGTGATAGCCGCCCTGCGCTTTGTCGCCGGGGATGAGGACGACGCCGCCAGCGGCCCTCGCTGGGATACCTGCCGCGCGTGCGAGCGCCACGGTGAGCGCAGTGTGCTCGGTGCAATCGCCGCCGCCCGACGCCAGTGTCTCCACCGCAGTTGCCGCGCCGCGCGCACCCTCGCGCTTCTGCAGATTGCGATAAGCCCATTGCACGATGGTGCGCGCCGCCCGCGCGCTGTCTTTCTCGGATCCGACGATTTCCTTCGCGCGCGACTGAATCGTGGGGTCGTCGGATTGGCTCGCCGCGGTCGGGTCGAGATACTTCGCGACGTCCGGCGGCAGGTCCTTCATCGGCAGCACCGTCGCGGCACCTTCGCTCTTTCGGCGGCGCGGATGAAGCGTCAGCGAATACACGTCGCCGTGCCGTTTGACGGTTTGGTACGGCGAGTCGACGAAGAGGGCTAGTTCGGTCGCCGCGTCGCCTTTGACCGTCACGTCGACGGAGAGAGAGGCGGCCGAGATCGGAAAGCCCCCTTCGATCGGGACCGCCGAATCGACGGTGGCCATGTCGGCCGTTCCGCCCGCCGTTCCCCTCAAGACGAAGGCGAACGCTCCGAATTCCGCGCGAAGAGGGAGGCCGGCGTCGTCGAGGACGCCCTTCATGACATCGCCGCTGCGACCGTCGACATCCTCGACCTTCCAGGCATCGACGGGTCCCTCGGGAGTCTCGAATCGGATCTTTTCGACGAGCCGGAGCGTGTCGGTCTGGAAGGTCATGCTGTCCGAGTCGAAGCTGCCGAAACGGCGCTCGCGTGGCAGCGGCTGACCAGCGATCGCTTCGTTTCGCAGCGCCGCGAAAGCGAGGAGCTCATTGGACCAATCTGCGGGCAGCTTCAGCTTCTTTTCGTCCCGGTGCGAAGGCTTCTCGACCTTGGCTTGAAGGTATCCGTCGGCGATCGACAGCTCCTCGCGCTCCTCGACGGTGTTCTCGAGCTCGGTCTCCTTCGAGCTGAGGAGCGCCAGATCATGCCCGTACTCTTCGACGTCGCGATGCTCGCTTCGCGAGACAGCCCCGCCGTTCAATGCAACCTTCACCGCGATCGCGCTGCGGGTCGTGAGACGGAAATGACCCGTGTCGAGCGGCTCCCATTCGACCGTCAGCTCGCCCATCGTGCCTTCGCCCATCCGGACGTCGAAGGTCCGCTTGACCGCTTTCAACCACGGCTTCGGTGCCTCGGCCACCGCGCTGGCGGAGGCGGTCGCGCTCGTCGTGCCCTCGACCAGGGCGGCCGTCGGCTCACCTCTGGTCGCATTCGGCTCACCGCGGCACGAAAGGAGGAGGAGCGCCGCGGCGAGCATGCCGGCGAGGTGAGGGCGATGGCGGCGTTTATCCACGATGCCAGAGCCTACCACGCGCTCGTCGCGGATCTTTCTACCCCTAAACGAATAGAGCGCCGACGCACGACGGTTCGTCACGTTCGGGACGCGCGGCGCAGGGGCGGAGGTTGTCTGTCTCTTTCTAAGTCGTGTGCTCCTCCAACGCCGTGAGCGCCGCCCAGGCACGGCCGACACCGACGACCTCCGTCAGCAGGTGTAGCGCTGCGCGAATCTGGACGGCGCTCACCCCGGCACCGAGCGCGATCCCGACATTGGCCGCCATCGAACGTCCGAGGGTTTGGTGGCAAACATCGGCCGCGATAGCGAGCAACGTCCGCTCCTTTGCGCTCAAACCGCCCCGACGGAACGCGCGGCCCACCTGCCGTGTTACGAAGTCTGCAAACCACGGGTCGAACGCGGTCAGCTGATCGCAAATGTCTTTGGGCAGCTCGAAGGCGGGCTGGTCCGCCGGTGCTGAGGACGGCGCGCTGCCGCGCTCCGCCTCGACCTCGGCGACGCGAGCGAGCGCGCGCAGCGCCGCGGGGAATCCCGCATAGAGCGCCAGATGCCGAACCGCCTCCCGGACGTCCTCGAAGGTGAGCCCATTGGCGAGGCCGACTTGAAGATGGAGCGAAAGTGGCAAATCGAGATGTTGTTGGCAGATATCGCTTGCGAGGAGGATCAGCGCCTTTTCTCGCATGGTGAGCTCGGGGATCGCCCAGGCCTGTTGCCCGACCTCGACGGCCATCCGTCCGAAAGCGGGGTCCAGGTCCTCGACGGATTTGGAGGGAAGTTTCATGGTGAGGCTCCTTGTCCCAAATCGAATTGGCTTCGGTGTCAGCCGGCTCGCGACCCGAACTTCGGCGGCAGTCCGGTAATCGCAAAACGGACTCGATCGAGCAGCGTGTCGGGCAAGGTCTTGGCCATCAGCGCGAGAGGCCGGGCCGAGTGGCCGACCAGGTAACGCGTGCGCGGTTTGCGTGCAGCCAGGGCGCGCTCGACGGCCTGTGCGACCACGTCGGGCGGGCTGCCCTGTCGTTCGTGCTCGGCCGCGCGTTTCACGGCGGCGCGGTACGTCTCGCCGTAGAGTGAGCGCCCTTCCTCGGTGAACCCGGCAATGGTCTTCTCTGCATCGAGCTCGAGCTTGTCGACCGCCTTGGTGACGATCGCCCCGGGCTCGACGAGCGCAACGTGAATCCCCCACGCGTGAAGCTCCATTCGCATCGCGTCGTTCAGGGACGCAAACGCGTGTTTCGACGCGGTGAGCGCGCCCGCGAACGGAATCGTGATGCGGTCGCCGACAGAGCCGATGTTGACGATTCGCCCTTTTGCTCTTCGCAGAAGTGGCAACAGCGCCTGGGTAACCGCGATTTGCCCGAACACGTTGACCTCGAATTGCCATCGAAGCTCGTCGAGTGGCAGAAGCTCGAGCGGCCCGCTGACGCCGATTCCGGCGTTGTTGACGAGCCCGAACAGGCCTTGCTCGCCGACCGCACGCCCGAGGTGCTCGGCGGCGGCCGCGATCTGCTCGGGCTTCGTTACGTCGACGATGACCGGCTCGAGCGCCGCGTGAACCTCCCGAAGCGCGGCGCCGTCACGGGCATTGCGCACGCCCGCGAATACGTGAAATCCCGATCCTGCGAGGCGCGTCGCAATGGCGTGGCCGATGCCGCTCGAGGCACCCGTCACGAGGACTGCGCGCTCGGCGTCGTGTGAACCGTCGGCTTTCATTGGTTGTCTCCTTTTTGTCGTCGCCTTTTCGATAGCCCGGTGGATTGCGGTTTTTCTATTGCCAAGATGAACAAGTCGACGATGGCCTCGATTCGCTCGCGCCTCGGCGGTCGGGCGGGGTCCTGACCCAACAGGCCGTCCATCAATACGTAGGTAAGAATCGGGCCCATCAGCAGGCGCGCCGCGGCTTCGTCGTCGGAGAATGAGACCAATCCGCGGTTCTTCGCATGTCGGAGGAGATCGGCGACACCGGCGATCACCCGCTCCGGGATCGTTCGGCGGAACGTCGCGCCGAGCTCCGGCAAACGCGCGGCCTCCGCGATGACGACTCTCGCTAGGCCGATGTAATCCCGGTCGAGGAGCGTCACGAGCACCTGCTCGGCGACGGCCACCAACGCGCGCCGAAGGGACGGCAAATCGCTCGCGTGCTCGTCGACCAGCGCGAGCCGATCGAGCGTCTTTGCAATGAGCCCCTCCAGCACGCTTTGGAGGAGCTGCTCTTTGCTCGGGTAGTGCGCGTAGAGGGTCCGTTTCGACACGCCGGCCGTGGTCGCGATCGCGTCCATGCTCGTCGCGGCGACCCCGTGATCGAGGAACAGGCGCTGCGCTGCTTCTGTGATCTGCCGAGATTTCGCCGACTTTCGCGCTTCGCGGGTGGCCAAGGTCGCTCCGTGTTTTGGGAAACGAAACTGTACCGTTTACTTAGGCCGCGCGGCGGCAACGTCAAGCCCGTCCATCTCGTCCGCGTGCACATCACGGCCCAACGGACCGGGCCTGACGTTCGACCACGCTTCGTGGATTTGCTGCCTGAGATTGGGCCTTACTTCACGTTATCGAGAGCGCCCCGGCCAGCCGGATGCACCCACCCGGGCTGGTGGTCCCGCACTTCGTTCGTGCTGGTGTACACGGCGCCGTTACGAGTTTCGCCGGCCGGCGGCGGCGGGATTATTGACGCGAATGCACCGCGCCAGCATTTTCCTTCGCCGAGAGGTGACGCATATGGCCGGCTTCCGCTTCGCTCGTGCTTCCTGGTTCGTGTTGGTTTTTGCGCTCGGTTGCAGCGAAACCGTCGAGACAGAGCCCGGCGGGGGCGGCTCGGGCGGCACGCCCAACACCAACGCGGGCGGCGGTGGCGCCGGCCCGGCGAACGGAGGGGGCGGGGCAGGGATGGGCGGCATGGCCGGCATCGGTGGCGATCCGACCGGCATGGGCGGCGTTTCGAGCACCGGCGGCTCCGGTGGCGGTGACGCATGCACGCAGGCCTGTACGTTCGTCGCCACGTGCGGCGTTCCGGGCGACCAATGCATGCAATACCTCGATTGCTCGAACCCGCAGGGCGCGTGCGCGGCCGACTGCGTGAACGCGCCCGGCGTTGATTGCAACGCGCTGTTCGCGGCGCTGCAAGGTCAGCCGGGCCCCCTTACCGATTGCATCGGCGCATGCCAAGGCGGGATGGGCGGCGGTGGTATGGGCGGTAGCGGAACCGGCGGCGGCGGTACCGGCGGCGGGGGTATGGGCGATGCGCAAGCATGTCAGCAGTGCGCGCAGAACCAATGCGGCGCAGAGCTCCAGCAATGCTTCCAGGCCGGTGCACAAGCTTGCCAGTCTTGGGTGCAGTGCGCGCAGGCGTGTCAGGACCAAGCGTGCATCGAGACGTGCTCGACCATGTACCCCGCGGGGGAGCCGGTCGGCGATTGCCTCTGCGGCTCGTGCGTCAACGACGGTTGCGGCTACACCTGCGACTGAGCCGCCGCCAACGTCGGGCGGCCCCGCTTTTCTAAAACACCATACCGAGGCGCGCCGCCGCAAAGAGCGGCGCGGCAAGGTAGAGCGCCGCCACCAGGGCGACGGGCACGAGGATCCGCGCCGTGGCCTGGTGAGCGGCCAGCCACTCGCTCTTCGTGCCCGACAGCACCATCTCCGGGGAGGCGGTGGCCCTCCCGCGGTAATCCGCAGATTGCTCGGTTGCGAGATAGATAACCGGCCCGGGCGGCACGTCGTGGCCTTCGACGTGAATCGGCGCGCCCGCTCCATCGAGCTCCAGCCAGCCGTCTGGGCGCAGGGACGCTTCGCTTCCCGAGAGCGCTTTTTTCAAGCGCCGTCGGCTCTGTATTAGCCAATACGCCGTCGCTCCGAGCAGCCCACAAGCCGCGAGCGCGAGCGCGACGGTCGCAGACGGCGGGCCGATCGCACCGCGTACGTGGCGCGACCGAATCGTCAGAGGACCGTTCCTCTGCCCGGCGAGGAAGCCCATCTCGTTCGCTCGCCATAACTCATATGTAACCGTGACGGACCAAAGTCCGCGCTCGGCGTCTCGCTTCAACGTGAGATCCGACGAGACCTCGACGTCGAAGGCCTCGCGCGCCCCGAATCCGTCACGCAGGTCGAGGTAGCCTGTGCACGACAGACCGTCCGCATGACACGCCCGCGTCACCTCGATTGCCTCGTCGCTGTAGAGAACCTCGCGGGCCCCGTACAGCGAATCACGCGTAGGCGTCGTCACCAAGCTCGGGCGCGGCCCAATCCGAGCGTGATGCGATAACGACGTCGTGTATTGTTTCGCGGACGGGCGTGACAGCCATTGCAATGTCGCAAGACCCGTCATGACGACGATGCTGCCCGTCACGACCAAGACGGCAATCGTCGCGCCAGCCGCTCGCATGCGCGGTGCGACGGGCGTCGACGCCCGAGCCGGAAGCATCAGGCCGATCCCGCCGCCGATCAGTGCGCTCAATCCCCCGAACTTCGCCGCCGCGATGGCCAGCTGCTCCCGACCGAAGCCGCATGTTTCGCCGCCGCCCAATAACCGCACGTCCTGTCCTTTGTAGGCACCCAGGGCAAACCACGGAAGGAGCAACGCGAAGACCCCGACCGCCACCAGTACCGCGCGCTCCCCGAGCACCCGGTGGCCGACCGCAGCGAGCACCACCAGCGAAAGCGGCATGAACGCGAAGCCCACCGGCGCCCCCGACCGGCCGATGGGCGAGCACAGCGCCGCCACCGCCACACACGCGCCGAGAAACGCGAGCGTCCGCGCCGCGCGACCCCATCCACCGTCGACGACGCTCACTTCTTCGACCCCACGATCCCGGTCGAGCCAACGTCCGGCGGCGACGGCTATTCCTATCCTCGCTCGCGTGCAGCATCGAGCGCCCCTTGCGTGTCGCGAATCCGTGGGTTACATACTGAGCCACATGGTTCAGTATTCGCGTTCTCACCTCGATGCCTCCTTCGCCGCGCTGTCGGACGCCACCCGACGCGGCGTTCTCGAGCAGCTTGGGCGTGGAAACGCCTCGATCACGGACCTCGCCGACAAGTTCCACATGACCCTGACGGGCATGAAGAAGCACGTCGGCGTCTTGGAGCAAGCCGGGCTCGTGAGCACCGAGAAGGTCGGGCGCGTGCGGACCTGCAGGCTCGGCCCGCGCCGGCTGGAGGAAGAGACGGCGTGGATTGAGAGGTACCGCCAGCTCTGGGACGCACGCTTCAACGAGTTGGACACGGTTATCGACGAACTGAAACGGAAGGAAAAAGCCAATGGTCGCAAGAAGTGAGAGTGAGCCCACCACGATGAAGAACCGCACGGCGGGGGAACGGAAGTCCGAGCGCGAGCTCGTCGTCACGCGAACCTTCGACTGCCCGGCGCGCATCGCGTTCGAGGCGTGGACCAAGCCCGAGCTGTTCAAGCGGTGGTGGGTTCCGAAGTCGTTCGGCGTGTCCTTGCTGTCCTTCGACGCGGATATTCGTGTCGGTGGCAAGTACCGTCTCGTCTTCGACAGTGATGCCGCGAATCCCATGGAGTTCTTCGGTACGTACCTCGAAGTGACGCCACACTCGCGCCTCGTATGGACCAATGACGAAGGCGACGACGGCGGGACGGTGACCACGGTGACCTTCGAGGAAAAAGGCGGCAAGACGCTGCTGGTCATTCACGACCTCTATCCCTCTAAAGAAGCGCTCGATGCTGCCATCGCCTCAGGGAGCACCTGCGGGATGAACGAGACACTCGAGCAACTGGACGACCTGCTCGTCACACTCCGCGCGAGCGTGGGGCCGTCCTAAGGTCGCGGCGAAGCCACCCACGCGAACGCGTGCATAGAGGCCTCGAACGTTGTGGGCGCGCGTGGAGTTGAACCACGACCGCTCAGGTATCAGCCGAGCATCCAGAACCACCTAGAAGACACGCCCGGTGGTGGACCCGCCGGGTAGCGCTCCCGGTTTTCGCCTCCTTGCAAGGGAGGGGTGCAGCCTTCCGCACAAGCCCGACCGAGTCCGACGTGCTGAATCCCCGGATGCTGACGCCGACGAGCGACGGACTCGGGAGGGGCGAAGCGGGCGCTTTCCTTGACGTCGACCCCGGATTCGTGGTCTTCGGCGCCCACCATGTCCGAAATCACCGGCAAGCTACGCCCCATCGTCGAGCAGTTCGTCTCCGACCTCGAAGCCGCATTCCGCCGATCCGTCCTGGACGCGCTCGCGGCAACCATCGCAGGCGAGTCGCGCGCCGCTCGACCGTCTGCGCCCTCCGCGCCCGTGCGGCGCGCGGCAGCTTCAACCGCTCCTGCGAAGAAGGCATCCAAACCGGGTGTCCGCGTGCGACGTTCCGCCGCGGATCTCGAGCGCGTGGAGCAGCGAATCGTGGACTATGTCCGCAAGAATCCCGGCAAGCGCGGCGAGGAGATCAAGAAGGCGCTCGGCCTTACGACCGCGCTGTGGACACGCCCGCTGTCGCGCCTCGTGGAGCGCCGAGCGCTGATCGCGAAGGGCGTCAAACGCGCCACGACCTACACTGCGAAGTAGCGGGCCGGAAGCACGGAGGCCGAGGCGGGCGCGCGGGTCGCGTGTGACAATCGAATGAAGAATGCCCACATGCGGGCGCTCTACGTCGCCGCCGCGCTCGTCACCATCGGGGTTGGCCTCGCAGTCCACCTCGGGGGAACGTTTCTTCCGCCGTCGGTCCGCGACGTCATGGGCGACGCGCTGTGGGCGATGATGATCGCGTGGTGGGTCGCCGCGCTGGGACCACAGCTCCCCCCCGTCACGAGGTCTCTCGCCGCCGTTGCGATTTGCTTCGCGGTCGAGCTCAGCCAGCTCGTGCACACACCGGGATTGGACGCGGTACGGCGCTCCGCGCCGGGGCATTGGGTGCTCGGCAGTGGCTTCGATCCGCGCGACCTCGCGGCGTACGCGCTCGGGGTTGCCGTGGCGGCGGTCGTCGATCGGGCCGCGCGCGGCCACCTCGAGCGCCGAGCACCCGGCTAAAGCTCAGCCGAGCGTGATCCACTCGATGCACTCTTCGAGGCTCTCGAGCAGTGCGATCTCCATCTTTTGCCCACCGGGCAGCTTGATGGTCTGGCCCATCGTCGAAACCATCCGCTTCACACTCGACTGCGCGACGGCTGCCGGCGGCACGATGCCGGGGTTCTTCTTGACGCCGAGCTTGGCGATGCCCGGCCAGAAACGGTCCTGAACCGCCTTTTGAAACTCGGGGCTCAGGACCTTCATCTTGCGGGGATCGGCAATCATCCCGATCGGCTTCTTCGCCTCGGCGACCGCGAGCAGGTCGTCGATGTACTGCTCGATGTAATCGACCGTGATGTATCCCTCCATCTCGTAGACGACGATGCGATGGAGCGGGAGGAGGTACACGTCCACGCTGAACTTGCCGTAGTGCTTGGCGTGGATGGGCGTCCGCGGGCCGGGATTGATGCGCAGCTGCTCAGCCGTCATGTCGTGGTTCGAAGCCTCCGCGAGGGGTGTTGCCGCGCGGCGATCGCACGACAAGAGGACATCCTAAACGGGTTTGGAAGGCGCCACGAGAGGTAACGAGGTCGAGGGCGCGGAACGTCCGCGATCGCGACGATCGCTCGCCGCCCCACGCTGGCGCTGCAGAACTGCGCCGTGTCGGTGGGCGCGCTCACGTGGGCAGCGTGACCGCTGGTCCGCGGCAATGGATCAGCCCCCACACTCGTCGTCGATGAGCTCCCAATGACGCCCGTCTCGGGCAGCGACACACTCATAGGTGATGTCCCCGCACGTGTCGGGGACGATGCAGGTCGCGCCGGGGTAAACGCAGCGGTCTTCGACGTTGAGATTGCAGACGTCTCGCGGGGCCGATGTTTCCGCGCACAGAATGTGAAACGTGCACGGGTCATCGACAAAATACGTTTCATAGCAAATGGCGCCGTCCGGGCAGACGGTTACCTCTCGATCGCCTTCGTCGCACGAGCCAGGGGCGCAATCGTATCCACAGCTCCCGAGACCGGTATATACCCATTCATTGGATGCACCGCCTTCCGGGTAGACCGGCTGGCATTCGAAGAGCCTAATGCAAGGTTGGTCACCGCGGGTCACACGCAGCGCCTTCGCACGGCGGATCGCAGTCGGGCCCATCGCAGGGGGCAGGGCACTTCCGCCAGCAGCAAGCCCGTAACACTGCCGCTCAGACGACGGTCCGGAAGGCCCGAGCGAGCCACCCTGTGCCGATGCACGGCATGTATACCCGACGCCGGGGCGATCTTCTGTCATCGTCGTCCACCAGTCGCTCGACTCGTTGCGCGCGGGGGTGCAGCCGCATCAGCATGAACCTATGACTTCGAATCGCTCGAAGCGCGCCAGGTTGGCGACTGCTGCTGTCTGGCTTGCGGGCTGTGTCGGCTCGACTTGGGAGGACGGAAATCCGCACGTGAGCGAGAAGCTGGTCGCTACCGCTCTAGGGGACGACGGACCGGTGGAGGAAACCGGGGATCCGTCGCAGGTCCCCAAGCTGCCCGCGCCGCACCGCGTCCGCCCTTGTTGCGCGTTCGGTATGGATCTGCGGACCAAGCTCGGTGGCGTCGAAGTCCCGGGATACACGGTGGGCAACATCCTCGGCGTGGAGGAATTGGGCAGACATGAGTACGACAATGGCTTCTTGACGCTCAATCAAGACATCAGTCGCGTCGTCACGCTCGAGAAGAACGGTCTCGTTTACACCTGTCGCGGTGGCTTCGTCGATATCGCTCACGTGCGTGACAACGCCGACCTGACGCTCTACCTCGCGACGCGGATCGTGCTCGACATGTGGGGCCCGAAGCCGGTCGTCGTGGAAGGCGACGGCGCGAGGCGGCGCGTCGTGCTGAAGCCGATTCCCCCCGAGCTCATCGACCGCCTCGGCCCCTGGGAGGTTGCCGTGGCTCTTGCTCAATGGTCGGCCTATCAGATGTCGATATGGCACGAGATCGCGACGTGGTACGGCTATGAGAGTGTTTCGGGTTTCCCGGAGAAGGTGTCCGCCTTTTCACCCGAGGATCTCTATTCGAACGCATTCGGGTTGCGCATCGCCGGCGGCATCCTCCGGGACCGGCGCGGCCGCACGCGAGCTGAGTGGGACGATTACATGGCTGCCTGGCTCGACCGGAGTGTTCAGCGCCTCGTACCGGTGTCCTCCGAGCTGGGACGGCGCACGATGAAGTCGCTCGATGGGCGCTGGTGGGATTCGCGCAAGATCGTCCCGGATTGGACGCTCGTCACCAAGCGCAACTATGATTTGAGCGCCTCGGTACAACCGTGGCGGCGCGAGGATGCGGGTCTACAAGCAGACCGGGAGCTTGCGGAGGTCTGCGGACAGAGCGTGGCATTGCCGCTCGAGGTGCCCCAGCGAATCGGCGATGTCGCGATTGAAGATCTTGCGACTGTCGAGTTCGACGTCGGGAGCTGGGCTCCCAAGGCGTTCCCGTTCGCTGATGCGTCGAGCCGGCACGTAAGCAGTGACGAGTTCCCTCGCATCGTAGAGACGGTCCGGCGCGAGGCGGAGCAGACGCTGGGAGCTGGCTTCGATCACCCAGGACCGGCTGCAGCCAAGAAGGACTGATCTCGAGCGTCGGGCGCGGTTGGCGCCGCCCCTGCCGATGGCGGCCGCTTCCGGCTCTGAGGGGTGGCGGCGCGCGCCGCCCAGACCGGAGGTTTCTCGCGACTGCGCCATCGCGCATCCGGTACGTCGCGCAAGGAGGGAATCTGCGCGTAGGGCGAAGCATTTAGAGAGCCGTGAGACGGTTCGGTCTTTTGCTGATTCTTGCGTCGAGCTGCACCCGCGAGCCTGAGCCCGCGCTCCCGCAACCGGCAGCGCCGAGCTCGACCGCCGAGACCCTGCCGCCATCGGCGAGCAGGAGCGTGAGCGCCGGCACCGCGCAGACGCCCGCGCGCAAACCGCGGTTGGCCTGCGATCTGTCAGGCCATTGGACCATGAAAATCACGCGCAGCGCGCCCCTCACAAAGCGGGCCACGGACCCGAGCGTCTGCGACCAGGGGAGCTTTCCGGATTACATGCTCGAAGTCGGGCCTTACCCGGCGAACCCCGACCCGTTCGTGCGAAACCTGTTTCCGGGCGAGAGACAGCAGCCCACGTGGCTCGGCCAGACCATCGACAAGGGCGGCAACGCCATTTTGCACAACATGGGCGTGCTCGATGGGACGGAGGTCGCTGGGACCTGCGAGGCGCGGGTCATTCTCTCTGCAGCGCAGGGACACTCTCTCTTCGACGCGACCCTTCAGATTCGCGTGGAGAACGGCGCGATCCAAGGCAAGGGCAACTGGGCTTGGGGCACGGATCTGCCTGAGGGAGTCGAAGAGTGCCCGCCGGGCGGCTGCACATGCTCCGTCGATGTGGACGTGACCGGCGCCATCGTGTTCCCCGGCTGACCGCTCTCGGGTCGGGCGGCGTGCGCTTCAGGAAGGCACGCACATTGCCATTCACATCTGCATCGTACGAATCGTTCCGGGAGTCGTCTCTTTGCAGTCCCTCGTTCATCGCTGCGTCCGACGACGCGACACGCTCGTCCGTTGAATGGTGCGCTTTCATGGGCGGTTTCAATGAGGTACGCTCGGAAGATGACTGCGCATCTCCTGCCGTTCGTCACCGGCTACGCGATTGCGACGAAGCGTTTGATGACGGATCCTGACGTGTCCATCGGCTGGATGTATCGGGAAGGCCCCGCAGAGGACGTAGACTCCGGCTGGCGGTTCTTTTCCGGCGCGGATACTGAAGAGTACGTCAACGATCCGAGCAATATGGCCATGTTTCAGCTCGACGAAATCGCGCGTCGACACCCGGATGTGATTCCCTATCTTCACAACCCGTGCAACACGGCGTGGGAGCGACTGCGCGGCGAGCAAACGTTCCAAGAGGTCGAGGGGCACATGGAGGAATCGGTCCATGTGCCCCACGACCCACCTCCGCCCAAGTTCCCGATCGTGCGCGACGCCCTGAAGCTCCCCGCGCCGTGGCTGTGCGATCTTCCGGCCTATTTCTATCTGCGCGAAGAGGATGGTGCGCTCGTGCTGTGGCGCGAAGGGCTGACGATGCGTCTGCACTTTCTTTTCGGCGCGTCCGGGAAGATCTCCAAGGAGGAGGCGCTTGCCCGCAACCAGCAGACGCGTTCCCGGCACGCCCAGAACGAGCGGATCGAGCATACGGAGAAGTCGCTTCGGTACTCCTACGACGTGGGGCGCGCGCACAGTCGTCAAGGATGCATCACCCTCGTCGGCAACGTGTTCACCGACAAATGCTGGGTCATGGCGGAGTACCAGTGTGACGACGCGCAGGCGGTCGCGAACGCGCAGGCAGTGCGGAAGTCCCTGCGGCTTCGCAAGAAGAAGACTTGACGATCAAAAACGACGTCGATCGAAGCGAAAACCCGCCCTGGAGGGACCGAACGATAGGAGCTAGGGCGTAAGCGAGAGCCGTCGAGCGATACGCAAGACGACTCCCGGCCCCGACTCAGCCCTGGCACTCGGCGGGGATGCACTCGGGCTCGATGGCCGGATTCTCGCACGGGTCGCACTCCAGCATGCAGGTGTCGGTCGGCGGGACCGCGAGCGGCTGGATGCAGTCTTGAGCCTCGCCGTCGAAACAGCAGCACTCCCAACAAGTCGGGCCGCCGCCGATCGACCCCGCCGAGCCACCCGAGCCCCCCGAGTCGCCCGCTCCACCGGCGCCGCCCGAGCCGCCCGCTCCCGAGGACGACGTCGTCGGTGCGCCGCCGCCGCCCTGGGCGCCCGTCGAGCTAGTATCGTCGCCGCAAGCGACGAGCGTAAGGACGACAACAAGGATACGCACCGCGCTGGAAGACGGGGGACTTGCATATTTTCGACATCCTAGGCGATTCGCCGGACTCTGAGGATGAGGCGAGTTCGAGCCGCCTTCGTGACCGAATCGACGAATACTCCAAGGATGTCCTCTATGCGATCGGGTGTCGCACCTCTTCTCTTTATTCTCGCCGCTTGCTCCAACGCGCCCGGCGTCGAATCGGCCGCGAGCTCCGCCCTTGTCGTCGACGTCGCGGCCAGCGCGACAACTTCACCCGGCGCCGAACCGGGCTCGCTGGACGCGTTCGTGCGCGATGCGCCGAAGGAAAGCCGGATCCTCGGCCGCATTCGCGTCGCAGCCAATTCGGAGCTGTTCGGCATCGATGCCCAGCTACGCGCATGTGGCGCGCCGCCCGGATCCATCGAGGAGATACGTGGCGCGTTCGCTTCGGCCGAGGAGCTTTTGGTCGAAGTCGTCGGCAAGGTCTCGAAGGCCCACGCCGAATGCCTGCTGGGGGGCTTTGGCCTGGTATTCGCCGAGCCCGCCGACGGCGTCGTCCGCGCCCGAGTCGGTGCCACTCCGGCAGGTCCGCCCAAAGCACTCGTCGAGGCCTTCCGTGCCATGGACGCGGAGAGCATCGCGGTCGTCATCGAGGAAGCCGACAAGCGCCTCACGGTCCGCCACACGCAGGGGGCGTTCGAGATTCGCGGGCGACTCGCCGCCGGTGAAGCTGCTTCGGCGAAGGCCTGGTGGGAGACGACGACGAAGGCCGTCAAGCCGCTTATCGAGCCGAATGTGGAAGTGGAGGGGAACGATATCGTCGTCCGCCTGAGCGCCTCCGGACCCGATCCCGTCGCCGCCGCACTCCGATTGCGCGAGTCTTTCTTGGAAGCTTTCAAGATGCCGTCGGGGTCGATGACGCCGACGCTGCTGCGCGAGGAACAGTTCTTCGTCGACAAGACGGATAAACAAGCTCGCTATGGCGACATTCTCGCGTATTGGTTCCCCGCGAACACGCGCCAAGCTTTCGTGCACCGGATCATCGGCCTGCCCGGCGACACCGTAGAGGTGGTGGACGGCCAGCCTTCGATCAATGGTTGGCCAGTGCCGCGCTGCCGCGTGGGTCGCTATCAGGGTGAGCCAGCGGAAGAGCTGTTTGTCGAGTTTCTCGGCGACCGGGCTTATACCGTGCTGATCCACGAGGGCGATCGTTCGGCGCCGTTCATCGTTCCGCCGAAGGAGGTCTACGTATTAGGCGACAATCGGTACAGTAGCCACGATTCACGGATGTGGAATGACGGAGCTGGAGGCGGGCTGCCGCTCGATCTGTTCATTGGCAAGGCCAGCTTCGTCTTTTTCGATTCGCTCGCGCGCGCTCCGCAGCGTTGGCTTTTGGCGCTGCACGGTGCCCCCGTGCTCACCGAGCCCTCGCGTGCGTCGCTCGCTGAGTCGCTGGCTCGATGCCTCTCGACCAGACCGAGCGTGGCGGACGCTACCCCGCCTCGACGTCGTAAATAGCAACGACCGCGCATAGGGCACCTGCCCTCAAAGCTTCGCGTTCGACACCGTGCCGCAGAAGGTCCCGTTCGGCTCCGAGGTCTCGTACTCGACAGCTCCTTCGCGCTCCGCCAGGACCTCACCCGGGTTGCCCGGCGCGGTAACGGAGAATTCGTAGAAGTCACCGTCCTCGGCTGCGCCGTCGGGGATAAGCAGCGAGACTTGAAGCGACAAACCCTCTGCCCTCTCTTCACCGAAGCACTGGATGAATGGGGGTGAGCTCCGCTCGCCATCACAGAAGATCGCTCCTCCTTGGGTCACGAGGTCCGCTGTGACGCAATCGTCATCCAAACAAGCACGGACGCCGGCACCGTCGAGCGACGCCGCGTCTTGCGCGATGACCAGCGTCGTTTCCGTACCGCTATAGACGAGTACCAGGGTGCACGCGCACCCCGCGCTCTCGACTAGGAGGGCGACCGATGGAGCGAGCAGTAGTAGCGACGCTATGCTCTTCGTCATTCCGGCGCGGGATAGCAAACCACGTACCATGCAGTTTCGAGCGGACCTGCGGGCAGCCCCCTCGAGAAACCCATGACAACGGGATCACGGACGCCTTCGCCGATTTCACGTTGTCGCGCATTTCGTGAGCAAGTGGGGCTGCCGCCGCACGCGTACGTCACGCATCGCCGCGTGACGCTGGCACAGAGCCCGCTCGCGCGCGGGCTTCCACAAGCCGAGGTAGCCGCGAGCGTCGGCTTTTATGATCAGAGCCTTCTGCATCGGCATTTCAAACGAATCGTCGGCCTGACGCCGGGCGCGTTCGTTGGCCATGGACTTGGCAGCCCGTCCGCGTCGTCGCGTTCTCCTGAAGGTCGGCCGCGATCCCCGAGGCGCCCGACCTGATCTGCGTGGTCGGTCGTGGAACCAAAGGAGCGCCGCGGTGTCGATGGTCCGTGTGCGCTCTCCCGTCTTCGCGCTGGTTCCCGCGTTGTGGGCCTGTTCGCCCGCGGTCTCGGGTGAAGCTCGGGCTACGCCGCATCGAGCCGAAGCGGAAGCTGACACCGGAGCACAAAAAGCAGTCGAGAACGCGGCAGACGCCGACGGGGCAATCCCGCCCGAGCCGCCAGACAAGAGCCGCTGCGCCGAGGTGCCCGCGGATCTTTCACAATGGATTGATTTGCCGCCGACCGAGGACAAAGGGCTCATGCCGAGCCCCTACGCGAACTGTGCTTGGACGCTATCGCTCGTCGACGGACAAGTCCGCGCCGCGCCGCATGCCGATCCCGCCAATGCCCGTCTTCAGCTCCCATACATGATGCCGGTCACCGGCGGGCTAGCGGCGTTTGGGAGCGGTAACGATGCGATCTCCGACGGGCTGATGAACCGCGGGGAGGTGCTCTTCGTACACCTGGACGGTGTGGGGTGGCCGACAACGCGAAGGGTGGACCTGACCGGAACACCGAGGGCGGTCGGTGCCGAGACCGATGGCTCAATCTTGGTTGCGACGCGCGATCGCATCGTGCGAATCACCGACCGCCGGCCGCTCGAGGTCGTCCATGGTTTCGCCTCTACCGTTTACGGCGCGAACTCCATCGTAACGATGCCCGACGGCACCGTGTTCGTGGGCGCTTCGCCGTTCGTCGTTCGCCTCACCCCGACGGAAAACGACATGGTCGAGCGATGGTTGGTGCCGCCCGACGCTCAGCCTCTACCACGTTGACAGCGCTTCTATGTTGCCTGTTCGCTATTGGGCTTTGTCGGCGGCGGTCTCGACGGCGCTCAGCCTCGCAGGTTGTGCGGCGCCGATCACACCCGGCACGACGATTTCGTCGCCCGCTGGTCGTGCTCCCGACGACGAGCTGGAACGCATGCTTCGAGAAGTTACCGCCAAGTGCGCAAAAAACGACGGCGACCCACGACGCTGGTCAACGACGTCTTGGCCCCTCGCGGAATGGGACTACGCTGCCGGCGGCTATCCATGCTCGTGGACGGTCGAGCTCGAAGCGGACGGGGTTCGAGCGGCGGCGACGAAGCCTTTCTCGTTCCCCAAGACGCCGAGGCTTCCGTTTCGGCCGCACACGGTCCCCAAATGGGAGGTCGTGCGGTGCTCCGGCGGGGCGGACGACTACGTCCCTCCCGATCAGGACGTGAGGACCTTCGCGGAGGTCGCTGGCGGGTTTTTGGTCGGCTACAACTCGGGGGAGTTCGGCGGTGGGCTGTACTGGTACGAAAAGACTGGTGCGTTGCGCCAACAGGTGCTCGACGAAAACGTCGATGGAATCATCCCGCTGGCAGGAGGCCTCGTCGTGCTCACCGGGCTCGCGCACCTCGGAGGCGACCATGGAAGGGCCAGCGTCTTAATGGCAGACGGCCCAGTTTGGCGAGTAAAGAAAAGCCTCGATATCACCGGTCAAGCGCGTGCCTCGTTTGTGGACGCCGACGGGTCGATCTTCATCGCCACCTCCAAACGGGTCGTCCGCATTCGCGATCTTCGCAAGGTCGAAGTCCTTCACACCTTCGACCCGCGGTTCGAGCACGTCAGCTCGCTCGTGAAGACTGCGGAAGGGACGCTCTATTTGGGTGGACTCGTGGCAGTCGTGCGCCTCACCCCGACGGACGACGGGTACGTCGAGGCGAGGCTCGCCCCTGGCGCAACGCCGCCTTAGCTCACGGGGGAGGGACGTAGTCGGTATCGAGAGACGCGCACGTCTCCATCAACTCGGCCTGCGGCGTGTTCTGAAGATCCCAAATAATCGATTTGCAATCGGCAGTGGTGGTTTCGCACCCGCCTCCGGAATTGGTGACGTTGCACGGGCCGGGATCGACATAGGAGTCGGTGAGTGAGTCGCAGTAGAATTCCGCCGTCTCCTGATCCGGGGCGTAGTAGTCGATGCAGGCTCCCGGCCCGCCGTCGAACGCCGGATCGGTGCAGTGCCAGGCAGGCGTCGCTTCGCAGGCCGCTCCGCCCGTCGAGGGCGCTCCCGCCTCGGCGGCACCGCCCGTTCCGCCGGAGCCACCATCGCCGTCCCCGGAATCTCCACAGGCTGTCAGGGTCTGCCAGCCAAAAGCGAGGACGGCAACTGCTAGAGCTGTTTGCGCGATGTTGTTCATGCTCGAGGTCTCGTCGTGTCTGCCGAGTATCGTGCGGCGGGTGAGATGACCAGCACCGGTATCAGGTCCGAGCACGCCATTCCAGCCGGTAGCGCCGAGCGCGACAAGGGCGTCCAGGTGACGCATCTCAACTCGGCCGCGCAGCGCCGAACGACGATTAAGTTGGATTAACCGGTGTGGAAGGCCGTCCCGAGTAGGTTCGCGGGATGCGAACCAACGGAATCTTCATCTTGCTTCTCTCGATCTCCAGTCTCGTCGTCGTGGGTTGCGACGATGATTCGTCGACCGATGGTGGCGCCGGCGGTGATGGGGGCGGGGTCGAGTCGGGCGGCGCCGGCCTGGGCGGGGGAGACCAGGGCGGGGGAGGCGAGGGCGGTGGTGGTGCGGGCGGCAGCGGTGGCGCAGGGCCCGTCAGCGCGAGCTGGGATATCGACTCCAACATGAACATCAACGGCTTGTCGGCCGAGGAGGCGATCGCGTCGGCCGTGTCGCGCCATCAGGTCTTCGATGGGGACGACTACCTCTCCGTCATCCTCACCGATGTCGCTTCATTTTGCGAAGCCCTGCAGGCCGGCGACTGCGGTACCGAGACACACTTCCGGATCGAGATCGACCTCGTGGGGCTCGAGCCGGGAACCCACGAAATCGGGGACGGCGTCGTCAGCGCCTGGACCGGCGACGTCCCTCAATCCTGCGCCGGAGCAGGGCTCGGCGCCGAGAGCGGCACCGTCACGTTCACGACCATCGACCTCGGGGATGGCGCCGTCGTCGAGGTCGACTTCGACCTTCAGTTTCTCACCGGCTACGCGACCGGGACGGCGGTTGCTCCACTCTGTGTCGTCGAAGGTCCTTGAACGAACCGTCACCCTCGACGAGCCGAGCATTCTAGGGCGCACACGGTGGTAAACCGTATCGTTTGAGGTATTCGGCCTTCAGCCGACGATCGTGGACAAGCAGCGTCTCGCCGGTATCGAGCCACTGGAGCGTCCCGATATGCACGTAGTCGCCGCATCCGCTGCAGAAGGATGTGTCGTCGTACAAGAATGGATTTGCGAGGTAGCTGCGCACGATGTCCTCGGGCATCGTGGTCGTTTGCCCGCACTTCTGATGGCGATAATGAATCGGGATTCCTTCGAGCGACCCACGGAAGCGGTTCTCTGGTGGCACCGTCAAGTGTGATTCCTGTTGGCCGTCCGGTCCGCGCTGCATGTGCGCATGCTCGTGCTCACGAATCCGGCGGAACGTGACCCACTGGTGGCAAAATCGGCAGCGGACTTCCGAGCCGTTCGGCGTCGGGCGCTCGTCGACTTTCACATGCGCCGCGTATTCGAGGGATGTCAGCTGCTTGCCGCATGATCCGCACGGCATTCGTCCGGTGAAACGGAATCGGAGGTCATCGAGAAGGCTCACCGCTCGGGATCATAGCGCCACCCGGTTCTGCACCGAAACGGGCAGTCCATCGTTAGCGAATACAGTGCCGCTGGGGCGCGCGCCTTCACGCACCCATCGCGGCGTCATAGAGTTTTGACATGAATCGTCGTCGTCGCTCCGTGCTCGTCGCCGCGCCCTTGGGCATCGCCGCAGCCGTCCTCGGGTCGCGGCGCGCCGAGGCTGCTCCTCCCTCCAAGGCCCAAGCCGCCAAGGCCGCGTTCAGCGCGACGGAGGCGGACTTTCGCGCGGGTCGAGCGACGGCGGAGGACGTCTATCTTTGGTCGAAGCGCTGGCTCGAGGCCGAGCGCACGTCGAACGCCGCCGCCGCGAAGGACCACCTCGCCCGCATGAAGGCGCTCGAGGCCACGGTCAAGGCGAACCTCCAGACCGGAACGTCGACGAAGACGGACGCATTTCGTTGTGCCTACTACGTCGTCGAGGCGGCGGGCTGACCGGCGCTCAGGCGCCGCTCGAGCCGACGCATCAACGAAGCTGCGGCACGCCGCGCCTCCGACTTAAGCCCTTTTTTTAGCGCGATCCCGAGGGTTAAGCTTTGGGGGCGCCGTCCCGATCTCGCCGGGCATGAAGAACTGGACGCGTTGGGGCAAAGATCTCTCGGGGGTGACGTTGTTGGTTCTTGCCGGGCTCATGGCACCGGGGTGCACCGCCGGCGTTGCGGTCGACGACGAGGAGAGCGCTGAGGCCGATCACGACGACGATATCGACGACGAGATCGCCGACGACACGGATGGAAGGTTTGTGTCCTCCGACGGCTCGATCGAGCTGGGCAACGAAGCCTTCGAGCTCGATCCTCCGTCGGCGCCGGCGAACGATACGTGCGAGTCGGCTGCGAACGTCGCGTCGATCGTCGGCGAGAGCGTAACGGTGACCGGTACGCTTCTGCTCGCGACCGACGACTACGACACGTGGTGCCTCGATCCTTCCACGTTCGAGACGGGTTATCGCGACGTCGTTTACCAACTCGACATCGAGTCGGAGTGCTCGGGCATCCTCACCCTGAGCGGCGACGCGGCGTTCACCGGTGCGCTGTCGCTTCGCTCCGAAGCGTGCACGACCGACGACGTTTGCACGAATGCAATCGAGTCGACCGAGCTCTACACAACGCTGCATGCCGGCACCTATTGGGCAGTCGTCTCGGCGACCGACACGTCCTCCGACGACTTCTCGCTCACGCTCCAATGCATGGCGCCCTCGTGCGGCGACGGATTCTTGAACAGCACGGAAGACTGCGACGACGGGAACACCGTGAGCGGTGACGGGTGCAACGATTCGTGCGAGTTCGAGGCGGCGGCTGATGCGCTCGATACGTGCAGCGGCGCTGCCGGCGGGACGCCGATCGAAATCGGCTCGGGACAAATCCTTCACTTGCCGGGCAACGCGGCGATGGCTTCGACCGTCGGTGCGACCGACAGCGGCACGGGCACCTGCATGCTCCAGCCGGACGACATCATCGTCGCCGCGCCGGACCACGTGCGACGCGTCCGCCCGACCGCGGACGGCACGATGAAAATCACGATCGGCCTCGATTACGACGACGTCCCGCTCTGCGGCGAAGATCCCAATCTGGAGCCGTCGTTCCCCTACGCCAGCGGTTGTTACGACCGCGCGTTGCACGTGCGGACCGGCTGCGAGAGCGTCGCGACCGAGGTCGGCTGCTCGGACAGCTGGGAGCGTTGGTGGGCACCCGAAGAGGTCACGTTCGCCGTCACGGCGAATACCGATTATTACGTCTTCGTCGACGGGTACCACGACGACGAGTACGGAGCGGGCCCGTACGTCATGCGCATCGAGATGTCGCCCTGAGTGTGTGCTACGTCCGATCGGCGGCGCTCGGCTCCGTTCGCGCATGGTGCGTGGGCCAAAGATGTGAGAGGAAGCGGAGCTCATGTCGAACGACGCCGCGCAAGGCGGCCCGCGCCTCCGAATCATCGAGCTCGTGACGCGCGCCGAAGCGGGAACGGCGCCCGCCGTTCTGCGTGCTCGGGTACGAGGCACACTCGGTCCCTACCTCACGATCCGCTACGTCATCCTGGCCCTCGCGACATTCAGCGCATGGTTCGCCGCCGCACGGGCGGTGCTGCAGATGCAGGCAGACCCCGCCGACGGTAATCTCGCCGGGCCTATCGTGCTCGGCGTGATCGCGCTCGTTCTCACGCTGATCACGGGCCTCATCGCCTTCGAGCTCGTGTTCGGGCAGCCGATCCACGCGCTCGCGACCGAGCTGCGCGCCCTCGATGGTCGTGTCCCGGCCGCCGACCTCGATCGCTTCGAGATCATTGCGAAGGGCGACCGGGCCGCCGTTCGTGCCGTTCGGCGCAATGGCCGTCGCCTGAACGTCGCGCTCGGCATCGATACCCGCGATGCGCGCGCCCTCGTCGGTTTGCTCGAGAGCGTCATCGAGCCCACGCGCCGCCCATCACCCCGATGACGCCTTGACCTCGAGTTAACTCGAGGTCGTAGCACTGGGGCCACGGCACACGCGGAAGCGACCGCGTGGCCGAAGAAAGGCCCCATGAGCATCCATCACGATGACCCTGCGAAGCGTGTTTTGGTCACCGGCGCGACAGGCACTGTCGGCCGCCATGTCGTCGCCGAGCTCCAACAAAGAGGCGTCGCCGTCCGCGCGCTGACGCGGGATCCGACCTCGGCCCGTATCCCCGAAGGTGTGGAGGTTCTCGCTGGCGACCTCGCGGCACCCGAGACGTTTGCGCGCGGGCTCGAGGGCGTCGGCGCTGTGTTCTTGGTCTGGCCCTTCTTCAGTGTCGATGCTGCGCCGGCCGTCCTCGAAGCGTTCGGCCGGCACGCGAAGCGGATTGTCTATTTGTCCGCGGCGAGCGTGAATGACGACCTCGTCGATCAGCCAGGCCTTTTTCACGCGGACGTGGAGAAGGCGATTGTCCGATCCGGTATGGAGTGGACATTCCTTCGCCCGACCGGCTTCGCGACGAATGTTTTGATGTGGGCTTCGCAGATCCGAGACGAGGGGGTCGTCCGATGGCCGTACGCCGCCGCGGCCCGGTCGCTCATCCACGAACGTGACATCGCGGCGGTCGCAGCGCGGACCCTCGTGGAGGATGGACACGACGGCGCGAAGTACGTTCTGACCGGTCCGGAGACGGTGACGCAGCGAGAGCAGGTGCACCTGATCGGACAGGCGTTGAAACGGCCGGTGCATTACGAGGAGCTCTCACCCGAGAAGGCTCGTGAGGTGCTGATCGCGGCATGGGGCAGTCCGAGCTTCGCGGACGCGGCGCTCTCGGGCTGGGCAAACATGGTAACGGCGCCGGAACGCGTCACGCGCACGGTTCAACAAATCACGGGCAGACCCGCGCGTTCCTTCCGGGAATGGGCAAACGAGCACGTCGAAGACTTCGGCGGGAGGGCGGCGTCGTGAAGCGGTTCGAGAACAAGGTCGCAGTCGTGACGGGCGGAACGACCGGCATCGGGCTCGCGACGGCAAAGCTCTTCGCGGACGAGGGCGCAAAGGTCATCGTGACCGGCGCGAACCCGACGACGCTCGCCGCCGCACACGCCGAGCTGGACGGCAAGGCCACAGTCATCGCCTCGGACGCCGGGAGCGGCGACGACATCCAACGGCTCGCCGAAAGAGTCGCGAAGGAGCACGGCGTCGTCGACGCTCTGTTCCTCAATGCGGGTGTGACCCGCTACGGGCTCATCGCGTCGATGGACGAGGCAGCGTTCGACGAATCGATACGTGTAAACCTCAAAGGGCCTTGGCTCGCGATCAAGCACTTCGCCCCGCTGATTGCGCGCGGTGGCAGCATCGTGCTCAATACGTCGATTACACATCAGCTCGGGCAGCCGTATACGGGCGCCTATGCGGCATCGAAGGCGGGGCTGCGGTCGCTCGCCCAAACTGCGGCCGCCGAGCTGGCTTCGGCGGGGGTGCGCGTGAATGCCGTCAGCCCCGGCCCGATCGACACACCGATTCACGCAAAGCAGGGCCTCGAACAGGCGATTCGAGGGGTAATTCCTCGGATCGCGCTCGGGCGATTGGGGCAGCCCATCGAGATCGCGAAGGTGGTGCTGTTCCTCGCGTCGGACGACGCGGCATTCATGACGGGCGAGGAAATCGTCGTCGATGGAGGCATGACCAGACTACGCGCCCAGGGGTAGTCGGCATAACGCGGCTGACGTCAATCAGGGTCAGGGTCGAGCAGGCGCGGACCGGGCCCATCTTTCGCGAGCACGTCCCATGGATTGCGAAGTGGACAGGCGGCGAGCGAGAGGCACCCGCAGCCGATGCACCCGTCGAGCTGGTCGCGGAGGCTCGTGAGCCGCCGAATCCGAGCATCGAGATCGGCGCGCCAGCTCTTGGAGAGACGGGCCCAGTCGTCGGCTGTGGGCGTGCGGTCTTTCGGCAGCGATTGCAACGCATCGCGGATCGATGACAGCGGTATCCCGACACGCTGCGCGACCTTGATGACCGCGATGCGACGAAGCACGTCACGGGGATAACGACGATGATTGCCTGCATTACGTCGGCCCTTGATGAGGCCTTCGGCTTCGTAGAAATGAAGCGCCGTCACGGCGACGCCGCTGCGTGCGGCTACCTCGCCGACACTGAGCTCGCTGGGGACCGGCTTGGCGTCTTTGCGCGGGGTGGGCATACCTCGAGTAATGTCGAGGTTTGCCCTCCGCGCAAGTGGTGTTCGCGCGATCCTAAATGGCAATCGCGTTAGTTGAAGTACGCGCGTATCGAGTAGTCGGTGCAGAGCTTCGCGGGATCGGGCCGCGTCACGCAGACGCGGAGGCTCGCTTTGCCGACTTTGTCCGAGGTGTCGTCGCAGTCGTAGGTGACGCGGAAACGCGGCTCCTTGCCGTTCACCGAGCACGTCGTGTCCGTGAGCTCTTCGCCGTTGCAGAAGAACATCGCCGGGTCGCCCTCGTCGCAGGCAAACGAGAGCGTGGCGCCGAGCTCCTCGCGATCGGCACCTTTGAACTCGATGTAGAGGATCGGAAGGTCTTCGCTGATCGGCTCCGGGATCGCGTACGAAAAGCAGTCGGCGTCCTGCTGGTCGTCGAAGTTGGCGTCGATCTCGTTGAGGTCGGTCGTGATGTCGCCGACTGCGCTCGCTTCACCTTCGGCGTCGTTCGGCTCGTATTCGTCGGGACTACACGGCTCACACGCCGCGATCGTCACGCCGAGACCCAAAACGACGGCGAGCCCGCACTCTGCCATTCCCCGATTCCCCATGAGGATCGAGGATACCAACAGCCGAGGGTGACGATCCGACTTTGGCGCGCTCAGAAGTCGAAGGCGAGACCGGTGACGAAGGTCTGGGTTCCGACGTGCATCTGACCGCCACCGAAGCCGTCGAGGAACGCGCCCATCCACTCACCGAAGAGGTAAGCGTGGCCGATCCCCGTCGATTCACGCAGCGAGCCGGCCGAGGCCGCGTCGAGCCAGTTCAGCGCGAGCGCCAGACCGGCGGAGGCAGTGAGGCCGATTGTGACATCCTGCGCCCAGAGGTCATCGTCTTCGTTGCCGGGCTTACCACGCTCGATGTGACTCGTGCCGGACGTCGTATTCGAGCTCCAATACGCGAAGCCGAAGCCGAACTTTCCGTAGGGAACGAGCGGCACGCCGGTGCGGCGCATGAGCTCGTCCGCGCGCAGCACCAGCGACGCGTACATCGGCATGATCTTGAGCGACGTCGTGTCGTCCGTCTCGCAGGGGCCGAGATCGTCTTCGCCTTCGTCTTCTTCGGGGTCGGGCGCCGTGTTGGGGTCGCAGCCCTCTGCCAGCGCATGTGCGCTCGCCCACGTGTAACCCCACCCGACGCCGGCGCCGATCATGCCCACATAGGGGATGCGCAGCGGCATGTAGTCGAACTCGAGGCCGAAATAGAACAGGCCGTCGTTGCCGAACGTGTCCTCGTACGGCGTGCCGGTGAGGCCCGGCTCGCTGTCGACCTGCGGCCAATACGGGCCGAAGCGCACCTCGAACGCGAACTGCGTGTCCGCGGGCGGAGCCGCCGGCCGGTCGTGTTGACGCCAGTTGCTGTCGGGGATGCCCGCTTGCGCACGCGCAGCCGACGCCGATGCGAGAACGAGCAGGCCGACGAACGGACCGACGATCTTGCTCGCCTGGATCGGCTTGCGACGGCGGCGGCGGATAGCGACGAGCACGACCGCACACGCGAGGCCGAGCGCCGACGTCGGAACGCCCGCGTCGGCGATCGCGCACCCGCCGATGCATCCGCCTTGGCCGCCCGCGTTCGTGTAGTTGTCGAAGAAGTCGACGACCGCGACGGGCGTCGCGCACACGACGTTGGAGAGCGGGCCGGGGTTTCCGATGTCGTCGACGCCGGCGACACCGATCGCGTACTCCTGGCCGTTCACGAGGCCGTCGGCGCGGACCTGGTCGCTGTTGATCTCGTCGGAACACGCGTTCGCGATCGGGGGAACCTCGCCCTCGACGAGCGGGCCCGCATCGCAGTCACCGGAGGGGAGCGATCCGCCGCTGCCGCCGTCTCCTCCGGTGCCGGCGGGTCCGCCGGAGCCGCCCGTGCCGCCGCCCGCGCCGCCGGTACCGCCGCCCGCGCCGCCTCCTCCCGGGCTCGAGCCGCCCGCGGATGCGCCGCCCGCGGAAGCACCGCCGCCTCCGACGGCACC
>JABFXY010000223.1 GCA_013361525.1 Polyangiaceae bacterium | reverse complement strand
AGATCCTTCGGGGGCTAATTCCCGTCGGATGGCTCGGTTCTCTCTGGTCCGTCGCCCATGGCCACCTCCGAAGAAGCGGTGCGGCGCCGAACCGTTATCGCGAACCGACCGGGTTAAGGTTCGGTTTCGCGTTTTGCCTTCGTCGCTGTCGGGGGGACAGCTGACGAGGCGAACACTACCCTTGCTTACTCTCGCTAGCCCGAAGGCTTGCGAGCGTTTGCACGTACGTCTCAGTTTTCAAGGATCGAGCCGCCGCAGGTGGCACTACCGAAGCAGTCACCAACCGAGCGTCGAAGTTTCCGCTGCCGTCGTCCCTCGTTTCCGAGGGCCCGTCGTCATCGGGAGGCGCATCCTATTCACCGTCGTGCGCCTTGTCAAAACCTTTTTTTTTCGTCCCGGTCGTTTTTTCTTCCGACCTGTCTTTCGACTGGGACCTGGTTCGTCGAGCGGGCTCGACGAACCAGCCCCTCGTTACTTCCGGTCACCGTTTTGCGGTGGCCTTCCGTGCGAAGGGGAGTGGCACTCTACTTACGGAGCGGAGATCGTCAAGCGTCTCGTTCGCATGCTCGCGATTTTCTTCAAAGTCGCGGCTTTCGTAGGGCAAACGCGCCGCTCGTTGAGCGGAAGGCTCAGGATCGGGCCGGATGAAAGAGCGCATCGTTCGTTTGCGAAGCGCCTCGCATCAGCGCCTCGATGGGCTCTTCGCTGAACCAGAAGCGCTTGCTCTCACGAAGGAGCGTGCACTCCGCGCCTGTCGGTAGGCGAACGCGGAAGGCCCGTTCGCCGGGTGCACCACCGACGAGCGCGCCGAGAACTTCGACGGACATCCAGTCGAGATCCTGACCGGCCGGCCGCGCGATTTGCGCGGGGCGAATGCGCGCCGGGCGAATGCGCGACCCACGGCCGAAGGTCTCGACGTCGATTCGATGCAGCGAGGGCTTTCGCACGATCGGCAGCCCGGCTTCGACGAGGATGCGCGCCTCGATTTCGAGCAACACGCGCGTGCTCACCACGAAGGTGCCTAGCTTGCGAAGCACCATGAGCAAGCTGTAGCTCGGGTCGAGCGCGCGCAGGACGTATCCGGCGCGGCCCATGCACACGCTGAGCTGCACGGCGGAGCCGTGATACGGGCATTCGCGAATGTCGGCGAGCGTGAGCTGCAAGGTCGCGGCGGCGACGCGCAGCTCGAAGGGATCGAGCTCACCGGCGTAGTCGACCGTTTCCCCTTCGAAGTCGACGATGGCGGCGCCGCGCACGAACGGCACGAGCGCGAGGAGGTCCTCGAGGATCGCGGCGAAGGGGCTCTCGCCCTGATCGCGGAGCGCCCGGCGCCGGCGTCCGGCCGGCACAGTCACGGTGCGACGACCACCTGCTGAAGCAGGCCCTCCACACTCGGGTCTTTGTCTTCGACACGGGTGCTCGTGCGCAGCTCGCCGAGGAGCGCCTCGATGCGACGGCCGGTGCGCTCGTAGACGACGTCTCGCTCGAAGAGCTTGCGACGCTCGTCGGCGCTCAACATCGCGCCGGGCAGACGATCGAGCAGCAGGATGACGTGATAGCCGAACGACGAACGAACCGGCTCGGTGAGGTCTCCGCGGTTTCGCAGCTCGAAGCCGCTCTTCACGAACGCCGGATCGTAGGGCTCGCGGCCGTCGTGTTTGACGGCGCGCCCGTCGGATCCGATCGGCCAGAGCGGCTCGGCGATGACGCCGGGATCGTCGGGAGCCACCGCCTTCGCGCGACGAACGAAATCGTCGCGCACGGGATCGGCGGGCGGAGGCAAGCCGCGCTTCGGCATGTTGTCGGGCGCAGCGGTCTCGCGGGCGAGTGCGACGGAGGCCTCGACGGCGGTTCGAATCTTCTTCGCCGTCGCGAGCGCGCGTTCGGACGTCGCCGCGTCGGCGTCGGGTGGCACGAGCACGACGGCATGCACGAGAACGACCGCTTCGGGGCGCGCGACCTCCATCCAACGGCGCGCGGTGAGATCGGCGACCTCTTCGTCCGTGGGAGGACCTTCAGCTCGCGCTGCTTTCGCGAGGTCGTCGACGAGGACTTGCGCGAGCGCTCCGTTCAAGCGACGGCGCAACCGCGCGTCGACGCCCCTCGCCCGCGCCTCGCGCGCAACGAGCGCATCGAAGGTCGCTCGATCGAGAGCCTCGCGCGGCGTCACGTCTTGCGCGCGCGCGATCGATGCGACGACGTCGCGGGTGACGACCTCGTCGTCGACGCGCGCGACCTGTTCCCCTTCGAGCTCGGTGCGTTGAGCGGGAGGTCCCTCGGCGGAGCAGCCGCCTGCAAGGACGCACGCGACGGCGAACCGACACGCGCGCGCTCGGTTCACGCCGAGCCGCTCCTCGGACGAAGCAGCTCGGTGCTCGCACGCAGCGCGAGGGCGCCGACGATGAGCAGGTAGATGGCGCGGAAATCCTCGAGCCCCGACAAGGCGTGTAACCCGAGCGCGAACGCTGCCGCGGAGACGAGGAAGAGGACGATAGCGAGGGCGTCGATCGCGCGAGCCAAGGGAGCGTAACGATAGCCAATCGCCGCGGCGATCGAAACTCTCGTCAGCGGGAGCGAAGGACGAGGAGCGCTCCGCCGAGAATCGCCGCAACCACGAGCACGAGCAGCGAACGGCGCCCGCCGCGCGAGAGGCTCGAGATGGGCGCGCGCGGTTTGCCCCGGCTGATCGCGACATGGGCGGCGCCGCTGACGAGCGCGACGCCGAGGCCGATGCTCGCGGCGTGACCGAACAGCGCGCGTGAGGGCTCGCGGACACGCCACGCGAAAATCATGAGGACCAGCGCGGCGACGACGCCGACGGCCGCGATCGGCACGGCGAGGGAGGGAAGCTGCGCGCGCGCTCGGAGCGTGCCGCTCATCTCGTCGACCTGGCCTTCAGTTCGCATTCTCCACGGCTCTCCCCAGGAAAAGGCAAACACGCCCCATGCAACCGAGCCGATCGCCGCGAGCACGGGATCGAGCCTGTCGACGGCGAGCGCCGGCTGCGTGAGAACCCAAACGAGCGTCGTGAACGCTAAGAACGCGGAGATCCCGAGGTGACGGCCGAGTTGGCGCCTCGTCGGCACGAGCAGCGGACCGAGGACACCAACCGCGAGGGCGAACGCCGCGACCGTGCGTGAGAGCCACGAACCCGTACGGCCGAGGACGAACGGCGCGACCGTCACGGACCAAGCGAAGGCGGCGCAGGCGATGCGCTGCACGACGCCGGGCTCACGCATGAGCAGCGCTGCCGATTTTGCTTCGGACGAGCTCGGCCTGCCCGCGAGCGCGGCAACGGGCGGCGCACCCTCGACGGCCGAGACCGTGCCCAAAGGCTCGGTCTCGCTCGATGCGTCGCGCCCGGATGCGGCTTCGCGGGGCTCGGCCACGCGCGTCTCAGACCTCGTGCAGGAGCACGTCGATCAGCTTCAGGTACGTGAGGACGCCGTGGCCGGTGCCACCCTTCGGATGGATGCCGTACGCGCGGTGCGCCATCGACGGACCTGCAATGTCCACGTGAATCCAAGGTGTTTGCCCGACGAACTCGCGAAGGAACAGCGCCGCGGTGATCGACCCGCCCCAGCGATCGGCGGTGTGCTTCAGGTCCGCCCAATCGCTCTTCAGACCTTCGCGCAGCTCGTCGAGCAGCGGCATGTGCCACATCGACTCGCCCGCTTCGGAGGCGGCGCGGCGCATCTTGTCCGCGAGATCGTCCTGGCTCGTGAAGAACCCGCTCGTCAGGGTGCCGAGCGCGACGATGCACGCGCCGGTGAGCGTCGCGTTGTCGAGCATCAGATCGGGCTTCAGCTCGCGGCCGTACGCAAGGACGTCGGCGAGCACGAGGCGACCTTCGGCGTCGGTGTTGATGATCTCGACGAACTTGCCGTCGAGCGATCCGAAGATGTCACCCGGGCGGTAGGCGTTGCCGTCGGGCATGTTCTCCACCGCGCCGATGAGGCCATGCACCTCGACCGGGAGCTGGAGAGCGGCGAGCGCGGCCATGAGCGCGACGACGTTCGCCGCGCCGCCCATGTCGCCTTTCATGTCTTCCATGCCCTGGGCGGGCTTGATGCAGAGACCACCCGAGTCGAACGTGAGCCCCTTGCCCACGAAGACGAGCTTCTTCTTCGGCTTCCCCTCGGAGGGGGTGTAGACCATGTGGATGAGGCGTGGGTCGCGCGCGCTGCCTTGCGCGACGGCGAGCATGAGCTTCATCCCGCGCTTCGTGAGCGCCGCCTTGTCGAGGACGGTGCATTTGATGCCGCGCTCTTTGCAGAGCTCGGCGCAGAACCGCGCGAACGTCTCGGGGTACAGCTCGTTCGGCGGCTCGTTGATGAGGTCGCGCGCGATGCAGATGGCTTCACCGACGCGCTGGCCGACCTCGACGGCGGCGCGCGACTCGCGCGAGACGCGGCCGGCGGTCGCGAGCGTGACGCGATCGAGCGTGGACTTCGGCTGTCGATCGCCGGTGAAGTAACGCGTGAATCGATACGCGCCGAGAACGACGCCTTCGGCGGCCGCGCGTTCACCACCGCCGGCGCCGACCGACGATTGCACGCCCTGCGGGACGTCGAGGACCAGGGTCGCGGCACGCGATGCTTGCGCGACACGCGCGGCCTTCGCGGCCATCGTACGAACCTGCGCCTCGGTGACCGGCCCTTGGCCGAGGCCCATGAGGACCACGCGCGCGGGCTTGAGCTGCCCGTTCGTGGAGAACTCGACGGTCTGATCCTTTTTCCCGGTGAACTCTTCGCGTTTCAGCGTGCGCGAAACCACGGGACCGAGCGCCTTGGTGAGCGTCGCCAGAGGACCCGCCTTGGGCGAGGAGCCTTCGACGATGCCGATGACTGCGAGATCGGCTGCGACGCTGAGGGGATCGGACGTGGAGAGCGTGACTTTCATGGTCATGAACGAGACTCCTCGAGGCGTCCTCTGGCCTCCGCGCGCGGGAGAAAGAGCCCGCGCGCCGGAGAGGGCAGCGACGACGGCGGCCGCAGGCCTCCGGACGCTGGCGCATAATCGCTCGGCTTGCCGAGCGATTCATAAGCAAAAATTCACCTGGCTTGCGCTCTTTCTTCGACGGGGCGCGTCCGGCGTCGGGTCCCCGACACAGAGCGAGAGGCAAGCCG
>JABFXY010000022.1 GCA_013361525.1 Polyangiaceae bacterium | reverse complement strand
CTCGACACGAGGTTGCGAGCGAAGCGAAGCAACGAGGAGTCGCCCGCCCTCGACACGAGGTTGCGAGCGAAGCGAAGCAACGAGGAGTCGACCCCCGACGCCGACCTTCGAACCTCGACCTTCCACCGTCGAACCCCGACGGCGACGCCCTACGTCTCGTAAGCGTGAGCCCCGAGCAGCTGAAACAGGGCAAACAGGTTCCCCTGCTCTTGATGCTCGAAGCGAAGGCCCAACCGCGCGGGTCGATCCGGCGCCGACCGTCGCGCCCATGCGACGCGACCGTGGAGCACCAACGGGTCCCAGAGGCTCGGCGCGGTCACCTCCAAGAGCACGTGCGCGTCGAGCCGCAGGAGCTGCGACTCGGCCGTGGAGCCGGGGAACAGCTCGATGCAAGCGCCCCCGAGACCGAGGTTTTTGATCCTCGCCTCCTCTTCGAACGACCGATGCTCGTCGCGAAGGCTCGCGGGTAGGCTCACGTTCTTGCGACCGTGCGCACGAAAGTGATCGCGAACCCGCATCCGCCCCTACCTACCACAACGGCTCGCCCACCAGACGGTGTTGGAGCGTCCTGACGCGGCGCCTCGTTGGCAGAAAGGAGGAACTTGTCGGCGACGATTGGTGGGAAGTACGATGCCACCGTCAACGCTCGCCCGGAGTTTCCCGGGCGCACTCCAAATCAGAACGGGAGCCGCGTCACGCACGCAGATTCGAGCTGCGCGCGCGCTCCTCCTCGGAGACCGATGGCTCAGGACACACGGAAGGACCCGCGAGCAAAGGTGCTCAGCATGACGGTTCGCTACAAGAGCGCGACCGTCGACGAGTTCATCGAGCATCACGCATCCGACGTCAGCAGGGGCGGCATCTACATCAAGACGCCCTCGCCCTTCCCGCCCGGCACGCTGCTCAAGTTCGAGATCCGCATCGCGGACGAGCAAGCGGTTCTCTCCGGTGTCGGGCGCGTCGTGTGGAAGCGTGAGCCTGAGCAAGCCGCCACCGAGCAGCCCGCAGGCATGGGCGTGAAGTTCATCAAGATCGACGACAAGTCGAAGGCGATCATCACGCGCCTCGTCGACAAGTCCGGCGGCAAGCCGTCGACGTTCGATCGCGGCAGCGACGGCACCGGCGTGAGCGTCGCTGCAGCTGCGGCGGCCCCCGCGGAAGCCGCGCCTGCCGCGTCGGTCGAGGCGAAGCCCGCACCGAAGCCGGAGAAGCGAGCGTCGACGATGCTCGGTCTCGGCGCGATCGGCAGCCCCACGACGGAGAAGGTCACCGCGAAGGAGCCGGAGCCCGCCGAGGAGAAGGCGGACGGCGGCTTCTTCCCGAAGAGCTCCGGCGGCGAGGCCGAGATGCGTCCCCCCGAGGAACGCACGGTGATGAAGCAAGCTGCGGAGCTCCTGCAGCAAGCGCTGTCGGAGGCGGGCAGCTCGCTCGCGGACATCGGGACGCCCGAGCCGGCCGCAAAGAAGGACGAAGCGAAGGCGCTCGCCAAAACGGAGCCCATCCAGCTCGCCGATCTGCCCGCGGCCCCGGCGAAGTCCGCCCCCGCCGAGAAGGAAGAGGAGGAAGAAGAGGAGGAAAAAGCCGTCGAGGCGAAGCCTGCTCCGAAGCCCGCCGCGAAGCCCACTCCGGTGGAGCCCGCGGAGCCCGTCAAGGCAGAGAAGAAACCGGCCGCCGCCGTCGAGAAGAAGGCCGAGCCGAAGTCGGTGCGTCCGCCTGCGAGCGCGCCGGTCAGCGCGAGGATCGAAGCCGAGGAAAAGGGCGGTGGTGGAGGCAAGCTGATCCTCCTCGGCCTCGCCGCGGCGGCGGTGGTTGGTGTCGTCATCTTCTTGATGAAGAGCGGCGGCGATAACCAAGCGCAACAGCCGACGGGTAAGCCGACCACGACGGCGACCGCGAGCGCCACGGCGACCGCGACAGCCACGGCGACCGCGACGGTCACCGCCGCGCAAACGGCGACCGCGGAGCCGACGCCGACGGAGACGGCAGCCGTCAGCGCGAGCGCGAAGGCGTCCGCCAGCGAGTCGGCGAAGCCTGCCGCCTCGTCGGCCAAGCCGACCGCGAGCGAGAAGCCGAAGCCTCCGCCTGCGACGGCCAAGCCGCCTCCGCCTCCGCCCCCGCCGCCTCCGCCGCCCCCGACGGACACGCCGAAGCCGCCCCCGGCCACGGCGAAGCCGCCGCCGCCTCCGCCGCCCCCGCCGGGCGGTGGCATCTACGACGAGTAAACGGCAGAACGAGCGCTAGAGAGCGACGACATGGACGTCGAGTACTTCCCGAAGATCGCGACAGCGGGCTTCGTGGCGCTCGTCGGCCTGGTCGTCGCTCTTCCGCAGATGCGCGATCCGCGCGTCGTGTCGGCGCTCGAAGCGGCGTATCAGACGTCGGCCGAGCCCGAGCGGGCCGACGGTACGCACCCGAGCGAAGGTCGCTCGTCGCCCTCGCCGGATGGGTCGGCATCGCCCGAGGACGACAAGCCCGCCGGCTTCCGCGCCGCCGGCGGATCGTCGGTCTCCGACGCTGCGATCGACAAAGCGACGACGGTCGCCGAGCTCGAAGCGCTGGCCACGCGCGACCCCGACAACGCCAAACTGCTAGCGAAGCTCGCGCGCGTCCAAGCCGCGACACCGGCGGGCTTGGGGAATGCGCTCGCAAACGTGAAGCGCGCGCTCGCGGCGAGCGGGAAGATCGCAGACGACAAAGACCTGCAACAGATCGTCGTGCGCGGCGCGAGCGGACAACCCGCCGTGCAGGACACCGCGTTCGAGTTGATGACGGCGCAGATGGGAACCGTCGGGCCCGATCTTCTCTACGAGCTCACCATCGCGAAGAGCGTCTCGAAGACGGTGAAGGACCGCGCGCTCGCCGCCACGAAGGACGAAGCGGTGCTGAAGCTCGCCTCCCCTGCCCTTCGGATCGCCGTCCAGCTGCGCGATGCAGCGCCCTGCGACCGCAAGGCGCTCTTCGACGAGGCGGCGCGCGTCGGCGATCGACGGAGCCTCAACTCACTCACGCCTCTTCAAGCCAGGCGTGGCTGTGGCGTCTTCTTCGCCCCGAAAGACTGCCACCCGTGTCTGGGTGACCGAGCCGACCTCAACAAAGCCATCGAGGCGATCAACGGTCGTTGATCGCCTCGGCTGTTGCAGCGTGTGCCCACCGGAGGTGAGCGCGAGAGAACGGTTTGCGGTGGGCGCAGCAGGGTTCGAACCTGCGACTTCGACCGTGTGAAGGTCGCACTCTACCGCTGAGTTATGCGCCCGTGCTTCGGGCAAGGCTTCTATCGTACGAAGCCTCGCCCTGCAACCCAGTTTCTTGGTCGGCAATCGAGCGACGCAGAAGGACGCCCGATCCCGACGAGTCAGCGAGCGCCCTTGGAGATCGCCGCGCCGATCGACGCGAGGCCGGCGCGGATGTCGTCGTCGGAGGTCGCGTACGAGAGCCGCAGGTAACCCGGCGCGCCGAACGGAGCACCGGCGACGGTCGCGACGTGCGCCTCCGCGAGGAGCCACATGGCGACGTCGTCGTCCGTCTCCAGCACCTTCTCCTTGTCGTTCTGCTTCACCTTGAGGCCGTAGAGCGAGCTCACGTCGGCGAACGCGTAGAACGCGCCCTCCGGCTTGCGACAGGCGAGGCCGAGCGCGTTGAGCCCGTCGACCATGATGTCGCGCCGTCGCTCGAACGCCGAGCGCATCGACTCGACCGACGCACGCGGCCCGAGGAGCGCCGCCCGCGCGGCGGCCTGGGAGACGGCAGCGGGGTTCGTCGTGCTCTGCCCCTGGATCACGCTGAGCGCCTTGGCGAGCGCGGGCGAGGAGATGCTCCAGCCGATGCGCCACCCGGTCATCGCGTAGGTCTTGCTGACGCCGTCGACGACGACGAGCCGATCGCCGAGCGCCTGCCCGACCTTGCCCGCTGACGCGAGCTTGAAGCCGCCGTACACGAGGTCTGCGTAGATCTCGTCGACGATGACGTAATACGAGCCCTTCGCGGCGACCTCGAAGAGCGCGGCCAGCGATGCCTCGTCGTACGCGCTTCCCGTGGGGTTCGACGGCGTACACAGAATGAGCGCCTTGGTGCGCGGCGTGACGGCGTTCGCGAGCTCGTCCGGCGCCATGCGGAAGCCCGACTCCTCCGTCGTTTCGACGATGACGGGCGTCGCTCCCATCATCCGCACCTGCTCCGGATAGCTGACCCAATACGGGGCCGGGATGATGACCTCGTCGCCGGGCTCGTAGAGGGCGGTCGCGAGGTTGAAGAGCACGTGCTTCGCGCCGCACGAAACCGTGATCCGATCCGGCGTGATCGTGTAGCCGCGGTCGCGGCGCGTCGCCTCGACGATGGCGGCCTTCAGATCGGGCGTACCGGTCACGGCGGTGTACCGCGTCGCGCCGTCCACGAGAGCCTTGTTGGCGGCCTCGACGACGTGCGACGGCGTTGGGAAATCCGGCTCGCCGACGCTGAAGGCGTAGACCTTCACGCCGCGGGCCGTGAGTTTGGCCGCCTCGGCGGCCATGGCGAGGGTGGCGCTCGGGGCGACCGAGCTGAGACGGCTCGCGAGGTCGACGGACATGCTCGCTCGCTATGCCCTCCCGACCCAAATTGCAAGTCTAGAACGCGCTGCGTCATTTTTCACCGACGCGCCGAGCTGTGCGCGCGGGAGTGCACACACCACGGCATCGGCGTGCGTTCCATCTCGACGCCTCTCGCGTTGCCGCTGCGGCTCACGGTGGCACGCGATCAAGATTGATCAGGACAGAAAACGGCGGGCAATTCACCACGTACGCTTGTGAAAGCTGGAGCGAGTCTACGAAGTGCTCAGCGCGTTAGCGCGGGCACGAAGTGAACCGGATTGGACGGAGTCCTGCGCGCTGGACGAAGTCCAAGGAGGTCTACGAAGTGCTCAGCGCGTTAGCGCTGGCACGAAGTGAACATCCCCACCAAGGTTCGCTCCTAACGACGGGTCTACCAGAGCCGATTTTCTTCGTTTTTCGCGGCGAAATGTACAGCCCGCTCCCGATGACGAGCGGCTTCTCCGAGGTTCACGGATGCCAGCACGACTCTTGCACGACGCGCAGCCCATGTCCCAGTCCCCCCAACTGCTCGTACGACGACGACAGGTGCTGCGATTGTTTCCCTCGCTCGCGGCGGCCATGGCCGCCGGTGCAGCCGGCTGTGCGGCGCTCGCGGGTGAGGAGACGATCGAGGCCTTCGTCGTGGTCAACCACACCGACAGCGGGTCGTTCTGGGGGTGGACGGAGTACGAGCTCGACGAGCCGGCCGACGAGGATCAAGGCGCGACGCTCGAGCGCGTGCTCCTGCGCGCTCCCGACGGCGTGGGCGACCTTCGCTTCATCACCAGCCTGCTCGCCGAGGTCGTGACGCCCGAAGCTCGCACGCCGGTCGCGCAGGGCAGCGACTTTCCTCAGAACGACACGATGGCGCCGCTCGAGGTCCTCTTCGACGGCAACCTGCGACCGCTGTTCCCGGACGGTAAAAAGATCCGGATCGAGTGGAGCGGCACGATCGACACGGCCTACGTCTTCCCGGCCGAGGGCATCCGCGTCGACGCCCTCATCGTCATCGAGGTGCTGTGACGGATTGCCTGGGCTGCCGAAGCGACTTGAAAGCGCCGCTGAGCTCCCCCCTCACGGAGTGAGGGGGGCCGGGGGGGGAGAAATAGCGGCCGAAAGTAGCCGATCGCTTCGACCCGTCCCCTACCCGTCAGCGATCACTTCGGGCCGGCGACCTGGACCTCGGGCTTCTTCTCGTCCTTGTTGATCGAGTAGCGGACGAGCGCGCGTAGGACGTCGTTGCGCTGGACGTTGCCGAGGACGACCTTCACGTCCTCGTAGATCGACGGGTCGACCAACAAGCCGCCGATGGTGCCTTTGCCGGCGCGCATGTCGGCGACGATCGCCTTCAAGTCGCCGGTGAGGTCGGCGACGTTCTTGATGACCTGCGACGTGTCGCCTTTGCCTCCGTAGAGGAGATCGTGCGCGAGGCTTTCGTTCTCGCGGACGCCCTTCAACGTGAGGGCGACCTCGTTCGCCGCGGACGCAAACTCGTTGAGGCCCTTCGGCCCCTCGCCGTAGAGGACATCGTGCGCGAAACCCGGGCCCGAGCGCACACGACCGACGACGCCGCGCACGTCCTTGAGGAGGCCCTCCGCTTCTTTGGCGGTGCCCTCGAGGCTCTGGATCGTCGCGCTGATGCGCTCGGCCTCTTGCGGGTCGCTGAGCACCTTGTGCATGTAGCCGTCGCCCTCGGCGACCTCTTTCAAGATCGTGTTCACCGACGCGACAGAGCCCTGGATGTTCTGATGGAGCTTCTCGTCGCCGAGCGGGCGTGTGGCCTTCTCGATGTTGTCGATGACGGCCTCCGCCTTCGTCGCCATCACCTCGATCTTGCCGAACATGTCGGAAGGCTTCTCGCCCTCGAAGTGGGCGCCTTGCTTCGCGACCTCGTTGCTCTCGCCCGGGACGAGCTCGATCATCTTGTCGCCCAGCAAGCCCTTGTTCGCGATCTTCGCCTTCGTATCGATCTTGATGCGTTCCGCCTCGCTCTGCTTGATCCAGAAGTAGACGTAGACCGTCGAGTCCGCCGGGTTCTGCTCGTCGTAGCCGACGCGCTCCACCTGGCCGACGTCGATACCGCCCATGCGGACGGGCGCGCCGGGCTTCAAGCCCTGCACGTCGACGAAGCTCGTCGTAAACGTCACGGAGGGATCGAAGAGGTTCCTTTCTTCGCCGACCAAGAAGACGACGAGCGCGAGAAGGAACATCCCGACAAGCACGAAGAGGCCGACTTTGAGGTCCCGCGAGCGAGCCATCGAGGCCCAGTCTAGCAGTAGGACCTGAGCAAGCGAGACCCCTGAAAGTGCGCCTACACCTCGCACTCACTCGAGGGCCCGACGACTCGCCACACGCGACGCTTCGGCCTACGCGCCGTTCGCGACGATCTTCCGCGCGGCGAAGCTCACGATTTGAGCAGCGTTTCGACGTCTTCGTTTACCGGCGCGATGCCGTTGATGAAGTCGTGCACGCGGGGGTCGGTGCTGAACTTGAACGTCTCCGGCGTGCCGTGAAGGATGATCGCGCCGGAGTGCACCATCGCCATGCGATCGGCGATCGTGAACGCGCTCTTCATGTCGTGGGTCACCACGATCGACGTGACGTTGAGCGCCTCTTTCAGGCCCATGATGAGGTGGTTGATGCGCTCGGTGTTGATCGGATCGAGGCCCGTCGTCGGCTCGTCGTAGAGCAAGACCTCGGGCTGGATCGCGATCGCGCGCGCCAGACCGACGCGCTTTTTCATACCGCCCGACAAGTCGGCGGGACGCATGTGCTCGATGCCCGGGAGGCCGACCAGGGACAGCGCCCAGTCGACGCGCTCGTTCATCTGCTGGGGCGTCATCTCGTCGCGAAAGTGCTCTCGGAGACCGTATTGGACGTTCTCCCCCACGGAGATCGAGTCGAAGAGCGCCGCGCCTTGGAAAAGCATCGCGATGCTGCGTCGCACCCGGGCCACGTCGCTGTCGCGCATCGTGGTGACGTCGCGACCGTGGAAGGAGATGTTGCCGCGGTCCGTCTCCAGCAGCCGGATCAAGAGCTTCAGCATGACGCTCTTGCCGACACCCGATCCGCCCATCACGACGAGCGTCTCGCCGCCGAAGACGTCGAGGTCGAGGTGCCGGTAGATCGTCTTGGGCCCGAAGGCCTTGCGCACACCGGAGAAACGAATGAGCGGCTCGACGGCTTGAGTCATTCGGTGCGGGCGAGCTTAGCGCAAAAGTATCAAGGCAAGGGCAGGCGCGGCCACGTCGACCGGACCTGGAGCTCGGCGCCGCCCTGGAAGGTGTTTCGTCGCAGCGCGCCGATCATCGTGAACGTCTTGCCGGCGACTGCGGGAGCACACTCACCCATCGAGAAATAGATGCCGGTGAGCGGCGCGCGCCCGTGAGCGAGGTCGAGCTTGAGATGGCCCTTCAGGTTCTTCGCGGCGATGACCTCGACCTCGGGCAAGTAGAGGAGCGGCATCGGGTTCGCCTCGCCGAACGGCTCGAACCGATCGAAGTCGTCCAGCACGCGCGCCAGCGGATCGCGGGGGTCGAGGCGCGCCGTCGACTCGCAGCCGGTGCCGCCGAGCCCACGCGAACGCACCGCACAGGTCGCGTGCCAGCTCGCCCGAAGCGCGTCGATGCGGTCGGACCGGACATGCACGCCGGCGGCGGCCTGGTGGCCGCCGTACCCGGCCAAGTCGGCGCGGCAATCGGTGAGAGCGTCGTAGAGCGGGAAGCCTGTCGGCCCGCGAACCGATCCCCGGCCGCTCGCGCCTTCGAGACCGATCACGATGGTGGGCTTGCCGAGCGTCTCCGCCAGCTTTCCGGCGACGATGCCCACCACGCCGGGGTGCCAGCCCTGGCGCGCGACGACGACGCCGGCCAGCGCATCGAGGCGCATCTCTTCGATGTCGGCGAGCGCCTCCTCGAGCATCTGGGCCTGAACCTGTCGCCGTTGCAGCTGCGTCTGCTCGATCGACGCGGCGAGGCCGGCCGCGATGTCGTGATCCCGCGTAAGCAATAGCTCCAACGATTCGTCGGGGTGGCCTAGGCGCCCGGGCGCGTTCAGCCGCGGAGCGATGCGGAACCCGATGTCTTCGCTCGTCATCCCGCGCGACAGATCGATCCGCGCGAGATCCGCGAGCGCGCGAATGCCCGGTCGGACGCCCGCGCCGAGGACGCGGAGCCCAGCCCGCACGAGCGCCCGGTTGTCGCCGACCAGAGGCGCCACGTCCGCGACCGTTCCGATCGCGACGAGATCCAACATCGGCCGCAAGTCGAGCTCGCGCTTGAGCGCCTGACGAAGCGCGGCGCCCATGCTGAGCGCGAGCCCACACGAAGCGAGATGTTTGAACGGAAACTCGCACTCGGGCCGGTGAGGGTTCAGAAACGCGAGCGCCGGCAGCGGGTCCTTCGGGACGAGGTGATGGTCGATGACGACCACGTCGATCCCCGATCGGCGCGCGTCCTCGAGGCGCTCGTGATCGCTCGAGCCGCAATCGCAGGTGACGAGCAACGTCGCGCCCGTCGCCTTCACGCGTGCGAGCGCAGGCGCGCTGAGCCCGTAGGCGCCTTCCATACGCGTCGCGAGAAGCGGCACGGCCACGCCGCCGAGCGCACGCACGACGCTGGTGAGGACGGCGGCCGCCGTGATCCCGTCGCAGTCGTAGTCGCCGAAGATGCAGATCCGCTCGCCCTTCGTGATCGCGCGGGCGATGCGCTCGGTCGCGGCCTCGCGATCGGCCATGCCGGCCGGCGAGGTCAACCCCGACAACTTCGGATCGAGCCACTTCGTGAGCTCGGCCGACGGAACGGCCAGCCGATGAAGCACGTCCGCGCCCGTGAAGGTCAGGCCGTGCTGGGCGCGCAGCCCCTCGGACACAGCGTCCGCGGGGCCCGGATCACGAGACGAGGGCTCGGTAGCGCCCGCCCCCGCACGCTCCGAAGAAACCGGAGCGGGAGGGGACGACTTCGTAGAACCGGCGGGCGTGTTTTCCACGCCCTGATTGTCGGCCGAGCCGGCGGCCAGTTGCGTGGATTCGTCGGTCACACGACCGCGTCGGCGCGCTTCTGGCCGCGCGTACGGGAGACCTTCGCCTTCCCGGCGGCCTGCTTCGCGAAGAACGTACGATCGCACCACTCGGTGATCGGACCCGCGACGTAGATCGACGAGTAGGTACCGACGACCGTGCCGACGAGCATGACGAACGCGAAGTCGCGGATGACCTGCGTGCCGAACACGAGGAACATCATCAGCGAGACGATGACGGTGAGGTTCGTCACGATCGTGCGGCCGAACATCTCGGACGCCGACAGGTTGACGAGCTGCGGGAACGTCATGCCGCGATGCCGGCCGAGGTTCTCACGGATGCGGTCGTACACGACGACGGTGTCGGAGAGCGTGTAGCCCGCGACCGTCAGAACGGCGGCGACCGTCGAGATGCCGATCTCGCGTTGGGTGATGCACATCGCACCGATCGCGATCGTGACGTCGTGGACGAGCGAGACGAACGCGCCCGGCGCGAACCGCAGATCGAAGCGGAGCGCGATGTAGAGCATGATGATGAAGACCGCGATGCCGATGCTCTTCAGCGCGCTGTTGCGAAGCTCGGCGCCGGCCTTCGGGCCGATCCACTCGATCGACACGGGCTCTTCCGGGGCGACCTCGGGGCCGAAGTGCTTCTGGATGCCTTCCATCAGCTGCTCGCCGGTGCCCTTGAGGTGGACCTCGACCTTCACGTCGCCGTCACGCGACGAGACGAGCGTTATCGGGTTCTTCTCGACGAGGGCGATGCCGGACACGCCAGCGATGCGCTTTTCGATGTTGGCGAGGGACTCGTCGATCGTCTTCTGGCGCGGCGTCTTGCGATCGGCGTCGAGCGTCTCGTTGTCGATCTTCGAAAGCTCCCAGCCGTAGCGGAGGACGACCTTCTCGCCACCGGGGCTGAAACGCACCTCGGTGGGCGTGATCTCGGGCGTGCAGTCGGCGGGTGCGCCCGTGTCCGCGAAGCACATCTGGCGCGACACCGCCTCTTTGGTCGCGTCGTCGACCGTGCTCACCTGCTGCACGCGAACGAGGTAGTGATTCGCCTTCTCGGGAACGGCGAGGACCTCGGCCGATTCGAAGTGCGCGACGCCGTCGGGGCCCTTGATCTCCTCGACCGACTTGCGGACCTCGCCCGCGTCCACCGGCTTCTTGAAAGCGACGATGAGCTCGGTGCCGCCCTTGAAGTCGGTGCCCCACTTGGGCCCCGGCACGAAGAACGTGAAGACGCTGCCGAGGATGAGGAAGACGGAGACGAAGAAGAAGATCTTCCTCATCCCCATGAAGTCGTAAATCTTGCCGGGCTTGATGATGTACATGGCTTGACCGTCAGCCGAGGCTGAGCTGCTTGACCTTTCGCCAGCGGACGACCCAGTCGAAGACGAGGCGCGTGCAGATCACGGCGGTGAAGAGGCTCGTGATCATGCCGATCATCAGCGTGACCGCGAAGCCTTTGATCGGGCCCGAGCCGTAGTGCAGAAGGATGATGCCCGAGATGAACGTCGTCACGTGGCCGTCGATGATCGCGCTGAACGCGCGGTCGTAGCCGATGTCGACCGCCTGCCTCGAGCTCTTTCCGGCGCGGAGCTCGTCGCGGATGCGCTCGTTGATGAGAACGTTCGCGTCGACGGCGATGCCGGCGGTGAGGGCGAGGCCCGCGAGACCGGGCAGCGTGAGGGCGGCTCCGAACATCGTGAGCGCCATCATCTGGAGGAGCAGATTGAAGAGCACCGCGATGTTCGCGATCATCCCGGCGCGCGCGTAGATGACGACCATCACGATGAAGATCGCGAGGAAGCCGAAGCCCGCGCCCTTGAGACCCTGGTTGATGGCGTCGGCGCCGAGCGACGGGCCGATCTTCTGCTCGCCCTTGAACTCGATCGGCGCGGGAAGCGCGCCCGACTTGATGACGAGCTCGAGGTTCGACGCGTTCTGCAGCTGATCCTCGGGTGAGCCGCGGCCCATCGTGATGCGCGCGCTGCCGCTGATCTTTTGGTTGATGACCGGGCCGCTCTCGACGACCTCGTCGAGGATGATGAGGAAGCGCTTGCCGACGTTCGCGCCGGTGATGCGCTCGAACTCGTTCGAGCCACCCGCGGTGAACTCGAGGTTGACCTGCCAGCCGCCGAGACCGCCGCTCGAAGCGTCGCGGCTCTTGCTGGCCTCTTGGATCATGTCGCCGGTGATCTCGGCCTTGGAGAACACGTAGAAGGTTCGCCAGCCGATCTCGTCGTGGATGCCGGTATCCTCGTTGAAGCGCGTCTCTTTGCCGAAGACGATCGCGTGCAGATCGTCGACCTCGACGTTCGCCGTGACCCACGCCTTGAAGCGATCCTTCGCGTCCTTCATCGACTCGCCGGGGCGCTTCATGAGGACGGCGCTCGTGACGAGGTTCGGGTAACCGGGGACGTTGTCCTGGTCGAAGTAGATGCCCTCGGCCTCGCAGGTGGGGCAGTTGTTCCGCATCGGGCCGAAGAAGTCGGTCCCGTCGTCCGGGAGCTTGAACTCGAGGCGCGCGGTCTGCTGGATGGTGTCGCGGATGCGCTTGAACTCGCTCTGATCGCTGCCCGGAACCTCGACGACGATCGAGTCGCCACGCGGGGAAACGGCCGCTTCCTTCAGACCCAGGCCGTCGACGCGGCGGTGGATCTTCTCGCGCGCTTCGTCGACGGCACGCTTGCGGTACGCCTCTTCGGCGTCCTTCGTCATCTTGAAGGTGAACGTCTTGCGGTCCGCGCTCGGAGAGATCGCGTACTCGCTGACGTACGGCTTCTTGAACTCGTCGTTGATGACCTTCGCGTCTTCTTCGTTCGTGAAGGCGAGCGAGAGCTTGCCGACGTCTTCCTTCGGCTTCGAGAGGACGACGCGCTCCTTCAGCTTGTCGATCTCGGCGGGCGTCGGGTACGCGTCTTCTTTGGTGATGCCGAACTTGCGCGCGAGCGTGACGCGGATGTTGTCGTAGGCGCGATCGCGCTTGTCCTTGATCGCCTCCTGGACGTCGACGACGTACTCGACGCGGTAGCCACCCTTGAGATCGAGGCCGCGGACGAGGCGGAACGGAATGTTCGCGCGGACGAAGCGCCCGAACCCGAACTCACCATCGCGCGAGCGCTCATCGATCTCGGCTTGCTGCTCCGGCGTGTAGCTCGGGTCCGCGTCGGGCCGGTTGAACCGCTCGTCGATGTAGGTCGGGTAGATGCACAACACCGCGGACAGGAGCAGGTAGACGCAGAGGCCGACCTTCGCGCGCCACGCGGCATCGACCCAGTTGCCCGCACAGACGAGCGCCCACGGGATCATCATCGCGAAGACCGCGCCGACCCAGAACACGTGGTTGTACGCGGAGAACGCGGCCGCGGCGCTGGCGGCGGCGGCCCAGATCATGACGGCGCGTTTGCTCTTTACTGCGTAGGCGGCGAGCCCGAAGACGAGGGCAAGCGCGCCGAGCCCATACTGCAGATACGTGTAGATCACGGCCCAGCTCTATCTTTCAGCCCTTGTCTTTACCCTTGTCGCCCTTCGACTTTTCGTCGTCCTCGGGCTTCGACTTCGGCTTGTCCTTCGGATCCACGTCGAGACCGTCGATCGCCTCTTTGCGGAACGTCACGGTGACGCCCGGAGCGAGCTCGAGGTCCACGGTGCGCTCGCCCACCTTGACGATCTTGCCGATGGCCCCGCCGCGCGTGCCGACGCGGTCGCCGGCCTTCAGCGAGCCCTCGATCTCCTTCTGCTTCTTGTTCTGGCTCCGCATCATGAACAGGATGAGGAGCACCGGCAGCAGCATGAAGATCAGGCTCGCGCCGCCGCCGCCGAGGAAGCCGCCACCACCACCGCCTCCGCCGCCCGGTTGTGCGGGCGCAGGAGCGGCGTCGGGGCTCGAGGGTTGCAAGAGATGTGCGCTGTTGGACAAGGTCGGGGGTGCTTAGTCACTTTCGAGTGGGTCGGCAAGCTCCGCGGGGACACACTCGAAACGTTTGAAGGTACACGCGGCTTGACAGTCCCGACGGAGGCGACTACTAGTTCGCGCGCTCGCTCACCCCGACCCGGTGAGCAGCGGCAGCACAACAGGCGCGTAGCTCAGCGGTAGAGCACTACCTTGACACGGTAGGGGTCGTTGGTTCGAACCCAATCGCGCCTACGAAGATTCCCGACGGTTCGTCGCGTGTGAACGCCGCGACGAACCCGGGAGACGAGTAGCTTCGCTCGGCGGCACGCGGGGGCGAGCTTTGCTCGTCGCATCGGATGACGGGCGTCCTCGCGAGCTCGAGCCGCGACGCCGGCGGCGTTGCCCCGCGTCGATGGCGCTGCTGTCGAAGACAGCGGGCAGATGCGCGGATTCGTGGGCGGCCGAGTCTTCTGGTGCGGAGGAGGCGGCGGCCGGTCCTGCAGCAGGTGCGCGGCGCTTCCGCATCGGATCGTCCGAGGCCATCCGGCGAACGAATCGGCCGGGGTTGCATCGTCCCTCCCGGATTCGTTCGCGTTTCGCGGGTCGAAGGGACGGTCGCGCGACGTGGGATCAAGGACTTGGGATCGGGGCGACGTGGTGAAGGCGGAGGATTGCGTCGTAAGCGCGAATGAAGGCGTGGGGGATGCTGCAACCTCTCGCGGTTCGTTCGCGGCGGCTGGGACGCCTCGCGAGCTCGCTTCGCTCGTCGCTTGGGGCGGGACGAGAGGCCTCGCGAGCTCGCTTCGCTCGTCGCTTGGGGCGGGACGAGACTCCTCGCGACCTCGCTTCGCTCGTCGCTCGTGCCGTGCTGCCGCCGGCCTGACGGGCCTGACCGTTGCGCGACTTCGATGTCCCCGCGGAACGATTTAGCTGGAGGGGCTCGGGCGCCCCTCCCCCACACCGCGCTTCGCGCGGCGGGGCCCCCCTCCTTTCCCTCGCGCTGCGGGCCTTACGGTCCTCGCGCGCCCATCGCCTGCGGCGATGGGGCCCGGGGTCGGCCGCGGCGTTTTGGCTGCTGAGTCGAGGGTGGCAAGCGTGGGCCGGGGTTCGCGCGGGGCGGTTGGCCACGGGCGTAACCTACGCGTCCGTTGCGGAACCGCTTTGCACACGCGCGCTCCGCGACTACCACGTCAGGACGGCGGCTGCGCCGCGCGTCAATCCCACTCTATGGCACCTGCACCGGAACGAAAAACGCTGCGCGAGATTCTCGCCGCAGAGATCGCCAAGGACCGCTCGATACTCGGCGCACGCATCGGCCAGCGAACGGTCGATCTGCACACGCCCATCGAGACGCCGGCGGATTCGTCGGAGATAAAGGCGATTCGCGCGTCCGATCCCGAAGGCCTCGCGATGATTCGCCACTCGACGGCGCACGTCATGGCGGACGCGGTGCAGCGTTTGTTTCCCGGAACGAAGGTGACGTTCGGCCCCGCAACGGACGCGGGCTTCTATTACGACTTCGACTCGCCGAAGGGCGCGTTCAACGAAGAAGACCTCGCGAAGATCGAGGCCGCGATGAAGGACATCGTCGCGAAGAAAAAGCCGTTCGTTCGCGAGGTGATCTCCCGCAAAGAGGCGGAACAGCTCTTCGAGAAGCTCGGCGAGACGTACAAGCGCGAGCACATCGATCGCCTGCCCCAAGACGCGGAGATTTCGCTCTACCGCCATGGTTCGCTGCCCGGCTCTGCCGCCGGCCACCGCGAGGCGGAGTGGCTCGATCTCTGTGAAGGCCCACACGTCCCCGACACGGGGTTCATCGGCGCGGTGAAGCTCACGAGCGTCGCGGGCGCGTATTGGCGCGGCGACGAGCGCAACCCGATGCTCCAGCGCATCTACGGGACGAGCTTCGCGACGGAGAAAGATCTCGCGGCGCACCTCAAGCTCCTCGAAGAAGCGAAGGAGCGCGACCACCGCAAGCTCGGCAAAGAGCTCGAGCTCTTCATGTTCCACGAGTACGCGCCGGCGATGCCCTTCCTCTTGCCGAAGGGCGCGTTCGTCTACAACCAGCTCGTCGCCTTCATGCGCGACCTCTACGTCGACTACGGCTACGAAGAGGTCCACACGCCGCAGGTCTTCGACAAGCGCCTCTTCGAGACGAGCGGGCACCTGCCGAACTACCGCGAGAACATGTACCTGCCGACGACGGCGGAGTACCTCGATCAGGCGAAGATGGCGCTCTCGGTCGGCGTCGCTCACGAGCACGACGAGGAATACAAAGAGAAAGACGCCGAGCGCGATCGCGCGGTCGTCGATCATCTCTCGGAGATGGAGCGGCTCGGCCTCAAGCCGATGAACTGTCCGAGCCATTGCCTCATCTTCGGGCACCGGCGCCGGAGCTACCGCGAGCTGCCCTGGCGCGTGGCCGACTTCGGCCGCCTCCACCGGTACGAGCGCGGCGGTGTCGTGCACGGCCTCGCGCGCGTCCGCAGCTTCTGCCAGGACGACGCTCACATCTTCTGCAGCCCGGATCAGATGGAGGGCGAGATCAAGAGCTTCATCCGCCTTCTCTACGAGGTGTACGCGGCGTTCCGGTTCGAGCGCATCGACATCAAGCTCGCGACGCGCCCCGACAAACGCATCGGCTCCGACGAGCAATGGGACATCGCGGAGAAGGCGCTCGCCAAGGCGCTCGACGACGCGAAGCTCCCCTACGAGATCGCGGAGGGTGAAGGCGCGTTCTACGGCCCGAAGCTCGAGTTCCACATCCACGACGCGCTCAAGCGCTCGTGGCAGCTCGGCACGCTCCAGGTCGACTACGCGATGCCGGCCCGCTTCGAGCTCGAATTCGTGGGCGCGGACGGCGCGGCGCACCGGCCGGTGATGCTCCACCGCGCGATCCTGGGCTCGCTCGAGCGCTTCCTCTCGGTCCTCATCGAGCACGTGGGCGGCGCGTTCCCGACGTGGCTCGCGCCGGAGCAGGTGACGATCGTCACGGTGAGCGAGAAACAAAACGCCTACGCCGAGGAGCTCGTGGCGCTGATGACGTCGCGCGGCCTCCGCGCGCGGGCCGACACGAGCCCCGACAAGCTCGGCGCCAAAATCCGCTCCGCGCGGCTCGCCCGCGTGCCGTACATCGCCGTAGCGGGCGACAAAGAGGTCCAGAACCGTCAGGTCGCGCCCCGGTCGCGCGATCAGAACAAGGATCTCGGGCCGATGGACGTCGATGCCTTCATCGAGCTCGTCGAGCGCGAGGCAAAAGCGCCACGGCTACCGAAGCGGGGCGCCGACGCTTGACGCCTTCGATGTCAACCACCCTTGCCGGCCCACGGGCGATGATCTCTCATCCGGCTTCCGTGGGCTCCGGCTCGCGCCGGTTTTGTGAATGTTGTCGTTCGCGCACACTCGTGACGCGAGCTCGTTTTGGTGTTTGCGCAAGCGATTGCGCGAAAAATGATTCTGTCCGTGCGAGCGATTGCGCGGGCGTATCGAGGAGAGCCTGACCCTGCATGTCGATGCGACGATTCGACCCTCGCCAGCAACAACGTGGACCCCAGATCCGAATCAACCAGCGAATCCGCGTCCCGGAGGTCCGCGTCATCGGCGATGACGGCGAGATGCTCGGGATCCTGGCGACGCACGAAGCGTTGAAGCGCGCTCAAGAGCGCGGCTTGGATCTCGTCGAGGTGAACCCGAAGGCGGACCCGCCCGTCTGCAAGATCCTCGACTACGGCAAGTTCAAGTACGACGAGAAGAAGAAGGCGCGCGAGACACGCATCAAGACAGCCGCCTTCGAGACCAAAGAGATCAAGCTTCGCCCGAAGACGGACGATCACGATCTCGACTTCAAGACGCGCGCCGCGCAGTCGTTCCTCGAAGAGGGACACAAGGTGAAGTTCACGGTCCGCTTCCGCGGTCGTGAGATAACGCACCCGCAGGTCGCGCAGAGCCAGCTCGATCGCATCATGTCGAAGCTCGAGGACATCGCGACCATCGAGGTGCGTCCGACGATGGACCAGCGCACGATGATGCTCCTCATCGCACCGAAAACTGCCCTTCTGCAGAAGGTGCAGCAAGCGCGTGCAGCAGCAGCCAAAGCGCTCCGCAAGGACCGCCCGGGCGAGCACGCGAACGAAGAGGCAGCCAGCGCTGCCGAGCAGCGCAAGCGCGAAGAAGCGATCGCGAAGCTCGAGCAGGAGCTCGCCGAGAAGGACGAAGAAGACGACGAGGACGAGGACGAAGAGGGGAACTGAGCGGCCCCGCTCGACGTGGGCTTCGGTCCACTTTGCTCCATGGCCCGCTGGTGAACGCGGGCCGGAGCTCGAGGCCTCGGCATGACGAACGCCGGCATTCGAGAAGGCGACATCGTCGCCGGCAGGTACCGGGTACGAGCCATCCTCGGCCGTGGACGGGGCATCCTCGCGCTCGCCGACCACACGGGCTTCGATCAAAAGGTCGCGGTCCGTGTCGTCTCGAGCGCGTCGCCCAACCGGACCGCCATCGCGAAGCTCCAACGTGAAGGCAACGCGCTCGCGCGCCTGTCGTCGGAGCATGCGGCGCGCATCCTCGACATGGGCGCGATGCCCGACGGATCGTTGTTCCTCGTTCGGCAGTACCTCGAGGGAAGCGATCTCGCGACCGTGCTCTCGAAGCGCGGGGCGCTGCCGCTGAGAGAGGCCGTCGGCTGGATCCTTCAAGCGACCGAAGCGGTCGCGGAAGCGCACGCGCACGGCATCCTCCACCGGGACCTCAGCCCGGCCTGTATGTTCCTCGCGGAGCGCAGCCCGGGCGTTCGCGGCGGACCGACCATCCTCAAGGTGATCGACTTCGGCACGGCGAAGCTCACCGGCCCGGCCCTGGGCGCGACGGGCGAGCAGACGACCGTGGTCAGCGTGTCACCCTACAGCTCACCCGAGGTGCTCGCGCGCGCCTCCGATCTCGATGCACGTACCGACATCTGGTCGCTCGGCGCCGTGCTCTACGAGATGTTGTGCGGGCGACCACCGTTCGGGCGCGATCCGCTCCGCCTTCCGTCGGCCATCACGCAGGACGCTCCGACACCGCTCTCGGGTTTGAACCCCGACGTACCGGCAGAGCTCGAAAGCGCGATCGAACGCGCGCTCGCGAAAAATCGCGACGAGCGCCCCGTCGATGCACATGCCTTCGCAGCGTCGCTCGCGCGGTTCGCGCCCGCCGACTCGCTCGGCTTGATGGAGCGCATTCAGGCGTTTTCTGCGAGCGCGCGCGCCCGGAACCAGGGCTTCGACGAGCCCGACGAGATCGAGATAAGCCAGGTCGAAGAGGTCGAGGAGGTCTCGAACGTCGGTGAGGAGCCGACCGGCGAGGTCGTGCTCGAGGCGTCGATCGTCGAGGCGGACGACGAAGAATCGACGGGGGATGCCGACGACGAGGAGTCGACCGGCGACAACGAGGACGAAGCGACACGCGTCGCGCGCCCGTCGGCGATCGCCGCGGGCATGGCGGGACGCGCTGTGTCGCCGATCAAAGTCACGCCACCCGCGCCGACGTCGAGCGATGCGACACGCACCGTGCTCAAGTCCGCGACGTCGCCCACACAAGGCTCGACGACGCGCGGCTCATCGCCGCCCGTCGCGCTCGACAAGCTCCCCGCTCCTCCGCGTGCGGACGATCCGTCGCGCGGCGGGGGTAGGCCGAAGCCGGCGACGCAGGAAAAGACGGAGGCGCTCGGCTTCGGCTTCGTTCCGACGGATCCGCTCCTCCGACGGGCCGCCGCGGAGCTCGCATCCGATCGCGCTCCGGGTCCGCGCCAAGTGGCGCGCAAGACAGGCCCCGTCTTCGCCGGCGCCGCGGCGGGCTCACGAGCAGGCGCGAGCGAGCCGACGGCCATGTTGCCGGCCTCGAGCCCCCCTCCTGCAAAGGCTCAGCAAGCGCCCGCGAGCATGAGGTCGGAGATCACGAGCTTGCCTGCTTTCCGTCCGCCGGCAGGGCTCGCGATGCAGAACGCGCCGGTCGTCGTTCCCTCACAGGGCATCGGGGCCGAGTCGGTCCCACCCCCTCCACCTTCTGCGCCGTGGCCTCAAGGTTCGCCGACGCTCGGCCCTCCCCCGCCCGAGCGCGAGTCGTTCGGGCGCAAGGTCGCGATGTACGCGATCGGCGGCGGCGTCGCGATGATCGTCATCCTCGTCATCGCGCTGATTGCGCTGCTGCTCGGCGAGCGTCACTGACCTCGCGCGTCGATGCCGCGCGGGTCAGTGCGGGATGATGCCCGCGAACCACGCGCCTGCGACGGCGCCGCCGACGAGCAACACCAACAGCACGTAGACGATCGGGTTCATCCCTTGTTTGCCGAGCGAGTGATCGCCGCGCCGAACCGATGTCGGCATCGACTGACTCGGCAACACCGGTCGCACGCTGCCACCCGTGCTCCCTGCATGGGGAGCGGTGCCGCGCACCACGACATCGTCGGAGGGCTCGTCGGAGATGCCGGCGCCGGGGGGCGGCGGGCTCCCGCCCTCGTCCTCGAGCGCTGCGAGATTGCCGAGCCCGATATCCATCGTCGCGCGATGGATGCTCGCGCGGATTTGCGACTCGCTGTCGCTCGGCGGCAGCGACGCCGTCTGGCGCGCGTTGACCTCGTCGATCCAGCCGCCGATGTTCTCGAAGCCGAGCTTCAGCGGATCGTCGGCCTTCGGCGGGCTCGCCGAGACCGGGCCTTTGTCCTTGTCTTGCAGCGACGTGAACTCGAGGAGCGCTTCGTCGATGAGCTTGTCGATGATCGACGCTTTGTCCGGCTTCTTGAGCTTGCGCTGCGACATTGCGCCGCGCACGAGCTCCGCGATGTCGAAGGAGCTGACGGGCTTGCCGTATCGGTAGAGAAACGCCGTCAGGTCACGCCCGAGGTCGCGCGCCGAGCGGTAGCGAACGTTGAGATCCTTCGCCATCGAGCGGCCGATGATGCGCTCGAGCTCCTCGGGGACGTCGCCGCGCATCGCCTTGAGAGAAGGGATCTGCGCCTGCTGCACCATCTTCACCGTGGAGAAGTCCGTCTCGCCGAGGAAGAGCCGTTTGCCCGCGAGGAGCTCCCACAGAATGATGCCGACCGCGAAGATATCCGTCTGCAAGCCGACCTCGCCGCCGAGCGCAGCCTCCGGGGAGAGGTAGCTGAACTTGCCTTTGATGATCCCCGGCTCGCTCTTTTCGAGCTGGCTGGTCGCCTTGGCGAGGCCGAAGTCCACGATCTTCACCTCGCCGTGTTTCGTGATGAGCACGTTCGGCGGGGACATGTCGCGGTGGACGATCTCGAGCGGTTTGTTCTCCGCCGTCGTGAGCTCGTGCGCGTAGGTCAGACCTTCGCAGATGCGGATCGCGATGAGGACGCCGATCTCGACGGGGAACGTGCGACCGGAGTTCTTGAGGTAGTCGACGACGGCCTTGAGATCGGAGCCGTCGACGTACTCCATCACGATGAAGTACGCGTTGTCGCCGACGCCGATATCGAAGACTTGGACGCAGTTCGAGTGGTTGAGCTGCGCCGACAGGCGAGCCTCGTCCAAGAACATCGAGATGAAGCGCTTCTTCTCGGAGAGGTGCGGCAAGACGCGCTTGATGGCCACGCGCTTCTTGAAGCCTTCGATGCCGGCGCTCTCGGCGATGAACACCTCCGCCATACCGCCGGCGGCCAGCCGCTCGAGAACGCGATAGCGCTGCTGCTGATGGGCGTCGCTCATCTGGGCCCATTAATACAACAGATGGGAGCGCCAGTAGGCGCCTCGTGCGGGGAAAACGGAGGGGATCGCGCCTCTCCGAGCGCCGCCGCTGACTGTCGGAGCGCTACGGCTCGCCGGCCTTTTCCGCCGCTTCCTTCGCAGCGCGGGCCTTTCGTTCCTCCGCCAGCTCGTCGGCGGTGGCTTCACCGGCGTCCGCGGGGATCAGGTAGAGCACCGCGAGCGGGGGAAGCGTGAGCACGATCGACTGCTCGAAGCCGTGTGAGGGGACTGGCTCGCATTGGACGCGACCGAGGTTGCCGACGTTCGAGCCGCCGTATTCGGCCGCATCGGTGTTGAGCACCTCGAGGTAGTCGCAATTGCGCGGCACGCCCACGCGGTAGCCGCGGCGAATCACCGGCGTGAAATTGCCGACGAAGACGAGGAAAGCTCCGGTCGGCCGCGACGTGAGATCCGACACTGGGAACCGAAGGAACGACGCGACCGATTGCGAGGCGTCGTTCGCGTCGATCCATCGGAAGCCTCGGTGGTCGTCGTCGAGCTCCCAGAACGCGCGGTGCTCTCGGTAGAGCGCGTTGATGCGCTTCACCACCTTCTGGATGCCGCGGTGACCTTCGTCTTCGAGAAGGCGCCAATCGAGCTCGGTGGCGAAGTTCCACTCCGTCGTCTGGCCGATCTCACCGCCCATGAAGAGCAGCTTCTTCCCCGGGTGGGCCCACATGTACGCGAACAGCGACCGCAGCGTGGCGCGGCGTTGCCAGGGGTCACCCGGCACCTTCTCGAGCAGCGAACGCTTCAGGTGCACGACCTCGTCGTGGGACAGCGGCAAGAGGAAGCGCTCGGAATAGGCGTACATCATTCCGAACGTGAGAGCCGTGTGGTGAAACGCTCGGAAGACCGGGTCACACGCGACGTAGCTCAGCGTGTCGTGCATCCAGCCCATGTTCCACTTGAGGTCGAAGCCGAGGCCGCCGGTGTACGTCGGGCGCGTCACGCCGGGCCACGCGGTCGACTCCTCCGCGCACAAGATCACGCCCGGGAACTGCTCGTGGACGGCGTCGTTCAGCGCCCGAAGAAACGCGACCGCCTCCAGGTTCTCGCGACCGCCGTATTGGTTCGGCTCCCACTCGCCGGGGTGCGACGCGCCGTAGTCGAGGTACAGCATGCTCGCGACGGCATCGACCCGGAGGCCGTCGATGTGAAACTCCTCGATCCAATACAAGGCGCTCGCGATGAGGAAGTTCTTCACCTCGGGGCGCCCCCAATCGAAGACGAACGTCTCCCACTGCCGGTGCTCTCCTCGGCGCGGATCCCAGTGTTCGAAGAGCGGCGTGCCGTCGAAACGTCCGAGCGCCGACGAGTCGCGTGGGAAGTGCGCCGGAACCCAGTCGAGGATGACGCCGACGCCGCGCTCGTGACACCGATCGATGAACGCGCGCAAGTCGTCCGGTGAGCCGAGCCGCGCGGTCGGCGCGAAATAGCCGGAGACTTGGTAGCCCCACGAGCCGTCGTACGGGTGCTCCAAAATTGGCAGGAGCTCGATGTACGTGAAGCCCATCTCGACGACGTAGTCGACGAGCTCGTCCGCGAGCTCGCGGTACGTGAGCCAACGCGAGGTCGGCGCCTCCTCCGTCCCCTCCCCCGCTTCACGCGTCACAGGTGGAGGCAGGGGCCGGCGTTTCCAGGACTGGAGATGGACCTCGTAGATCGTGATGGGCAACCCGCGGCGAACGTGGCCCCCATTCGTCTTCTCCGGTTTCGCCGCGCGCTCGATGCGCGAGTCGATCCATGCTCGATCGCGGAAGGTGTACGAGGATTGGTAGACGCGCGACGCCGTGTTGGGCCGAAGCTCCATCGCGCGACCGAAGGGGTCGCTCTTTTCGACGGGCCCCCGGCGCGTCATCACCTGAAACTTGTAGAGCGCGCCCGCACCGATGCCGGGCAGGAAGATCTCCCAAACACCGGCGGCGAGCTTGCGCATCGCCGCGAGCTCCGGCTGCCAGTCGTTGAAGTCGCCGATCACCCGGACCGAGAGCGCTGCCGGCGCCCAAACCGCGAACCGGGTGCCAGCGACGCCGTCGACCTCACAAACGTGGGCGCCGAGCTTGTGGTGCAGCGCGAGGTGTTTGCCCTCGGCGAACAAGTGCAAGTCGAGGTCACCGAGCGTCGGCGCGAACGAATACGCGTCGCGCGTGCTGGTCACCACGCCGTCGGACCGTGTCGTTTCGATCTCGTAGTCGCGATGGAGAGCGGGAAGCGAGGCGGAGAAGAGGCCTTCACCGAGCGACTCGGTATCGATGACGCCGCCGCCCGCGAGCTTCACCCGGACGCGTTGCGCGTTCGGCCGAAGGACCGTGACGAACGCGGCCCCACCGACGTCGTGGGGACCGAGGATCGTGTGCGGATCGGGGTGAAGGCACCGGGCGATGCGATCGAGGTCCTCGTCGAGCACGGCGCGAGCCTACAACAACTCGGAGGCCCCGGTGCCCGGTCCGCGTGTGAGGAGCGCTACCCTCGCCTCAACGGAAGTCGCGTTCGATGCGAAGCGCCGCGATCGTCGTGGCGAGCATGTCGTAATGCCCCACGAGCAAACACAGCTCGACGAGCTCGGCTTCGGCGTAGTGACCGCGCAGCCGGTGCCAGACGGCATCGTCGAGATCGCCGTCCTCGACGAGCGCATCGGTGCCTTCGATGAGCGCTCGCTCGCGATCGGTCCAGCCTTGCGCAGCGGGGCCCTCGGCCACGCGCGCCAGCGCGGCGGAATCGAGGCCGGCGCGCGCGCCGATCCGCGTGTGATGATCCCGCTCGTACGTGCAATCGCGCAGGTGCGAAACGCGCAGGATGACGAGCTCCGTCTCGCGTCGCGACAACGCTCCGCCCGGCATCAACCGCGAGGCGAACGCGAGCCACCCGCGAAACAATCCCCGCTGCCGCCCGAGCGTCGTGAACAGATGCGCCTCGGCGACGCCGGACACGCGCGCGATCGCGCGGCACACGATCCAGTTCACCAGACCGAGCTCACGAAACCCTCCGGGTGCAATGCGCTGGGTGCTCATGCGCGGCGCCCCGGCTGCGGCGTGGTTAGCTCCACGCGTTCTTCGCGCGCGATCGCGAGGGCATCGGCGATGTCGCGCCGGATGACCGCGTCGACGAACCGCTGCGCGACGAAGCGAAACGGCAAGAGCGGAAGGACGAATCCCGGCGCCGCGATGGTCCGCGCGCGGGTCGCGATGCCCTTTTCGAGCGCTTCGATCGCGCGCTCGAGCGGAGCAACCTTCGTGAACGGACCGAATCGACCGATCCGTGATGCGGCCTTGGTGCCGAATCCTCGTTCCGTCATGTCGGTGTCGATCTCCGCGAAATACGCAGTGCCGACGCGGGCGCCCGTGTGCTGGAGCTCGATGCGCAAGCTGTTGCCGAGCGCCTCGACCGCCGCCTTCGATGCGCAGTAGGCGCCCATGAGCGGAAGGTGGACCGCCGCGGCGAGCGAAGAGACCGACAGGGCGTAGCCGCGCGCGTGCCCGATGTGCGCGCCTGCTGCGCGCAGCGTGTAATAGGTCCCGAGCACGTTCACGGCCATCGTGCGCTCGAAGATCTCCGGGTTACCGCCGACGATGGGCAGCTGCGCTGCGACGCCCGCGTTCGCGACGACGACGTCGAGGCCACCGAGCTCTTTCGCGATCTCGGCGACGGCGGCGTCGACCTGATCGCGCTGCGTGACATCACACGAGCGAAACGGGGCGCCGCCGGCAAGGCGGGCCTGCTCCGCGAGCAGCGGCTCTTCGATACCGACGAGACCCACGCGGGCACCTCGCTCGAAGAGTCTCCGGGCGAGCGCGGCGCCGATGCCCCGTGCGGCGCCCGTGACGAGGACGGCGCGCCCCGCGAGTTGATGATCGGTCCCCTTGAACATCGGCGATTGGCTCCTTCGGCCGCGAAGGATCGCGGCTGCCCGCGTATGATATATGCGACGTATACCAATTCAACGCTCCGTGTGACTTCATGCCCCGCTCGTTTGGGTCCAGGCGAGGTCGACACAGGCGTGTGGCGGGACTAGAGACTCCTCGCTGGAGGAGGGAAATCATGGGCATGCTCGCCACACACGCCGCGGCCACGAAGTCGAACGGGCACGCAAACGACCGGATCAAGAGCTACGCGCCCGCAACGGGGGAGCTGCTCGGTGAGGTGCCCGTCATGGGGCCCGACGCGGTGCGAGCCGCCGTCGATCGTGCCCGCCGCGCGCAGGTCGCGTGGGGGGCGCTCACCGTGGAGGATCGCTGCAAGCGCGTGCTCCGCTTCCGCGACGCGATCGTCGATCGTGAAGAGGAGCTGACGGATCTGCTCTCGCGTGAGACGGGCAAGCCGCTTCAAGAGGCGCTCGTCCACGAGGTGTCGGCCACGGCGACCGTCGCGACGTACTTCGCGAAGAAGGGCCCGGAGATCCTGGCCCCCCGTGACGTGCCGCTCGCGCTCTTGAAGCACCGAAAGGCCGTCCTCCACTACGTGCCGCGCGGGGTCGTCGCGTGCATCACGCCGTGGAATTTCCCGTTTTACATGCCGTTCCGCGACATCTTCCTCGCGCTCATCGCCGGCAACGCCGTCGTGTTGAAGCCGAGCGAGGTGACGCCGCTCATCGCCCTCAAGGCGAAGGACCTGTGGGACCAATGCGGCATGCCGGCGGACCTGTTCCAGGTCGTGACCGGCTACGGCCCGACCGGCGCGGCCGTCATCGACGCCGGCGTGAACTTCGTCGTCTTCACCGGCGGCGTCGCGACAGGACGTAGGGTCGCTGCCGCGTGTGGTGAACGCCTCATCCCCTGCGTGATGGAGCTCGGAGGCAAAGCGCCGCTCGTCGTCTGTCGCGATGCGGACGTCGAGCTCGCAGCGCGCGGCGCGGTGTTCGGCGGCTTCTCCAACGCGGGACAGGTCTGCATCTCGGTCGAGCGCGTGTACGCCCACAAAGACGTCGCGGACGCGCTGACCAAGCGAATGACCGAGCTGACGAAGGGCCTGCGGGTCGGCGACCCGTCGAGCCGATCGGTCGACGTCGGCGCGATCATCTTTCCGAAGCAGATCGAGGTCGCCGAGGATCACATCAAGGACGCCGTCTCGAAAGGGGCGAAGGTCCTCGCCGGTGGCAAGCGAGTCCAGTCGACGGGGCAGTTCTTCGAGCCGACGCTGCTCGGTGATTGCAACCACTCGATGACGGTGATGACCGAGGAGATCTTCGGCCCAATCGTCCCGATCATGAAGGTGGACAGCGACGAGGAGGCGGTTCGTCTCGCGAACCAGTCACACCTCGGCCTGAACGCTTACGTGTTTACGAAGGACCGCGACTACGGCGAGCGGATCGCCCAGCGGATCGAGGCCGGCAGCGTGCTCGTGAACGACGTGCTCACGAACGGCGGCTGCCCGGAGACGCCGTTCGGCGGCATCAAACAGAGCGGGTTCGGTCGCGTGATGGGCGACGACTCGCTCCGCGAGATGTGCGATGTGCGGCACGTAAACGTGGAGCGCGTCGGCATCGGCAGCGACAACCCGATGTGGTTCCCGTACTCCGACAAGGGGCTGTCGCTGGCCCGAAAGGCGACGAAGCTTCTGTTCGGAGGCGGCGGCCTCCTGAAGAAGCTTGCTAACATCGTCTGACGTTCGACCCGGGGGGGAAAAAATGAAGAAGGGGAAGTCGCCCTCGCCGCGCAAAGCCGCGGTGAAGGGCACGGGCACGTCGCGTAAGCCGAAGGCGAAGAAGGCAGCGGTCGCGAAGGTGGCCGCACGCGCCGCGCCGAAGCGGAAAACGGCCGCGAAGAAAGCCGCGCCGAAGAAGGCCGCACCGAAGAAAGCCGCTGCCAAGAAGGCGGGCGCCAAAAAGGCCGCACCGAAGAGCGCCGCTGCGAAGAAGGCCGCACCGAAGAAGGCCGCACCGAAGAAGGCCGCACCGAAGAAGGCCGTCGCGAAGAAGGCCGCGCCGCGGGTGATCCCCTTCGTGCTGGATCGTCCGTCGAGCCCTCCGCCGCCCGGTGTCTACGAGAGCAACGGCGTCCATGAATTGTCCGCGATGGCTCAGCTGCTCGCGCGTGCGGAGAGCGGTGACGCCCAAGCCGCGTGTGCGGTCGGCGACGCGTACTACCGCGGCGACGGCATCGAGGAAGACTTCGTCGAGGCGCGCGACTGGTACGAGCGCGCCGCCGTGCTCGGAAGCGTCACCGCCGCGGAAAACCTGATCTTCTTCTACAGCAAGGGGGACGCTGCGCGGTGGTCGGCGCGCGAGCCCGCGACCGTTCCCATGCGCCCCGACTTGGAGCGGGCGCTTCATTGGGCGCGCGCGACGCATGCGGCGGGCAAAGATCAGACGTCGACCATCGCGTACCTGGAGAAACAAATCGCCGGCCGAACCGTGTCCGAAGCGCCGCCTCCTCCGTCGGGTGACCCGGAGGTGCAGCGGCGCCAGTTCGTCGAGCTCGCGCGTGCGGCCGGTCTCGAGGGCCCCATCGAGCAGATGCTCGCGGAGTCGGTGAGGCTGGTGGTGTCCGACGACCCGAGCCCCGACGCGCTCGGAACGTCACGACTCGGCGGGTTGCCCGACGTGCCCGAAGACTTCGAGTGGCCGGAAGGCCCGACGATGCCGCTCTCGTTCGTCGGACAGATCTCGCTCACCGACGTCGCTCCCCTCGCCTCGCAGAGCGGCTTGCCGACGAGCGGGCTGCTGCTGTTCTTCTGGGACGCGGCGGAGTGTGCGTGGGGACAAGATCCGTCGGAGTCCGATCGGTTCCGCGTCGTGTTCGTGCGGCAGGGCGAGAGGCTCCGTCGAGCGACGCGTCCGGAGCGGCTGGTCGCGCCGCATCGATACGCGCGCGTGGAGTTCGAGCCGGTCGCCGTACGACCGCAACGCGAAGTCACGCTCCCCTTCCCGCGCACCGCCGCCGCTCGCAGCCTGGTCACGAGCGACGCGGAGATGCAGCGGTATTTCGACGTCTATGCGAAGGCGAGCAAGGTCTGGCCGGCCGGACGCGAGCCGTATCACCGCATGTTCGGGCACCCCGACGCGATCCAAGGCGACATGACGCGACGGATTGCGTACGCGCTCGCCGGTCGCTCGGAGGAGATCGACGAAGCCCCGCTCCCCGCCGTCGAGGACGACGCGCGCGCGTTCCGCTTATTGCTTCAGGTGGACGACAACTCCTCGATGGACACGCAATGGGGGTCCGGGCGGCTGTTCTTCTGGATCCGCGAGGACGATCTCGCGGCGTGTCGCTTCGACCGCGCGTGGTTCCAGTTCCAATCGTGAACGGCGTCGCAACGCTGCCGGGCGGTCGTCACCGCCTGCAGCGATGCGGCTCTTTTTGGCAGTCGGGGCCCGGCCGTTTCGTGGTCGGCCGGGCCGTCGGATGTGCCCGCGACGAAGCCTTCGAGGTCGAGGAGGTCGACGCGCGTGCGGAAGCGGAGTCCGCGGCTGCTGCCGAGGAAGCCGCCGTTGCTTCGGCCGTCGTCTCGGCGGCGACCGATGCGGTCGTCGAGTCGACCGTCGCGACGTGCTCGTTCGCCGCCGCGGGCGCCGGCGGCGTCGACCCGGAGCGCAAGAAGAAGAGCGCCAGCACACCGACGAGGCCGAGCGCGATCACCACGCCCACCGCCATCGCGATGAGGACCGGGGCCGGCCGCCGCCCAACGTCCACCGCGCTGACGAACGCGCCCTGGCTCCGGCGGCCCAGCGTCACGGGAACGGCCCCGAGGGCCCGTGGCATCGTCGTTCCATTGTCCGTCCACGACGCACCGGGAATCGTCTGCGACCCGTCCGGGACGACCTCGTCGTCGCGCCGATCGGGGATCGTTCCCGCGAGGGAGAGCCGCCCGACCTCGAACGACGCGAGTGGGATCCGGACGGCGCGCGCGAACGCCTCCACGAGAAAACGCGCCGACGGATGGCGCTCGGCGGGGTTTCTCGCGGTCCCTTGGAGGAACCAGGCGTCGAGCTCCCCGTCGGCGTCCACACCGAGTCGCTTCGCGCGGACGCTCGGCATCTCGGGCAAGCCGCGATCCATCCACTTGAGGAGGACCATGGTGCTCGGGGCGGTCCGCACCTCGGTTTCCCAGTAGCTCTCGCCGGTGAACAGCTCGAAGGCGATGTGCGTGAGCGCGTAGAGATCGGTCGCCGGTGACAAGCCGGAGCCGTCGAGCTGCTCCGGGGACATGTAGAGCGGGGTGCCGATGTTCACCGTGTTGCGCGAGGCGGTCGCGCGCTCGAGCACCTTCGCGATGCCGAAATCGAGGACTTTCACGCGGCAGGTGCCGTCCTCGCGCCGCGACAGGAAGAGGTTGTCGGGCTTGAGGTCGCGATGAATGATCCCGCGCCGGTGGGTCTGCTCGAGAACGAGCGCGACCTGCCGCAACATCTCGACAACGTCCCGCGGCTCGTGACGCACCTTGCGCGAAAGCCGCTCACCGAGCGTCTCGCCTCGCAACAGCTCCATCACGATGAACGGGCAACCGGTCGCGCGGTCGACGCCCGCGTCGTAGGTCTCGACGAGGTGCTCGGACTCGATCTCCGCGGTAATCGACGCCTCCTGCGCGAAACGAGCACGGGCATCGGCGTCGCTGACGAGGGATGGGAGCAGCACCTTCAGCGCGCGGCGCCGCAGGGTTTCCCGGTGGATGACCTCGTAGACGGCCCCCATCCCGCCGTGCCCGATGCACCGTACGACCTCGTACCGCCCGCCGAAGACGGATCCCGGCTGCAGCGAACCAGGTTGCAACGGCGCGGACGACATGCGGGAACCGAAAAGGTACGCCCTCCGGCGGCGCGTGTTAACCCCGGGCGCGACACCGATACGGCGATCTGAAAGACCGCTCGTTGACCAGCGCGGTGCCGCGACCGTAAATTCTCCGGGCGTGAAAGTCTGCCCGCAGTGCAAACAACGTTATCCGCACGAAAGTAGCTTCTGCTTCGTCGACGGCTCGTCGCTCGAGGAGCTGCCCGATCCTCGCCTGGGGACGACGATCGCGGGCCAATACGTGCTCGAACGAGTCCTCGGCGAAGGCGGCATGGCTACCGTCTACGCGGCTCGATACAAGTTGGTCGATCGTCCGTGCGCCGTGAAGATCCTCCACGGCGAGGTCGTCCGCGACCCGACCGTGAAAGAGAGATTTCGTCGCGAGGCGCAGCACGGCCGCAACATCTCGCACGCGAACATCATCGAGGTCACCGACATGGGCGAGACCGAGGACGGCACCGCCTTCCTCGTGATGGAGCTGCTCGAAGGGCAGAGCCTCGCGCACGTCATCGTCCACGGGCGCGTGCCGATCGCGCGCACGTTGAAGCTCGTCGTGCAGATGCTGCGAGGTCTCCGTCGCGCACACGACTTCCTCGTGATTCACCGCGACTTGAAGCCCGAGAACGTCTTCGTGCTGAAAGGCGATCGGATAAAGCTCCTCGACTTCGGCATCGCGCGGAGCATGCAGGACTCGCGGCTCACGAGCATCGGCGAGATCTTCGGAACGCCCGAGTACATGGCCCCGGAGCAGGGCACGTCGACGGATGTCGGTCCGGCCGCGGACATCTACTCGCTCGGCATCGTGATGTTCGAGATGTTGACCGGGCAGCTGCCGTTCGAGGCGCCGAACGCACCGACGCTGCTCGTGAAGCACATGAGCGATCCCGTCCCGCATGCGCGGGACATCGCGAAGGACATCCCGAAGGCGCTCGACGATCTCGTGTTCGAGATGATGCAGAAGTCGCCCGCGGATCGACCGGTCGACGCGCAGTCGGTGCTGGGGCGCCTGATGCGCATCGCGGAAGAGCTGCGCATCGACATCCCGGAGGAGCCGGAGGTCGAGCCGCCGCCGATGAGCCGCCAGCTGCGCCCGGCCGAGGCGCAGATTTGGGAGCGCAGGCAGCGCCTCTTCGGCGAGATGCTGAAGCGAGCGAACAGCGACCCCGGGCTCAAGCGTCTGTACGACGACATCGGTTCGAAGGTCGCGGAGGTCGGCGAGCTTCGTGCGAGCGCGTTCGAGGAGCAGCAGAAGCTCGAGATCATCGAGCAAGAAGGCCGTGAAGGCAGGATTCGCTTCGGCCAGGCGATGGACACGCTGAGCATCGACTCGTCCCGTCTGCGCGAAGAGGCGCGATCCCTCCGTCAGGCGCCGAACGGCGCGGAAGAAAACCAAGGGCTGTTCGGGGAGAAGCTCAAGGCGGTGCACAAGCAAGCCGTCTTCTGGGAGGGCCGCTCCGCTTTCACCGAACCGTACATGGAGCTCGCGCAGGCCTACCGCGACATGGCGAACATCCTCGAAGGGTGGCACTCGCAACGAAACAAGGAACGCGAGGCCGAGAAGGCCGCGCAGCAGCTCGACTCGCAGCTCGTGGATCTCGATTTCCAAATCAAAGAGCTCCGCAGCGGCCTCGAGACGCTCACGCGCGACATCGAAGAACGCCGCCAGGAAGCGCGCCAGCAGATCAGTCACATGGGCGTGCGAGCCGACGAGCTCGAGCACGATCTGCTGCAGCTCGCGACGCGGTTCTGTGCGCCTCTTCGGGCACGTCCGGAGCTCGGATCGCTGTTTCGCGAGCTAGAAGCAGCAAGCTGAGTTTTTTGTTTTCGCGCGCGCACGCGCGATTTTTCTCGCGCGCGCACGACGGCTCGGGTCCCGCCTGGGTGGGGTGCTCGCTGCGCTCGCACTGGGCACCCAAGCCTGTGCGCGCGATTTTTCTCGCGCGCGCACGACGGCTCGGGTCCCGCCTGGGTGGGGTGCTCGCTGCGCTCGCACGGGGCACCCAAGCCTGTGCGCGCCCAGTTCCATTTTGGGTGGTTGAGCCGACGCCGGCCGATGGCCGGCTCCTGAAGAGGTCGCGACCCGACGGAAATACGCTCATGAACGGGCGACGAGCACTTCCCTGCTAAGCTGGGGCCGTGGGCGACTCGACGCCGCCTTCCCGTCCCGACCGGCTCAGCGCGCTTCCCGAGCGCCTCAGCGCGCTTCCCGAGCGGCTCAGCGCGCTGCCGGGGCAGCTCCTCGTGGCTTTCAAGCCGCGGAGGTTCCGGAGCGCGCTCGCGACCATCGCGAAAGTGTTGGGGGTCGGGGCGATTTTCCTGACCGGGACGGTCGGCGGCCTCCTGCTGCACCTGAATACCCCCCAAGGTCGCGCGACGGGCCGGCAGATCGCGAACTTCGCCCTGAAACCGGTGTTCCAGGGTCGCATCGACGTCGGGCCCATCGACGACCTGAGCCTCGAGCATGCGCGCGTGAAGCACGCGACCATCTACGATCCGAATGGCGTCGCGATCATCGAGGCGGAAGGGATCGAGGCCGACATCGCGACGCTCGACCTCTTACGGGCGCTCTTCCTCGAGGAAGGCCCGGTGGTCGTCGATATTTCGCGAACCCGAATCGACCGCGCAAACGTCCTGCTGCTCCCCGACGAACAGGGCGTCCCGAGCATCGCGGCGACCTTCATCCCGCGCGACCAGACCCCTTCGAAGCCCGGCGGAAGAGCAACCGTCGTGGACATTCCGGACATCGAGATCGCGACGGCGCACGTGCAGAGCGACCTCGCGGCCCTTTTCGATGCCGATCTCGGAAACCTGAAGGCGAGCGTCACGGTGCGCGACGATCAAGTCGTCGCGGTGGATGCCACGGGCGCGACCATCCACCTCACCGAGCTGTTGCCCGCTCCGGTGGCCGGCGACATCACCTACCACCTGCGCGTCGATCTGCGAAAACGCGCGCTTCGCGAGGCGATGGGCGAGACGCGCCCGCAGAGCCCGATCGTGATGTGGGCGACGGTCGACGGGACGATCGGCGAGGTCCCGATCGCGGCGCGCGGCGTGCTCGACGGCCTGCACCTCGACACGAAGCTCCAATTGCCGCACGTCGACCCGCAGGCGGTAAAGGACATCTTCTCGTTCATCCCGCTCGAGGTCGCCGCCCGCGGACGCATCTCGGTCGAAGGTGAGCTGCCCTCGTCGCTGCGCCTCGACGGCGAGATCGACGTCGGCGAGGCACCGGACGTCGCGCGAATCCACGCGAGCGGTGGCATCGGCGCGGAGGACGGCGTTCGCGTCAGCCTCGGCCTCGAAGGTGAGCACATCAACCCGCGCGACTTCATCGCCGATGCGCCCGAGGCTCGCGTCGACACGCGCGGCCGCGTGCAGATCGCCATCAACCCGGGTGAAGGGCTGCCCGAGGTCACCGCCGAGATCGCGACGGCGAAAACGGTCGGATTCGGCCAAACGATCCCGGAGCTCGACGCGGTCGTCCACGTCCACCAGGGCGAGATCCTGGCGTCGGTGACGGCGCACGAGCCCGGCATGCCGGTCGATGCGCAGCTCACGGTGAAGGACGGCGCAGTCGCCTTCAGTGCCGACGCGAGGTCGACGGATCTGCGAGAGGCGACCCGCCTCGGCAAAGCACTGCAGGGCGCCGTCCGCGCGCGCGTCGACGGTCGATTCGAAGACGGCGAGCTCGATGCGCATGTCACGGCGACCGGCGTCGGCGTCGGCACTCCCGGCGCGCCGGGCTCCGGCGCACGCGCCGATCGCGTTGCGCTCACGGCGAAGGTCTCCGGTCCGCTCATCGGGCTCAGCGTTCAAGGGCAAGCCAACGCGAGCGGCCTCGACCTCGCCGGGGAAAAGCTCGACAACGTGCGCCTCGGCGTCAACGGCAGCGTCCTCACACCGACGGTCAGCCTTCGCGTCGAAGACAAAGAGCGCGGAACGCTCGAGGCCGGCGGAACGCTCTCGGTCCTCGGCCGCGCGGCACGCAACGTCACCTTCAAGGTCGAGCGCGAGGGGGAGTCCGCGCGTGGCGACATCGCCGAGATCGACGTCGACAAAGGCCTCGCGATCCGCGGCGTGTCGATCAAACAGGGCTCGATCGGAAACGTCGCCGGCTCGCTCAGCGTCGACCAAGGCGAGCTGACGGGCACCCTGCGCGCAGACGGCCTCGATCTCGGGCGCGTGCAGCGACTCCTCGGCCTGCCCGTCACGATGACCGGCGTCGCCAACCTCGACGTAAACGTCCAGCGCACGGGCGACGGTCGCCGCGGATCGTTCGAGCTCGAGCTCGCTCGAAGCAACCTCCTCTTCGTGCAAGGTGTGTCGGCCCGCGTGTCGGCGCGCTTCGACGGCGAAGGTGTCGAGGCGAGCGGTTTCGTACGCGTCGTCGAAGATCCGGACCACAAGGACGGCGCGCCATCGAATGAAAAGCCCGGTCCCGTACAACCCGGCCCCGTGCCGAATCAGCCCGCGCCGGCGGCGCCCGTGCCCGAGCTGCCGCCGATCGTTTGCGAGGGACCGATCGCCGAGGTGCGGTTCGCGAATGTGAAAGCGCGGCTGCCCGGCCCGCTGCTTTCGTTCGACTCGTGGAAGAACGCGACCGGATCCGCCGATATCGCGGCCGACCACGTCGACCTCGGCTGCATCGAGCGACGCATCCCCTCCATCCTTTGGCCGTTCGAGCAGGCGAGAGGCCTACTGACCGCGCGGTTCAAGATGTCGAAGAAGCCGGGCGACAGGAGCGTCACCATCGACGATCTGGTCGGGAGCTCGGTGGGTCTCGTTTTGGTCGGCAAAGAGAAGGCCTGGAGAAGCGACCACCTCGACGTCGCAGTCAAAGGGCGCATCGACGGCGTGACTGGAACCACGACCACCAAAGCGGCGGTCTACGAGCACACGAGCGCCGACGTCCTCGCGCTCCTGAGCACGACGCTGGATTTCGATCCCACGAAGTTCTTCACCGATGCGACCGCCGCGATGCGCGAGCTTCCGCGCGCGCCGCTCTCGCTCGAGCTGGAGGTTCCGCGACGCCCGATCGAGGAGTTTCGCGTGCTGCCGGAGCCGCTGGCGACGTCGATCCCCGCGATGGATGGAATCGTCGGCGCGAAGCTCAGCGCGACGGGCACCCTCGAGCAACCCAAGGTCGAGCTGAACCTGCGGGCGCGCGGGCTGCTCCCTGCAGGTGCAGCGACGTCCGGTGGTTGGGTGCCGGCGGTCAACGTCCGTGTGGACGCGGCCTACGACGCATCGAAGCCCACCGAGCAAGGCACGGTCGCCGTCGTCGCGCGCGCCGAGCGAAAAGAAATCGCCCGCGCGCTCGCGACGCTCACCTTGCCTGCGGACGCGATCTTCAACCGCAAGAAGGACGCCGAGCTGCCGTGGTCCGGAAAGCTCGAAGCAGAGCTCAAAGGCCTACCGTTCGAGACGATTCCGACGCTCGCCGATCGCGGCCTCCAAGGATCTCTACACGGGCGCATCGCGCTCAACGGCCTCAACGAAAGCCCTTGGGGCTCGGTCGAGATCACGAGCCGCCAGCTGAAGATTCAGGGGCAGCCGCTCAAGGTGAAGGTCGACGCGTCGATCGACGAGACCGGCGCGGCGAGCTTCGCGACCACCGTCTTCGACGACCCGGCCCAGAAGCCCGACGAGCCGATCGGCGAAACGCTCACCGAGCTCACGGAGCGCCTCGGCGGCCCCACGCTGGTCGCGCGCGGACGGGCAACGATGCCGTGGCTCGCAAAGGCGGTGCCGGTCCTCGATCCGACGAAGCCGGGCGAGCTGTCGATCGACGCAGAGGGCTTCCGGCTCTCGGCGTTGTATCCGCTGGTCGCGGGCCCGGTATCGAAGCTCGACGGTTTGTTGACCGGCCGGGCGACGCTTCGTTGGGACGACCTGACGAAGCCGCTCACTGCGCGCGTCGACTTGCTCGACAAGGTCTGCGCGATCACCGACACCAAAGGAAACATCCTCGTCCGACAAGAGCCGGTCGGCGGCCAATGTCCGTCGGATCGCGTGCTGATCGAGGCCCCCGGCGAGCTGAAGCTCACGGATGTGGTCGCGTACATCCCGGTCGTCGGCCAAGAGCTTCACGATGGGCGCGCGACGATCGTCTCGGAACCCGGTCCCGACGGAACCCAGCGGCTCGTCGTGCGCGACTTCGAAGTGCAGGGGAGCACCGGTCGCGTCGTCGGCGGCAGTGATGCGCCCGATGCGACGGTCGCGACGGGGGTGCCGAGCTACCAGCCGCACGTCACGTTGAACGGCCTCTCGCTCGTCGGCGCGAAGGGTACGTTCATCGTCCCGAAGACGGAGAAGATCCCCATCACTGTCGAGGGCGTGTCCTTCGGCAAGGCGAATGGCCGCGTCGATTTCGATCTATCGCCCTCGGGGATCCCGACGCCCATCGCCGGCCTTCCGACGCCGGCGAAGACGGTCCGCACACGCGTCCGCGTGTCCCAGGCGAGCTTCGAGCTACCGGCCTCGTCGTCGCGCGACGTGCAGTCACTCGAGGCAACACGTGGGATCCAAGTGTCCGCGCTCCTCGGCCCGCCGGAAGAGGTCCGCTCGGGCGAAGCGACGCGCTACGAGTTCGACGTCGCGGTCGATCCCACGGAGCTCAAGTCGAACGCGATCGATCTTCGCCTGCGAAGCGACGGCGATCTGAAGCTCGTCCTCGCCGACCGGCTCTACGCTTCGGGCGACGTGGAGATCGTCGACGGCTCCGTCGTCGTGAACAAGAAGAAGTTCGAGATCGACCGCGGGCTCGTTCGACTTCGTCCGGAGCAGGTCGGAAACCCGTACGTGAACCTCACCGCCCACTGGGAGGCGAGCAGCGATCTGCGCGTCTTCGTCGACTACCAGGGCCTGCTGTCCCCGATCACCGACGACAAAATCCGCTTCCGCGCCGACCCTCCCCTCACCCAAGACGAGATCGTCCAGATGTTGATCTTCGGACAGGGCACCACGGCGAGCGCGACGAACCTCGTCGGGACCGTCGGCGGAACCGTGGCGACCGGGTTCGCCAACGATCTTCTCGCCGCCGCGACCGGCAGCTTCTTCCGCGACGTGACCGTGTCGATCGGCGCGTCGGAGACGGAGAGCTCGGTCGGCGCCTCGTGGCACGGCTCGGACAACGTCACGGTCGGCGCAGGTTTCCGCCAGCAGCAAGAGCAGACGACGGATCGCACGAGCACCGAGCGCTGCGGCGATCTGTACCTCGAATGGCGCGTTTCGGATCGCTGGTCGCTCCGAGGCTCGAGCGGCTACTGCGGCGACGACGAGGCCTCGAGCAACCAGGGAGATATCGAGGACGGCATCAGCATCGGCCTCGATGCTCTCTGGCAGTATCGCTACTAGCTCGTCGTGCGCTGACCGATCGGAAGCATGTCGGCGCCGATACGAAGGCGCACGCCGCCGTCTACCTCGACGAGCCAAGGCGCGAGCGCGATCTGCGCGAGACGAAGAAACCGCGCCTCGAATTTTCCGCCCTTTACGCGGGCGAAGCAGGCCCCGTCTTCGTCTTGCACGAGCGTCGCGGGATCGAGCTCCTCCTCGGTGCCGTCGGCGAGGACGAGCCGCGGTGCGTTCGGCGGCTCGCCCACCACCGACACGACGAAGGCGGGCGTGTCCTCGACGGCGAAGTAACACCAGTCGTAGCCGTTCGTGAGGATGTAGCGTCCGTCGTCGGGGTGCGTCGACACCCACTGGTGCATGGCATCCGCGAGCGACTTCTTCTCGACAGGTGCGCCGTCGTGGAAGAAGCGGCCCTGCCGATCCAGCACGATGGTGCTGTCGCGCGACGCGCCGGGCGGCGGTGGAAATCGGAAGAACTCGGGGTGGTCGCCCGGCTTCATCGTTTACCCGCCGACTTTCTTCCAAACCGCCACATAGAACCCCGCGAGGCGCGCGGCGCGGGTGTCCGCGAGCGCACGTTCGGTCGAGGCGAGCACGGTGCGGACAATCGGGACACGGAGCGCGAACGCCGCAGGCGTGACGATGCGGATGCCGCGCGTCGCGACGAGCTCCATGCCGGCGGGTGTGAGGCGCTCGACTGCATCGGGCGCGTCGAACCGCGTGAAGACGTGGCTTTCGTCGGTTTTGTGGCCGACCGACAGCGGCCCGGCGAGCTTCTTCGCCACGAAGCGCAGGCTGTTGGGGTTGTAGAACTCGGCGAGCACGTGACCGCCCGGACGCACGACGCGCGCCATCTCCGAGAGCGCCCGCTCGATGGGCTGGATGTGCGCGAGCACCTTGAACGAGCAGGCGACGTCGAAGCTCGCATCGGGAAACGGCAGGTCCGTCGCGGACGCGACTCGAACGTCGAGCCCCCTCTCCTTTGCCTTCTCGAGCATGCCCTCGGAGAGGTCGATACCCTTGGCCGCACGCGCGAAGCTCGCGAAGCGCGCCAGCAAGAGGCCCGTGCCGCACCCTACCTCGAGGACGTCGCGGCCGGCGCCGTACCGACGGACCAGATCGACCTCGAGGTCGTCGACGAGATCGTGGTACCCGCCTGGCCTTCGCCCGCCGCGGTGGTCGTCGTATCGCTTCGAGAACTCGTCGTAGTAGCGGCGCGAACGCGCGTGATGTTCGTCGTGCACGCCGCTTCGTATCAAAACTGGATCGTGACGCCCACCCCGACGGCATCGGGCGCATCGGGCACGCCACCGATCCCGACCCGCGTGGGCGGCGGAACGGGCTTCGGGGGCCGCTTTCGAAGCGGCCGCACGCGCGTCTTCGGAACGGAGTCCTCGAAGCTCACCTCGGCTTCGATGATGCCGGCGATCACCGTCGCGGCGAGCAGCGAGACGCTCGCGATGTTCACGATCCGTAAGGTCTCGAGCTGCTGGTTGGTCTGTGTCGCGTCCGCCTCGCTCTCGATGGAGCGCCCGACGAGGTCCTCGTACATGATCCCGGTGACCACGCTCGTTCCGAGAAACCCGGTCTCCAGAGAGAGAAACAGGATGCCCAGGCCGACGTTGTCGTTCTGGAACTGACCGACGCCGAACGGCACCGCCGCGATGAATCGCGAGCGCTCGACCACGACCGACTCGGTGCGCGCGAGCTTCTCCGTCTCGTCAATCCACGCGTCGTAGTCTTTGACGGCCTCTTCGTAGGCTTTCTGCTTCTTTTGAAGCTCGATCGTGCGCGCGGTGATCTCGTCTTCGACGTCCTTTTTCGCTTCGGTGAAGAGGCGGATGACCTCGGGCGAATATTCCGCAGGGCTCGGCGTGAACGTCGGGTCGTCGAGCAAGAGCTGGCGAAACTGCGCCTTCGCGTCGTTCGGCCGCTTCAAGTTGTAGAGCGCGATCGTGTAGAGGCCACGCGCACGGCGGATCGGCCCGCGCTCGGTCAGACGACAGCCGGCGGGGCTGAGCTCCGGCGTCTTCGCGCACGCGGGGGCCTGGGGATCGAGCATGCGCTCGAGCCGCGCCGCTGCCTTGTCGTAGGCGAACTCGTCGATGTGACGGCTCGCGAGATCGACCTCTTGCTCCTCACCGGCCCGCGCTTCGACCGTCGCCGCCGTCACGACGAGGCAGGCTGCAAAGGCGCCGAGCCATCGAAGGAACCAAGCTGCTTGTCGGCGGGGGAAGTAGCCCTCGCGCGCGGATCGCGGACGACGCACGTGCGTGCATTCAACCAAAAAGGCCCCGATGTCACCAGCCCAACGGAGCCGGCTCGAGCGCCTCCGTCAGCCCCCTCCCCAGGGAACGTCGCGTGACTTTCCTGCTAAGAAGCGAACCGTCCCCTCGGTGAAGGTGCCTTCGTGCATGAACTTGCACGACGGTTCCCAGCTCGGGGCGTTCATCGGCACCTTGACGGTCGCCCCCGGCGTCAGCGTCACGGTCCCGCACTGGGCCACGCCGCCCGCGGGTGCGCCCTGCAGCTTGACCTCCGCAGGACGCCAGCTGAGCCCGATCTTGAGCGTCAGCTCCTCCGGCTCGTTCTCGCCGCGCCCGCCGACCGAGACCGAGTGTGGTGCCGTCCAGGGCTCACAGCTCGTGTCGCCAGCCTGCGGGGTGATCATGGCTTGATGCGCGCCGACCTTGAGAGGCACTGCCACGCCGGGCGTAACGGTTTGCCCGTCGATTGTGAGCGAGGCGGTGCGCGGACTGATCTGGAACTTCACGAGGCGCTCGCCGCCGCCCGCTGCGGCGGAGCTCGTCGAGGGCGGCGTCGGGTGGCGCGGCTCGCCGGCCTCCGAATCCGCGGATGCGCGTGCCGACGCGCTGGCAGAAGCGGACGCGCGGGTCCCGCTGCTCTTCACCGTCGGCGTCGCGGCGATGATGGGCGGCCGGGTGACGGTCACGTCGGACGTCGCGCGCACCGTGGGGACCTCCGTGTCACCGAGCTTGGCCTGGGGCGCGCGCAGCCATCGCACGCCCCCGTAGGCCGCGCCGCCGAGCCCGATCGCCGCGAGCGCGACGAGCGCGACGTTGCGCGGGACGCGTGACGAGCGCGACGAGCCGGACAGCTGCGTCATCCGCTTCAGGATGTGGATGTCGTCCGGCGCGAGCGCGTGCGCCCGGTTGAAGTCGCGCGCCGCCGCCGCGACCTTTTTCGCGCGGCGAGCAGCCTCACCCCGCGTGACGAGCACCGGAACGAGCCGCGTCTTCAGCTTCTCGACGTAGGCCTCCGGGCCTTTGAAATAAGCCGTGAGCTCCTTCGATCGCTCCGCGAGCCCGAGCGCATCGAGCTCTTCCGCGAGCAGTCCGGCGAGCGCCGCAGGCGTCTCGGGCCGATCGTTCGGATCGAGCGCGAGCGCGCGATCCACGATCTCCGAGAAGCGGCCGCCGACCGTCGGGCGCTCCGTCTCGGCACGCTCGTAGCGGCCTTCGAGGACTTTGCGGAGCACCTGCGCCGGGTTCTTTCCATCGAATGGGAGGTGGCCGACCAGGCACTCGTAGAGGATCACGCCGAGCGCGAAGACGTCGGTGCGCGGATCCACGTCACCGCCGTCGATCTGCTCGGGCGCCATGTGCGCCGGCGAGCCCAGCACTTGCCCGGTGCTCGTTACCCCCTGCGCGTCGAGGATCTTCGCAATACCGAAGTCGGTGATCTTGAGGATGACGTCGTCGGGCCTGCCTGACTTCGGCGGCTTCGACGAAGTGGGCTCGGGGGAGCTGAGCGCCGGGCCGCTCCTCTTCGGATCGTCGCTCGAGGCGATCGCCGCGGACGATCCCGCCGCGTCGGGCACGCTGACGAGGACGTTCTCGGGCTTGATGTCGCGGTGAATGACGCCGCTCGCGTGGGCGTGCTCGAGCGCGTGACAGAGCTCGATGACGATGCACGCGCCGATCTCCGGTGGAAGATCGCGGTGATCGAGCAGGAGCTGGCGCAGCGTCGGACCGCGCACGAGCTCGACGACGAGGTAGCGCTCCCGCTCCTCTTCGTTGGAGACGTCGTACACCTCGACGATGCCGCGGTGCTTGAGCTTCGCGGCCGCACGCCCCTCCGCGATGAAGCGCGTCGCGACCTCGCGGTTGTCGCGCAGGTGGCGGTGGATGATCTTCACCGCGACCTCGCGATCGAGTCGGAGATCGCGGGCGCGGTACACCGTGGCCATCCCGCCGTGGCCGATCTCTTCGATGAGCTCGTACTTCTCGAGCTTCGGGAGATCGTCGCGCACGGCGGTCGCCGTCATTCGATCACCACGACACGGATCGTGTTGGTCGTCCCGGCGACGCCGAGCGGCGCGCCGAAAATCGCCACGACCTTGTCCCCCGGAGACACGAGGCCGTTCGCGACCAGCGAGGCGCTCGCGCGCTGCACCATCTCGTCCGCGTCACGCATCAGCTCGAGCCGGTAGGGTACCACGCCCCACAACAGAGCCAGCCTCCGGCGCGTCACTTCGTTGGGGGAAAATGCCACGATCGGAACGGTCGATCGGTGCTTCGACACGTAGCGAGCGGTGTCTCCGCCCTCGGTGAACGCGATGATGAACCGAGCCCCGATATCGCGAGCGATGTCCGCGGCATTTCGAGCGATTGCTTCCGCGACGTTGGCCCGCTGGCCGGGGACCTCGCTCGGCAGCGGCGTGTAATAGTCGCTCGTCTCGGCCTCGTGGACGATGCGGCTCATCATTCGGACGACGAGCTCCGGGTGGTTGCCGGTGGCCGTCTCGCCCGAGAGCATGACGGCGTCGGTGCCCTCGAAGACCGCGGTCGCGACGTCGCTCGCTTCGGCGCGTGTGGGGCGCGAGGCGGTGACCATCGACTGGAGCATCTCGGTCGCGACGATCACCGGCTTTTGATGCTTGCGCGCGATGTGGAGGATCTTCCGCTGGAGGATCGGAACGTACTCCGGGCCGATCTCCACGCCGAGATCGCCACGGGCCACCATGACGACGTCGGTCGCCTGGATGATCGCGTCGAGGTGCTCGATCGCGCTCGGCGTCTCGATCTTCGCGACGATCGGGGTAGGCCTGCCCCACGCCTCGCAGATTTCGCGGAGAAGCCGAATGTCGTCGGCCTCGCGCACGAACGAGAGGGCGACGTAATCCACGCCGGCGCGGAGGCCGAAGGCCAGATCCGCCTTGTCCTTTTCGGTGAGCGCAGAGAGACGCACGCGTCGCGACGGAAGCGACACCCCGACTCGATCGCGCAGCGTACCCCCCGCGACGACGCTCACCTTGACCCGTTCACCTTCGATGCCGATGACCGACAGAATGTTCTGTCCGTCGTCGATGAGGACGCGGTCACCGGGCTGCAGATCGCTCGCGATTCCCTCGTATTGAACGGGGATCGCCGCAGGATCGTCGGGCGGCTCGGCCCCGGCCTCGACGAGAAACGCAGTCGAGCCGGTGGGGAACTCGGGCTTCGGGCGGTTGAACTTGCCCGCGCGGATCTTGGGACCGCAGAGATCCTGCAAGACTGCCACAGGCTTGTCGGTGGTCTTCGAGGCGGCACGGACACGCTCGAGCCTGCCCCCGTGCTCGTCGTGTGTCCCGTGAGAGAAGTTCAAACGGGCGACGTCCATGCCCGCCTTCATCAGGCCCGCGAGCTTTTCCTCGGTATCGCAGGCAGGACCAATCGTGCAGACGATCTTCGCGCGGCGGAATCGCACGGCGGCAGCGTCCCACGTCTTCGTGGGTCGAGGAAGGGGTCCTTTCTACTCGTTTCGGCAGATCGTGCTGCAGCCGTCGTTCGGCTTGGCGTCGCCTAGATCACACTCCTCCGGGCCCTCGATCGCATTGTCGCCACAGAACGTCGCGGACAGATCGTGACAACCCATCCCGAACCGATCCAACAGGCCCCCGCTCCGGCCGAAGATGCGCCCCGCGGCCTCGTGCGGGCCGCAGGTGGCGCCCTCCTCGAGCTGCAAGCTGCCCGTCGCACCGAACAGCGGCAACGTCGTGCGAATCCCTTGCTGCAACGCACCGTCCGACAGAACGATCGGCGCGCACTCGACGACGAGGCCGCTCACGATGCTGTCCGCGTGTCCGGCGAAGCCGACCACGAACGTGCCCTCGGGGCAGCGCACGGAGACGCTGATTCCGTCGAGCCCTCCGTGGCTCATGAGCAGGGTCGGCGTCGACGCCCACTCGAGCACGCCATCCGCGCCGACCGCAGCTTCGACACATTCGGCCGACACGCGGACGAGATCGTCGTAGAGGCTCTCGCCCCCGCGATAGCCGACGATGAGGTTGTCCTTCGGGCACGACTCGTCGAAGGAGACGCCGCCGCCGCCGCCGATGAAACCTTCGTCGCCCTCCGTCACCTCGAAGCCGGAGAGCTTCTGGCATGCCTTGCCCTCGTCGGGGCAGACCCAGCCGAGCTCGATTTGACCGTCGCTTCCACAACCGTCGCCCGACTCGGTGTTGCAGTCGTCACAGGTCTCGAAGGCGACCTGCTCGCAGTCACCGACGCCTTTGAGCGGAGGTTGCCCGCCGCCTCCCTCCGCGAGCCCGCCTCCCGCGTTCGTCGCGCCTCCGTCGTCGGCGCCCTGTCCGCCGAACGAAGGAGCCGCGCCGTCATTCGACGATCCGCCCTGCGGTGCGCCCGCGCCGACATCGGTCGAGCCGCCTGCGCCGGGCGCCTGTCCTGTTGCATCCAGGAAACACCCGGCGACCGTGGCGCTCGTGACGATGACGAGGGCGAGCCGCATGAAACGAGGCTATTCGCAGGCCGCGGCGGGGTCTACGGACCCCGCGCACGACCTCGGCTCAACCTGCATAGCCCTGCTCGCCGTGGACCGACGTGTCGAGACCTTCGCGTTCCTCGGCCTCGGTGGCTCGCAGCCCGATCACCCTCCCGATGATCTTCAAGAGAAGCCAAGTGACTGCGGCCGCATACGCCATCGCGACGACGCTCGTCAAAACCTGCACCCCGAGCTGACCGACGCCGCCTTTGATGAGTCCGTCCGCACCGATCGGCGCCGACGCATCCGAAAAATTCTTCTGCTCCGCGAACACACCGGTGAGCACCGCGCCGACGAAACCGCCGATGCCGTGCACACCGAACGCATCGAGCGAGTCGTCGTAGCCGAAGCGATACTTCGCGAGAACGCCGGCGAAGCACGCCAGGCCGGCGAGGATGCCAATCACCAGCGCCGCCCACGGCGCGACGAAACCCGCGGCGGGCGTGATGGCGACGAGCCCCGCGACGAGGCCCGAAGCGACACCGAGTGCAGTCGGCTTGCCGCCGTGTTTCCACTCGATCGCGACCCATCCGAGCGCGCCGCCTGCCGCGCCGAGGTGCGTGTTCATGAACGCGACGGCCGCCAGATGACCCGACGAGAGCGCGCTGCCCGCGTTGAAGCCGAACCAGCCGAACCACAAGAGGCCCGCGCCGGTCATCGTCATCGTGAGGTTGTGCGGGAGCGGACGCTCCTGCGGATACTTGAGGCGCTTGCCGACCATGAGCGAGCACACCAGCGCGGAGACGCCCGCGGTGATGTGGATGACGGTGCCGCCGGCAAAGTCGAGCGCGCCGAGCTTGAAGAGCCAGCCGCCTTCGGCCCACACCCAGTGCGCGACCGGCCCGTAGACGAGAAGCGACCAGCCGATGATGAAGGCGACGTACGCCGTGAAACGCATCCGCTCGGCGAAGCCGCCGCTGATCAGCGCCGGCGTGATGGCCGCGAACATCGCCTGGAACGCGACGAAGGCGAGCGTCGGCACGGTGCCGCGCGTCTGCCCTTCGAGGCCGTTCAACATCGCGAAGTCGAAGCCCCCGATGATCCCGCCGATGCTGGGACCGAACGCCATCGTGTACCCGACGCAGAGCCACAGCGTCGTGATGATCGGGATGGCCGTCATCGAGTGCATGATCGTCGACAGCACGTTCTTGCGCCGCACGAGGCCGCCGTAGAACAGCGCGAGCGCGGGGGTCATCAAGAGCACGAGCGCCGTCGATACGAGCAACCAAGCGGTGTCACCAGTGTCCGGTCGCAAACGATCACCTCCCGAAGGGCCTCGGCGTGGCCGAAGCTACCGAAGGAGTACCGTCGAGCGCGTTTCCGCCATGTTTCGTGGTCGTTTCGGAGAAGTATCCGATAGGCTCGGGCAAGCGTGGGCGCCCCTGGAAATTCTGTCGTTTCGCGCATCGAACGGGAGCGAGATCTCTTCTTGAGCCTGCTGTCGCTCGGCCACGCCGACGACGCCCTGCCGTACATCGGCGCCGCGCTCGAGCTGCTCGTCGGCGCGACCGGTGCGCGCCAAGGCTATGTCGAGGTCTACGGCGGCGAGGGTCTGCCCCCGGTCGTGTCCGTCGCGCACGGCCTGTCGAGCACGGAGGTCGCCGACGTGCGCGCGCGCCTCTCGCAGGGGATCATCCGCGACGCGCTCGCCACCGGCCGTACCGTGAGCACCGCGAGCGCCGTCGACGACCCGCGGTTTTCGACCTTCGCGAGCGTGCAAGCACAGAAGCTGCGCGCCGTGATCTGCGCGCCGCTCGTGTTGCCCGCCGGTCCCGACAGCGTCGATGGAGGTCGCATCGGGGCGCTTTACCTCGAAGGACGGAGCGCACCGGGCCCATTCCCGGAGGAGGATCGAGCGCTCGTCGAGATCGCCGCGAAGGCGATCGCGCCGAACGTCGAACGCTTGTTGTGGCGCAAGGAGACGGCGCGTGACGTCGACCACACGGCGCCCGTGCGCGAGAGACTCGCGGCACCCGACGTCGTCGGGAAGAGCCGCGCGCTCGGGGAGACGCTGAAGCAAGTGCACGCGGCGGCGCAGGTCCCGGTGACGGTGTTGCTGCGCGGTGAGAGCGGAACCGGAAAGAGCGCGCTCGCGCGGGCGCTCCACGCGGCGTCGTCGCGGCGGGGAGGCCCGTTCGTCGAGGTGAACGCGGCGGCATTGCCCGAGACACTCTTCGAAAGTGAGCTCTTCGGTGCGGAGAAGGGCGCGCACAGCCAGGCTTCGACGCGCATCGCCGGGAAGGTCGAAGCTGCGCAAGGCGGGACGCTGTTCCTCGACGAGATCGGCGAGCTCTCACTGGTGTCGCAGGCAAAGCTGCTGACGTTTCTCCAGGACAAGAGCTTCATGCGCCTGGGCGGCAACGTGAAGGTCTCCGCGGACGTGCGCATCGTCGCCGCGACCAACGCCGATCTCGAGGACCTGGTCCGGAACAAACGGTTCCGCCAGGATCTCTACTATCGCCTCAACGTGCTCGAGATCGTCGTCCCCGCGCTTCGCGATCGAAAAGAGGACATCGGCCTCGTCGCCGAGGCGATCGCCGATCGACTCGGCGACGATCGATCGCAGCGGCTGCCGCTGTCTCGGGCGTCGCTGCGCGCGCTGGAAGACGCCGAGTGGCCGGGCAACGTGCGGCAGCTCGAGAACGCGATCGCGCGCGGCTGGGCGTCGGCGCTCGCCGAAGGAGCCCGCGCGATCGAGCCGCGACATCTGTTCGGCGAGCGCTCCGGCGACGGCGCGCGGCGCGCGAGCAACGACGGCGCGCGTCCGATCGACGAGACGCTCACGTTTCAGGAGGCGACGCGCCAATTCCAAGCGCGCGTCGTGGAAGAGACGCTCGCCGCTTGTGAGTGGAACGTGAGCGAAGCCGCGCGCCGACTCGATCTCTCGCGGTCGCACCTCAACGATCTCATCAAGGGTTTCGGCCTCCGCCGGGTGCGGGGCGCGGGGAGATGAAACAGCCCGACCCGCTCGCATCACCGGGGAGCGAGATCGGCGGCTATCGAATCGAGCACGAGCTCGGCGCCGGCGGGATGGGCACCGTCTACGCCGCGGTCGAGCCGACCATCGGCAAGCGCGTCGCGGTGAAGATCCTTCGCGCCGAGATCGCCGGCGAAACGAACGCAGCGCTCCGTTTCGAGCGGGAAGCGCGCAGCGTCAGCGCCGTGCACCATCCGGCGATCGTCGACGTGTTCGCGTTCGGAAAGCTCTCCGACGGCCGCCCGTATTTCGTGATGCCCCTCTACGAGGGCCGGACGCTCCGCGAAGAGATCGCTCGCCGCGAGCGGATCCCGCCCGACGAAGCGTGGCGGGTCGCGCGCGAGATCGCCGAGGGCCTTTCCGCGGCCCACCGCGCGGGTGTCCTCCACCGCGATCTCAAGCCCGACAACGTGTACCTGTCCCAGGTCGCCGGCCGGAAAGCGCAACCCGTGTTGCTCGACTTCGGCCTCGCGAAGTGGGTCGAAGGCGCCGAAGACGTGACCGACGACGATCGGGTCAAGCTCACGGGGACCGGCGTACCGCTCGGGACTCCGATCTACATGGCCCCGGAGCAATGGTGGTCGAGCCCTTCGAGCCCGGCCACCGACCAATACGCGTTCGGCATCGTGCTCTTCGAGATGCTCACTGGGCGCCCGCCGTTTCAGAGCCAACGGTACCCGGAGCTGTTGCATCAGCACCTGCACGAGACACCTCCGACGCTCGCGTCGGTCGGCGTCGAGGTGTCGAACGACACAGAGGCGCTGGTTGCCAAGCTCCTTTCGAAGGAGGCGGACGATCGATACCCGAGCTTCGCCGAGGTCATCGAAGCCGGCGATCAGGCTTTCCAAAACACCGCCGTCACCGAGCCGCGCCCCGGTGTCGAGCCACCGTCGAGCGCGGAGCGCGCCGCCGTCTCGGATGCCATTGGAACCTTGCGCACCGAGATCGCACCAGGGTCCGTCGCTCGCGTCACGAGCCCGACGCTCGCGAGCGATCCGCGACCTTTCGGAGGCGCGACGCTCGGCGCTTATGCCGCGAGCGCCATCGTCGCCCTCGTTGCGCTCGTCGGCGTTGGTTATGCAGGCGCCGATCGCTGGGATATCGCCGCGTGGATGCGCAACAGCGGATTCGGGGGCCCGGTCACGGTGCTGCTCGCCGCGATCGCGTCGGTGCTCCTGCCCCGTCTCAACGCGAGGCGCGCGTCGCGACCCGCGTTCGTCGCGCTCAGCCAGCTCGTCGCAGTTTTCCCGCTCGCCCTGTCGCTGGTCGCGACACTCGGCGGCTGGAAGCTCGTCACCGACGGGGTCGACACGGTCACGGATCGGACCCAGGCCTTCGAGATCCTGCACCAAGGTCGATACGAGATTGGGTCGTGCGACTTCATCGGGTTCGGCCTGGTGTCGGCGCTGATGCTCGGGCTCGTCGCGCTCCTCGGCACACCGGTTCCGATATCGCTGGGTGCATGGGCGCGCACGCCGTGGGCGCTCGTCGCGGCAGGCGTCGTCGCAGCGGCCTCCGCGATGCTCGCTTCGGGACTCCCCTCCGCGTTCTTCACCCTCGTCGTGGCCGCGGTCGCGCTCCTCTGGCTCGCGCGCGCTGTCGCATCCCCCACTCCGCTCGCCCGCGAGCTCGGCGTCGCCGCGCTCTGCGCGACCGTCGCGGCGCGCGCGGTCTCGCAAGTGCGCGCCGACGTGCATGCGGCGAGCGCGTGGGTCGAGCCGACGACGCGTGCCGAACGTGTCGACGCGATGATCGACGCCGCCCGCGATCGAAGCGCGACCACCCTCGCGACGACCGTCGCGCTTCTCCTCGTGACCGGCGCCGCCGCGCAAGCGTTCCTACGCGCGCGCGAGTCCCGCGTGCTCGAATCGGCAGGCGCCGCTCGGCGCGGCGCTTTCGCTGCCCTCCAGCTCATGGTCACGGTGGCGCTGTTCGGGGTGAGCCTTTACGTCGATCGAGCCTTCGAAGAGCGGCGCGCTTCGATCGTCGCGTCGTTGAAGGAACAGCTCACATTGTTCGCAGCGCTCTCGCCGCCGACCATCGACGACGCGTCCCTCCCCGCCCCCGTCGAGAGCCCCGCGCTCCAAATCACGCCCGACGCCGTCGCGCTGAACGGCAAAGGCATCGGCAAGCTCTCCGCGCTCGACGCCGCATCCGGCCGACAAGCCATCTCCACGCCGATCGTCGCCGCGCTCGCAACACCGAGGCCCGACGCGAAACGCTCGGTGGACCTGTCGCTGATCGTCGATCGCGCCGTGCCGTGGTCACGCGTCGAAGAGCTCCTCGCGCTGTCGTACGAGGGCGGCGCGCGATCCGTCGATTTGCTCCTCACCCGCGGCGCCGAGCCCGCCATCCCACGCGGCGCCCCACCCGAGGTAGCAAACCTCCTTCCCCGCGACTTCGGCGCCGTCGAAATCACCCTCGGCGACACCGGCTTCGAGAGCGACGCCTCGACCTTCGCCGACGTCACCGAAAAATTCCTACAAACCCGCGCCCAATCCCAACGCCCCATCCCCGTGCGCGTCCGAACGGGCCGGTAGATCCGAAAAACAGAGGGGTCGCCAAGAGCGCCAAGCGCAGAAGGAGGGAGAAGAGAGAGGGAGAATAGGAATTTCGATCCTCGTTCGAATCTGAACTCCCTCCTCTTTCTCTTTCTGCCGTTGGCGCCCTTGGCGACCCCTCTCCATCTTCCAGCGACGACCTCTCACCGAGCCCGGCGGATCGCTTCGCCGAGGGTGAGGAAGCTGAAGCCGTCGGCTTTGAGGCGGTCGATCACGCGGGGCAGCGCGACGAGGTTTTCTTTTTGGCTGCCGTGGAAGATGAAGATGCTGCCTGGCTCGATGATGCGGGGTTTGCCGCGACGTTCGAAGACGCTCGACTCGATCTTCGCGGCGGTGGCGTCGTCCTTCCAATCGGCGGTGTCGACGGTGAACCAGATCGGCCGGTAACACTTCTTTCGGACGAGCTCGTCGATGGTGTCGTTCGTCGCGAGATACGGCTCCCGAAAGAACGGGTGTGTCGTGAATCGATCGTCGACCGACTTCACGAAACGCTCGACGCCGTCGAGCTCCTCGGCGACGGCTTCAGGCTCGAGCTTCGTCAGGTCTTTGTGCGACACCGTGTGGTTCGCGAGCTCGTGACCATCGGCGACCATCGTCTCGATGATGGCTCGGCCGCGCTCCGATCGCGCGAGCTCGGCGGTGTAGAGAAAGATCGTCGTCTTGACGCCCGCGGAACGGAGTACTTCGAGCACCTTCTCGAGGTTGTCGAGCTTCGCGCCCACGTCGAGCGTCAGCACCACCGCACGATCGGCGAGCCCTTCGACGCGGTGCAACCTCTTCCAAGACCACGCGGGGTATCCCTCGGGCACTGGACATCCTGGGTTGTCCCGAAGAAACCGCGGCGCGCTCGTGACGCTGCTCGCGCTTGCGGGGGGCTCGGCGCTCGCGCTGGTCGGCGCCGTTGCGCTCCCGACGATGCTCGTCGCAGACGGCACCGCCGGCGCCACGGATGTCGCTGCCGGGGTCGCGCTCGCCTCAGCGGTCGGTAGATTCGACGGGACCTCCCGCTCGCGCTCCGCCGGCTCTTTCGAGGGAGCGCACGCAGCGAAAGGACCGACCAAAGCAACGATGAGTGCAGCGACGGTACGTCTCACGCAACGCGCGGTCGTACCGCATCCACGACCGCGTCGCACTCCCTCGGCACCGTCGTCAGCGCGTTCAGCTTCGGGAGCATCGCCTTCGATTCGCGGCGCAGCTTCACACGCGACAGCAGCGCAACCAGGACGATCCGCATCTCGAACATCGCGAAGGCCATGCCGATACACGTCCGGCGTCCACCCCCGAACGGAAAGAACTGATCGGGAGGAACGCCGCCGCCCTTCAGGAACCGTTCCGGCCTGAAGGCGCGCGGCTCGTCCCAGAGGTCGTCGCGATGATGCGTCACGTAGGTGCTCGGAAAGACGATTCCGCCCGCGGGGATCGTCCACGGGCCCAGCGTGAGCGAACGCGTCAGGTTTCGGTTCACCGCGGGCGCGATCGGCGTGAGGCGCATCGTCTCGTTGATGCACGCTTCGAGCAGCTTCAGCTCGGATGCGCGCGTCGGGTCGACGCGGCCGTCCGGGAACGCCGCGGCAATCTCCTGCTCGAGACGCGTCCACACCTCGGGCCGTTGCAAGAGATGGCACAGCGCCCACGCCAAGCTGCTAGCGGTCGTCTCGTGTCCGCCGACGAGGAGCGTCACGAGCTCGTCGACGGCGTGGTCCACGGCGATCGGCGAGCCGTCGTCGTACTTCGCCATGGCGATCGTCGCGAGCACGTCGGTGCGGCCGCCGTCACGGCCCTGCTGGCACGCCTCCACCTCTTCGCGCAGGATGCGCATCGCCTCACCCTTGGCGCGGCCCGCGACGTTCCACGGGGCGCGCTCGAGGACCTTCCACGAAGAAGCCCCACGCTTTTGCGTCGCATCGTCGAGGATCGCGCGCAGCTTTCGCGGACCGATCATCATGCCGCCGAGGAAGACCTCGGGCCTGAAGACGCGCGATATCCATTCGCCCAGACACGCCCGCAAGACCTCGGCGCGGCGCGGCTCCGAGCCGCCGAAGAGGCACGTCGTGAGCACGTCGAAGGTGATGTCGTGGAACGCTGCCTTCATGTCCACGCGCGCCCCAGGAGCGAGTCGGTCGAGGTGCAGGTTCGTGACGTCGAACATCGTGCGCGCGTAGCTGCGGAGCCGGTCCCCGTGCAAGGACGGCATCATGAGCTGACGATCGCGCCTGTGGTCTTCGCCGTCGAGGAACAGCAGCGACCGCGAGCCGAGGTTCACCGCGACCTGCAGCGCACCCGCCGCATACGCATCCGGCTTGAGCGCGAAGATCTGTCGAACGTGCGCCGGATCGCTCACCACGACGCGCGGCGGATCACGCGGAAATCGCATCGTGAACGCACCGCCGAAGCGCTTGGCGCACGTGTCGAGGAACCCATACGGGTCGCTCCCGAATCGAAACCCTTGCACGACGGGGTGCTCCGACGGTCCGGGCGGCAGACGTTCGACCGATGTCACGCGCGCGAGGATAAGGGCGTTTCTTCGCGCCCGCACGCATGCCCGGGCGTCGTTGCATGCAACGCGCATCTCGCACGTTCGCCAATCCCTCGCCGCGCGTCGCAAAGCCTTGTAATCAAGGATTTCGGTGCATCCTGGGGAGGTCCTCGCCGGTCGGTATCGCCTCGACCGTCAGCTCGGCGCTGGGGGGTTCGGCGTCGTGTATCTCGCGACCCAGATGCCGCTCGGCCGGCCGGTCGCGGTCAAAGTGCTGCAGCACACCGGCGACGAGGCGAGCGCGCGCTTCACCCAAGAGGCCGCGCTCGCGCAGCGGCTCGAGCATCCGCACACGGTACGCATCCTCGACTTCGGCGTTGGTCCGCGCGGGTTTCCCTTCATCGTCTGGGAGTTTCTCCGCGGCCAAACGCTCGCGGATCTCCTCGCCGCCCGCGGCCCGCTCCCACCCTCCAGCGTCCGAAGCATCGGCGTGCAGATCTTGAAGAGCCTGATGGAGGCGCACGGACTCGGCATCGTTCATCGCGACATCAAGCCGGCGAACATCTTCATCACCTCGCACCCGGGTGAGCCTCTCTTCGTGAAGGTGCTCGACTTCGGTATCGCGAAGAACCTCTTCGCGGCGCCCGACCCCGTCGGCCCGACGCTCGCCCAGGCTTCGGCCCAAGAGCTCATTCAATCGTGGACGAGCTCGTCGCAGACGCGCGCGAGCCAGATGCTCGGCACTCCTCGCTACATGGCGCCCGAGCAGGCGCATTGCCAGCCGGTCGGCCCCGAGACGGATCTCTATGCCGTGGGCCTGCTCCTCGCCGAAATGCTCACCGGCAAGCAGGTGTTCTGTCAGGACAACGCCCTCGAGCTCTTGATGGCGCACGGCTCCGACGATCCGGTGCCGATTCCGCCGAACGTCGCGAACGGCCCACTCGGCCCAATCATCCTGCGCGCGACCCAGAAGCAACGCGCGCGCCGCTTTCAATCCGCGGGCGAGATGTTGTCGCTGCTCGAATCCGCGCCCATCGCGGACGGTCCGATATCGACCACGTTCGGATCCGGCGCGCAGGCCGCGATCTCGTCACAACCGCATACGCAGCTCGCAGGCCCCATTGCGCTCGACCCGACACGGGGCGCTCGAATCGACCCGACGCAGCAATATGCAGTCACGCCGCCCGTCGCGTCGCCGGCGGCAAAGCCTCGTGCCGCCTCACGCGCCCCCTGGATCCTCTTGGTGGTCACGCTGCTCGTCGCGGCTCCCGCCATTGCGCTCGCATTCGTTCGACCCTGGGAAACGAAGGCAAAGACCAAGAAACGTGCGCACACCGACGACACGTCGGAGACGACCAAAACCTCGGCGCCGAGCGCCAAAGACCCATTCGATTTGCCGGCGCCGCCGGTCGTCGAGTGGTCCAAGCGCAAGGTACCCGCGTACGACGCGCAAAGCCTCAAAGCAAAGCTCCAATCGCTCGGCTGGGAGATACGAGACGAGAAGACCACGAGCTCACCGGGCTTTTCGATGGTGACCGTCACGGTGGCAAAACCACCGTGCGGAGGAGCGGTCCTCTATTATGGATATGCCGACGCGGCGACTGCCCAGCAGGCCGTCGACGGCCTATCCAAGAGTGGATATTTCGCGCGCGTGATGCGCAACGACAAGAACATCCTCCATATCGCCGTTGCGCGCGTCAACCACGCCGAGGGCGACCCGGCGTGTACCGATCCACTCGGCGTCGCGCTCACCGAATAGAGCGCTCTCTCCCGGCGAGGACGCCGTTGTCCGCCCCCGCGTTCGCGGCTCTACTCGAGCGATGCGACACGCGACGTACCTTCTCGGCGTCCTGGTCACGCTGGTACTCGGCTGCGGTGACGACGGGACCACCTCCGATACGACATCGGTGCGAACTTCGATACCGACCTGGGTGAAACCTATGGAACGCGCCTGCCGATGGACGGCGCATTGGATGTCACCGTGACTTCGTCCGGTGCCACCGTCCCGACCGTGCCGGCGACGCAGGCGTGCGCGTACGATTACGCAGCGATCGAGAGCGGCTGGGTCGAAATCCGCGGCCGCCACGTCATCGTGACGATTCCGGCCGTCGAGGCAGAGATCGACAAGGCCACCGCGTCCCCGTCGATCGACGTCCTGGATCGCATTTACGACGCCCACTCGGAGATCCGCCCGAATGTGCCCTATCGCGCACAGCGAATCCGCCTCTTCCCCGACCCCGACGTCGTCGCGCTCGGCTACATGCTGGCCGGAAATCCCGTTCGCTGTGACCCGTCGCTCATGAGCGGCGAGCCCACACAGCGGATCCTCAATGCGTCCGACCCGGCGACCGACATATGGGGCTTCGCCCACGAATTCGGGCACTCGTTCACGATGTCGAATGGAACATGGTCCTACATGATCCTCAATCTCGAATCGTGGCCGAACCTGTTTACGCTCTACACCCTCGACAAGCTCGGTCGCACCCACCCGAACGTCGACAGCTATTGCAATGACAAAGAGGCGTACTTGCAGAGCGGCGCCTATCCCATGCTCCGCGACGACCCTTTCCTCCAGCTGTGCTTCTTGATGGAATTCACCGCTGCCTACGACTGGCCGCTGTGGCAATCGTTCTTCGAGGACATGGACGCGACGATCGGCGGTGAGGTCCCGTACGAACCGAACGACGACGCCGTCACCTGGACCTTCGTCCGCGACCGCATCAATCAGGCCGCGGGGACAGACACGTCGGCGACCTTTGCTACGTGGAAGGTGCCATTGCTCTGAAACGTCAGGGCATCGGCGCGCAGAGGTCGGGCGGCGGAGCGGCAGGCTCCGCAACCCCACGCACGACGGCCGGCCTTGCCTCGAATCCGAAGCCAATCGACAGCCCGTCGCAGACTTGATCGGGATCTTGAATTCCGTCGCGCATGATGTCGGCCTGCTGCCGAACTTGATTGAGCAAGCTGTCCACCGCGCTTCCTGTGCAGAGGTCTTCGTCGAAGACCTCGACAACGAACGATCGCATGTCCTCACGGAGCTCTTCCGCATCGACAATGCCGGATACCGTGCCGGTCGCCGCATCCCCCTCGGTGCGAGGCAGCTCCATCACCACGACCGCGTGGTGGATCCGGAGCTCGAGCGGCGCCCCCGCGATGGTCCACGTCACGGTGAGGACCCGATCCTCGCCGGGCTCCTCGAGCCCTACCCATACGCCGTCGTTCACATAGGACTTCGCGAAGTGCGTTAGCCCACTAACGAGAACTTCGTCGAGCGTCGCCGCGCTGGGGTTCGCAACCGATTCGGCGCGAAGCAACCATTCGCCATCGACCGCCCCCGTTCCCTCGTAAACGAATGCGTCAATCGGGTCGTAACGCTCCGCCGGGCCGAGATCTCTCAAATAGAAGACGAGCGCGGACGTCCCCGCCCCGAGCTTCGCGTTTGTTTCGTTCTGAGGCTCGGGGTCTGGGTCGTCGCCAAACCCACCGCCGGAAAGAAACGAAAAGATCGGCACGATGTGGTGCCCAAACCCGTTGTCGATCCCGCCTGGGCCATCCTCGAACACCTCAGGCGGGCTTGCTGCGCCGAACACAGCGCAATGCCCCTCGAAATGGTCTTTGGTAATCGCGTCGTCACGGTCGTAGCCGTAAGCCTGCCACGCATCGATCGATGCGACGCCGTCACGGGTGGTGCTCCCGATGAAATATTTCGTGACGGCAAACATCGTCCCCGACCCATCGCCGGCTTCGGCTCCTTCCGGTCGTGGCGGCACCTGTGTGTGCGTCTCCGGCTCGTCCGGCCGAGTCTCTTCCGAGCAAGCTGTCGCAACCGACGTGAGGAGCACACCCAATGTGTAAAGGCTCGGCCTCATGGTCATGCCGACTAGCAACGAAGGAGCCACGCGGGTGTCGAGACATCGACACCGTGTGGCCGCAATGCTCAATGCCGCCGAGGCTTCGAATCGACCTCAGCGAGCAGCCCCCAAGCCACCAAAGATCCGAAGACGACGCCAATGATCAAAAGCGTACTGACGACGCGGCGTAGATTGCCTGCGCGGAGCCAGTACCAGCCCTCCTCCAACCGCACGAGAGGAGGCCATGGCCGCGTACGGATGCGCCGGAGTGCCCGCCCGGTTCGCTGAATGGTCAGGTGCAGAGACCGCGTAAGCTCGCCGCGCTCGACGAGACTCCGTGCGATGGTGCTCATTTGCTCGAGCGAGGCGGCGACCGAAGGCCCGCCCGGTCCTGCCGTTTCGAGGAGGATCTGCGTGAGCCTCAACGCGAGCTTGCCGCCGTCGGTGACCGGCGCGTCGGCTTCGGTCAGCAATCGCTCCGCCTCCCCGCGCGCGCCGCGGCACCCTTCGTGGAGCGCGAGCCATACCGTGTGATCCGGGGTCGTTCGATCGGGCGCGAGCGACCGCGCCTTTCGACGCGTCGCCGCGGCCCGGTCATGGCACCCGAGCGCGTCCCAGCACGAGGCGACGTGCAATAGCATCCACGGCGCGACATCGGGCCGTCGTACCCAGCGCGTCGACCACGCGACGGCACACCAAAGATGCCCGCGGATCGCGTAGGCCGAGCTCACGGCGACCGCTGCTCGCGTGCGCGCGCGCAGGAGCGCTCGAAATCGCACCGCGAGCCAAAGAATCGACGCATTTGCGGCTGTTGCGAGCCCATTTGCGGTGGCTGCGAAGGCGGTCGCTCCGCGATCCTCGTCTCGTGAAGCGATAGCCGCGACGTAGTCGGGCGCTGTCGCGTGCGCGGCGAGCTCCATGCGGACCTCCGACCAACGCTGGACGAAGGCTTCCGCGCTGTCCGGGGAAGCGGCGAGCTCGTCGAGGTGCGCCACGAGCACGGGTGGGCCCTCGTTGTTGTGCCACGTGTCGATGGCGGTCTTGAAGACGTCCGGGTCGTAGCGATCGCCGGCGACGATTGTGGTGAGCACCTCGAGCGCGGCTTCGATACGGCCCTGCTCGAGCGCAAACGAGATGCGAAACGCAGCGGCCTCGCCGGGATCGATCGCGTCGAGGCGTTCGATGAAGCGGTGGGCGGTGTCCAGATCGTCTAGGTTCTTGCTCGCTTGAACGGCGCCGACGATCGCGTCTCGGTGTTTCGGATCACGCTCCAGCACGCGCAAGTACCAGCTGCGCGCTCGCTCGAATCGCCGCCGGCGCACGTCCTCCTCGCCGAGCGCCATGAGGGCCATGTCGTCGAACGACTCGTACGCGAGCAGCTCCTCCGCCTGCGTCGGATCGTCCGGCCCACGCAGATGGATGCGGAGCCGCATCGCAGCGACACACGACGGCCACCGCTCCAGGATCTTGGTCGTCTCCGCGAACGCCGCGCGACCGTCGTCGGTGTTCGCGAAGATGAGCGCGCGCCGCGTCGCGAGTCGAGCTGCGGATCGCCCCGAAAGACGCTGCACGTTGCACGCCTTGAGCGCATCCTGCGTGCGCTTTCCCTCGAACAAGGCCAGCGCGTGTGCTTCGTGCGTGCTCACGTCCCAAGGGGCGAGCGACGTCGCCTTCTTGGCGGCATCGATGGCGACATCGTGCACGTCGTGCATCGACGCGAGCCGAGAGAGGGTCAGCTGCGCGGTCGCGTCCCAGGCGCGTGACTCCGTCCATTGGTGCACGCGGTCGAGCACATCGGCCTCCCCGCGGGCGACGCCGAGCTCGGCGCGCAAAAGCCACGCTGCCCGATGTTGTGGAGCGATTGCGATCGCGCTTTCGCAGAGTCCCACCGCAACGTCGCGGCGCCCCATTCCAGCCTCGATCCGGGCCACGTGCAGAAGCAACAACGGCTCGCAGGGGTGGCGAACGAGCGCGGCCCGCGCGCGACGGACGGCCCACGGGCGGCGACCGAGCTCGTCGAGCAACGCGAGGTGAAACAACAGCGGCTGGACCTCGGGAAACCGAGCGAGCGCGCGGTGCGAGTACGACAGCGCCCGTTCACCGTCGCCGGCGAGGTACCAGAGGCGCGCCGCCTGCGTGCCGAACGCGCGCTGCTCCTCGACGGCTGCGTCGGCATCGACGAGCCGCCTGCCAGCCTCGGTTTTGTCTTGGGCGTCGAGGAGTGCCTCGACCTCCAGCATCCGCGTCGTCGCGAGGTCGGGCCGGCGCGCCGCTGCCGCGCTCGCCATTCGGCGAAGCTCGACGATCGCGAGGTGTCCGCGCGCGGCGTCGTACCACCCGTCGAATCCCGCACCGCGCGAGCTTCGTTCGCAGGCTCGCTCGAATACCCACGCGAGCCGCTCGGTGTAAACGCGATGTTCGTCCGCGCAATCGACGTACTCGCCGATGACCTCGGCCTGATCCACGTCGTTCTCGAGCGCGGCTCGAAACAGCCGGGCCGCCTCTTCGCGGTCTCCGCGTCGGGCCGCGAGCCTCCCAACGGCGCCGAGCGGCATCGGGTGACCAGGGCCGACACGAAGCGCGCGCTCCGCGCGCTCTTTCGACGCATCGGTGTCACCGAGCGCCGCGTACCCGAACGCCGCGTTCAGGATCAGCGGCACGTGTCCGGGCTCGCGCCGCAAGGCTCGCTCGGCGATGTCGACGCGCTCTCGCGGTGCGACCCCCGACTCGATGACGAGCTGCGCGAGCGCGGCATTGTCGGGCTCGCGTTCGAGCGCGCGCCGCAAAAACGCTGTCGCCGCCGCGCGGTTTTCGACTTGTCCGGTGATCGAGGCGCAGCGCGCGAGCATCTCCACGTCGTCCGGCTCTGCAAGCGACCGGCGCGCGACCGTGTCCCGGGCTTCCTCGATACGCCCGCTGCGCAGAAGCCTCGCGATGCGCGCGTCGTCGAGGGACCGTCCGACCGCGACCTCCGCGAGGCGATCCATACAAGCGGCTGCCCGGCGGTCGCGCCCTGCGGACGCATAACGTTGGACGCCGAATGCGAGCAACGCGCGGTCGGAGGGTCGAGCGCGCAACGAATCGTCGAGCTCCGCCAGGCTCGCGCCGGTGTGTCCACGTTCATCGAGCGCCTCGATGTAGGTGCACGTCGGCAGGCACGAACGCGTCCGTGCGCGTCGGGCCCGCGCTCGCAACACCGACAGCGCCGCGTCCCCTCGCCCGTTGCGCACGGTCGCGTCATGCAGCAAACGCGCGGCATCCTCGCTCGCCCAATCGATGCAGGCGCCGAGCTGGTGAAGCTCAGCCGAATCTGCCGCGTCACCTCGATGCGCCGCCACACGGCCGAGCACCATGATCGCGCGGCCGTCAGGCCCACGCTCGCGCAGCGCCCGCAGAGCGAGACGCTCCGCTTCGAGCGCATCCCGCGCATCATTCGCCAGCTCCGTCGCGAGCATCACCCGAAAGACCGAAGCGTCGTGCCCCCCTTTGTCGATCGCTTCGCGGAGCGCCGCGACCCGTTCCTCGCGACCGAGCCGGGCCAGCCGGCATTGCACCAGCAGAACGCGCGAACGCGCATCGTTGTCGAAAACGGCGAGCAGCCGCTCGCACGCCCCCGCGGCGGCAGCCCAATCCTTCTCGTGGATCGCGACCGCGCGCCGGGCGAACTCGGTCAGCCGATGATTGGGCGTAGAAGCGACGAGCGCGTCCTGTTCTTTGCGGGCGCTTTCGAGATCGTCGCGCTCGATCGCGACGTGCACCGCATGGAGCGCGTCGTACAGCGAAGCGTCGGGCAGATCGACAGCGTCGGCATCCGGCGCCCGAGCCTTCGGCAATACGAGCGCCGCGCGCGGACCGTACGGGCGCATGGACTCGAAGAGCGACTGCGAAACGGCCTCGAGCGGTCCCGATGAAGGGTCCATCAAGAGCAGGGAGCGCCGCCGCTCGTCATACCCGACCACCGCGACCATGTGTCCGCGTGTCGCGCCCGTCAGAACGAGCGACATAGCGAGGCCGGCATCGATCAGCCGCACCGCCGTGTCCCAATCCAGGGTGAACTCACGGACAACGAGGCCTTGACCCTGCGCCCACACGCGTTCGACGTGCTGGGCGGTGCCGTCGTAGCAAATCGCATCCGCCACGCCGACGTGGTCCACGTCCACCCCCGCAAACGACAGCAGCGACGTCAACGTCGCCGGGACGCAGGTCGAGCGGTGCTGTGCGACATGCGGAACCGCAAGCCGCTTGCGCCTGCCCGAAGACGCGGGCTCCTTCTCGAGCAGATCCGCGAGCGCGACCGCTACCTTCGCCTCGCTCTCGCGTGCGAACCGGATCGCATCCGCCGTTCGGCCCTCGAGGTAGGCGGCCTCGCCCCGAAGCCACGCGAAACCCTTTTGCACCTCCGGCTCGGCGAGTGGCAGCCGCTCCTCCGCACGGGCGACGGCGGCTTCCACGCCGGCAGGCTCCTCGCGCAGGAGCAGCTCGTGCCCGAGACGCAGCGAAAGGCCGCCGGCATCGAGCTCCGCCTCCTTCTCCTCGAGCAGCCGAAACGACGCGTCTGCCTGACCGAGCTCCTGGTGGAGGTCGAGACATGCGTCGACGAGCCAGAGCGAACGCGGCTCGGATTTCAGCGCGGAGGTTGCGAGCTCCAGCGCTTCGGCTCGCCGATCCTGTGCGCGAAGCCACTGCGCGCGGATCTCCGCCGTGCCCCAGACGCCGAGCTGCTCGATGCGCTCGATCCATCGCTCCGCGCGATCGAAGTCCGACAGCTCGATCAGCGACTGAACGCGGAGATTCGCGAATCGCGCCGTCAAAAATGGGTCATCGTATGCCTCGGGCTCCTTTGCGAGGAACCGCCAGCCGAAGAACGGCCCGCGCGTCGCGAGAAGCTCGAGCGCCCAACCGTAACGGAGCCACGCCGAGCGTGGATCTCGGCGGTAGCGCACCAGCGCGAGTTGCCGTGACCGTCTCGGCGCACCAAGCGCGTTCAACAGCCGAACCGCCTCGATGGCTTCGAGCGGATCGCTCCACGACTCGGGTGCGTCCCCGCCCGCGAGCTCGCTCCAAGCCGTGCGAGGCCTCGCGTCGGCGAGGTATTTCCGAATCGCGAGAGCCCGCCCCGACGGTGCGTTACTTCGGAGGTCCACCCGTCCGCCTCCCGATCACCACGTATTGATCCGGGAGCGTCTCTTCCGCGAGCTTCACGGACAACCCCCCTGCCTCCAAATCCTTCATCGCGGCCTCCGGCGCGACGCGATGGTTCTTCGGCGGCCCCTTCTCCGTCTCCATCGTGAAGTCGACGATCGCCACGAACCCATCCGGACGAAGCGCCGCCGCGAGTTTCTTCGCATATTCGGGCCGCGACTCGATGTGGTGCCACGTATCGACGATCAGGATCCGATCGACGGAGCTGCTCGCGAGCCCGGGCGCATCGAAGGGCACCTTCTTGGCCTCCACATTCGCAAACCCCTCTTTCGCGGCGCGTTCGGTCATGAAGCGAACCATGTCGTCCTCCACGTCGAGGCCCAGCGCCTTGCCCGACGGGCCCACCGCTCGTGACAAATGAGGCAGGAAATAGCCTGTTCCGGCTCCGAGATCGGCGACCGTCATGCCCGGCGAAATCGCGAGCAGCGTGACCACCTCCGCCGGGCGCTGCCAGGCATCACGCTCCGGATCGTCGAAGACCTTCGTCCACTCCTCGGCCTTGTCGAATCGAAGCGGCATTCCGCCGCCGTGATGGTGGTGGTGCCCGCCGTGCGTCTGTTCGGGCAACGTTTCCGTGCGATCGCGCTCGGGCTCCGGCGTCGCGCTGCTGCAAGCCTCGAGCAAAAGCGCACACCCCACCACGATGACGAATCTTTTCATACGGGCCCAAGCTTACCCGGCCGCCCGCGATCGCGCGGCTACGCCGCTCCGCCCCACTCCGAGCGCAGCAGCGCGAGAGCCACCCCATCCTGGAGCTCACCGTCGATCTCCCAGCGCTCGCGGAAGAGGCCCTCCCGACGGAAACCCACCTTCTCGAGGAGCCTCAGCGAAGCCACGTTCCGCGGATCGACGTCCGCCTCCATCCTCCGGAGATCGAGCGACCCGAATGAAAACTCGAGCAGCGTGCGCACCACCCGGGTGCCGACGCCCTGCCCCCAGAGGTCGCGCAGGACGGAATAACCGATCTCCCCGCGCCTGTGCCGCCAGTCCACGTGGAACAGCGTCGCGTGCCCGATGATCCGGCCCGTCTCCGCCGACGCGACGCCCCAATGAAAAATCGTCTTCTCGGCAGCGAGCCTGCGCGTCTCGTCGATCACCGCGACGGCGTCGGAGAGCTCGACCATTCGAGGCGCGTACCCGAAGCGCACGGCTTCGCGATCGCAATAGAGGCGATACACGTCCTCGGCGTCCTCGCGCCCCAGCGACCGAAGACGCAGCCCACGGCCCTCCACCTCGGGAAGCCCAGACTGGAACCACCGCTCCCGCATCGCGACGCTCATCTCCGCCACGACGGAGATCGTCCCCCGAGCCTGACCAGCCGTCCACGCCGGGGCGATCGGTAGGCAGCTCCAGAGCGGACTCCGCCGTGCAGGCCAATCAGCGAAACAAAACACGAACGGCCCGAAGCAGCGCAATGCGCCCGGCTTCGAGCCTCGTGGAACCTTCCGGTTCGTGCTTCAGATACTAAAAGAATTCCGGCAGCGA